>CAMDGF010000004.1 GCA_945897555.1 Klebsiella pneumoniae | reverse complement strand
TGACCTCGACAACACCGCCACCGCGGATTCCGACCAGACCGACCCGGTCACCGCATCGGTCGCCGTGCCACTGGCCTACACCCCTGCCATCGCGATCGACAAGGTCATCGACGAGATCACCGGCGGCAACCAGAACGGCGTGGCCGACGTGGCTGGGGAGATCCTGAACTACCGGGTGCTGGTGGCCAACTCGGGCAACATCACCCTCACCGGCGTCACAGTGGTCGATCCGCTCACCGGACAGAACCTCAGCGGCATCACCCTCGCCCCGGGCACGACGCAGAGCTTCGTCTCGAGCTACACCCTGACCCAGGCCGAACTGGACGACAATGGTGGTGGCGATGGCACGATCGAGAACACGGCGACTGCCGACTCCGACCAGACCGGCCCGGTCAGCGACTCCGAGTTCGTCACCATCAACCAGCGGTCATCGCTGAGTGTGGTCAAGACCCTGCAGGCCATCACCGGCGGCAACAACAATGGCGTTGCTGATGCGCCCGGCGACACCCTGAACTACACGGTGATCGTGGCCAACCCCGGCAACACCACCCTGACCAACGTCTCGGTGATCGACCCGCTGACCGGTCTGGCACAAGGGGGGATCACGCTTGCCCCGGGTGAGTCGCAGAATTTTGTGACGACCTACACGCTGACTCAGGCCGATCTGGACAACAACGGTGGCGGCGATGGCGACATCGACAACACCGCAACCGCTGACTCCGACCAGACAGTGGCCGTTAGTGCAGCAGAATCTGTGCAGCTGACGACCAATGCTGGCCTGCTCGTCATCAAGTCGCTGGTCGACATCACGGGCGGCAACAACAACCCGCTCGCGGACGCCGCCGGCGACCAGTTGAACTACCAGATCGTGGTCCTGAACGTTGGCAACACGACCCTCAACAACGTCATCACCACCAGCTCGCTCAGCGGCTTCAGCGACACGCTGGCTTCACTTGCACCGGGCGCCAGCCAGACTTACCTCTCGACCTACGTGCTACAGCAGTCGGACCTGGACACCAATGGTGGTGGCGACGGGACCCTCGACAATATTGCAGTCGTAACCGCCGACGAGACGGGCCCGACCACCGACACCGAGACCGTGCAGCTGTTCGTCAGCCCGGTGATGTTCCTCAACAAGATCTTCCTCGACGTGACCGGCGGCAACGGCAACGGCATCGCCGACGCGGTGGGCGACGAGCTCAACTACCGGGTGATCCTGGCCAACCCGGGCAACGTGACGCTGACCAACGTCGACCTGACCGAAGAACTAACCGGCTTGGTACTCAACGACCTGACGCTCGCGCCGGGAGCCTTGAACACCTACTTCACCAGTTACACGCTGACGCAGGCCGATATCGACAGCAACGGCGGCGGCGATGGCTATCTGGACAACCTGTGCACAGCGACCAGCAGCCAGACCAGCCCGGTGACCGACTCGGATCAGGTGCCGATCCTGCGCAATATCGTGCTGTCCTTCGACACCACCCTGAACAGCGTCAGCGGTGGCGACGGCGATGGCCTTGCAGACACCGCTGGCGACCTGCTGAGCTTCAGGTACACCATCCAGAACAACGGCAACGTCAGCCTGACTGGCGTCACCGTGACCGATCCCCTGACCGGGCTGAACGAGAGCGGTTTCTCGGTGGCGCCGGGAGAGACGGTGGTCTTCGACCGGAACTACACGCTGACGCAGGACGACCTCGACAGTAACGGTGGTGGCGATGGGCGTGTGGAGAGCGCGGCACTGCTGACCAGCAACGAGAGTTCGCCAGCCAGCGACAACGAGACCGTCACGGTGATCTACGACCCGCAGATCAATCTGATCAAGTACGTCTCGGTGGATGGTGGGGTGACCTGGGACGACGCCAACTCGCCGAGCGGGCCGGAAGCCACCAGCGCACCGCAGTTCAAGTTCGTGGTCACCAACAAGGGTACGGTGACGCTGGGCAACGTGGTGCTCAACGACAGCAACTACGACCTGAACGGTGCCGCAGCCGGCACCAGTTACGACTTCGGCATCCTCGCACCAGGCGAGACCGAGGAGTTGATCTTCAGCGACACCACTCTGCAGATCGGGCAGCAGGTCAACGCCGCGACAGTGACGGTGACCGACCTTGTGGGCGTAGCCGACTTCGACAACGCGTACTACCTCGGCGTCGCCGTCTGAGCCTTGCAGCCCCCTTGTGCCCTTCCGGATGACTTCCGGGAGGGCTTTTTCATGAGTGCGCTAGTCTGGCGCCCGCACCAGCACCGTGCGGTTGCCGTTGGACTCCATCGGCGACACCAGCCCTGCTTGCTCCATCGCCTCGATGAGGCGCGCGGCGCGGTTGTAGCCGATGCGCAGCTGGCGCTGCACCGCCGAGATGCTGGCGCGGCGCGTACGCAGCACGATCGCAACCGCCTCGTCGTAGAGCGGGTCGGACTCGGGGTCGCCACCAACCTCACCCCCACCGGCCTCGGCATCTCCACCGCTGTCACCCTCAAGCATGCCTTCGATGTAATCCGGCTCGCCCTGCGCACGCAAGAACTCGACCACGCGATGCACCTCTTCATCGCTCACGAACGCACCGTGGCAACGCACCGGCAAGCCGGTGCCAGGCGGCAGGTAGAGCATGTCGCCCATTCCGAGCAGCGTCTCGGCGCCCATCTGATCGAGGATGGTGCGGCTGTCGATCTTGCTCGAGACCTGAAAAGCCACACGGGTGGGCACATTGGCCTTGATCAGGCCGGTGATCACGTCCACCGATGGCCGCTGTGTGGCAAGCAGGAGATGGATGCCTGCCGCACGCGCCTTCTGCGCCAGCCGCGCAATGAGCTCCTCGATCTTCTTGCCGACCACCATCATCAGATCGGCGAGTTCGTCGATGACCACCACAATGGTGGGCATCGGCTCGAGCTCGGGCGGATCCTCGCCGGGGTTGAGCGCCTCGAACAAGGGGTCGGTGATCGGCGCGCCGAGCTCGATGGCATCCGATACCTTGATGTTGTAGCCAGCCAAGTTGCGCACACCGAGGGCACTCATGAGCCGATAGCGGCGATCCATCTCGACCGTGCACCAGGCCAGCGCGTGGGCGGCCTGCTTCATGTCGGTGACCACCGGCGCCAGCAGGTGCGGGATGCCGTCGTACACCGACAGCTCGAGCATCTTCGGGTCGACCAGGATCAGCCGCACCTCGGCCGGTGTGGCCTTGAACAGTAGGGAGAGGATCATGGCGTTGATCGCCACCGACTTGCCCGAGCCGGTGGTGCCGGCGACCAGCAGGTGCGGCATCTTGGCCAGATCGGCGACCATAGGTGCGCCGCCGATGTCCTTGCCCATGGCGAGGGTGAGCGGTGAGGCGTTGTCGGCGTAGACGCTGGCCGAGAGCACCTCAGACAGGCGCACCGTCTGCCGCTTGGCGTTGGGGATCTCGAGCCCCATGCACGACTTGCCCGGAATGGTCTCGACCACCCGGATACTGCTGACCGACAGCGCACGCGCCAGGTCCTTGACCAGATTGACGATCTGGCTGCCCTTCACACCTGTAGCCGGCTCGATCTCGTAGCGTGTGATGACCGGGCCCGGATATGCCGCCAGCACCTGCACGTCGACGCCGAACTCGCGCAGCTTGTGTTCGATCAGGCGCGAGGTGAACTCGAGCGTCTCCAGTGGCGGGCCCTCGACGCTGGCCGAGGCCTCATCGAGCAAGGCCAAGGGCGGCAGACCATCGCCGGGCAACTCGGTGAAGAGCGGCCGCTGCTTCTCCTTATCGACGCGCTCGGAGACCTCCGGCGGCTCCTCGATGGCGACGATCTGCATCGGCTTGCGTGTCTTGGCGGCCACTTCGGCCTCGAGCAGGCTGGATTCGCGCTCGCGCGCTGCGCGCGCACCCAGCCGGCGATCGCGCCAATCACCGGCCGCCTGCCAGACGCGCAATGCCAGCCACTCGGCAGCGGCACCGGTGCGCTCGGCGATGTCCAGCCAGGAAATGCCGGAGAGCAGGCTCAGACCCGCCATGGGCACGACCAACAGCAACACCGTGGCGCCCGTGAAGCCGAGCAACTGCGCGGCGAGCCCCGCCAGTGTGCTGCCGAGCGCGCCACCGGCCCCCGCCGGCAGCGCCCCGGCAAAGGCTTGCAGGCGCAGCGACTCGAACGCCGCGCCACCCACCATCAGCAGCAGCAAACCAGCCAGCATGACGCCGACCGAGATGCGGTCAGCCATCCGGTTGCGCATCATCAGGCCATAGCTGCGCGCCAACCCGATACCCGCCGCCGCCAACAGCCACAGCGCCGAGTGCCCGAAGATGTAATAAAGGATGTCGGCCAGCCACGCACCCACCAGACCGGCGCTGTTGCTGACCGCAGTGTGGACACCTGCGCGTGACCAGCCCGGATCACCCGGATCGTGGGTCAAAAGCGCCAGGGCCAGATAGACACCGAGGGCGAGGCCGCCCAGCCAGACCGCCTCGCGCATCAAACCGAGCAACCGCGGCGCCACACCGGCGACAAGGCCAGAGGAGGGTCGGGAGGGAGTGGCTGCCATGCGGCGAAGGATAGCGGCATTCGCAGCCCTGCTGCAGGACGAGGCGGATGAATGGACGATTAGAATCACGGCATGAGCTATTCCCTGATCCGCCACGCCTTGTTCGCGCTGGAGCCCGAGACCGCGCATGACTGGGTGCTGCGCGGCGTCGACCTGATGGGGGCGGTGTGCCGCGCCCCGCGACCGGCGCCGGGACAAGGGCTCGAACTGTTCGGCCTGGACTTTCCCAACCGCATCGGCCTGGCGGCCGGCCTCGACAAGGACGCTGCGCACATCGACGGATTGGCGGCGCTGGGCTTCGGCTTTCTCGAGGTGGGCACGGTCACTCCGCGCCCACAGCCTGGCAACCCCCGGCCAAGGGTGTTCCGGCTGCCGCAGCATGGCGCGCTGATCAACCGGCTCGGCTTCAACAACGGCGGGGTACAGGCGCTGATCGCCAATCTGGCCAGAACGCGCTGGCAAGGCATCCTCGGCATCAACATCGGCAAGAACGCCGATACGCCTCTGGATCGTGCCAACGACGATTACCTGGCAGCGCTGCAAGCGGTCTACGAGCATGCCAGCTACGTCACGGTGAACATCAGCTCTCCCAACACCCAGGGCCTGCGCACCCTGCAGCACGGCGACGAGCTGGATGCGCTGCTGCAAGCACTGCGCCACCGGCAGACGGGTCTGGCTGACGCGCACGGGCGCTACGTGCCTCTGCTGATCAAGATCGCGCCGGACCTCGACGACGACGCCCTCGATGGCCTTGCGCGGCGACTGCTGGCCAGCGGCGTGGATGGCGTGATCGCCACCAACACCACGCTTGAGCGTGGCGCAGTGGCTGGCCACACGCTGGCGCACGAGGCGGGTGGCCTGAGTGGGCGGCCGCTGTTCGAACGCAGCACCGAGCGGCTGGCGGCACTGGCCCGGCGCCTTGATGGCGCCCTGCCGATCATCGGCGTGGGCGGCATCTTCTCGGCTGCCGATGCGCAGGCCAAGATCACCGCAGGAGCCAGCCTGGTGCAGGTGTACACCGGGCTGATCTATCGCGGACCGGCACTGGTGAGCGAGGTCGCAGCGGCCATCTAGGCGAGGCGGGTAGACTCTGCCGCCATGGACAGACCCTCGCCCACCCCGCCGCTCGAGGCCGCGCCCCCGGCTGGAGACAAGGACCTGCGCGCGGCCCGCAAGGCGCAGCGCCTTGCCCTGATCCAGGCGCGCATCGACCTGCCCGCTGCCACTCGTGCTGCCGCCGACGACGCGCTGTCGCGCCATCTGGCCGGCCTGCTCGAACAGCTCGCAGTCACCTCGATCGGCTTTTGCTGGCCTTATCGCGCCGAGTTCGACCTGCGCGCGGTGGTCAACGCGTGGCTCTGCGCCGACGGCCGACGCTGGGCAGCTCTGCCGGTGGTCGGCCTCACGGGCGAGCCCATGCGCTGGCGGCGCTGGCACCCGGGTGCCGAGATGCCGCTGGACCGATACGGCATCCCCTTCCCCGGTGAGGGCCCCAACCTGCACCCGGACCTGCTGCTGATCCCCTGCAACGGCTTCGACGAGCGCGGTTACCGCATCGGCTATGGAGCCGGCCATTTCGACCGCACCCTGGCGGCGATGCAGCCGCGCCCGCTGGCCGTGGGCATTGCCTACGAATTGGCGCGCCTGCCGGATACCGAGCCACAGGCCCACGACCTGCCGATGGACTGGCTGGTGACCGAGGCCGGCGCTTCGGCGCGCCAAGAAGGCTGAGTCCGGATACCATCTGCGCTCAGCCTTCGGGCAGCCACCGGCCGATCATGGAACTCAACGCCCTCTTCCAAAACTCCCAGAACTTGCCCAGCGTGCCGGAAGTGGTGCATGAGCTCATCGCCAGCTTCAACAAAGATGATGTGAGCGTCGATGAGATCATCAGCCGCGTCCGCTCGGACCAGGTGCTGTGCGCCAAGCTTCTGCGCGCCGCCAACTCAGCGCAGTTCGGCCTGCCGCGCAAGGTGTCGAGCATCGACGACGCAGTGATGCTGCTCGGCTTCGACAACCTGCGCACCATCGTCATCGGGTGTGGCCTCGCCGGCAGTGCACGCCCGGTACAGGGCCTCGACCTGGCGGGTTTCTGGCGCTATAGCGCGCAATGTGCCGGCGCTGGCCGCTGGATCGCCGGGCAGGCCCGCGACAACGCAGCGGTGGCCTTCACCGTGGGCATGATGCATGCCATCGGCCAGCTGGTGATGCACACCGCGATGCCGGAGGAGATGGAGGCGTTCGCCGCCGAGAGACGTTGCAACGACCCGGTGCGGGCGGAGGCCGAGCGCGAGCGGTTCGGCTACGACTACCACCGCGTGAGTGCCGAACTGGCCAGCCGTTGGCACTTCCCCGAGACCTTTGTGGCAGCGGTTCGCGATGCAGAGGTGCCGCCAGCCACCAACCGCATGGCCTGCGTGCTGCATCTGAGCATCTGGGCCGCGCGCAGCAGCAGCCAGCAGATGTCCGTGGCCGAGCGAGCGCGCCGCTTGCCGCGCGTCGCGCTGGCGCCCCTCAAACTCACCGAAGACGTGATCCTCCAGGATATGCCGGCCGTGAACGAACTGGCCGAGGGCTTGGCGGGCTGATCCTGCGCAACGCGCAAGCCTGCTGCAGCCGGAGTTATGGGGTGCGGTGGGCCTGGCTGGCGTTGCGTACGCCAAAAAGTACCTGACCGGCCGGTCCAGCGGCGGCGGCCGACTCGCAGTGGCCCGCCTGATCGTCGAAGAAGAAGTCCGGCTCGAACTCACGCAGGAAATCGCCTTTGGCCAGGCCACCGAGGAACATCGCCTCGTCGACCTCGACATCCCATTCCATCAGTGTGCGGATGGCGCGCTCATGTGCCGGCGCGCTGCGCGCAGTGACCAGCGCGGTACGGATGCGCATCGCCGGCGTGCCCTCCTGCTGCAAACGATGCAGCGCCTCGAGCAGCGGCTTGAACGGCCCGTCGGAGAGTGGCTGCGCCGCCTTGTCGCGCTCGTGCGCCTGGAAGGCATCAAGCCCGTGGTCCTGGTACACGCGCTCGGCCTCATCGGAGAACAGCACCGCGTCGCCATCAAAGGCGATGCGCACCTCATGCGGGTGAGCGTCGGTGGCGCGGGTCGAGTGCGGGTAGACCTGCGCCGCCGGCACTCCCGCCTCGAGCGCCGATCGGACATCGGACAGATGCGCTGAGAGGAACAGGTTGGCGTGCAGCGGGCGCAGGTAGCGCCAGGGC
This sequence comes from Klebsiella pneumoniae, assembly GCA_945897555.1. Classification (GTDB taxonomy): domain Bacteria; phylum Pseudomonadota; class Gammaproteobacteria; order Burkholderiales; family UBA3065; genus UBA3065. Next base: position 107,326 of record CAMDGF010000004.1, on the reverse strand, counting down.
GATTCGCCGCGGGTGAAGGCGCCGCGCTGGATGGGCAGGCCGTAGTGCTGGGCCGAGCGGAACACGCGCATGCCCGAGACCGGGTCGTTGCGCGACAGGATCACCACCTCGACGCGTTGCGCATCGTCGGTATTGAAGGCGAGCAGCTTGCGCACCAGCGAAAAAGCGACGCCCGGCTTGGCCGGCACATCAAGCCGCTCGAGTTGCAGTGCACGGTAACGTCGGTCGTCGGATTCCTCGAAGACCTGGTTCTCTTCTTCGAAATCGAACAGAGCCCGCGACGAGATGGCCACTACCAGCTTGCCGGCCAGACTCTCAGGCATGGTCAGCGGACTGGCCGGCCAGACGGGGCGGGCGCGTCAGATGGCCGACTCGTCGGTCTCGCCGGTGCGTATGCGCACCACCTGCTCGACCGGGTAGACAAAGATCTTGCCATCGCCGATCTTGCCGGTGTGGGCGGCCTTGATGATGGCGTCCACCACGGCTGCAGTCTGCTCGCCGGTGACCACCACCTCGACCTTCATCTTGGGCAGGAAATCAACCACGTACTCGGCACCGCGGTAGAGCTCGGTATGGCCTTTTTGGCGACCGAAACCCTTGACCTCGCTGACGGTGAGTCCCGATACCCCGAGTTCGGCCAGCGCCTCGCGCACCTCGTCGAGTTTGAACGGCTTGATCACCGCTTCGATCTTTTTCATTGCATACCTCCATCGGACCCCCATAGTGTAACCAAGCGCAGCCGGCTCGTTGTTGCTGCCGCCGATCACACCGCCGCATCGTTACACTCTGCTCATGCCACGCCCCGACACCCTTCCTGCCTGGCAGCAACTCGATGCCCATAGCCGGGTAACCGGGACTGGCCGCCACGCCGCGGTGCCCGCTCTGGCGGGCGAGCCCGGCTGGCTAAAGGTCGACGCCGGCCTGTTACGCGCCGACCTCTCGGGGCACCGCATCGATGCCCGCGGGCTCGATCTGTTGTGCGAACTGGCGGAACAAGCCGGTGTGCAAACGCGCTTCGTTTGCATGCAGCGCGGCGATGTGGTCAACCCGACCGAGAGCCGCCCTGCCCTGCACACCGCGCTGCGCGGCCATGGCCCAGTCATGCTGGGCGGCCGTGACCTGCGCACCGGGATCGAGGCCGGTCGGGCGGCGCAAGCGCGCATCGCCGGTGAGATACGCCACGGCGAGTGGAAACTCTCCACCGGCGGAGCCGTGCGCAACGTGATCAACCTCGGCATCGGCGGATCCGACCTCGGCCCGGCGCTGGCGCTCGACGTACTGGCAACACAGGCCGATGGACCGGCCTGCCAATGCGTCAGCGACCTCGATCCGCGCGCGCTCGCCGACGCACTCGCAGCCTGTGACCCCGCCACGACACTCTTCATCGTTTGTTCCAAGACCTTTGGCACGCAGGAGACGCTGGCCAACGCAGCGCGCGCTCGCGATTGGCTCAGTGGCGCCGGGCTGCCAGAGGCGCGACTGCATCGACACTTTGTGGCGGTCACCGCCGCACCAGAACGCGCCGCTGCCTGGGGTGTTCCTGCGGAGCAATGTCTGGTCTTCGAAGATTGGATCGGTGGCCGCTACTCGATCGGGTCGGCCGTGAGCCTGATCGTGCAGATCGCCTGCGGGCCTCAGGTGCTGCTCAGCCTGCATCGGGGTGCGCACGCCATCGACACGCACTTCGCCGAAGCCTCACCGGCGGTCAATCTGCCTCTGCTCATGGGCCTGCTCGGCATCTGGAACCGCAACTTCCTGGGCGCGCAAGCGCAAGCGGTACTGCCCTACGCCTGGCCGCTGCGGCAGCTGCCGGCCTATCTGCAGCAACTCGAGATGGAATCGCTGGGCAAGCGCGTGGACCTCGACAGCCAGCCCGTGGCCTGGGACACCGGGGGCGTGATCTTTGGCGCAGCGGGCTGCCATGCACAGCATGCCTTCATGCAGCTGCTGCACCAGGGCACGGTCCTGCTGCCAGCCGACATCATCCTGTTCGACGAGACGGCAGCGCTCGAGCCTGCGCTCAACGCCAATGCGCTGGCACAAGCTCAGGTGCTGCACACCGGAGGCCGGGTGGCTGGCGCGCCGGGTGAGCATGGCGTGCTGCCTGGCGGACAGCCGGTCAGCCTCATCCGCGCCGCCACACTCGATGCCGAATCACTCGGTGCGCTATTGACCTGCTATGAGCACAAGGTGTTCACGCAAGCGTGCGTGTGGCACATCAACCCCTTCGACCAATGGGGCGTGGAGCTGGGCAAGCAGGTGGCGCGGGAACTGGCAGAGGGCTCCAGAGAGCCCTGACGCGCCGCGCTCGCTGCGGGGGTAGGCCCCACAGTGAGCATGAGAGCGTCAGTGCGTCGGTGCTCCGCTAGACCGCCAATGGCAGCCGAGCAAGCACCAACGCCCGCCAAAAGCGCACGCCAAGCGGCAGGATGTCGTCGTTGAAGTCGTAGAGCGGGTTGTGCAGCATGCAGCCGCCACTGCCCGGGCCGTTGCCGATCCACAGGTAGGCGCCGGGCTTGTCCATGAGCATGAAGCCGAAGTCCTCGGCGCCCATCGACGGGTCCATATCGCGGCGCACATGCTGCTGGCCGACCAGCGCCGCCGCCACCGCCCCGGCAAAATCGGCCTGAGCGGCGTGGTTGACGGTGGCCGGATAGCCGCGCCGGTAGTCCACCGTCGCGTGCAACCCGTGGGCCGCGGCGATGCCCTCGGCCGCCGCCGTGATCTGCGCCTGCAGCGCATCGCGCACGGTGTTGTCGAGCGCGCGCACGGTGCCGCCGATGGTCACCGTCTCCGGGATGACGTTGTAGGCCTCGCCGGCCTGCATGCGAGTGACGCTGACCACACCGGCGCGCAGCGGGTCGGTGCGCCGGCTCACCACCGTCTGCAGGGTCTGCACCAGCGCCGCGGCGGCGGTGACCGGGTCCAGCCCCTGATGCGGCATGGCGGCATGCGCGCCGCGCCCGCGCAGGGTGATGTCGAACTGGTCGGCCGAGGCCATCACCGGCCCGCGGTGCACGGCAAAGCAGCCGGCCTCGAGCCCGGGCCAGTTGTGCAGCGCGTAGACCTCCTCGCAGGGGAAGTCGGCGAACAGCCCCTCGTCCATCATGCGGCGGGCGCCGCCATCACCCTCTTCGGCCGGCTGGAAGATGAAGGCGACGCGACCGGCGAAGTCGGGCGCCGCAGCAAGCGTCTCGGCGGCCGCCAGCAACATGGCGGTGTGGCCATCGTGGCCGCAGGCGTGCATGCGCCCGACGTGCACGGAGCGATGCGCGAAATCGTTGCGCTCGTGCAAGGGCAGCGCGTCCATGTCGGCACGCAAGCCGATCATCGGGCCGGGCTGATGGCCCTCCACCAGACCGACCACACCGGTATCGGCGAAGCCACGACGCACTGCGATGCCAGCTGCTTCGAGCCGCGCCGCCACCAGATCGGCAGTGCGATGCTCGGCGAAGGCGAGCTCGGGGTGGGCGTGCAGATCGCGGCGCAGGGCAGTCCAGCCGGCGCTGTGCGCGGCAATGAAATGATCGTGATCAAAGTGCCCGTCGTCCATGCGAGAGAGCATACAACTGCTGTCGGGGCGCGAGAAAGCAGGCTGCGTGCACATCGCCACTCGCGATGATCCCACCCGCCGTCATGGGCGGGTCGGGGGTGCATGGCAGAATCGGACGCTCCCGACAGCACCTCCCGGACCCATGGACCTCGATCGACTGCTGCAAGCGGCCACCCGTATCGCCCGCGACATCCCCGGCAACAGCCCGGAGCGCAACCTCGTCAAACTGGCCGAAGAGACCGGCGAACTGGCACGCACCTGGACCCGGCAGATGCCGCGCGAGGCGGTGATCGAGGAGGTCTGTGACGTGGTCATCACAGCGCTGGTGGCGGCAGGATTCGTCGACGCCAGCCTCGAGGAACTGCAACTGACGCTGGAGCGTAAGACGGCCCGCTCACTGGCCCGGTGCACGGCAGCCGGGTCAAGCGAGGAGGCCTGAACCGCCTCGCAACGGCGACTCCAAAAAAAGCCATCTGGACGCTTGACAGAGCGATCGTTTAGCGACCTAATGTCCACATCACCTTACATTCAGACTGTCGTGTTTGGATGACACCCGTGATGAAAGGACTACGGCCATGAACGGACCCCTCATCAGTCCGGACGCCATCTCAAGCCTCCTGCGAGGCCTTGGCGTCAACACCACCTACCCGCGCCTGCGAATCGCCGAGTTGATCATGACCCGGCGCGAGCATCTGTCGGCCGAGCAGGTCTTCAGCATCGTCAACCAGAGTCGTCCCCGTGTATCACGTGCGACGGTCTACAACACGCTCAATCTGTTCGTCGATCGCGGCCTGCTACAGACCGTGACCTCGCAGTCGGGCGTGACCCTGTATGACCCCAACACCGAGCCGCACCTGCACCTGCACGATCTTGAGAGCGATACGCTGCACGACATCCCCATGGATGTGCTCGAAGGTTTCCCGATCGAGAGCATCGCCAACGGCTTTCATGTCGAGCGCATCGATCTGACCTTGCGCGTCCGCAAGTCCGAAGCAGCCACTGCTTGAGTAAGGGCGGGTGGCTCTGGCCACTCGCTGCTGGCACGGGTGCGAGGGGCCTTTGGCGCCAGACCGCCTACGGGTTACAATCGCCGCCGCGCCGGCATAGCTCAGTTGGTAGAGCAGCGCATTCGTAATGCGAAGGTCGGGGGTTCGACTCCTCTTGCCGGCACCACCTGCGCGTCATGTGGGCCCTGTCTTGACAGGCCCGTCCCAGAGCGGCGCCTAGACCATTTTACGAGAATGGTTTAATAAGTTCCTGCTCCGTGGTAATACTCGGGTCCCCAGACTGCCGCGGCTCTAGGCCGCTTTGCAACCGATGGACCTGTTTGCTGACTTCCTGGGCCGGCAGGGCTTCTTGCCGCACGGCTACTGCTTCACCTGGACGCCCGCTTTGCTGTGGTCGATGGTGACCGCAGATGCCGTCATCGCCCTGTCCTACTTTTCGATCCCCGCCGTCATCGTCGCTTTCCTGAGTCGACGACCCGACGTCCGCTACCGCTGGGTCGCAGTGCTGTTCAGTGTCTTCATCTTTGCGTGCGGCATCACCCACGTGATGGACATCTGGACCGTCTGGGTGCCGGATTACGGCCTGCACGCCATCACCAAGGTCTTCACCGCGGTGGTCTCACTGGCCACCGCCGCCGGGCTCTGGCCACTGCTGCCCAAGATCCTCAAGATCCCTTCGGTGGAGCAATTGCAGCAGGCCATCGCGCAGCTTGAGAGCGAGGTGGCCAAGCGCAAGACCGCCGAAGAGCATCTGGCCGACACCGAACGCAGTCTGGCGTCGGCACTCGGCATCATTGGCGCTGGTTTTGTGACGGCCGATGCGAACGGTCGCGTGCTGCGCATGAACGATGTCGCTGAAAGGCTCACCGGGTGGAAATCCGCAGCCGCGGCCGGCCTGCCCATCGGTGATGTGTTGCGGGCATCTCCCGGGTCGCTGGTGGATGTCGCCGCCCTGACCCGCGTGAATGCGCTTGAGGCGGCTGGCCGACGGGCAACCGTCTCGCTGCCCTTGGCTCGGCAAGGTGGTGGCGAGTCGCTGGTCGAGCTCACTGCCGGACTCGACCATGACGAACTCGACCAGGTACGGGGCGTGACGCTGCTGATGCGCGACGAGACCGAGCTCAAGACCGCCGAACGCGAAGTCGATCGGCTGGCCGCCATCGTCGAGTCGACATCGGATGCCATCATCTCCTGCAACCCGCAGGGGCAGATCACGAGTTGGAACAACGGCGCACAGGAACTGTTCGGCTACCGCGCCGACGAGGCCATCGGCGCGGACATCGCCATGCTGGTACCTGCCGACCTGCGCGCAGAGGCCGAGGCTGTGGCCAGCGAGGTGAGCGGTGGGCGCCGCATCCCGCACTTCGACACCCAGCGCCAGCGCCGTAATGGCGAGCGGGTGGACGTGGCGGTCACCTTCTCGCCGGTGCGTGACGCCGACGGCGACGTGGTGGGTTATTCGATGATCGCCAGCGACGTGACCGATCGGCGTCGCGCACAAGCCGCCTTGCGCGAGAGCCAGACACGGCTGAGCCATGCCATGGATGCCGCGCAACTCGGCACCTGGGAGATGGACACCACCACCGGCACCTTCGAGCGCTCGCGGCGTCACGATGAGTGCTACGGCTACGCGAGCCCACAACCGATCTGGACCATCGACAGCTACTACCGCGCCATCCACCCCGACGACCGCGAGGAGATCTTCGCCGACTGGAACCGCACGGTGCTCGAACAGAAGCGGCAGTGGGCTCGCGAGATGCGCATCATCTGGCCGGACGGCAGCGAACACTGGGTCTCGGTGTGTGCCGGCGTGCACGAGGAGGCTGGCAAGCCGATGCGTGTCCTCGGCGTGATCGGCGACATCACCCAACGCAAACAGGCCGAACAGGCGATGCTGCGCGCCGGTCAGCTCGAGGCCGAGAACCGTCGGGTGATCGAAGACCGTTACATCGCCGAACGGGAACGCCGTCGCGCCGCCGAGGCACTGGCAGAGAGCCAACGCGATGCCAACCGCGCCAAGACCGAGTTTCTCGCCACCATCAACCATGAGCTGCGCACGCCGCTCAACGCCATCCTCGGCATGGCTGAACTGGCGCGCTCACCGGACGTGGACGAGCCGGTGCGACGCGGCTACATCAAGCAGATCGCCAACAGTGGCAAGGAGATGGCCGAGCTGATGAGCCAGGTGCTGGACATGACGCGCATCGAAGCCGGACGACTCGAGCTCGACAACGTCATCTTCGACCTGCCGACCCTGCTCGGCGGCATGCGCGACACCTACGCACCGCTGGCGGCAGCGCGCGGCCTGACTTTCCACTTCGAGGTCGACGCAGGTCTGCCGCGAACGGTGTTCGGCGACCCGCTGCGCTTGCGGCAGATCATCAACAACCTCATGTCGAACGCGCTCAAGTTCACGCTCAAGGGCAGCGTGACACTGGCCACCCGACCGATCGCCGTGAACCGTTACCGGTTCGAGGTGCGTGACACCGGCATCGGCATCGCCGCCGATGCCACAGAACGCTTGTTCCAGCCCTACTCGCAAGCGACCGCCTCGACCACCCGCGAATTCGGCGGCACCGGCCTTGGGCTCTACATCTGCAAGCAGTTGGCACAGCTGATGGGCGGCGACGTCGGAGTGCTGAGCGTACCGGGTGAGGGCTCGACCTTCTGGGCCGACATCGAGATGGGTGGAGTGACCACCAGGTCGACGCCGGCGATCGGACCTCAGGAGCGCGCCCTGCCCGACATCAGCGGACTGCGCGTGCTGGTGGTCGATGACAACCTCATCAACCGCGAGGTGGTGAGCGTCATGCTGCAGCGAGCGCACGTCATGGTAAAACAAGCGTGCAATGGTCAAGAAGCCGTGGATGCGGTGGTGGAAGGCGGTGACAAGAGCCTCTATGACGTCATCCTGATGGACATGCGCATGCCAGTGATGGGCGGCATCGAAGCGATGAGCCTGATCCGAGGCCTTCAGAAAGGCGCGGATCTGCCGATCATTGCCTTTACCGCTGACACCATGGGTGAGGACAGAGACCGTGTATTCCAAGCGGGGGCCGACGCGCTCCTGGCAAAGCCGATCGATAAGCAGCAACTGTTCGAAGCCCTCTGGAACGTCACGCGTGGCCGCGACGGACGCGGCCTCGGCGACGACGCGTCCTCATCTTGATCCAGTGCGCCGGGTGCGCAGTCTTTGGGCGGCGCTTGCACTGCTGCTGCCCACGCTGACGCTCGCCGCCGATTTTGTGGTCGGCCGGGAGACCCCGTTGCGCATCCAGGTCACGCCCTCAGGCGATCAACCCTGCAACATCGAGATCCAGCTGCCCGACGGCAGCCGGATCGAGCGCGAACTCGCACCGCCGCACTTTGAGACGGTGGTCGGCTACACCCCCCGCACCGATGGCGCACAGACCATCCGCTGGGAAGGGCGCTTCCGTTTCTACGGGTCACTCTCGGTGTCGGGTTGTAGCGGCCGCTACTTCCGCGACATCAAGGTGCAAGCCGATGCCAGTCTCATGCGCGAGCGATGGGACACCTACCTCGCCGGGATGCCGCTGCGCCAGCGGGAGTGCGTCGAGTACGGTACCGGGCGCATGATGATCGCTGGCGCCCCGGCCCCGCGCCGCCGCGCCAGCAGCCCGGAGGATGCCGCGGTGAAGACCGTGTACGCAGCCTGCGAACGTTTTGCCAATCTGCCGCGGCGCGTCGACGTGCCCTGCCCGGTGTCACGCGGCGATGTGCGTGAGACGCGATGCGAGGACCAATATGTGATCGGCAGCGGCCGCAAGGCCCGCGTGCTCGACCCAGACGCCGCGCTCGTCGCCGCTGCCAACGGCAGCCCGGTCACGCTGGCGCTGCGCGAGCCCGAAGCGGTGCGTGCAGCGCGCCTTGAGGCAGAGAGAGTCGCCCGCGAACAGGCAGCCGCCGACGAGGCAGCGCGGCTGGCCGCTGAGGAGAAGGCCCGCGTGCAGGCCGAGGAGGACGCCCGAAAGCGGGCGGAAGCGGAGGCAGAGGAGGCTCGCCGCGCCGAAGACGCTCGCAAGGCCGCTCTGGCCCGCCTCCAGCGCTTGCGTTGCATCGGCGGACGCTGCTTCGACCTCGGGTTCTAGGCTGCTCGTTTGCTCGCGGCCACGCCGACTCCAGTGCCAGCCGATGGACGCGAGCCGGCGGCCGGCCTAGTCGGTGTCGACGTCGTCCGGCGGATGGCCCTCCGCCACTTCGCCCATCAGCGTACGGATCACCGCGAGATCGAAGCCCCTCGCGGCAAGAAAGCGCATCTGTCGGGCGCGCTCGCGCGGATCGCGCGAGGCCGTGAAGCGGCGACTCCACAGCTCGCGAGCTCGCTGCAGATCGGAGTCACCGATGCCCGCCAGCGCCTCGCCGATGATGTCGCTGTCGACGCCCTTCTGCTTGAGCTCTGCTGCCAACCGGCGGCTACCGGTGCGGGCCTGCCGGCCGCGCACATAGTTCTCGGCGAAGCGGCTGTCGGACTGCAGACCGATGGCCGCCAGGCGATCGAGCGCGGCATCGATCTCCGCCGGGGTGGGTGACGGGCTGGACTGCCGCGCGCCCACCGGGCCCTCCTCTTGCGCCGCCAGAGCGTCCCCGGCGGCTATCGCATCAAGCGCATCGGCCTGCCGCCGGCCGGCGCCAAGACGGGTGGCCAGCTCGGTTCGGCTCATATCGCGCCGCGCGAGCATACGCACGGCTCGCTGCAGCGTGCTGGTCGACTTGCGCGGCGGCTTAGTCGGCGCCACCGCCGGCCACACTGGCCATGGCCGGCTTGACGCCCACCACATCACGGACCTTGGCCTCGATCTCGGCGGCGATGGCTGGATGCTCACGCAGGTACTCCCGCGCATTGTCCTTGCCTTGGCCGATGCGGTCACCACCATAGGCGTACCAGCTGCCGGACTTTTCGACGATGTTGTGTGCCACGCCGAGCTCGATGATCTCGCCCTCGCGGGAGATGCCCTCGCCGTAGAGGATGTCGAACAAGGCTTCGCGGAACGGCGGTGCGACCTTGTTCTTGACCACTTTGACACGCGTCTCGGAGCCGATCACCTCGTCGGACTTCTTGATCGCGCCGATGCGGCGGATGTCCATGCGCACACTGGCGTAGAACTTGAGCGCGTTGCCCCCGGTGGTGGTCTCCGGATTGCCAAACATCACGCCGATCTTCATGCGGATCTGGTTGATGAAGATGACCAGGGTGTTGGTGCGCTTGATGTTGGCGGTGAGCTTGCGCAACGCTTGGCTCATCAACCGCGCCTGCAGGCCGGGCAGCTGATCGCCCATCTCGCCTTCGATCTCGGCCTTGGGCGTGAGTGCAGCCACCGAGTCGATGACGACGATGTCGACGCCGCCCGAGCGTACCAGCATGTCGGCGATCTCGAGTGCTTGTTCACCGGTGTCGGGCTGCGAGATGAGCAGATCGCCGATGTTGACGCCAAGTTTCTGCGCGTAACTCGTATCGAGCGCGTGTTCGGCGTCGATGAAAGCGGCAGTGCCTCCGATCTTCTGCATCTCGGCGATCACCTGCAGGGTGAGCGTAGTCTTGCCCGACGATTCCGGACCGTAGATCTCGACCACGCGGCCGCGCGGCAGGCCACCGATGCCGAGCGCGATGTCGAGGCCGAGCGAGCCCGTGGAGACAGCCTGGATATCGTTCTCGACGCTGCCGTCGGAGAGCTTCATGATGGAGCCCTTGCCGAACTGCTTCTCGATCTGGGAAAGGGCCGCGGCCAGCGCCTTAGCGCGGTTGTCGTCCATGAAGGTCTCCTGGGTGATGTGTGGCGCGGATTATTGCACGCAGGGCGCCCCCCATCTTCGGCCAGATGACCGATGGCTCCGGCTGCTGCGCCTCGCATGCAGAGTGGGCCAAAGCCACTGCCGGCAAGTTCGGTGCAACGCACCGGCCGCCCCGCACAGCGCGGCTAAGACGCTCCAGCAGGTTCGAGCGCGTAGGGCAGGTCCAGCGGCGTGAGCGCAGGCCTGTCGGCCCCGCCGAGGCACAGTTCAGCCCCCCCGGCGAGGTCCATCTGCAGCACCACGAGCAACTGCAAGTGGTCGTCGTCCAGCGGCGCGGCCAATACCAGCTGGCCGAGTGCCTGATCGGCATCGCCTGCTGCATGCACCGCATCGCCAGGCTGCGGCAGCGGGGTAGCGGCATCCCACGCCACGGCAAAACGCAACATCCGCCGCTTGACCTTGCCCAGGTAATGGGTGCGGGCGACGATCTCCTGGCCCGGATAGCAACCCTTCTTGAAGCTGATGCCAGCGGTGAGGTCGAGGTTGAGCATCTGCGGCACGAAGGCCTCGCGCGTGCCCTCCTCCACCCAGGCACGACCCGCCGCGATCTCGACGCTGTCCCAAGCAAGCGTGCTCATCTCGGCGAGCGATGGCTGCCATGCATCGGCGACGGTGTCCGCGACCGGCGCTGGCAGCAGCAGCCACCAGGAATCAGCACCGAGACCCAGCACCAGGGCAGACGCCTCACCGACCCAGCCGGCCAAGGGCGAACCCTCGACCGGCGTGCGGCACTCACCGGCGGCCGGTGCACCGCTGCCCAGCAATGCTGCGACCTGCTGACCTGCGGCGCTGCCCTGAGCCCCAAGCACCACGTGCGCCTGATGCGCCCAATGCACCTTGCTGCGCATCACGAACATGCCGAGACGCTTGAAGGTGGATTCGGCCACGCTGCGCCGAGTGACCAGCCAGAACGCTGCACCCGCCGCAGCATCCTGAGCCGCCACGATAAAAGTGGCCAGAGCGCGCCCTTTGGGCGTGCTGTAGCTCGAAGGCTGCCACCGACCCGCAGCCAGCGTCTTGACGTCGCTGGAGAGCTGACCGTTGAGGAAGGCACACGCATCGTCGCCGGTGGCCACACTGACAGCGAAGCTCTCGAGCCGGCAAAAGCCGCCACCCGCTGCCGTTCCGCCCGGGGGCGACGCAGCGGCGGCAGAGGTGGTGGGCGTCGACATGGCTCAACCGCCGCCGCGGGTCTCGACCTGCTCGAGCGTCTCTTCCTCTGTCTTGGCGGCTGGCACACGACGCGGACGCGGCTTGCGCACCTTCGGCACCGCAGCCTCGGCGGCCGCCGCGGGGGCGGGCGCGGGGGCGGCCACGGTCTCGACCTGCTCAAGGTTGGGGTCGACCGGGATATCGATCTTGGGTGCCGGGCGGGTGCGTCGGCGCGCGGATGCAGCCACCGGCGCTTCGGGCTCGACATCCGCTGCGACCACGGCCACCGGCACCTCCGGCTCGGGCGACGCCACCTCGACGGCGACAACCGCGGCCTCCGGCGCTTCCGGGTCTGCCACTGCCACGGCTTCGGCCATCTCGGGCACGGGCTCGGTGGCGGCTCGACGTGGACGGCGTTGGCGCGCGCCTGACGAGGTGGTGGTCGGCGAGGCGGCCGGCACCTCGGCCGCCACTGGATCCACCACAGCGGGTTCGGCTGGCTCATCGGTTGCAGTCAGGTCGGGCACGATCTCGTCGAGTGTGACCAGCTCCAACGCATCATCAGCGGCGTCCTCGAGCGACTGCTCGACGCGGCTTTCCGTGATCTGAGCCGCACCGTCGCGGTCACCACCACCACGACGGCGACGGCGACGGCGCGAACGCCCTTCCCCGGGCCCCTCGGCGGCAATGGACTCGGCTGCGGCAACCTCGACGCGCTCCTCACGCGGCGGGCGACCCTCAGGCTGACGCTCCTCACGCGGCGGACGGCCGTCGCGACCTCGGCCGCTCTCGGCACGACCTTCGCCGCCACGGGCCAGATTGGCCCGGCCATCGTTGCGCTCGGCCCGCGCCTCGGTCGGGCGCTGATCACGGCTCTCGGTGGCTTCACTGCGGCCGCCTTCGCCACGGCCACGGCCACGGCCACCGCGCTCGCCGCGGCCACGTCCGCCACGGCCTGCATCGCGCTCACCGCGCTGCGGGTCTTCGCTACGCTTGGCCGGCACAGCCACCACAGGGGCCGGCGCTGGCACTGGCGCCGATGGCTTGGGCGCCAGCCAGCCGAACAGCTTGCTGAGGATGCCGCCCGACGACGGCGCAGGTGCCGGCGGCGGCGCCAACACCGGCGCAGGCGCCGACACCACCGGCGCCGGCTGCGCCGGAGTGATGCCCTTGACCGCCGCCTCCTGACGCACCGGCTCGCGCTCCTTGCCCTTGGAGGACTCCTCCTCTTCCTTGGGCTTCTCGGCCATCTGATAACTGGCGATGGTCTGGTCAGCGTCGCGCAGATCGTCGTGACGCAAGCGCTTGACCTCGTAGTTCGGCGTCTCCAGATGCGTATTGGGGATGACGATGACGTTGACCTTGAGGCGCGCCTCCATGCCCCAGATGTCGGTGCGCTTCTCGTTGAGCAGGAAGGTGGCCACATCCACCGGCACCTGGACGTGCACGGCAGCGGTGTTCTCCTTCATCGACTCTTCCTGCAGGATGCGCAGCACGTGCAGCGCGGTCGACTCGGTGTCACGCACAAAGCCGGTGCCATGGCAGCGCGGGCACGGGATGTGGCTACCCTCGGAGAGCGCCGGGCGCAACCGCTGGCGGCTCAACTCGAGCATGCCGAAGCGGCTGATCTTGCCCATCTGCACGCGCGCACGGTCGAGATGCAGTGCGTCCTTAAGGCGATTCTCCACCTCGCGCTGGTTCTTGGCCGATTCCATGTCGATGAAGTCGATCACCACCAGGCCACCGAGGTCGCGCAGGCGCAACTGGCGGGCGACCTCATCGGCGGCCTCCAGATTGGTGCGGAAAGCGGTCTCCTCGATGTCTGAGCCGCGCGTGGAGCGCGCCGAGTTGACGTCGATGGCGACCAGCGCCTCGGTGTGGTCGATGACGATCGCCCCACCCGACGGCAGATTGACCTGCCGCGAGTACGCGGTCTCGATCTGGTGCTCGATCTGGAAACGCGAGAACAGCGGCACGTCGTCGCTGTAGAGCTTGACGCGGTTGACGTTGCCGGGCATCACGTGGCTCATGAACTGCTCGGCCTGCTCGTGGATGGCCGGCGTGTCGATGAGGATCTCGCCGATGTCGGCAGTGAAGTAATCACGGATGGCGCGGATCACCAGGCTCGACTCCTGATAGATCAGGAACGGCGCCGGGGCGCTGTCGGCGGCACCCTCGATGGCACGCCAGAGCTGCAGCAGGTAGTTGCAGTCCCACTGCAGCTCCTCGAGCGTGCGGCCGATGCCGGCGGTGCGCGCGATCACGCTCATACCCGAAGGGATCTCGAGCTGGCCGATGAGGTCGCGCAGTTCGTTGCGGTCTTCGCCCTCGATGCGCCGGCTCACGCCGCCGCCGCGCGGGTTATTGGGCATCAGCACCAGATAACGGCCGGCAAGGCTGATGTAGGTGGTGAGTGCGGCGCCCTTGTTGCCGCGCTCGTCCTTGTCGACCTGGACGATGAGCTCGAGGCCCTCCTTGATCCAGTCGGCCGGACGGCCCTTGACCGGCTCGGCGTCGTTGGCCAAGCCAGACTTGGTGATCTCCTTGAACGGCAAAAAGCCGTGGCGGTCGGTTCCGTAGTCGACGAAGGCGGCTTCGAGGCTGGGCTCGACGCGCGTGATCTTGGCCTTGTAGATATTCGACTTGCGCTGCTCGCGGCCAGCCGTCTCGATGTCGAGGTCGATGAGTTTTTGACCATCGACGATGGCGACGCGCAGCTCTTCAGCCTGCGTCGCATTGAACAACATGCGCTTCATATGACTCTCCCGCGCGCTCGAGCGGGGTGTGGCGTCTGGACTAGGGGCGGACGGACGCGTCTGCGCGCACGCCACCGGGCGCTGTGGCGCGGTGGCGTGGCGGGTGTGTTCCGGGGGTCTGCCTGATGGTCAAAACGACACTCAATGCCTGGGGTGGCGCGATGGCGGGAACGATGGCGAACGGGCAGACCGGGCGCGGCCAGGAGGGCCGACTCTATGCTCGCGGGGCACACTGCAACGGGGGTCGGGGACTGCGGGAGCCCTCGCCGACCGGCGAAGCAGCGCAACGTGCGCCTGTGTTCCGACTCGACGCGCCGCCCGAAAACCTTGTCGGTCTCGAGCACGCAATCTTGGGTAGACTCGTTGCTTGTCTGCACAGTGCAGCTGGTGAACGACATTAACCAGGGAAATCGTCCACGCCGGACCCAACCAGCGGGAGGCCCAAGTATACGGACTGCCGCCGCGCCGCGCAAAAGCGCTTTGCGCGACGTGGCCGACCCCCGCCCGTCAGCCGCTGCTGTGCCGGCCACCGCGGCTCGAGCCACCGCGACCTCTACTTCCAGCGAGGCTGTCACGCTGCAAGTGGTCGATGAGGGCAGCAAGGGCCAGCGCATCGACAACTTTTTGGCGCGACTGCTCAAGGGCGTGCCACGCAGCCACATCTACCGCATCGTCCGCAGCGGCGAAGTGCGCGTGGACGGCGGCCGCGTCAAGCCCGAGCACAAGTTGGCCGTTGGCCAGACGGTGCGCGTACCTCCGATCCGGGTGGCGCAGCGCGATGACACCTCCCCCGCACCGGCGCGCGACTTTCCGGTGCTGTTCGAAGATGCCCATCTGCTCATCGTCGACAAGCCCTGGGGCGTGGCTGTGCACGGTGGCAGCGGCATCAGCCACGGGCTGATCGAACAGGTGCGTGCGGCGCGCCCGGAGCTGCGCGACCTCGAACTGGTACACCGGCTCGACCGCGAGACCTCGGGCGTGCTGCTGCTCGCCAAGAAGCGCTCAGCATTGCGCCGGTTGCACGACGAACTCCGCGACGGCGCCACCGACAAGCACTACCTCGCCTTGGTGAGCGGCAAGTGGCGTGACGACAAGCGCGCGGTGAAGGCACCACTGCTGAAGTACGTCACCACCGAGGGCGAGCGCCGGGTGAGCGTGTCGAAAGATGGCCAGGCCAGCGAGACGGTGTTCCGCCTGCTGCAGCGCTGGCCGCAGGCCTGCCTGCTCGACTGCGAGCTGCTCACTGGCCGGACCCACCAGATCCGGGTCCACCTGCACCACACTGGCCACCCCATCGCCGGCGACGACAAGTATGGCAACTACGACTGGAACCACGAACTGGCGCGCATGGGTCTCAAGCGTATGTTCTTGCACGCCGCGCGCATGTCCTTCACCCACCCGGCCAGCGGCGAGACGATGACCGTGGAAGCCCCGCTGCCACCCGCATTGGCCGGATTCGTGGCGCGGCTGGATCGTCTCGATCGCACGCTGGAGACCGCCCCTTGAGCGCCGCTCATTTCGATCTCATCGTCTTCGACTGGGACGGCACCGTGGTGGATTCGGCCGGCATGATCGCGCAATGCATCCTCGACGCGGCCGACGCGGCCGGTGCGCCGCAACCCTCGCTCGACAACGCTCGGCACGTCATCGGCCTCGGCCTGGACGATGCGCTCGCGTATTGCTTCCCGGGCCAGCCCCGCGCCGTGTTGCAGGGTGTGGTGGAGCATTACAAACGGCTGTTCCTGAGCCGCGATGCACACGGCCAGATCCAGCCCTTCGATGGCGCCCGCGATCTGCTGCACTGGCTGTCCGGCTGCGGCGCCGGGCTGGCTGTGGCCACCGGCAAGAGTCGCGCTGGGCTCGACCGACAATTCGGCACCACCGGACTCGGCCCCCTGTTCCATGGCTCACGCTGCGCCGACGAGACGCACCCCAAGCCACATCCAGCCATGTTGCTGGAGCTGATGACCGAGTTCGGCTGCGCGCCGGATCGCACGCTGATGATCGGCGACACCAGCCACGACCGGCTCATGGCCGAATCGGCAGGCACCGCCTTTGTCGGCGTGACCTTTGGCGCGCATCCAGTGACCGCGCTGCACGGTCAGGCCACGCGCCTGTGCGTGGACGACTGGGCGCAACTGGCGGATTTTCTGCGGCCGGTCTGAAGCGTGGTCGCGCCAAGGTGGCGGTCTAGACATGCCGTGGCAGTGAACTCGCCGGAGCGCCGGCACTCCGAGACGTCACAGATCCCAGCGCGCAGGCACCCGAGACATGAACACCCCTGACACCGCCACCCCCGGAACCTCCGCCACCGACAGCAGCAACCAGGCGCTCGCCGAGTTGTTGCGCGAGACACTCGATGAGCGCCGTCGCGCCCGCCGCTGGAACATCGGCTTTCGCATCCTCTACGTGCTGATCGCTGCAGCAGCCATCGCGGCGGTGATGTCGCGCGGCGGCAGCAATGTCGGCCCCACTGGCGCGCATACGGCGCTGGTGCGCATCGAGGGCGTGATCGAGGACAACGGTGAGGCTTCGGCCGATCGTGTCACCGAAGCACTGCAAGAAGCCTTCGACAATCCGTACGTCAAGGGCGTGGTGCTGCAGATCGACAGCCCTGGCGGCAGCCCGGTGCAATCCGACCTCATCTACCGCGAGATCCGTCGCCTGCGTGCCCTGCACCAAGACACGCCGGTGCATGCGGTGGTCGGCGACATCTGCGCCTCGGGCGGCTACTACATCGCTGCTGCGGCCGACCAGATCCACGTGAACCCCTCGAGCATCGTCGGCTCGATCGGCGTGATCATGAACGGCTTCGGCTTCACAGGCGGCATGGAGCGCCTTGGCGTGGAGCGGCGTGTGCTCACCGCCGGCGAGAACAAGGCATTCCTCGACCCCTTCGCGCCCACCAAGCCCGACGAGGTGGCGCACGCCCGCAAGTTGCTCGACAGCATCCATGCGCAGTTCATCGATGCGGTGAAACAGGGCCGGGGCGATCGCCTCAAAGACGATGGCCAGCTGTTCGGCGGGCTGATGTGGACTGGCACGCAGGCCATCGAACTCGGCCTGGCCGATGCGGTGGGCAGTGCCGGCAGCGTCGCGCGCGAGGTCATCGAAGCCGAGGATGTGGTGGACTACACAGCCCGTCCCGACATAGCGGAGCGTCTGGCCAAGCGCCTGGGCGCTGCGGCGGGTACGGCCATGGCCAAGGCACTGGGCGGCATCGACATCCGGTGACACCGCGAGCGTGACGCCAACAGGCTGATGCAAAGTCTTCGGCCCCCAAGTGCGGGGCCAAGACGCTTACTGGGGCCGAACGCCGGCCCTCTGCCCGGCAGCGTGTAGCCTCCAGCAGCCGCTCAATCGTCGGCCAGATCCTGGCCCGGGAACAGCTCTTCGGTAAAGCCGAAGCGGCTCATGTCGCGGATGCGCATGGGGTAAAGGATGCCCCAGAGGTGATCGCACTCGTGCTGCACCACCCGCGCGTGGAAGCCCTCGACCGTGCGGTCGATCGGATCGCCGTCGAGGTCGCAGCCCGTGTAACGCACGCGCACATGGCGCGGCACGACGCCGCGCATGCCCGGCACCGACAGGCAGCCCTCCCAGCCGTCTTCTTGACGATCGTCCAAGGGCGTGATGGCCGGGTTGCAGAGCACGGTGTATGGCACCTCGCCAGCGTCCGGATAGCGCGGGTTGGCACCCACGCCAAAGATGACCACCTGCAAGGCCACGCCGATCTGCGGCGCAGCGATGCCGGCGCCGTTCATCGCCGCCATGGTGTCCCGCATGTCCTGCACCAGTGCGCGCAGTTCGGGGGTGCCAAAAGCGCTCACTGGCGTGGAGACCTCGAGCAGGCGGCTGTCACCCATGCGCAAGACCGGACGCACCGCCATCAAGTGTTCTCCGCTTCGCCGCGAAGCAGCGCCAGAAGCACCTCGCGCGCAGCGGCCATGCCCGCATCGAAACGCGCCTGCGCAGCCTCCAGAGCAACCGATTGCTCACTCTCGCCCTTGCCAGCGGCATCGTTGGCCACCACTGCAAGCATGGCGTAAGCAAGGCCAGCCTCGCGCGCCAATGCGGCCTCAGGCATGCCGGTCATGCCGACGATGTCGGCGCCGTCGCGCTCCAATCGGCGGACCTCGGCGGCGCTTTCGAGTCGCGGCCCCTGCGTGGCAGCGTAAGTGCCGCCCTCGCGTACGGCGATGCCAGCCCGCGCGGCTGCGGCCAGCAGGCTGGCCCGTAGTCGTGGCTCGAAAGGGTGAGTGAAATCGATGTGGGTCACCGCCTCAACCTGCTCGTCGACAAAGGTGTGGGCCCGCGAATGGGTGTAGTCGAGGATGCCGTCAGGGACAACGATGCTGCCGGCGCCGAGCCCACCCGCGATGCCACCCACCGAGGCGAAGGCCACCACCCGCCGCACACCAGCGTCGCGCAGCGCAGCGATGTTGGCGCGGTAGTTGATGAGGTGCGGGGCGATGCGATGCGGATCGCCGTGGCGAGCGAGGAAGAGGACCTCACAGCCGGCCACGCTGCCGCGGACGAGCGGCGCCGAGGGCACGCCCCAAGCGGTGTCCGCATGGCTGCGGCCTGTCACGCACAGGGCATCCCAGCGGCCGAAGCCGCTGCCACCGATGACGGCCAGCATCAGCCGGCCGTCACGGGTCGTTGGCCTCCCGCATGGCGTGGATGCCAGGGAGGTTGCGCCACCAGCCGAACACGTCCATGCCCATACCGAAGATGTAGCGGTCGGGCATCTCGAGTGCCACGTAGTCGGCCTCGATGGGTTTAGGGCGCAGTGTGTTCTTCTCAGTGAGCACTGCCACGATGCAACGGCGCGCCCCGGCGGCGAGCACCGCCGCACGCACCAGCGTGAGGGTGACCCCGGCATCGAGCACATCATCGAGCAGCAACACCGTCTCACCTTTGACATCCGGCATCGGCGACAGCCACTCGAGATCCCTGCCGCGGGTCTCAAAGCCGTAGCGGCTCACCTGAATGGCATCGAGGCGCAGTGGCATCTTGAGTTGCGGCAACAGCATGCCGGCGAACGGCAGGGAACCGTTGAGCAGCGGGCAGACCATCACGACCTGGTTGCCGAGGTCCTCATTGATGCGGTCGGCCATACGCGTGATGGCGGCCCGCACCGTCTCGGCATCGGCCAGGCAGTCGGACTGCTCCAGCACGGTCGCCGGGTCCGGCGCACGCACACGCTCACCTGTCATGCTGATCACCATGGCTCAAGCTCTCACCATTTATGGAACTAATCATTATGTAGTCACTTTTTTAATTCCGCGAGCCCTATGCAAACTTGTTTGCATCATCTGCCCCATTCTGCACCAAGGCCAACAGACCTGCCTCATCGATCGCAGGCACACCCAATTCGCGTGCTTTGTCGAGCTTACTTCCGGCATCGGCGCCCACCACGACGCAATGCGTCTTTCTTGACACACCACCGGCCACCTTGCCACCCCGCGCCTCGATCATCGCCTGGGCCTGCTCGCGGCTGAGCGTGGGCAGGGTTCCGGTGAGCACGAAGGTCTTGCCAGCCAGCGGAAGCGAGGCAACGCCCCCAGCGCCCTCACCCGCCACCGCCTCGGACGCCTGCCAGGTCAGGCCGCAGGCACGCAGCTGCTCCACGACCTCGCGCTGGTGCGGCTGGGCAAAGAACGTGTGGATGCTCTCCGCGACCACCGGCCCGACCTGTTCCACAGCAAGCAGGTCGTCGATGCCGGCATTCATCAGCGCGTCCAGATTGCCGAAATGTCGTGCCAAGTCCTTGGCCGTGGCCTCGCCCACGTGGCGGATACCGAGCCCGAACAGAAACCGCGTCAGAGTGGTCTGCTTGGACTGCTCGATGGCCGCGAGAAGCTTGGCGGCCGACCTCTCGGCCATGCGGTCAAGTTCGGCCAATTTGAGCACGCCAAGCCGGTAGAGATCGGGCAGCGTGCGGACGATGCCGGCATCCACGAGTTGCTCGACGATCTTGTCGCCGAGGCCGTCGATGTCCATGGCGCGACGCTGCGCAAAGTGCAGCAACGCCTGCTTGCGCTGCGCCGGGCACACCAGGCCGCCGCTGCATCGGCTGTCGACCTCGCCTTCCTCGCGCACGGCCACTGAGCCGCACACCGGACAGGTGCACGGCATGGCAAACGGCTGCGCGCCCAGCGGACGCTTGTCGAGCAGCACGCCGACCACCTCAGGGATGACGTCCCCGGCACGGCGCACGATCACGGTGTCGCCCACCCGCACGTCCTTGCGCTCGATCTCGCTGGCATTGTGGAGCGTGGCGTTGGTGACGGTGACGCCGCCTACGAACACCGGTGCGAGGCGGGCCACCGGGGTGAGCTTGCCGGTGCGGCCGACCTGCACCTCGATGGCTTCGACGGTGGTGAGCATCTCCTGGGGCGGGTATTTGTGCGCCACCGCCCAGCGCGGCTCGCGCGTCACAAAGCCCAGCCGGGCCTGCAGCGCGAGGCTGTCGACCTTGTAGACCACGCCGTCGATGTCGAACGGCAGGCTGTCGCGGCGGGCGGCGATGTCGGCGTGAAAGCGGATGAGGTCGTCGACAGCCCCCACGGCTCGCTCATGGCACACCGGCAGGCCGAGCGCGAGCAGCGCGTCGAGCACGCCGGTGTGGGTGGCCGGGCCGCCGGGTCCGGCCAGCACCACCCAGCCCTGCGTCTCGCCGAGGCCATAGGCAAAGAACGACAGTGGCCGCTGCGCAGCGATGGCCGGGTCGAGCTGCCGGATGCTGCCGGCGGCGGCGTTGCGCGGGTTCACAAAGGTCTTGTCGCCGCGCTGGCGGGCGGTCTCGTTGAGCGCCTCGAAGTCATCGCGGCGCAGGTAGACCTCGCCGCGCACCTCGAGCACCGGCGGCGGCGTTTCGGTAGTCAGTCGCAAAGGGATGGCGCGGATGGTGCGCACGTTCTGCGTTACATCCTCGCCGGTCTCGCCGTCGCCGCGGGTGGCGGCCTGCACCAGCACGCCGGCCTCGTAACGCAGATTGAGGGCGAGGCCATCGAACTTGAGCTCAGCGGCGTAGACCACCGGCGGGTCAGTGTCGGCCAGACCCAGCTCGCGACGGACGCGGGCATCAAAGGCGCGCGCCCCCTCGGCCGTGGTGTCGGTCTCGGTGCGGATGGACAGCATCGGCACGGCGTGGCGCACCGGCGCGAAGCCCTCGAGTGGACGCCCGGCCACCCGGCGCGTCGGTGAATCGGGAGTGATCAGGCCAGGGTGCGCCACCTCGAGCGCCTGCAACTCGCGAAACAGACAGTCGTACTCAGCGTCGGGGAGGGTCGGCGCATCGAGCACGTAGTAGGCGTGGTCATGCACGGCGATCTGCTCACGCAGGGCTGCGGCGCGAGCAGCCGGCCCGCATGGCGCAGCGGCAGCAGGCGGATCGATAGCGGACGATCCGGGCGAGGGGGCTTCGGCAAAGAGGTCGCCGGTGCTCGGCGAACCGCCGCTCACTCGAAGACGCGGCGCGCCAGCGGGGAGCCAGGCACCATCTGCTGCGCGGTGAGGCGATTCTCGAGGGCGGCGATGCGCCCGCTGATGACGCGCACACCCGCATCGGTGAGATTCTGCCGCTGATCATCCACCACGCGCCCACCGATGCCTTGCGCGATCTGGCGGGCGATCTGCATCATCTGGTTGAAGACGCGGGTCGGCTTGCGTGTGCGCGGAATGTCGAGCAGCAGCGTGACGCCACTCATGGCCGCGGTGCGGATGCGCTCAGCCACAAAGGGCTGGCCTTCGATGTCGGTCAAGGTGAGGAGAAGAAAGCCCTCGTCGTCCTCGAGCGCGTACTGGCCATCGGGCCGCAAGCGGAAGCCAGCAGCCTCCACCAGAGCACGCACCCTGGTACCCGGCACGGGCACATCAGGCGCCACCACGTTGACCCCGATGAGCACGTCGGCCTCGGCACAGAAGGTGTCGAAAGTGGCCGCCACCGCATGGGCTTGATCGGGCTCGGGCGGGTTGCAGCCCGCGGAGACCTGATCGGCGACGCGGTCGACCCAGTCGACGAAACGATCGAGCGACGGACGCTCGATGAGACCACTGCGGTCGACCTGCTGCAAGGCGAATGCCAGCTCTTCGTAACGCACCGATTGCCGCAACACCGGCTGCCAATCCTGACCGCCCACCGGACAACCGAGCACGGTCATGCGTCGGCCCAGTTCGGGCGCGCCGGCAAGCATCTCGGTCAGGCTCTCGGCGAGCACCGGCTCCAGCGGCAAGAGACGGATGAGGTAGTCGACGCGACTGTCGAGATCTGCCGGGTCGGGGCGCAGCGCCAATCCGGTCGGGCCTGGGCGCGGCATGCGCCGAGGGAAGGTCACAACCGCAGGCTCAGGCGCTGGAACAGGAGAAGCGGCTACGACAGGCTCTGCGCCATCGCCGAGGTAAGGCTCGGCTCGGGTCGAGGGCGCCGCTGCGAGCCGTGACGAAAGGGCGGGTTCAGCCCGCGACACGGGGGCTACGGGCGCAGCGGCCTCAGCTGGATCCGCCACCTCGTCCGCTGGCGCAGCGGCGGGATCGATGACCGCCGGCTCGATGCGCGGCGCCGACTCGGAGCGACGGCCCGCAGCAGACGCGCTCCCAGCAGCGCTTGCATCCAGTGGATCGGAGGCTGCGTCGCGGCCACGCCCGGAATGTGCGGCCACGGCACGCTCGATCTCGCGGCGGCGGCGCACCGACACCCACCCGTTGTACAGGTAGACAAGGACGACCACGCCGACACCGGCAAGGATCAGGGCGGATTGGAGTTCGGTCATGTCGCCGCGGTCTCGGGAGCGGTCGAGGAATCCCGACCAAGTCGCTGAATTATAGGGGCAACGGGCATGTGCGGCAGTGCTGCTTGCGAGCGACTCATGCCGCCGCCAGCCGCACCGCCTCGGCCACGTCCACCGCCACCACGCGCGACACACCCGGCTCAGGCATGGTCACGCCCACCAACTGCGTCGCCATCTCCATCGTGATCTTGTTGTGGGTGATGAAGATGAACTGGGTCTGTGCCGACATGCGCCGCACCAGCTGACAGAAGCGCTCGGTGTTGGTGTCGTCGAGTGGCGCGTCGACCTCATCGAGCAAGCAGAACGGCGCCGGGTTGAGGCGGAACAGGGCGAACACCAGCGCCAACGCTGTGAGCGCCTTCTCGCCGCCCGAGAGCAGCGCCAGCGTGCTGTTGCGCTTGCCAGGCGGGTGTGCGGTGAGATGCAGGCCGGCATCGAGGATCTCGTCGCCGGTGAGTTCGAGCCGCGCATCGCCACCGCCGAACATGGCCGGGAAGAGTTCGCTCAACCCCTTGTTGACCTCGTCGAAGGTGTGCTGCAGGCGCTCGCGGCTGTCGCGATCGATGCGGCGGATGGCGTCCTCGAGCGTCTCGATGGCGGTTCGCAGGTCGGTGGCCTGCGATTCGAGGAAGCCACGCCGCTCGGTGGCTTCGGCCAGTTCGCCGATGGCGGCAAGGTTGACATCCCCCAGCGCGTCGATCTCGCGCTGCAAGCGCGCAGTGCGGCGGCGCCAGGGCTCCTCGTCGGTGTCCTCGGGCACCTGCACCTGATCCGGGCGGATGCCCATGGCGACAAGTTGCTCGAGTTGCTGGTCGCGCTGCTGCACGGCGGCCTCTACTCGCACCCGCAGGGCGCCCAACTGCTCGCGCAGCGGGCTGACGGCGTGGTCAGCGCTCATGCGCTGCTGCTCGCGCTCGCGCAGGGCGCCGACGGCCACTTCGGCCGCTTCGCGCGCAGCCCCCAGCGCCGCCTCTGCAGCCTGACGCGCTTGCACCGCAGCGGCCAGTGCCTGCGGCAGGGTCTGCTCGTCGAGTGCGGCGAGTTCGGCCTGCATGGCAGCGAGCTCATCGGCGATCTGCTGCGCGCGGCGGGCATTGGCAGCGAGCGAGTTGTGCAGATCGGTGCTGCGCGTCTGCAGCGTCTGCACGCGATAGCCCGCCTCCTGTGCACTGCGCTCGGCGTTGCGGCGCGTCTCGCGGGCAGACTGCGCGGCCTCGCGGGCATCGACGTGTGCGGCCTGACGATCCTGCCAGAGTGCCTCGACGGCGCTGGCCTCGCCAGCGAAGCTGGCCAACTCGGCGCGAGCGGCGAGCAAGGCATCGGCATCGGCGATCTGCTCGTCGCGCAGGCGGGCCATATCGGTGTCCAACGCGGCGCGGCGTTCCGCTCGCTGTGCCTCCACCTCGCGCCGGCGGGCCTCGGCCACCTCGAGTTGCTGCAACTCGCGGCGCGTCGTCTCGATGGGACCTTGCAGCGCGGCGAAGCGCGACTGCTCGTCACGCTGGCGCGTCTGCAGGGCCTCGAGCTCGCCCTGCAGCGGCATGCGAAGCTCTGCCAGACGAGCGGTCTCGGCCTGCGCCGCGGCGAGGTCGGCCTGCACCGAGAGTTCGCCGCCGCGACCACCCACCAGCAGACCATGACGCCACACCAGCGCACCCTCCGGGCAGACCAGTTGCTGGCCATCGGCGAGGCCCGCGCGGGCAGCGAGCGCGCCGGCGAGCGAATCGACAGCGAAGACACCGGCGAGCAGGCTGTGCACAGCAGCAGCCAGCGGCGGATCGACGTGTTCGATGAGGCTCGCGAGCGCGGGCAGGCCACCGGCTGGCAAGCGCCCCAAGGCGCGCGCGTCGGATGCGGAGGGCGTGCTGTCCGCGGCCGATGCGCCCTCTGCCCCGCCACACGCCTCCACCAGCGCCAGCGTCGGCGGCAGGCCATCGAGCGCAGCGAGCGAAGCCAGCGAATCGACCCGGCGTGCCTGTAGCCGGTGGCCGAGCAGCGCCTCGAAGGCGGCTTCCCAGCCGGCACGAACACGCAGGCCGTCGATCAGGCTGGGGCGAGCGGCGAGGCCCTGCCCCTCCAGCCACGGCCGCAACGCGGCCCCCTGCCGTGCGCGCTGCTGCGCCAGTGCATCCACCCGCGCCTCGGCGGCAGCGAGTTGGCGCGCGTGCTGCGTGAGGTGGTCGCGCTGGGTGGCGAGTTGCGGCTCGCGGTCGGCGATATCCGCCTGCAGGCGCGCGGCAAGCGCGGCCTGCTCGTCGAGCATGGCGCGCAGGCCTTCGATGCGCTCGGCGGCGGTCTGCGCGGCACCCGCGTCGCGCTCGCCTGAACCAAGCCCGGCGGCGCCGCTCGCGCCCCCCCCCGATACAGCGGACGCCCGCGATCCGCCATCCGCGACACCGCCCTGCCCCACAAGCGCTGCCGCCTCCTGCTCCAATCGCGTCAGGTTACGCGCCGCGGTCTGCTGCCGCTGCTCGATGAGCCGCACCTCGGATTCAGCCACCTGCACCGCGCCGCGCGCACTCTGCCGCTCGGCGGCAGCATCCTCGAGCGCCTCGCGAGCCATGGATTCGGCAGCCTCGGCAGATTGTGCGGCGGCTTCGGCCTGCTGCTGCGCAGCACGAGCGGCCTCGGCAGCGGCGTGCGCCGTTGCCAGCTCCAGCGCCAGACCGGCCTGGCTCGCCACGAGTTGCCGTGCGCGCTCGGCCTCCTCCGACTGCCGGCGCAGCTGCGTCTCCACCCGGCCACCCAGCGCGGCGCGGGTCTGCTGCCGATGGTTGATGCTCTGCTCGATACGCGACACCTCGGCACCCGCGGCATACATGGCAGCTTGACGCTCGGCCAGCAAGTCGCCGGCGCCCACCTGGACCTGCCGCAGCGTCTCGACCTCGGCCTCGAGCGCGCGCACCTGGGCCATCTGCGCCTCGATGGCGGTCTCGGCGCTGGTGATGGCGGATTCCGCCGCGCGCGCCTGCTCGCTGGCAAGGTAGGCGCGCAGACCGAGCAGGGTCGACTGCGCCTCGCGCAGCTCGGCAGAAAGATCGCGGTAGCGCTGTGCAGCCGCGGCCTGCGTGGTGAGCCGCGCGATCTGCTCATCCAGCGTGTGCATCACGTCCTCGACGCGGTCGAGGTTGATGCGGGCGTCGCCCAGGCGGCCCTCGGTCTCCTTGCGACGCTCCCGGTAGCGCGACACACCAGCGGCCTCCTCGAGGAACACGCGCAGTTCTTCCGGGCGCGCCTCGACGATGCGGCTGACCATACCCTGCTCGATGATGCCGTAGGCGCGCGCGCCCACGCCGGTGCCGAGGAAGAGGTCGGCGATGTCGCGGCGGCGCACCGGCAGGTTGTTGATGGAGTAATTGGAATCGCCGCTGCGCTCGTAGACGCGGCGCACCGCGATCTCGGCAAACGGCGCCCATTGCCCCGGCGCGCGACCCTCGCGGTTGTCAAAGAGCAGCTCCACGGATGCGCGCGACACTGGCTTGCGCCCTTGCGAACCGCTAAAGATCACGTCCTGAAGCGATTCGCCGCGCAGACGGCCGGCAGCCGATTCGCCCAGCACCCAACGCACCGCGTCGATGATGTTGGACTTGCCGCAGCCATTGGGCCCCACCACGCCCACCAGCTGGCCCACCAGCGGGATCTGCATGGGGTCGACGAAGCTCTTGAAGCCGGCGAGGCGGATCTGCGTCAGGCGCATGCGACCGCGCGGCGCGCGCTGGGTGAGGCGGTGGATGCAGAGCGGGTCAGGTGCACAGGGGCAGTGTCGACCGGGTCGGGTGGGGCGGCTAGCCTATAATCCCGCCGATTCTACCGATGATTCTCCAACGCACCCAAGCCACACCGCAAACCATGACGGTGCAGCTTGCGACGACCCGGACGCCCATGACCGCACAACCCTCCCGCACCCTAGAGACCTTCCCCAACCCCAAGCCGGAACGCGATTTCCACATCCACATGGAGATCCCGGAGTTCACCTGCCTGTGCCCCAAGACCGGCCAGCCGGACTTCGCTCATTTCACGCTGGACTACATCGCAGACCAGCGCTGCGTCGAGCTCAAGAGCCTCAAGCTCTACATGTGGAGTTACCGCGACGAGGGCGCCTTCCACGAGGCGGTGACCAACCGCATCCTCGACGACCTGGTGGCCGCCACCGATCCGAGGTTCATGCGGCTCACGGCGCGCTGGTACGTGCGCGGCGGCGTATTCACCAATGTGGTGGCCGAGCATCGCAGACCGGGCTGGACGCCGCCAGTGCGGGTCGATCTGCTGGCCTTCGAGCAGCAATCCAACACGCGGGGTTGATGGCGTGACAAGCCCCAACGCCGGCCTGTTCAAGGCCTACGACATCCGCGGCGTGGTCGACACCGACCTCACAGCCGATGCGGTGCGGCAGATCGGCCGCGCCATCGGCGCCGAAGCGCGTGCGCGCGGGCACGCCACCGTAGCGATCGGCCGCGATGGGCGGCTCTCCGGGCCAGCGCTGTCGGCGGCACTGGCCGAGGGGCTGCAAGCCGCCGGTGTCGACGTGACCGATATCGGCGTCTGCGCCACGCCGATGCTCTACTTTGCGGTGTATCACCTCGGCTTGGCCGGGGGCGTGATGGTGACCGGCAGCCACAACCCGCCCGAGTACAACGGCCTGAAGATGGTGCTGGGCGGCGAGACGCTGGCCGGCGAGGCCATCCAGGGCCTGCGACAGCGCATCGAGGCTGGCGACTACGGCACCGCCTCTGCCAGCCCAGGTAGCTACAGCACTGCGGCCATCCGCAGCGCGTACCTCGAGCGCATCAGCCACGACATCAAGCTTGCACGGCCGCTGCACGTGGTGATCGACTGCGGCAATGGCTCACCGGGCGACACCGCGCCTGAGCTTTTCCGCCGACTGGGCTGCAGCGTGACCGAGCTGTTCTGCGAGGTGGACGGCACCTTCCCCAACCACCACCCCGACCCGTCCGACCCGCACAACCTGGAGGACCTGCAGCGCGAACTGGCGCGCGGCAAGGCCGACATCGGGCTCGCGTTTGATGGCGACGGCGACCGGCTGGGAGTGGTGACGCGCACTGGCAAGGTGATCTACCCGGACCGGCAGCTGATGTTGTTTGCGGCGGATGTGCTGGGCCGCAACCCAGGCGCCGAAATCATATTTGACGTGAAGTGTACGCGGCATCTTTATAAATGGATTCATAAAAATGGTGGCCGTCCCACACTGTGGAAGACCGGCCACTCGCTGATCAAGGCGAAGATGCGCGAGACCGGCGCGCTGCTGGCGGGCGAGATGTCTGGCCACATGTTCTTCAAGGAGCGTTGGTACGGCTTCGACGACGGGCTCTACGCCGGTGCGCGTCTGCTGGAGATCCTGTCGCAGGTGGAGGACATCGACGCGGTGTTCGATGGGCTGCCCGATTCGGTGAACACACCTGAGCTGCAGATCCGCGTCGAAGGCCAGGACCACCACGCCCTCATCGCGCAGATGCAGCGCGAGGCGACCTTCCCCGCCGCGCGCGAGGTGATCACGCTCGACGGCCTGCGCGTGGAGTACGCCGACGGCTTTGGGCTGGTGCGCGGGTCCAACACCACGCCGGTGCTGGTGCTGCGCTTCGAGGCAGACAGCGCCGAGGCACTGGCACGTATCCAGGGCGAGTTCCGGGGAGTGCTGGCGGCGGTGGGGGTTGAGGCGGGGTTTTAATCACGCCAAGTTCCAGGCGCACCCGGCTCTAAGTGGACCTTAACCAGTTTTCTAGCCTCAGCCCTCTTATCCGCGTGAATTCCTCGGTGTTGTCAGTGACCAGCGTGGCGCCGATAGCAAGCGCTTGAGCAGCGATCCAGAGGTCATTCGAACCGATCGGGCGGCCGATGGATTCCAGCCCCGCGCGAATCTCACCGTATTGGCGCGCAGCGGTTGTATCGAGGGGCACCAGTTCCAGCAGCGATACGGCAACTTCGAGACGCTGGGCATTCGCCTCGCGGTGCGCGCTCTTGTAGACACCGTACTCCAGTTCGCCCAACACGATGGGCGAAAGGACGATGTCGGATGACGAGACCACGCCTAGCCGCTCCCGTACGGGGCTCACGCCCTTCATTGCCGCGATGAAGACATTGGTGTCGAGCAGGTACCGCATCAGAGCGCAGAAACGGGTTCTGGCGGAGCATCAGGCGGCGCGACCAAGTCGATCTCGTCTGCCTCGGCCCACAACGGCGCAAAAACGTCGGCAGCTGTGGTCGGCCGCTGCGGAACGAGGCGCGCAACGACCTTGCCGTGGCGGGTGATCGCGACCTCGTTGCCTGCTTCCACCTCAGCCAAAAGCGCGGAGAAACCCGCCTTGGCTTCGAATACCTGGACAATCTTCACCGTAGCCTCCAACATTTATGACCATATGGTCATACTTTATCTCAAGGGGCCTCTGTCCGCATCTGCCAGATGAACACGCTCACACGCTTGACGGATGAGCGCTAGTCGTCGTCCCGCCGCGACCCGCCATACGCAAGATTTTCAAAACGCGTGTATTCGCCGAGAAAGGCCAGCCGCACGGTGCCAATGGGGCCGTTGCGCTGCTTGCCGATGATGATCTCGGCCACGCCCTTGTCTTGGCTGTCGGGGTTGTAGACCTCGTCGCGGTAGATGAACAGGATCAAGTCAGCATCCTGCTCGATGGCGCCTGATTCCCTCAGATCCGACATCACCGGGCGCTTGTTCGGCCGCTGCTCCAAGCCCCGGTTGAGCTGCGACAGCGCGATGACTGGAACTTGAAGTTCCTTGGCCAATGCCTTGAGCGAGCGCGATATTTCCGATATCTCGGTGGCGCGGTTCTCGCCGTCACCCTGCACGCTCATGAGCTGCAGGTAGTCGATGACGATGAGCCCCAAGCCGCCCTCGGCGCTGCACTGCCGCGCCAGCCGGCGGGCGCGGGCGCGCAGGTCGTTGGGGGTGAGCGCGCCGGTCTCGTCGATCCACATGCGCGCGCCGTTCATCTTCTCCAGCGCCAGGCTCAGGCGGTCCCACTCGTCGTTGCCGAGCTTGCCGTTGCGCATGCGATGCTGGTCGATCTTGCCGACCGAGCCGACCATGCGCATCACCAGCTGTGCGCCGCCCATCTCCATGGAGAACACGGCCACCGGGCGCTTGAGCTGCAGCGCCACGTGCTCGGCCATGTTGAGCGCGAGGCTGGTCTTGCCCATGCTGGGGCGGCCAGCGACGATGATGAGGTCGCCGGGCTGCAGGCCCGAGGTGCGCTCGTCCAGATCCGCAAAGCCGGTGGCCACGCCGGTGACATCGTCCTGGTTCTGCCGCTCGTAGAGCTTCTCGATGCGCTCGAGCACCTCGTCGAGCAGCTTCTCGAGCTCCATGAAGCCCTTCTGCCCGCGGCTCTGCATCTCGGCGATGTCGAAGACCAGCTTCTCGGCCTCGTCGAGCAGCTCGGCGGCGTTGCGCCCGGCCGGGTTGAAGGCGCTGTCGGCGATGCGGCTGGCCACCGACACCAGGCTGCGCATCACCGAGCGCTCGCGCACCAGCGTGGCGTAGGCGCGGATGTTGGTGCTGCCCGGCACGTTGGCGACGAGGCTGGTGAGGTAGGCGCTGCCGCCGGCCTGCTCGATGGCGTTGACGCGCTGCAGCGACTCCATCACGGTGATGATGTCGGCCGGCTGGTTGGCCTCTACCAGCCTGGAGATGTGGGCAAAGATGGCGCGGTGCTCAGCGCGGTAGAAATCGTCGGCCGACACCACATCGGCCACGCGCTCCCACGACTCGTTGTCGAGCAGCAGCGCGCCGAGCACCGACTGCTCGGCCTCGAGCGAGTGTGGCGGCACCTTGAGCTGCTGAAGGGGGTCGAGTTCGGCCATGCTCGAAGGTTAACAGGGTGGTATCCGCAGCAGGCCGCGGTCGATATCGGCGGCTTGGAAGGCTGGATTGCCGGATAACCACCCCGCAGCAAGCCCTTCGGACGGTCTGGCCTGGCGCAGGATCACGACCCCGAAAGATCGTGACCCGCCTGATAGACGTGGTTGGTGGCCTCGACATACCCGGCCACTGACCCGCAATCAAAGCGCTGCCCCTTAAAGCGATAGGCGATCACACAACCCCGGCGCGCCTGCTCGTTCAGGGCATCGGTGAGCTGGATCTCGCCATTGCGGCCCGGTGGCGTGCTCTCGATGAGGCCGAAGATATCGGGTGTGAGGATGTAGCGCCCGATGATGGCGAGCGTGCTCGGCGCATCCTCCGGCTGTGGCTTCTCGACCATGCGCGTGACACGCATCACGTCGCCGCGGATGCTCTCGCCCTCGACGATGCCGTAGCTCGCGGTATCGGCGCGCGGCACGTCCTGCACCGCCACGATGGAGCAGCGGAACTGGCGGAACAGCTCCACCATCTGCGCCAACACGCCGGGGCCGCCGGGGTTCAAGCAGAGGTCGTCGGCGAGCACCACGCCAAACGGCACATCGCCGATGAGCGGCTGGCCGGTGAGGATGGCGTGGCCCAAGCCCTTCATCTCGATCTGGCGGGTGTAGCTAAAGGTGCAATCCCGGATCAGGCGGCGGATGCCGTCGAGCGCGGATTCCTTAGCCGTGCCACTGATCTGGTCCTCCAACTCGTAACTGATGTCGAAGTGGTCCTCCAGCGCGCGCTTGCCGCGGCCGGTGACCATGCCGATGTGGTGCATGCCGGCGTCCAGCGCCTCCTCCACGCCGTACTGGATCAGCGGCTTGTCGACGATGGGCAACATCTCCTTGGGCATGGCCTTGGTGGCCGGCAGAAAGCGCGTGCCGTAGCCGGCCGCAGGGAACAGGCACTTCTCGATCATCAGCTGTCTCCGCCAAACAGGTCGCGCGTGTAGACCTTGGCCTGCACGTCACAGATCTCGTCGGTGACGCGGTTGGCGACGATCACATCGCAGTCGCGCTTAAAGGCAGCAAGGTCGCGCTCGACCCGGCTGCCAAAGAAGGTGTCGTCCTGCAGCACCGGCTCGTACACCACCACCTCGATGCCCTTGCCCTTGATGCGCTTCATCACGCCCTGGATGCTGCTGGCGCGAAAATTATCCGAACCGGCCTTCATCACCAGCCGGTAGACGCCGACGCGTTGCGGCTTGCGGGCGATGATGTCGAAGGCCACGAAATCCTTGCGCGTGCTGTTGGCATCCACGATGGCGCGGATGAGGTTCTGTGGCACCTCGCGGTAATTGGCGAGCAGCTGGCGCGTGTCCTTGGGCAAACAGTAGCCGCCATAGCCAAACGACGGGTTGTTGTAGTGCTTGCCGATGCGCGGGTCCAGGCAGACTCCCTCGATGATCTGCCGGGTATCGAGGCCATGGGTGGCGGCATAGGTGTCGAGTTCGTTGAAGAACGCCACGCGCATGGCCAGGTAGGTGTTGGCAAACAGCTTGATGGCCTCGGCCTCGGTGCTGTCGGTGAGGAGGATGTCGATGTCGGGCTTGCTGGCGGCCCCGGCCAGCAGCTGCGCAAAGCGTTGCGCGCGATCCGAGCGCTCGCCCACCACGATGCGGCTGGGGTGCAGGTTGTCGTGCAGCGCCCTGCCCTCGCGCAAGAACTCGGGCGAGAAGATGAGGTTGGGCGTGCCGTGCGTCTCCCGCATCTGCGCGGTGAAGCCCACCGGCACGGTGGACTTGATCATCATCAGCGCGTGTGGGTTGAGCACCATCACGTCGCGGATCACCGCCTCGACGCTTGATGTGTCGAAGTAATCGGTCTGCGGGTCGTAGTCGGTGGGGGTGGCGATGACCACATAGTCGGCGCCGGCGTAGGCCTCGGCCGGATCCAGCGTAGCGCGCAGGCTCAGGGGGCGGTTTGCCAGGAAGTCGCTGATCTCCGGATCGTGGATGGGCGACTGCCGGGCATTGATCTGCGCCACCTTGGCCGGGACGATGTCCAAGGCCACCACGTCGTGCTGCTGCGCCAGCAGCACGGCAATGGAGAGGCCGACGTAGCCGGTGCCTGCAACAGCGATGCGGTGGCTTTGCGATTTGGACAAGAGCATCTCCGATCAAGCGCCGCCGAGTGTGGCGGCGCGATGTGAATTCCACCACAACGGGCGTCAAAAAGCCCACCCCGGTTGAGGGTGGGCTTTGGCGCGGGGGAGCCGTCGATCGGTCAACCGAGTTCGAACTCGCGCGGGATGCGTACGGCCTGGTTGCGGCCATTGCGAAACAGGCGAACGTGTCGTTCCTGGAACATGGTTTTGGCGTCAGGCTGTGACACATGCCAAGCATCTGCGTGGGTGCGAGGAAGGTCAAACGCGACCGGGCAGGCGTTTGAAGCACCACACTGAGCATGCCGCGATATTGCGACAACGGGAATCCGCCACCCGACCTACCCCCCTACCGCTCCCTCACCGTGAGCGGCACCCCCACCGCGCCGGCGTAGAACACCACCAGCCGCGCTGGCTCGCTGCCGACGACGCGGCCGTTGTGCAGGGTGGCCACCACCTCGGCCAGCGCCTCGCCGGCACGCACGCGATGCACCGCGCCGCTGCGCAGGGTGATCTCCAACTCGCCGGAGAGCAGCAAGCCAAAGGAAGGCACGGGGTGCTCGTGCCAGCCGGTCTGGCCACCGGGGGCGATGGTGACCTCCAGCGCGGTGAGCTCGGCCTGCCCGGCGGGCCACGCGAGCGGCGTGCCATCCCAGCTGGTGGTGGTCTGCAGCAGGGGGCGGACGCGGACGGCGGCGGTGTCGTCGAGGGCGTGGGCGGGGGCGGCGGACAACGCGCCGACGACAATGATGGTGGTGAGATGGTGGGCGATACGGATCATGGCGCAGCTCCGGTCGAGGACAGCTCCAGCATACCCACGGTCACGACCGCTGCGACCCTGACCGCGATACAAGACCACGACTCGCCTAAAAAGAGCCCATGCGCTTTGGCAGGCACTTCTGCTCCCGCCGCTCGAACAGCGCCACCATGGCACGCAGCCGCGGCTCATCCATGCCGCGCATGATCTCCACCACGTGTGCACGCAGTGCATCGGATCCACGCGCACTGGCATCGGCCTCGTCTGGGCTTGTATCGCGCGCCGTCACCGTACGCATCTCCTCGAAACCGAGGTGGTCGGCGATGTCGATGGGCGAACAGCCGAGCAGCCTGCACAAGGCCGGCAAACGCGAGAGTTCGGGCAGGGAGAGGCCACGCAGCCACCGACGCACGGTCTCCG
Organism: Klebsiella pneumoniae; assembly: GCA_945897555.1. Classification (GTDB taxonomy): domain Bacteria; phylum Pseudomonadota; class Gammaproteobacteria; order Burkholderiales; family UBA3065; genus UBA3065. Next base: position 73,093 of record CAMDGF010000004.1, on the reverse strand, counting down.
GGCTCACGGGCCGCAGCCCGTTTTCGCACTGGTTGAAACGTGCGGTGATGACGCTCACCGCCGGTAGGCAGCCCTCGCTTGCCAGAAGCAATCGTGCTCGCAAAAAGCGAGCAAAGCGCGCGTTGATCGCCTGATACGTCATGTAGCGCATTCCCCTTGGATCCGCTTCACGCTACGCGCTCGGACCCGCCCTTGACCCAAAGATATGAGGAGTTTTCACCCGCAAACACCACACATTTGTGTCACGCACAATTTAAAGCTGCATTTAGCATTTATACCTCGTAAAACGCGCCGCGGCGCCGTTTGGCGCAGCAAAGAATCGTGTCGCCACTGACCTCATGCCGTGAACCTGATGCGGATTTTTTTCGACCCTTGAACGTTTTAACAACCGGCACCCAAGCGCCACCCCGGCCGACATGAGTCCAGAGAACTTTTCTCACGGCCTGCGCAGCCGCATCCGGGCCCGGCACGACGGCGATCTGCCGAGTGCCAGCGAGCTGGCGCGGGCACTCAATCAGGCCGACCAATGGCGGCGGCCGGTGAGTGCCGAGACCATGCGGCGGTGGATCCGTGGGCTATCGCTGCCGGAACTGCACCGGGTACCGGCGCTGTGTCAGTGGTTGGATTGCGCGCCGGGCGACCTGTTTGTGCACGCCAGCGCCGAAAGCCCGGCCGATGCGGCGCCTGGCAGATTGCAACAAGGGGGGGCCGGCAACGGCGACCAGCACCACGGCAACGGGTTTGATCAGCAACGAGCTCGACATCAAGACCTGCGCGCCCGTATCGGCCGTCTGCTGCCAGACCTCACCCTGGCAGAACTGGAATCCCTGCTGGTGCTGCTGGAGCGGCAGCCCCCTGCTGACCGATCGCGCTAAAGGGCGCGGGACGCATGCTGACGATGCCGCGCTCAGGGCGCAGGTGTCGGACTTGTGGTCAAATGGGCGGAGCGCTGGGATCGCCACGCGACCCCGCCAAAAGAAAAACCCGGCTGCCGCCGGGTTGATCGGGTGGTGCCCAGGAGAGGACTCGAACCTCCACAGTGTTGCCACCGCTAGGACCTGAACCTAGTGCGTCTACCAATTTCGCCACCTGGGCAGCTCAGGAGGGCGCAGACTATACAAAACCCCACCGGAAATCAATGAAGACCACGAAAAAGAGCGGCGCACGCGCTGCCAGCAGCACGGCCTCCACCTCAAGGCCCTCAACCCGAACCAGCACCAGCGGACGCAGCCGCAAGACCGGCCCCGCCACCGACCCACGCCAGCGCGACCCACACCTTGAGCGCGAGAAGCAGCGCTACGACAACCCCCTGCCCTCTCGCGAATACGTGTTGCAGACCCTGCGCGAGCAGGGCGTGCCGCTGGGTGAGGTGCAGCTGGCCAAACTGGTCGGCGTGCGCCCGGAAGAGTTCGAAGTGTTCAGCCGCCGCCTCGCTGCCATGGAGCGCGATGGCCAGATCCTGCGCAACCGGCGCGGCGCCATCGGCCTGCTAGACAAGCTCGACCTGGTGCCGGGCCGCGTCGATGGCCACCCGGATGGCTTTGGCTTCTGCATCCCCGACGACGGCTCGGCCGACATCTGGCTCTCGCCGCGTGAGATGCACCAGGTGCTGCACGGCGACCGCGTGGTGGTGCGTATCAAGGGCCGCGACAACCGCGGCCGGCCTGAGGGCAGCATCGTCGAGGTGCTGCAGCGCAAGAACCGCACGCTGGTGGGGCGGATCTACTGCGAGAACGGCATCTGGTTCGTCGCTGCCGAGAACCGCCGCATCGCGCAGGACATCCTCGTTGCGCCCGGCCAGCACGCAGGCGCGCAGCCCGGGCAGGTGGTGTCGGTCGAGCTGCTGACGCAGCCCTCGCGCGCCGCCGAACCCACAGCGCGAGTGGTCGAGGTGCTCGGCAACTACGGCGACGCCGGCATGGAGATCGAGATCGCGCTGCGCAAGCACGACCTGCCCTACGAGTTCCCGCCCGAGGCCGCCAAGCAGGCCGACCAGCTGCCCATGGGCGTGCAAAAGCCCGACCTCAAGGGCCGCGAAGACATCCGCCAACTGCCGCTGGTGACCATAGACGGCGAGACCGCCAAGGATTTTGACGACGCCGTCTGGTGCGAGCCGCAGGGCAAGGGCTGGCGCCTGATCGTCGCCATCGCCGACGTGAGCCACTACGTGCAGCCCGGCGATGCACTGGACCGCGAGGCGCTCAACCGTGGCAACTCGGTGTACTTCCCGCGGCGCGTCATCCCGATGCTGCCCGAGGTCCTGAGCAACGGGCTTTGCTCACTGAATCCGAAAGTCGATCGCCTGTGCATGGTCTGCGACATGGAGATCGACTCAAAAGGACAGATCGGCGACTACCGCTTCTACGCGGCGGTGATGCACAGTCAGGCGCGGCTTACTTACAACCGTGTCTGGGACGCACTCTCCGGCGGCCCGCTGGACGACGACACCCGCCGGCTGCTACCCGAGCTGCAGAATCTCTACGCCGTCTTCAAGGCGCTGTTGGGCGCGCGCAGCAAGCGTGGCGCGATCGATTTCGAGACCACCGAGACGCAGATCCTGTTCACCCGCGAGGGCCGCATCGAGCGCGTGGTTCCGGTGGTGCGCAACGACGCACACAAACTGATCGAGGAGTGCATGCTGGCGGCCAACGTCTGCGCTGCCGACATCCTGATCCGCGCTGAGCACCCCACGCTCTACCGCGTCCACGATGGCCCTTCGCCTGACCGGCTGGCCAACCTGCGCGCCTTCATGGCCGAGTTCGGCCTCGGCTTGGGCGGTGGCGACAAACCTTCTGCAGCCGATTACGGCAAGTTGCTGGCGCAGGTGCGCGAGCGGCCGGATGCCAGTCTTCTTCAAACCGTCATGCTGCGGTCCCTGAGTCAGGCCGTGTACAGCCCCGACAACATCGGCCACTTTGGCCTGGCCTACGAAGCCTACGCGCACTTCACCAGCCCCATCCGCCGCTACCCGGATCTGCTGGTGCACCGCGCCATCAAGGCCGTGGTGAAGAAGAAGACTTACGCAGCCGACGACTGGAATGCCATGGGCAGCCAGTGCTCGATGACCGAGCGCCGCGCCGACGAGGCGAGCCGCGACGTGCTGAACTGGCTCAAGTGCACCTTCATGTCCGAGCGCGTGGGTGAGGTTTTTCCCGGTACGGTGAGCGCGGTGACCGGCTTTGGCATCTTTGTGATGCTCGACGAGGTGTTCATCGAGGGCCTGGTGCACATCTCCGAGCTGGGCACGGATTACTTCCACTTTGAAGCCGACAAGCATCGCTTGCTCGGCGAGCGCACTGGCCGCCAGTTCCGCCTGGGCGACCGGCTAACCGTGCAGGTGGTGCGTGCCGACATCGAGACCACGCGCATCGACTTCGCGCTGGTCGAAGGCGGCGGCGAGACCGACGACAGCGGCCCCGACGCAACAGCGGTGCCGGCGCGCGGGCGCGGACGGGGCGCCAAGGCCAGTGCCGCAAAGGCTGGCACGGCCAAGGCCTCCGCTGGCAGCACGGGCAAGGGGCGCGGCCATGGCCACTGACAACTTCCTCTGGGGCTTCCACCCCATCACCGCGCGCCTGCGCAGCAGCCCGGAGTCGGTGCAGGAGCTCTGGTACGCCGACAACCGCCGCGACGGGCGCCTCAAGGGCCTGCTGGCGCTGGCCGGCGAAAAGAAGGTGCGCTTGCACCCGTCAGCACCAGACCGGCTCGATGGCATGACCCGCGGCGCGCGGCACCAGGGCGTGGTGGCTCGCGTGTCGGCTCCAGTGCTGGCCCACGACATCGACGCGGTGATCGAGGCGGCCGGCGACCAGCTGCTGCTGCTGGTGCTTGACGGCTGCCAAGACCCACACAACCTCGGCGCCTGCCTGCGCGTGGCCGATGCCTTTGGCGTGAACGCCGTGGTGGCGCCCAAGGACCGCGCGGTGGGACTCACACCGGCGGTGAGCCGAGTGGCGTGCGGCGCGGCCGAAACGGTGCCCTACATCGCAGTGACCAATCTCGCGCGCTTTCTGGAGGGATTGGCCGAGCGCGACATCCTTACCGTGGGCGCCGACATGGATGGCTCCAAACCGCTGTATGAGGTGGACCTGCGCCTGCCGATGGCCTGGGTGCTCGGCGCCGAGGGTAGCGGCCTGCGTCGTCTCACGCGCGAACACTGTGACGCACTGGCACACATCCCCATGGGCGGCATGGTGGAGAGCCTCAACCTCTCGGTATCCACCGGCATCTGCCTGGCTGAAACGAGGCGACGTCTGCCGACCGCCTGAAGCCTTGCGCCGCTCACATGGACATCGCATAATGCCGGGCTTCGCTGAGTCAGAGTCATTGAGCAGCGAAGAGACTGTTTGCCGGCCATCGCCGGCCTACCTTGCCTGACCGTCTCGCACCGGCAGGCTTTAAATCCACAAGGAGATGCGATGCGTCACTACGAGATCGTGTTCATCGTGCATCCGGACCAGTCGGAACAGGTCCCGGGCATGATCGAACGTTACCGCGCCACCGTTGGCAACGGAGGCGGCCGGATCCACCGCCTGGAAGACTGGGGCCGCCGTCAGCTGGCCTACCCGATCGCAAAGATCCACAAGGCGCACTACGTGCTGATGAACATCGAGTGCACCTCGGAGGTTCTCGCCGAGCTCGAGGATGCCTTCCGCTTCAACGACGCGGTGCTGCGCCACCTCACCATCCGCCAGGACAAGGCTCAGACCGAGCCCTCGCCGATGATGAAGGAAGAGAAGTCGCGCAACGTCATCTCGAACGCGAGCGAGACGCCCGCCGCGGCCACTGCCACGGTCGAAGAGGCCTGAGCGCCCGCACACTCAAAGGACATCTAGAACATGGCTCGCGATTTCAAGAAGAAGCGTGACGGTGGCGGCTCCAAGGCCCTCTTCCGTCGCAAGAAGTTCTGCCGTTTCACCGCCGAGAAGATCGATCAGATCGATTACAAGGACGTCGAACTGCTCAAGGACTTCATCACCGAGAACGGCAAGATCACCCCGGCCCGCATCTCCGGCACCCGCGCGTTCTACCAGCGCCAGCTGTCGGAAGCGATCAAGCGCGCGCGTTATCTGGCGCTGCTGCCCTACACCGACCTGCACTGAGGAGCCAGCGACATGCAGATCATCCTCATGGAGAAGGTCGTCAACCTCGGCCAGCTCGGCGACGTGGTCAAGGTGAAGGACGGCTACGCCCGTAATTTCCTGATCCCGCAGGGCAAGGCCAAGCGCGCCACGCAGAACAACATCGCCGCCTTCGAGGCGCGCCGTGCCGAGCTGGAGGCTGCCGAGGCCGCCCGTCTGGCCGCTGCGCAGGCACAGGCTGCCGAAATGACCGACCTGACCATCACCGTCGAACAGAAAGCTGGCGTCGACGGCAAGCTGTTCGGGTCGGTGACCAACGCCGATGTTGCCGAGGCGCTCGCCAAGGCTGGCCAGACGGTCGAAAAGATGAACGTGCGCATGCCCGATGGTCCGCTCAAGACCCTCGGCGAGCACGCCGTCACCGTCTCGCTGCACCAGGACGTGGTGGTTGAGGTCAAGGTGGTGGTTTCGCCCGAAGCCTGATCTTTTGCACAGGGCGCAAACGCACACATTGGCGTTCCGCTCGCCCGACACAGAAAACCCGGCAAGAGCCGGGTTTTCTGTTGTCTCAAGGCAGCAGGTCGGCCAACCGTTCCACGACGCGCAAGCCATCCACTTGGTGGAAGTGAGCATCAAGCGTGAGCAGCGCAGCACCGTGCTCAAGCGCCGTAGCGGCTATCCAGAGATCGTTTGCCGGAATAGGTTGCCCCTTGCGGCGCAGTCCGAGCCAGACCTGCGCGTAAGCATCAGCGGTATCGACGGTGAGGTCGAGAATGCTCACACGTGGTGAATCGAGGAACTGCGACAACGACTGACGGTTGGCCGCCTCACGCGAACCGGCGGCAAAGCCGCCGATCAGTTCGCCGAGCACCACGGTATTGAGATGGATGCGCGGCGCGTGGCGCAACACCTCCACCACCTCTGCTTGGCCCGACATGAAAGCAGCGTAGGCGCAGGTATCGACGAGGACCGGACGCACGCTAGCGCCACTGCGCCGGGTCGATGGTCGTGAAACCTCGCGTATCCGCAGCAAACGCTTCCGCCTCCTCAGCGGTCCAGCTCCCAGCCAGAGCATCGAGGTCATCAAAGGTCTGCAGACGCCCGGCCGCAGGTGGTCGGCCAAGGCCTTGATCCAACAGCCGCACGACCACGCTGTTGATACTGGAGCCGTCGCGCGAAGCGCGTTGCCGCAGCGCCCCCATCGTGGCGGGCGAGATGCCGCGCACACTCAGATTGGCAGTGCCATCATTTTTGATATCGTTCTGCATGCAATGATGCTAGCGCTCTGTGCCAGGAATGTCACCCACTATCGCGCAGCAGCTTTATGGCCGCATCGGACATCTCACCGATTGGTGGCTGGGCCGAGTACCGGCCAGCGACAGTCATCGGAGTGCCATGAACGCCCGCTGGCGGCCCCCGTCGGGTGTCCTTTTCGAAGCGACCTTCGAGCGCAAGCGAGCGGGAGCGAGAACAAGTGACACCCGAGGTAGAGGGCCGCCAACCACTCCGCCGAGGTAGTGGGCTAGCGTCGGAATCAACCCTCGAATGGGTGTCGCAGCAAGATGGTCTCGTCGCGGTCTGGCCCGGTGGAGATCATGTCGACCGGCACCTCGCAGAGTGCCTCGATGCGCTTGAGGTAACGCTGCGCGCTGGCTGGCAGCTGGTCGAAATCGCGCACGCCCTGCGTGCTCTCCTTCCAGCCCGGCATCTCCTCATACACCGGCTCGCAGGTCTGCAGCGACTCCGCACCCACCGGCAGGATGTCTGCGACGGTTCCATCTGGCATGCGGTAGCCCACGGCGATGCGCACATCCTCCACGCCATCGAGCACGTCGAGCTTGGTCACGCACAGGCCGGTCACACCATTGATCTGGATCGAGCGCTTGAGCGCGGCAGCGTCGAACCAGCCGACGCGGCGCGCGCGGCCGGTGGTCGAGCCGAACTCGTTGCCCTTGGTGGCCAGATGGCGGCCGACCTCGTCGTCGAGTTCGGTCGGGAACGGGCCGCTGCCCACGCGCGTGGTGTAGGCCTTGGTGATGCCGAGCACGGCGTGCAGCGTATGCGGGCCCACGCCAGCTCCCGCGCTCGCGGCACCCGCCAGACAGTTGCTGCTGGTCACAAAGGGGTAGGTGCCGTGATCGACATCGAGCAGCGTGCCCTGCGCGCCCTCGAACAACAGGTTGTGGCCGTCGCGGTTGGCCTCGTAAAGCAAGCGCGGCACGTCGGCGATCATCGGCCGGATGCGTTCGGCCAGGTGCAAGGCCTCATCGAGCGTCTGTGTGAAGTCGACCACCGGCGCGCGGAAGTAGTGCTTGAGCACGAAGTTATGAAAATCCAGCACTTCGCCCAGCTTGGCGGCCAGACGCTCGCGGTGGAACAGGTCCTGCAGGCGTACGGCGCGGCGCGCCACCTTGTCCTCGTAGCACGGGCCGATGCCGCGGCCAGTGGTGCCGATCTTGGCAGCGCCGCGTGCGGCCTCGCGCGCCTGATCCACGGCCACGTGGTACGGCAGGATGACCGGGCAGGCCTCGGAGATGCGCAGCCGGCCGGCAACATCCACGCCAGCCTTGTGCAGCGTGTCGATCTCGTCGAGCAGCGCCTGCGGGCTTACCACCACGCCGTTGCCGATGTAGCAGGCCACACCCTCGCGCAGGATGCCGGAGGGGATGAGGTGCAACACGGTCTTCTTGCCGCCGATCACCAGCGTGTGGCCAGCGTTGTGGCCGCCCTGAAAGCGCACCACCCCTTGGGCGTGATCCGTGAGCCAGTCCACCACCTTGCCCTTGCCTTCGTCACCCCACTGGGTGCCGATCACCACCAGATTTCGTGCCGCCATTGCCGTGTTTCCTTGAGATGCGTGTGCCGCGCGCTGCCGTCAGCGGGCGCGGGGTTGCGGTGCCGGGAGCAGCCGCACGAGTTCCTTGAGATCGACGCTGAAGCCAGTGGCCGGGCGTGCACGACCGAAAGCGCGACCGACCTCGTCGTAGCGGCCGCCATTGGCGATGGCATCAGCGCCACCCTCGGCATACACCGAGAACACCAGACCGCTGTGGTAGCTGAAGCCGCGCAACTCGCCCAGATCGCAGGAGAGCGCCACCGGCAAGCCAGCCAAGCCTTCGGCCACCTGGCGCATGGTGGCAAGCGCCGCCTGCACCGCGGGCAATGCGGGCAGCTCGCTGGCAGCACGCTCGAGCACCTCGACGCCGCCATACAGGTGGCACAGACGCGCCAGCGCGTCCGCGTGGGCGAGGCCCCGGGCTTGCTGCGCAACGATATCTGCCTGCTTGGCGGCGATGAGCGGCAACAGGCGCGCCGCGACCTCGGCCGGCGCATCGGCCACCAGCGCACGAAAGATGTCGGCGTGACCAAAATCGAGCAGGAGTGGCGGCAGACCCTCCGCCGAGCGCAAGGGTGCGAGCCCATTGAGCAGCAAGCGGAGCACTTCGAGGTCGGCCGCTACGGTGGCGTCGCCGTACAGTTCGGCACCCACCAGATAGGGTTGCCGCGAATGGTGCATGGCCGACGGCCGCGCCTGCAGCACCTCGCCGGCGTAGCACAGGCGGGTCACGCCGCTCTCACCCAGCAGGTGCGCGTCGATGCGCGCCGTCTGCGGTGTGATGTCGGCGCGAATGCCCAGAAGACGGCCGCTCAAAGGGTCGGTGAACTTGAAGGTCTGGGCGTCGAGGTCAGCACCAGTGCCGGTGAGCAGCGAGTCCAGGAACTCCACCAGAGGCGGCGCTACCAGCTCGTATCCGGCGGCATCGAAGCCATCCAGCAGGCTTCGACGCAGCGCCTCCATCTGCCTTGCCCGCCCGGGCAGCACATCCTCGATCTGGTCGGGCAGGACCCAGTTGCGCATCAGAGACGGCTCGATGAGAGGCGTGTCGAGCTCAGCGCCCCGACTTCTTCATGTATTTGAAGAAGTCGCTGGATGGGTCGAGCACCAGCATGTCAGAGCGATCCTTGAAGCTGGAGCGGTAGGCCTCAAGGCTGCGATAGAAGGCGTAGAACTCGCCATCGGCTCCGTAAGCCCGACCGTAGATCTCGGCCGAACGCGCATCGCCCACACCCTTGATACGCTGTGCCTCGCGGTAGGCCTCGGCGAGGATGACTTCGCGCTGCTTGTCGGCATCGGCGCGGATGCGCTCACTCTCGGCAGCACCCGTCGAACGCAGCTCGTTGGCCACACGCTTGCGCTCGGCCTCCATGCGGCGGAACACCGACTCGCTCACCTCGCTCGGCAGTTCGACGCGCTTGATCCGCACATCCACCACCTCGACACCGATCTTTTGCGCCTCTGCGTTGGCCGTCTCGCGCATGGCCACGGTGATCCTGTCGCGCTCGCCGGACACCACTTCGCGCACCGTGCGGCTGCCGAACTCATCGCGCAGGCTCGAATTGATGGTCTGCGACAAGCGGGTGGCCGCGCGCGTCTCGTCGCCGTTGACCGAGATGTAGAACTGACGCACGTCCTTGATACGCCACTTGACGTAGCTGTCGACCAGCACGTTCTTCTTCTCGGAGGTGATGTAGCGCTCCGGCTCAGGCGTGTCGAGCGTGAGGATGCGACGGTCGAAGAAGCGGACGTTCTGGGCCAGCGGCAGCTTGAAATGCAAGCCCGGCGTCTCAACCGTCTCCACCACCTCGCCGAGTTGGAAGACGATGGCGCTCTGCCGTTGATCGACGGTGTAGATCGAACCGAGCAGGATGACCAGCGCAAACAGGCCGGCGACGAGGATGCTGATGGCGTTGCGGGTCATTGGCGGGACTCCCGGTCACGATTGCGCAGGGCATCGCGCGAGCGGTCGTCGCCGACCGAGCCACCGATGCCGGAGCGAGCGGCCGAAGGCGGTTCCGCCGTGACCCGACCCGGCTCGATGGCGCTGCCCGATGCCGGCCCCTGCGGGTTCACGCTGCCTGCCTCCATGAGCTTGTCGAGTGGCAGATAGAGCAGATTGCTGCCGCCCTGCTTCTGATCGACCAGTACTTTGGTGGTGCTGGCGTAGATCTGCTGCATGGTCTCAAGGTAGAGGCGATCGCGGGTGACGCCCGGCGCCTTGCGATATTCGGTGAGCAAGGCCGAGAAGCGAGCGGCATCACCCTCTGACTTGGCGATGACCGAGTTCTGGTAGCCCTTGGCCTCTTCGAGCAGACGCGAAGCCAAGCCCCGCGCCTTCGGCACGACATCATTGGCGTAGGCCTCGCCCTCGTTCTTCTGGCGCTCGCGGTCTTGGCCAGCCTTGACGGCGTCGTCGAAGGCGGCCTGCACCTGTTCGGGCGGCTGCGCGCTCTGCATCGTGACCCGGCTGATCGACACGCCCGTGCGGTAGCGGTCAAGGATCTGCTGCATGAGCGTCTGGGCGTCGCGCGCCACCTGCTCGCGACCCTCGTAGATGACGAAGTCCATCTTGGACTTGCCCACCACCTCGCGGATGGCGGTCTCGGCCGCCTGCAACACCGATTCCTCGGGGCTGCGATTGTTGAAGACGAAATCCTCGGGGCTCTTGAGCACATACTGCACGGCGAACTGCAGATCGACGATGTTCTCGTCGTCGGTGAGCATGAGCGATTCCTTGAGCACCTTGCTGCGCACATTGCCGCGGTAACCCAATTCCAGCGTGCGTACCTGCGAGATGTTGATCACCTCGACCTGTTCGACCGGAAACGGCAGATGCCAGCGCAGGCCCGGCGAGGTGGTGTCTGAGAACTTGCCAAAGCGCGTGACGACCCCGCGTGCGCTCTCGTCGACGATGTAGAAACCCGAAGCGAGCCATACCAGCGCCAACACGCCGGCGATCAGAGCGATGCCAGCGCGACCCGGGCCGTTGAACTGTGACGGGCCGTTGCCACCACGGCCACCACCCTTGTTGCCAAGCAGGCGGTTGAGGCCGTCGGTCAGGCGCTTGAAGACCTCATCGAGGTCGGGTGGGCCGTCGCCGTTGTTATTACGGCGCCCCCACTGCGGATCGTTCTGCGACATCGCTATCCTGGGAAAGGGAAGGGTGCTGCAGGGAGACCGGATGCAGCCCGACTGGTTCCGCCGCAAAGGCGGCCAATGCATCGCGCAGCGCAGAGACACCATCCCCCGTGACCGCAGACAACCAGACGCGCCGGATGCTACCACACTCGTCCCAGCCGTCCCGCTCGATGCGGGGTGACTGCTCGAGGCGGTCGATCTTGTTCATGACCAGCCATTGCGGCACGTCGCCAGCGCCGATCTCGCGCAGCACCTGGTCCACCGCCTCGATCTGGAGGTCGCGGTCGGGGTGCGAGGCGTCGACCACATGGAGCAACAGGTCGGCATGGATGGTCTCCTCCAGCGTAGCGCGGAAGGCTGCCACCAGCGTGGTGGGCAGATGGCGGATGAAGCCCACCGTATCGGAGATCACCACTTGCCGGCCCTCGCCCACGTGGACGCGGCGGGAGGTCGTGTCCAGCGTGGCGAACAACTGGTCGGCGGCGTATGCACCGGCGCTGGTGAGGCGATTGAACAGGGTCGACTTGCCGGCGTTGGTGTAGCCCACCAGGCTGATGTTGAGGCCGCCCGAGCGCGCCCGAGCGCGCCGCTGCGTGCTGCGCTGGCCCTGCACGCGAGCCAGACGCTGCTTGAGCAGCTTGACGCGCTCGCCGATGAGGCGGCGGTCGGTCTCGAGCTGGGTCTCGCCGGGGCCGCGCAGGCCGATACCGCCCTTCTGCCGCTCCAAGTGGGTCCAGCCGCGGATGAGGCGCGTGGAGAGTCGCTCCAACTGTGCAAGCTCGACCTGCAGCTTGCCCTCGGCGCTGCGCGCGCGCTGGGCAAAGATGTCGAGGATGAGGCCAGTGCGATCGATGACCGTGACGCCGACCTCCTTCTCGAGGTTGCGCTGCTGCACTGCACTGATCTCGTGGTTGACAACCACGACGGTGGCATCGAGGCGCTTGACCGCATCGGCCACCTCGGCGGCCTTGCCCTGGCCGAGGAACAGCGCCGGGTCGGGCTCGCGGCGGCTGCCCTCGATGGCTTCGAGCACCTGCACACCCGCGCCGCTGACGAGCAGGCGCAACTCCTCGAGGCTCTCCCGCGACTCGGCACGGCCGAGATCAAGGCTGACCAGCACCGCCCGGTCGACAGGCTTGCCGGCCGTGGCGTGCGTGAGTGAAGACTTGCCGGTCAGGAGGTGCTCTCCTCGCCGGCCGGGATGGACACGGCACGGGCCGGCACCACGGTCGAGATGGCGTGCTTGTAGACCATCTGCGTCACGGTGTTGCGCAGCAGCACCACGTACTGGTCGAAGGATTCGATATTGCCCTGCAGCTTGATGCCATTGACGAGGTAGATCGAGACCGGGATATGTTCCTTGCGCAGCGTGTTGAGGAACGGATCCTGAAGCAACTGGCCCTTGGCGCTCATCCTTGTTTCTCCTTGGAATGGTTATTTCGGTGAGTCATACGGGGTCTGGTGGACTTTACAGCACGCCTCGACTTTAGCCGAAGTGTTCAGCGACGGCGCGCAGGTTTGTCGGCGAACGGGTTGTCGCCCTGGCGGAAGCTCACGCGCAGCGGCGTGCCCTGCAGCTTGAAGGCATCGCGGAAGCAATGCTCGAGATAGCGCCGGTAGCTGTCCGGCATGCCCTCCACTGAGTTGCCATGCACCACGATGACCGGCGGGTTGCTGCCACCCTGGTGGGCATAGCGTGGCTTGGGCCTTTGCAGGCCGCTGCGCGGTGGCGCCTGACGCGTCACCGCCTCCTGCAGCACCCGCGTGAGGCGTGGCGTGGGCAAGTGCGCCATGGCGGCGGCGTAGGTGCCGCGCACGGCGGCCATGAGCGGTCCGATGCCACTGCCTTTGAGCGCCGAGATGTGGCACATGCGAGCAAAGCCGAGGAAATGCAGCTTGCGCTCGAAGTCGCGCATCACTTGTTCGCGTTGATCGGCCTTGAGTCCGTCCCACTTGTTGAGCGCGACCACCAGCGAGCGGCCCGCGTCGAGGATGAACCCGGCCAGATGCGCGTCCTGATCGGAGATGTCCTGCTGCGCGTCAAGCACCAGCACCGCCACATTGGCGTCTTCGATGGCCTGCAGGGTCTTGATCACCGAGAATTTCTCGACCGCCTCGCTGACCTTGCCACGGCGGCGGATCCCCGCTGTGTCGATCACGGTGTAGGGTTTGCCGTCACGCTCGAAATCGATGGCGATGCTGTCGCGCGTGGTACCGGGCTGGTCAAAGGCGATGACGCGCTGCTCACCGATGAGTTGGTTGACCAGCGTCGACTTACCCACATTCGGCCGACCGATGATGGCGATTCGCGGATGATCAGGGCGTGCCTCGACGCCCTCCTCCGCGTCTGCCGGGATGCTCAGATCGACCAGTTCAGCCACGCCTTCGCCATGCGCAGAGGAGATGGCCACAGGCTCGCCCAGCCCGAGTTCGTGGAACTCGGCAGTCACCACGGCACTGCGCATGCCTTCGGCCTTGTTCACCACCAGCCAGACCTGTCGCCCGCAGCGGCGCAGTTCCTGGGCAATGACCTGATCTTGCGCGTTGAGGCCCTCGCGACCATCGACGATGAACCAGACCACATCGGCCTCGACGATGGCCTGCCGGGTCTGCGCCGCCATCTCGGCGTAGATGCCTGTCTCGGCATCGGGCTCGAGGCCGCCGGTATCGATGACGATGAAACTGCGCTCGCGCACCCGTGCCTTGCCGTAGTGGCGGTCGCGGGTGAGGCCGGGCAGGTCGGCCACCAACGCATCCCGACTGCGGGTGAGCCGGTTGAACAGGGTCGACTTGCCCACATTGGGGCGGCCGACCAGGGCGAGAGTGGTCTTCACAGTCATGGGGCCGGGGCGGTGGGCCGACGACCTATTTGGGCGCGTCGATGTCGAACATCACCAGCGCGCCGTCACGGGTGGCCACCAGCACACCGGCCGGGGTCTGCAGCGGCGCCAGCAGGATCTGCGAGCCGTCGGTCTGGGTGCGACTGGCAAGGGCTCCGTTGGCCCGGTCGATCAGATGCACGTAGCCTTCGGCATCGCCGAACCAGACGTAGTCGCCGTAGGACAGCGGCCCGCTGGGGATGCGCCCCTTGAAGGCGTCCTGCGCCCAGTTGCTGGCGCCCGAGGCACGGTCGAGTCCGTGGATCACGCCCTTGTCGTCAGACACGTAGCCGCGCTTGAAGTCGAAGCCGACGGCTGAACTCGACGGGATGTCGCGCGCCCACAGGGGCTGACCACGCTCGCGGTCGATGCACATGGTGCGGCCTTGAAAAGCGGTGACGCAGACTCGTTCGCCATTGGTCACGGGCTCGCTGATGACGTCGGCGATGCGCTCGAGCTCGGTGCTGCCCTTGGGCGTGGCTACGGTGGCTTCCCACAGCGCCGTGCCCTTGTCGAGGCTGAGCGCGGTGAACTTGCCGCCGGGCCAGCCGGCATAGACGCGGTCGCGGTCGATCAACACACCGGCCTGACTGCGAATGGTGAGCGCCGGCAACTGGCGCTGATAGCTCCACTTGCGCTTTCCGGTCTCGCCATCGAGGCCTTGGATGCGGCCGTCGGTGCTGCGGATGATGATGAGCCCGCCGGCACCACGTGGCGGCGCGAGGATCTCGCCGGACACCTGCGCCTTGAACGCCAGCTTGCCGTCCGGCTCGATGGCGATCAGCTCGCTGTTCTGGCTGACCAACAGCAGCCGACGGCCGTCGCTGCCGACGCCCGCAGAGAGTGGCGACTTGAGGTCGAGCGTCCAGAGTTCCTTGCCGCTGTCGAGCTCCAGACAGGTGACGCGCCCCTTGACGCTGGCGGCGCAGACCCGGGTGTCGGACACCAGCGGGAACATCACGTAGTTGCCGGAGCCGCCCACGTCGGCCTTCCAGCGCGTCCTGACCACGATCTCCGGCTTGAAGGCAGGCAGCTCGGGGAGCTTGGTGTTGCTGCCGAACCAGCCGACCACGGTCTCGGGCACTGCCTTGAGCTGGTCGGTGATGCCACAGCCGACCAACAGGCTGGCAGCCAGCGTAAAAGCCACCACACGGCGCGCGCGACCCAAGTGATTCAAGACCACAGCAGGCTGCATACGGGTCATTTGCCCTCTTCACCCAAGGCGTCGAGCTTGAGCTGCAGCCAAGCCTGGAACGCGGTGTCCTGGGTGGCTGCGTCGAAGGCGCTCTGCCACGCCTTGCGGGCTTCGGCTGGCTTGCCCAGGCCGACATAGATGTCACCGCGACGGTCATCGAACAGGCGGCCGTACTGGGGGAGCTCGGGCTTTTCGATGGCCTTGAGTGCGTCGTCATGCTTGCGCTCGTCGAGCAGCAGCGCAGAGAGGCGCAGCCGCGCCATGTCGCGCAAAGCCGGCTCTTTGGCGTCGGCGATCACGGCGCGCAGGCGCTTCTCGGCCTCGTCGAGCTTGCCTGCCTCGGCATCGCGACGGGCAGCGAGCAGCTGCGCGCGGGAGGTGTAGGGGGAACTCGCGTAGTCGGCGGCGAGCTGATCAGTGAGCTCGCGCACCTTGATGGTGTCGCGCCCGTCGTAGGCGGCCTCGAGGTCGAAATAGAGGCCGGCAGCCCCATCACGCTGCTGATGCTGCCAATACGTCCAGCCGCCGGCGCTGGCACCGCCGATCACCAATGCCGCGATGCCGAGCTTGACCCAGCGGCCGTACTGCCGCCACCAGGCCTTGAGCTCATCGAGGGTCTCCTGCTCTTCCAGATCGAATGCCGCCATGGGGTGAGTCCTTGATCCTGCTGTTCTGTTAAATGTCGCGTCGGCGTCGTTGCGTGATCGGCTGAGGACGAGACCCGCACACCGACGATACCTGTCTGTTCCGCGTCGAAAGACCAGATGTCATCCGCGGCGCGCGAGTCTCTCAGGAATGCCGCCTACGCGCCAGAGGGTGCATCGGCCGCTGCCGCCCGCAACCGGACGATGGCCTGCGCCAAGGCCAGAGACTGCTGCTCTCCGCCTCCCCGCAGGGGCTTGACCGCGACCTGATCGGCAGCGACCTCGTCGTCGCCAACGATGAGCGCAAAGCGCGCACCGCTGGCGTCAGCCTTCTTCATCTGCGACTTGAAGCTGCCGCCGCCGCAGTGCAGGGTGACGCGCAAGCCGGCATCGCGCATCTGCTCAGCCATCTGCGCGGCAAAACCCTGCGCCGCGTCGCCGACGCGGACGACGTATGCATCGGACGGCGCAGCGGCCAACTCGGTTCCGCCCGCCTCCATCAGCGCGAGCAGACGCTCGACACCCATGGCGTAGCCACAGGCCGGCGCGGGCTTGCCGCCGATCTGCTCGATGAGGCCGTCGTAGCGCCCCCCGGCACAGACCGTGCCCTGGGCGCCAAGCTGGTCGGTGATCCACTCGAACACGGTGTAGTTGTAGTAATCGAGGCCGCGCACCAGGTTGGGGTTGACGGTGTACTCGATGCTGGCAGCGTCGAGGCCCTTGCGGAAAGCGTCGAAGTGGGCGCGCGCGGCGTCGTCCAGATCGTCTTCCAGCCGCGGCGCACCGGCCACCACCTCGCGCACCTGCGGGTTCTTGCTGTCGAGCACGCGCAGCGGGTTGGTGTGCAGGCGGCGCCTGGCGTCGTCGTCGAGACGGTCGATGTGCTGCTCGAGGTAGGCGATGAGCTTGGCGCGATGCGCGGCACGGGCTGCGCTGTCGCCCAAGGTGTTGATCTCGAGGCGGATGCCGGCGAGGCCCAAGCGCTGCCACAGGCGGCGCGTCATGACGATCATCTCGATGTCGATGTCGGGGCCGGCGTAGCCGAGCGCCTCGACCCCCACCTGGTGGAACTGCCGGTAGCGGCCCTTCTGCGGACGCTCGTGGCGGAACATCGGGCCCATGTACCAGAGCCGGCGCGGGCTGTCGTAGAGCAGGTTGTGCTGGATGGCGGCGCGCACGCAGCTGGCAGTGCCCTCGGGGCGCAGCGTGAGTTGCTCGCCGTTGAGCGCGTCCTCGAACGAGTACATCTCCTTCTCGACGATGTCGGTGACCTCGCCGATGGCGCGCTTGAACAATGGCGTCGGCTCGACCAGCGGCATGCGGATGGGGCGGTAGCCGTAGCCGGCCAGCCAATCGCGGATGATGGCCTCGAAGGCCTCCCAGCGCTCGGCCTCGTCAGGCAAAACGTCGTTCATGCCGCGCACAGCCTGCAGGGGGGTACGGCTCATGTCAGTAGGCTTTGTGCTTGGGCTTGTAGGTGCGCGCGATGTAGCGGTCGACCAGCTCGCGGAACTCGGCGGCGATGTTGTCACCGCGCAGCGTCACAGTCTTCACGCCATCCTCGTAGACCGGCGCGGCCGGACTCTCGCCAGTGCCGGGCAGCGAGATGCCGATGCTGGCGTGCTTGCTCTCGCCGGGCCCATTGACCACACAGCCCATCACCGCCAGCGTCATGCTCTCCACGCCGTCGTACTGGTCGCGCCAGACTGGCATCTGGTCGCGGACGTAGGTCTGGATATCGGAGGCAAGCTGCTGGAAGAAGGTGCTCGTGGTGCGGCCGCAGCCGGGGCAGGCGGTGACCATCGGCGTGAACGCGCGCAGCCCCATGGTCTGCAGGATCTCCTGCGCAACGATGACCTCCTGGCGGCGGTCGCCATCGGGCTCGGGGGTGAGGCTCACACGGATGGTGTCGCCGATGCCCTCTTGCAGGAGGATGGCCAGCGCCGCGGTGCTGGCGACGATGCCCTTGCTGCCCATGCCGGCCTCGGTGAGCCCGAGGTGTAGCGGGTAATCGCAGCGGCGGCCGAGCTCGCGGTAGACAGCGATGAGGTCCTGCACGCTGGAGACCTTGGCCGAGAGGATGATGCGGTCGCCGGGCAGACCGATGTCCTCGGCCAGTTGCGCCGATTCCAGCGCTGAGACGACCAGCGCCTCGCGCATCACCGCGCCGGCGTCCCACGGCTCGGCGCGGCTGGCGTTGCTGTCCATCATGCGGGCCAGCACCGATTGGTCCAGGCTACCCCAGTTGACGCCGATGCGGACCGGCTTGCCCCAGCGGATCGCCTGTTCGACGATGGCGCTGAATTGCGCGTCGCGCTTGGCGCCCTTGCCGACGTTGCCCGGGTTGATGCGGTACTTGGCCAGCAGCTGCGCGCACTCGGGGTACTGCTGCAGCAGGGTGTGGCCGTTGTAATGGAAATCGCCGACCAGCGGCACCGAGACGCCGAGCTTGTGCAGCTGCTCGACGATGGCCGGCACGGCGGCGGCGGATTCTTCGTTATTGACGGTGATGCGCACCACCTCGCTGCCGGCGCGCGCCAGTTGCGCGACCTGGCGTGCGGTGCCGATCGCGTCTGCCGTGTCGGTGTTGGTCATCGACTGCACCACCACCGGAGCATCGGAGCCGACCCGCACGTCGCCGACGCGGACCATGCGCGTGCGACGGCGCGGCATGGCGCGAGCCTCGGTGGGTGTACAGGCGGGTGCGCCTGCGGAGATGTCGGCGGGGGTGCGGAGGTCGTTCATGGCGCGTCCCGGGTCGCTGTGCGGCTCTGTGGCACCACCACGTTGGCGGCGGCGCTGGCGGCTGTCAAGTCGGTGTGACGCGCAGCACGCGCCAACCAGCTGCGGGCTTCCTCGAGGCGACCGGCAGCAGCGAGACAAGCGGCAGCATTGCGCCACGACTGTGCCGGCGTGGCGTAGTAAGGGATGCGGGCGGCAATGTCCCACTCGCGAACAGCGGCATCGACGCGGCCGGTGCGGCACAGCAGCACCGCGTGGTTGTTGCGGGCATCGGCGTCCTGCGGATCGAGCGCCACGGCGCGGTTGAAGGCGACTTCGGCCTGCGCCAGCTGCCCCGTGGCCATGAGCACGAGGCCATGCAGGTTGTGCGCCGGCCCGTAGGCGGGGTCGGCGTGGAGCGCCGCCTGGGCCTCTGCCGCCGCGGTGGCGTATTGCGCCGCCTGGTAGTAAGCGGCGGCAAGCTCGGTGTGGGCTCGTGCACTCGCCGCAGCCGACGCGTGGGTGCCGGGCGTGGTGCAGGCACCGAGCAGCAGGAGCGCGGCCAGCACACCCGCCGCGGTTGCTGCTTGTGCCTCGCGAGACCTGCCACAAGTGGCGGGCGGGCCTTCCATCGGGACACTCTTCTCGCTCCTGCTCGCTGCGCTCGAAAGTCGCAGCGAAGAGCTTTCCCGATGCGTCCCGCCAGTCACGGTCAGCGCAGCACCGAGAACCTCCAGCGGGCGGCCCCCGTCGGGTGTCCTTTTCGAAGCGACTTCCGAACGTAGTGAGAGGAGCGAGAACAAGTGACACCCGAGGTAGTGGGCTGCCCCCAACAGGTTGTCGGACAACGCGCTCACTTGCCCACCCCGATGGCGATACGCTTCTGCGCGCGGCGGGTCTTGTCGGTGACCTGCCCGGCAAGCTGGCCACAAGCGGCGTCGATGTCGTCGCCGCGCGTCTTGCGGGTGGTGGCCACGCGACCGGCGTCGATGAGGATCTGCGCGAAGTCGCGCACGCGCTGTGGCGAGGAGCGCCGGTAGCCCGACTGCGGGAACGGGTTGAAGGGGATCAGGTTGAACTTGCTTGGCACATCGGCGGTGAGTGAGAGCAGCTCGCGGGCGTGGGCCGGCGTGTCGTTGACGCCGTCGAGCATGATGTACTCGAAGGTGACGAAGTCTCGCGGTGCGTGGCGGATGTAGCGGCGGCAAGCGGCCATGAGCTCGGCGAGCGGGTACTTGCGGTTGATCGGCACCAGTTCGTCGCGCAGGCGATCGTTGGGTGCGTGCAGCGAGACGGCCAGGGCCACTGGCAGTGTCTCGGCCAGGCGATCCATCTGCGGCACCAGACCGCTGGTGGAGAGCGTGACGCGGCGACGCGACAAGCCGTAGGCATTGTCGTCGAGCATCAGCGACATGGCAGCGACCACCGCATCGAAGTTGGCGAGCGGCTCGCCCATGCCCATCATCACGACATTGGTGACCAGCCGGTCGCCGCTCGAACGGGCGCCGAGCGCTGCGTTGGCATGCCAGAGCTGGCCGATGATCTCGGCGGTGGAGAGGTTGCGGTTGAAGCCCTGATAGCCGGTGCTGCAGAACGAACACTCCAGCGCACAGCCCGCTTGGCTGCTGACACACAGCGTGCCGCGGTAGCGGCGGCTGCGGCCGCCCGTCGGGGCCACTGAGTAGGTGTCGGGAACGTCGTCGTCCTCGTCCTCGGGGTCTTCGACATCGGCAAGGCCGGCAGGACCCGCCACACCGCCGGCCGCGCGCGCTGCCGGGTCGCCCTCGGGGATGAACACGGTCTCGATGGCATTGGCGGCGTCGACCCGCAGCAGCCACTTGCGCGTGCCGTCGCTGGCGGTGTGATCGGACACCACATCCGGCCCGGCGACGACATGCTCGGCCGCCAAGCGCTCGCGGAACGCCTTGGCGATGTCGGTCATGGCCGAAAAATCGGCCTCACCACGCTGGTGGATCCAGCGCAGCAACTGCCGCGCCCGGAACGGCTTCTCGCCCGACCCGGTGCAGTAGCGCTCCAGCGCGGCGGCATCGAGGTCGAGGAGATTCATGGCGCGGTCTCGTGACGGGGCGCTCTGATGAGCACCCTGACAGCCTTAACGGCTGTGGACGTTCATCGCCGGAAAGAAGAAGGCGATCTCGACGGCGGCGGTCTCGGGGGCATCCGAGCCGTGCACGGCGTTGGCGTCGATGCTGTCGGCGAAATCGGCGCGGATGGTGCCCTTGTCGGCCTTCTTCGGATCGGTGGCGCCCATCAGCTCACGGTTCTTGGCGATGGCGTCCGGGCCCTCGAGCACCTGCACCATCACCGGGCCGGAGATCATGAAATCGACCAGGTCCTTGAAGAAGGGGCGCTCGCGGTGCACGCCGTAGAACTGCTCGGCCTCGCCGCGCGACAGGTGCATCATGCGCGCAGCAACAACCTTGAGGCCGGCCGCTTCAAAGCGGGAGATGATCTGGCCGACGACATTCTTGGCGACAGCGTCGGGCTTGATGATGGAGAGGGTGCGCTGAACAGACATGTGGACTCCGTGGGTGCTCGGTTGGTGCGTGCCGCGAAGAGCGGCGGACGATAAGAAAAAGCCCGCTATTCTATCGCGCCCGCGCTGCGTCGGGGCAGAGCCGCCACGGGTGGCGGGCTCAGGGCTGACTCACTGCCTTGCCTTGCCACGCCGCCCGCTTCTGCACCACGAGACTGGTCGCCAAGTCACCTTGTACATTGACCATGGTGCGCACCGCATCGAGCAAACGATCGATCGGCAGCAACAGCGCGATCGCCTCGACCGGCAGTCCCACCGACTGCAGCACCATGACCATGGTGACCATGCCGGCGCTGGGGATGCCGGGTGCGCCGATGGCCGCCAGCATGGCCATCAGCGCAACGATGCACTGCTGCGCCAAGCTGAGCTCGATGCCGACCAGTTGCGCCACGAACAGCGCGGCAGCAGCCTCGTAGAGCGCGGTGCCGTCCATGTTGATGGTGGTGCCGAGAGGCACCACAAAGCGACTCACGGCAGGCGCTATGCGCAGTTCATCGTCGGCGGCCCGCAGGCTGACCGGCAGCGTGGCAGCGCTGCTGCTGGTCGCCAATGCCGCGAGCATGGGCAGGCGTGCGCCGTGCAGATAGCGCCATGGCCGCAGGCCAGCCAGCAGCCAGACCAGCAGGGGCAGCACCACCAGCCCATGCAGAACCGTGGTGCCGAGCACCACGAATGCGAACTTGGCCAGCGCGCCGAACACCGCCGCGGTGGCGGTCGCCGCCAGCTTGGCCAGCAGCGCGCCGATGCCGATCGGTGCCACACGCATGATCCACCCCACCACCAGCAGCGACAGATCGAGCAGCTCGTCGATGAGCCGGCTGAGCGTGGCGAATCGCTGCGGCTGGCGGCCCACCGCCGCACCGAGGAGCAGCGCGCTGACGATGAGCGGAAGGATGGCGGCATCGGCCAGTGCGTGGAAAGGGTTCTGCAGACTGTCGATCAACAGTCTCTGCAAAAAGCCGGCAGCGTCAGGCGCCTCGCGTGCCGCAGCCGATGCCGGCAGCAGATCGGGCGGCAGACCAGCACCCGGCTGGAACAGGTTGGCGGCGGCGATGCCCATGGTCACCGCGAGGGCTGCAGTGAGGGCGAAGAACAGCAATGCCGTCCGCCAGATGGTGCCGCCGTCACGTTGCGCCCAGAGCGCGCGGATGCCACTCGCCACCGAAGCGAACAGCAGCGGCACCGTGACCATCTTGAGTGATGCGATGAACATGCCGCCCAGCAGGCCGATGGCCCAGGTGGCGGCAGCCTGCAGCGCTGAGCCATCGGGCAGTTGCGCCATGCCTAGGCCGATGGCGATACCGGCCGTCGCGCCAACGAGGATGTCGCGGTTGGCGTGGGGGTAATCGGCAGATCGAGCGTCACTGGTCATGCAGCGATTCTTGCACCCCACGGTAGAATCTGCACTCCGCGATGCATTCCGAGCCCCGCATGACCCAGCCCCTCACCTACCGCGACGCCGGTGTCGACATCGACGCGGGCGACGCGCTCGTCGAACGCATCAAACCCCTGGCCCGCCGCACCCTGCGCCCCGAGGTGATGGCCGGCATCGGCGGCTTTGGCGCGCTGTGCGGCCTGCCGGCCAAGTACCGCGAGCCGGTGCTGGTCGCGGGCACCGATGGCGTCGGCACCAAACTCAAGCTGGCTTTCGAATTGGGGGCGCACGACACAGTGGGCATCGACCTCGTGGCGATGAGCGTGAACGACATCCTGGTGCAGGGCGCCGAGCCGCTGTTCTTCCTCGACTATTTCGCCTGCGGCAAGCTGCACGTGGACGTGGCAGCAGCCGTGGTCGGCGGCATCGCCACCGGTTGCGAACTGGCAGGCTGCGCGCTCATCGGCGGAGAGACGGCCGAGATGCCGGGCATGTACCCCGACGGCGAATACGACCTGGCCGGCTTTGCGGTGGGCGTGGTCGAGAAGAGCGAGATCCTTGATGGCCACGCGATAGCCCCCGGCGACGTGGTGATCGGCATCGCCTCGAGCGGGCCGCATTCCAACGGCTACTCGCTGATCCGCCGCATCGTGCGCGACGCGAGCGCCGATCTGGAAGGTGCCTTCGAAGGCAGCACACTTGGCCGTACGCTGATGACCCCCACCGCCATCTACGTCAAGCCGCTGCTCGGCCTGCGCCGGCAGGTGGCGATCAAGGGCATGGCGCACATCACCGGCGGCGGCATCACCGGCAACCTGCCGCGCATCCTTGGAGAGGGCCTGACCGCCCGCCTGCAGGCCGGCAGCTGGCAGCGCCCAACGGTGTTCGACTGGCTGCAAGACAAGGGCCAGGTGGCCGACGACGAGATGCATCGCGTGTTCAATTGCGGCATCGGCATGTGTGTGGTGGTGAGCGCGGCCGAGGCCGACACCGCACTGGACGCGCTCAAGGCTGCGGGGCTGGCCGCTTGGGCCATCGGCCGCGTCGATCGCGCTGCGGCAGGCGAAGCACAGACCCTGATCGCCTGATGCAGCCCGACGCCACGCCAAACGGCCCCGCGCGAACCGGGACCGTCCTTGCGGGGTCGGAAGCCGCATGAAGCGCATCGTCGTGCTCATCTCCGGCCGCGGCAGCAACCTGCGCGCGCTGGTCGAGGCGCGACTGCCGATCGAGGTCGCGGCGGTCATCTCGAACCGTCCGGATGCTGCTGGGCTGGCCTTTGCAGCCGGCCACGGCATCGCCACGCAGGTGGTCGACCACCAGGCCTTCACTGGCCGCGAGGCGTTCGACATCGCGCTGGCGGATGCCATCGACGCACACCAGCCAGACCTGGTGGTGATGGCCGGCTTCATGCGGCTGCTCACCCCCGGCTTCATCCGCCGCTTCGCCGGCCGCATGATCAACATCCACCCCGCCCTGCTGCCCGCCTTCACCGGTCTCGACACGCACCAGCGCGCCATCGAGCGTGGTTGCTGCGTGCATGGCTGCACGGTGCACTATGTAACCGAGGGCATGGATGAGGGGCCGATCATCGCCCAGGCCAGCGTGCCGGTGCTGCCGGACGACGATGCCGATCGGCTGGCGGCGCGGGTCCTCGCCGAGGAGCACCGGCTCTACCCTGCTGTGCTGCGCGCCTGGTGCGAGGGCGCATTCGCGCTCGAAGGTAGACGGGTGGCGTGGCACAAGGCCTGCACGTGGCCCGTCGCAAGCCACTATCCGACGGCGTGCTGAACCCGGTGGAGCCATGCGGCGCAGCGACCGCCTGATGGCCGCGGCAGCGGCCGCATCGCTGGTGGCGCATCTGGCACTCATCGCCTTGCTGCCAGACACCGCCACCGATGCCGAGGAGCGCGAACCGCTGGCAGTCGAGCTGCGCAGCGAGCCGCCGCCGGTGACACTGCCACCGCGCCGGTTGCCGCCCAAGCCGAAGATGGCCAAGCCCCCGCCACCACCCCAGGTCGAAGCCCCACCCTTGGCCGAGCCACCGCCCGTGATCCAAGAAGCGATGCCTGAGGCCGAGCCTTCTGGGGAATCGGAGGGGGCGCCCGGCTCCGCCGGCGGCGACCTGCCATCGGCCAGCGAAACTGCCGTGGAGGAGGTGCCAGCGCCGTTGCTGGCCGAGGAACCGGCAGCGGAAGAGCCGCCGGCGCTGCTTGCGGTGCAAGGGCTCGCCACCTCCGCTGACCTGCGCTTCAACGTGCTGCGCGGCGAGGGCAAGGTGGGGGAGGTCGTGTGGCGCTGGCGCAAGGCGGGCGAGCGCTACCGCATCGAGACGGTGGGCACTGCCAGCGGCGTGGCAGCGATGTTCTTCGGCGGCGAGTATCGCCAGACCAGCGAAGGCAGGATCGGCGCCAACGGGCTCACGCCCGAGCGTTACACCTTTGAACGTGGCAGCCTCGACAAACTCGACCTCATCATGTTCGACTGGGCAGCTGGCAAGGCGTTGGTCAACGATGCCAAAGGCCGCTCCCGGGAATTCGACCTGGTACCGGGCACCCAAGACCTGATGAGCTTTTTGCATCAGTTGCCGCTGCTGCCAACGGATGCCATCTCGATCCCGCTGGCGACCATCAAGCGCCAGCGCGACTACAGCTTCAGTGCGCCTCAGACCGTGCGCATCAAGGTGCCGGCCGGCGAGATGGAGGCCTACTACTACCAGCGCATCGGTGCCGCCACGGAAGCAGAGGTCTGGCTGCAGCACCAGCCGCCCTACCTGCCGATCCGCATCCGCCTGTACGACCGCCTCGGCAACCGATTCGAGCAGGTGCTCACCCACATCGAGTTCCAGCCGTGAACAGTCGCTCCAAGGACCTTGCACCATGCTGACACCCACCCCGGCCCAGTTCGAACAGCTGGTCATGGTGATGCGCGAGGTGCTCACCTTTGAGCACCCGGCCGATCGCGTGCTGCGCCACTTCTTCCAACGCAACGCCAGACTGGGCCAGCGCGACCGTGCACTGATCGCCGAGACGGTCTTCACCACGCTGCGGCGGCTGGTGTGGCTGCGCTGGCTGGCACCAGACGATGCCGGCAACGCGCGTCGCCTGCTCGCGCTCAGCCTCAAGCGCGTCGGCGGCTTGTCGGGCCGCGCCCTCGAACCTCTGCTGAAGACCGCCGACCGCGAGTGGCTGGCCTCGGTGAGCGGCGGCGACACCGCGCCGCCAGCGGTGGCCGCCGACCTGCCGGATTGGGCCTGGACTCGCCTTGCGACCGCGCGCGGCGAAGACTGGGCGCTGGCCTTCGGCCGCGCCATGCAGCAGCCGGCGCCGCTCGACCTGCGCGTCAACACCCATCGCATCCACCGTGAGGATGCCTTGGCGATGCTGCACGCCGAGGGCATCGAAGCGGCCCCCACCCTGCTCTCCCCGCTCGGCATCCGCCTGGCCCGCAAGATCGTGCTGCAGGAGCACCGGCTGTTCCGCGACGGCAGCGTCGAGGTGCAGGACGAGGGCAGCCAGCTGCTTGGGCTGCTGCTGGGCGCACGGCGCGGCGAGCGCATCGGCGACTTCTGCGCCGGCGCCGGCGGCAAGACACTGCTCATCGCCGCGCAGATGCGCGACAGCGGGCAGGTGTACGCCATGGATGTGTCGGAGAAACGGCTGGCGCAACTCTCGCCGCGGCTCAAGCGGGCGGGAACCAGCAATGTGCAGCCGCAGCGCATCGAAAGCGAGGCAGACCCGCGCCTCGCCAAGCTAGCCGGCAAACTGGACCGCGTGCTGGTGGACGCGCCTTGCAGCGGACTGGGCACTCTGCGGCGCAACCCCGACCTCAAATTCCGCCAATCGGCTGCGGCACTGGCCGAACTCACGGCCAAGCAGGCGCGCATCCTCGCCGCCGCAGCGCTGCTGGTGAAGCCCGGTGGTGTGCTCGTTTACGGCACCTGCAGCCCGCTGCGCGAGGAGAACCAGGATGTCGTGGACGCCTTCCTCGCGACTCGCTCCGACTTTGCCATCGAAGCCGCTGGACCGGCGCTGGCCAAGGTGTGCCCGGAGCTACCCGACGCCCTCGCCACCACCGAGACACTGCAACTGTCGCCACACGAGCAGGGTACCGACGGGTTCTTTGGCGTTCGACTGACGCGTATCAGCCGCTGAGACATCGCGGCCCGTGCAGGCTGCACCGCAGCCACCCCGCGCGGGCACCTGCTGCAAGCGGGTTTGCGCGACACGTCAACTTCTGCCAAAATGCGAATCATTCTTATTCGCGCATTCTGCTCGATCCATGAAACATCCGAAACCGCTCCCCCGCACGATCGCCCGCTATGGGTGCGCTGCCCTTCTGCTTGCTGCCACCTTGCTGCCGACCGCCCCGGCGCGCGCCGCCGACCGACTGGTGGTGTACTCCGCGCGCAT
Source organism: Klebsiella pneumoniae (assembly GCA_945897555.1). Classification (GTDB taxonomy): domain Bacteria; phylum Pseudomonadota; class Gammaproteobacteria; order Burkholderiales; family UBA3065; genus UBA3065. The sequence goes on along the minus strand of CAMDGF010000004.1, from coordinate 46,252 downwards.
CGAGGCGCTGATCAAGCCGATGTTCGAGGCCTACACCAAGGAGACCGGCGTCGAGATCCAGTACATCACCGACAAGGAGGGCGCGCTGGTCGAGCGGCTCAAGGCCGAAGGCGTCAATACCCCGGCCGACCTACTCATCACCACCGACGCCGGCAACCTCTGGCAGGCGGCGCAGGAGGGCGTACTGCGGCCGATCGAATCGGCCACGCTGGACAAGGCAGTGCCGGCCAACCTGCGCGACCCCGGCAAGCAGTGGTACGGGCTGTCGATCCGTGCGCGCACGCTGTTCTTCAACACCAAGATGACCAAGGCTGCCGACCTCTCCACCTACGAAGACCTGGCCAGCCCGAAGTGGCGGGGCAAGTTGTGCCTGCGCTCGAGCAAGAAGGTCTACAACCAATCCTTGGTGGCCATGCTGATTGCCGAACACGGCGAGGCCAAGGCCGAGCAGATCGTGCGCGGCTGGGTGGCCAATCTAGGTACCGAACCCTTCGCCGACGACACGCGCATGCTCGAGGCAGTGGCCGCCGGACAATGCGCGGTGGGCGTCGCCAACACCTACTATTACGGCCGGCTCATGGAGAAGAAGCCGGAACTGCCGCTGGCCATCTTCTGGGCCAACCAGAACGACGGCGGCGTGCACATCAATGTCTCGGGCGCTGGCCTGACCCGCCACGGCAAACAGGCAGCGCAGGCGCAGAAGCTGCTGGAGTGGCTGGCCTCGCCCAAAGCGCAGAACCTCTTCGCCGATGTCAATCTCGAGTTCCCAGTGAACCCTGCGGTGGCGCCGGATGCGACGGTGAAGGCCTGGGGCAGCTTCAAGGCGAGCCCGCTCAACGTGGCCGAGGCCGGCCGGCTGCAAGCCACCGCTGTGCGCCTGATGGACCGTGCCGGCTATCGCTGACAGCACCTCCGCGACAACCGCCGTGGGCGCCTTGACGCCCCGGCGCGCGAACAGCGGTGAGCGCCAGCGCCTGCTGTGGCGCGGCGTTGCGATGCTGATCGCCGCGCTGGTGGTGGCACCGCTGGTGGTGCTGCTGACCCGCATCGGCGAAGCCGATCCTGCGCTGCTTGAGCATCTGCTGGGCCACGTGCTGCCCAGCGTCGGCGCCAACACACTCGAACTGCTCGGGCTGGTGGTTGCAGGCACGGCCGTGCTCGGCGCCAGCCTCGCGTGGCTGGTGAGCCGCTACCGCTTCCCGGGTCGCGATGTCTTCAGCTGGGCGCTGATACTGCCGATGGCGCTACCCGCCTATGTATTGGCTTTTGTGACAGTGGGGCTGCTCGACTTCGCCGGCCCCCTGCAGACCTGGCTGCGCACACTGCTGGGGCCAGACCTGCGCCTGCCGCCGGTGCGCTCGCTCGGTGGTGCTGCCTTGGTGCTGGTGCTCTCGCTCTACCCGTATGTCTATCTGCTGTGTCGCAACGCCTTCGATAGCCAAGGACAGCGCGCCATGGAGGCGGCGCGTAGTCTCGGCTTGAGCCGGCGCCGGGCCTTCTGGCGGGTCGCCCTGCCGATGAGCCGACCCTGGCTGGCAGCAGGCCTGCTGCTGGTGACCATGGAGACACTGGCGGATTTCGGCACCGTCTCGGTCTTCAACGTCGACACCTTCACCACCGCCATCTACAAGAGCTGGTTCGGCCTGTTCTCGCTCGGTACCGCAGCGCAACTGGCCAGCGTGCTGCTGATCATCGGTTTTGCCATCGCCGTGACCGAGAACCGCCTGCGCGATCGCGCCGGCTACTGGAGCCCCGGCCGCGGACGTACCAAGGAGGGTGAACGCCTGAGCGGCGGCGGAGCCTGGCTGGCAAGCGCAGCCTGCAGCAGCGTGCTGCTGCTCGCCTTCGTGCTGCCGCTGGCGCAATTGGCGCTGTGGGCGGTGTCCGACCCTACCGGCCTCGATACGGCCAGCCTGCGCGCGGCAGGGCGCACGCTGCTGCTGGGGCTCAGTGCGGCGGCACTGGTGGTGACCATGGCGCTGTTGCTGGCCTACGCACGGCGCGAATCGCCAGGGCGCGTCACCCATATCGCCATACGACTGGCCACGCTGGGCTATGCCATCCCGGGCGCGGTGCTGGCGGTCGGCGTATTCGTGGCGCTGAGCCTGGCCGACCGCACGCTGCCCGCGCTGGCTGGCATCGACTGGCGCATCGGTGGCACGCTGGTGGCCATCCTGCTCGCCTATGTGGCGCGTTTCCTGGCGGTGGGCTTCGGGCCCGTGGAGGCCGGCATGGCGCGCATCGGCCGCTCGCTCGACGAGGCCGCGCGGGTGCTCGGCGCCGGCAATCGGCGGCGTCTGCTGCGGGTGCACCTGCCATTGCTCGCGCCCTCCCTGTTCTCGGCCGCAGCGCTGGTGCTGGTCGACGTCATGAAGGAGATGCCGATCACGCTGATGACCCGCCCGTTCGGCTGGGATACGCTCGCGGTCCGTATCTTCGAACTCACCTCCGAAGGCCAGTGGGAAGCGGCGGCACTGCCCTCGCTCGCGCTCGTTGCCACCGGCCTGCTGCCACTGGTGCTGCTCAACCGCCAGATCCACAACGCAACCTGACATGACTATGCTTTGCGCCAAGGTGTCCGCTGCATGAAGGCCCAGTTGCAACTGCTTGCCGCCCGTCTCGGCTATCACGGCCGCGTCGTGGTGGAGGGCCTCGACCTGAGCATCGAGCGCGGCAGCATCGCCTGTCTGCTCGGGCCCTCGGGCTGCGGCAAGACCACCGTGTTGCGGGGCATCGCCGGCTTCGAACCGCTGCTCGGCGGCGAGATCCTGCTGGCTGGACGCAGTGTCAGCCGCGTCGACCACACGCTGCCACCAGAGCGGCGCCGCATCGGCATGGTGTTCCAGGACTACGCCCTGTTTCCACACCTGCGCGTCAGCGACAACGTCGGCTTTGGCCTGCACCGTCTGGAAGCCGCGGAACGCGCGCGTCGTGTGTCGTTCTGGCTCGAGGTGGTAGGGCTTTCCGGACTGGGTCGCGCTTGGCCGCACGAACTCTCAGGCGGCCAACAGCAGCGGGTGGCGCTGGCCCGGGCGCTGGCTCCCGAGCCCGACCTCCTGCTCATGGACGAACCTTTCTCCAACCTCGACCCGGAGCTGCGCGACAGTCTGGCGCGCGAGGTGGGTGAACTGCTGCGCGAGCGCGGCGCCACGGCACTGGTGGTCACTCACGACCAAGGGGAGGCCTTCGCCATGGCCGACCACATCGGCATCCTCGAATCGGGCTGCTTGCAGCAATGGGACACCCCTTACGACGTCTATCACTGGCCAGCCAACGCCTTCGTCGCCGGCTTCATCGGCGAAGGGGTGATGGTGGCTGCGCAATTGCTGCCCGACGGCGACGTGCAGCTGCCGTTCGGCCGTATCGACGCCACCGGGGCCGATGCGCCCCACCCGGCAGCACGGCCGGCACTGCCACGCCCCGGCCCGGTGCGTGTGCTGCTGCGCCCCGATGACGTCATCCACGATGACGCCAGCCCTCACACGGCGCGGGTCCTGCGCAAGGTCTTCCGTGGCGCAGAGATCCTTTACACACTCGAACTCGATGGCGGCATCTCAGCGCTGGCACTGGTACCCAGCCATCACGACCACGCCATCGGTTCGCGCATCGGCATCCGCATCGAGGCCGACCATGTGGTCGCCTTTGCCGCAGATAACCCATGATGCCACGCCACAGAACCGCGCTCGCCCTCGCCAGCGCTGCGCTAGGGGCACTGCTGGCGACGCCAGCAGCACAGGCAGATGCCATTGCCCGGCTGCGCGCGTTCAATGCTGACACGCGCAGCGTCACTGCGGAATTCACCCAGCGTGTGCTCAACGAGCGGCTCAAGGAGGTGCAGCGCAACACCGGCTACCTCGCTCTGCAGCGGCCCGGCAAGTTTCGCTGGGTGTACAAGACGCCGAGCGAACAGATCCTGTTGAGCGACGGCAAGGTGCTCTGGCTCTACGACCCCGAGCTCAAACAGGCCACGCGCCGTGCCATCGGTGGTGCGATGTCGGGCACCCCGGCTTCGCTGCTGGCCGGCGACGCACAGATCGAGAGTGCCTACGCGCTGCGCAACATTGGCGAGCAGGACGGGCTGGACTGGCTCGAAGGCCGCCCCAAGCGCGACGACAGCGGCTTTGTGCGCATCCGCATCGGCATGAGCAGCGCCGGCGAGCCGGCTGCCATGGAGCTGACCGACAGCTTTGGCCAGACCATCATGCTCAAGTTCAGCAAGGTGCTGCGCAACCCCAAGCTCATCCCCGAGGCATTCATGTTCGAGCCGCCGCCGGGGGTCGATGTTCTGAGCGAGTGACGATCGTCCTTGTGCTGAATGCGCGCAGAGACCTTACTGGCTGAGGCAACATCGCAGCCATGAGCAACCCCTCCCTGTTCGACGACGCCGGCGGCCGTGTGCCTCTTGCCGAACGGCTGCGGCCACGTGCGCTCGACGACATCGTCGGCCAGGCGGCGGTGCTGGGGCCGGGCACGCCGCTGCGGCGCGCCTTCGACGAGGGCATCGCCCATTCGATGATCCTCTGGGGGCCGCCCGGCACCGGCAAGACCACCCTCGCCCGCCTGGCGGCTGCCGCCTTCGACGCCGAGATGATCGCCATCTCGGCGGTGCTGGGTGGCGTGAAGGAGATCCGTGAGGCGGTCGAGCAGGCGCAGGCCCACCGCGCACGCGGCCGGCACACGGTGCTCTTCGTGGACGAGGTGCACCGCTTCAACAAAGCGCAGCAGGACGCTTTCCTGCCGCACGTGGAATCGGGCCTGTTCACCTTTGTCGGCGCAACCACCGAGAACCCGTCGTTCGAGGTCAACCGCGCGCTGTTGTCGCGGGCCACCGTGTATGTGTTGGCGAGCCTCGATGCAGCAGCGCTGAGCGGGCTGGCACAGCGCGGCGCAGGGGCCATGGGCTGCGCGCTGGCCGCCGACGCGGCCGATGCACTGGTAGCCTGGGCCGACGGCGACGCGCGGCGCCTGCTCAATACCGTGGAGCAGGTGTGCAGCGGCCGCAGCGGGCCGGTCGATCTGGCCGCTGTCAAAGCCGCACTGGGCACCGCCATGCGCCGCTTCGACAAGGGCGGCGACGCCTTCTACGACCAGATCTCGGCGCTGCACAAATCAGTGCGCGGCTCCGACCCGGACGCCTCGCTCTACTGGCTGATGCGCATGCTCGACGGTGGCACCGACCCGGAGTACCTGGCGCGGCGGCTGGTGCGCATCGCCATCGAGGACATCGGCCTGGCCGACCCACGTGCGTGGCGGGTCGCGCTCGACGCCGCCGACACCTACGCGCGGCTGGGCAGCCCGGAAGGCGAGCTGGGCCTGGCGCAGGCGGTGCTGTATCTGGCCATCGCGCCCAAGAGCAACGCCGGTTATGTGGCGTTCAAGGCGGCGCGGGCGGCGGTGGAACAGCACGGCTCGGCGCCGGTGCCACCGCACCTGCGCAACGCGCCGACGCAGCTCATGAAAGACCTCGGGCACGGGCACGCCTACCGCTACGCGCACGACGAACCGCATGGCTATGCGGCTGGCGAGACCTACTTTCCCGAGGGCATGCCGCCACAACGCTTCTACCAACCCACCCCACGCGGTCTGGAGGGCAAGATCGGCGAGAAGCTGGCCTGGCTGGAGGGGCTGGACGCCGAGGCGCGCAAGCAGACACCGCCGAAGAGCCGGTAAAGCGATCAGGCACCACCGCGGCGCCGAGCCTTGGGCGCTGCAGCGGCATGCGCCGCAGTATCCTCTTCGATCTTGCGGCTGAAGAGCCAGCCGTAATAGGCGGCCATCGCGACCACGGCGAGGATGGTGATGAGCGACAGCAACCCGACCCAGTCGGACAACAACTCCTTGAGCAAGTCCATGCGCAGACTCCTTTCGACTCCGGCCTGGCCAACTGCCAGCCGATGGACCTAGGCTAATCGGCCGCCCTCGCCAGAGATCTGATCTAGCGCAGGTCGGCTGCCATGCGCGGCACCCCGCGGCTAGAATGCCGCCTCCGGACCGCCCCCCGGTCCGCGCACACGGAGTGCCCATGCTTGACGTGAACCTGCTGCGCCGCGACCTCGATGGCGTGGTCGAGCGCCTGTCGCGCCGCAAGAACCCGCAGCCCTTCCTCGACGTGTCGCGCTTTGCTGCGCTCGAGGCCGAGCGCAAGACCATCCAGACGCGTACCGAGCAGCTGCAGGCGAGTCGCAACAGCCTCTCCAAGCAGATCGGCGTGCTCAAGGGCAAGGGCGAATCGACGGATGCGGTGATGGCCGAGGTGGCCGGTATCGGCGACGAGCTCAAGACGTCCGCCGAGCGGCTCGAGTCGATCCAGACCGAGTTGGAGGTGCTGCTTCTGGCCATCCCCAACCTGCCGCAGGATGGCGTGCCAGAGGGCGCCGACGAATCCGGCAACGTCGAGGTGCGACGCTGGGGTACGCCCCGGGTGTTCGACTTTGAAGTGAAGGATCACGTCGATGTCGGCGCGGCGCTCGGGCTCGACTTCGAGACCGGCACCAAGCTCGCCGGCGCGCGCTTCACTTTCATGAAGGGGCCGATGGCGCGCCTGCACCGTGCGCTTGCCCAGTTCATGCTCGACACGCAAACGCAGGAGCACGGATATGTCGAGTGCTACACGCCTTACATCGCCAACGCCGAGAGCCTGCGCGGCACCGGTCAGCTGCCCAAGTTCGAGGCGGACCTGTTCGCAGCAAAGAAAGGTGGCCAAGAGGGCGGCAGCGAGGCGCTCTACCTCATCCCCACCTCGGAGGTGACACTGACCAACAGCGTACGCGGTGACATCCTTGCCGAGGCCGACCTGCCGATCAAGCTCGCTGGCCACACGCCGTGCTTCCGCTCCGAGGCCGGCGCGCACGGCCGCGACACCCGCGGCCTGGTGCGGCAGCACCAGTTCGACAAGGTGGAGATGGTGCAGATCACCACACCGGCGCAGAGCGACGCCGCGCTCGAAGAGATGGTCGGCCACGCCGAGCGCATCCTGGAGTTGCTCGAGCTGCCCTACCGTGTGGTGCAGCTGTGCACCGGCGACATGGGTTTTGGCGCGGCCCGCACCTATGACCTAGAGGTCTGGCTGCCGGCGCAGCAGACCTATCGGGAGATCTCGTCTTGCAGCAACTGCGAGGCGTTCCAGGCGCGGCGCATGCAGACGCGGTTCCGCAACGCCGCCGGCAAGACCGAGCTGGTGCACACGCTCAACGGCTCCGGCCTGGCGGTGGGTCGGGCGCTGGTGGCGGTGCTGGAGAACCACCAGCAGGCCGACGGGCGGGTGCGCATCCCAGCGGCGCTGCGGCCGTGGATGGGTGGGGCCGAGTTCGTCTGAGACCGGTCGATCCGAGCCCGCCCCTCGTCCGGGCTACGGCGATCCGGCGGCCACCACGACCCGCCGTCCCCCCCAGCTTCAGCCCTACCAGATGATCGGGTCGGCTGCGCGTGGCGGCGGCCGGTAGAACTCCGGGTTGAACCGGCCAAGGCCGCCGCGATGGGCCGGGCCGATGTGCTCGGCGGCGGCCAGCACCTCGTAATAGCCGCGCACGTTCTCGACCAGCACCACCGCCTCGCCACCGCGCGCCGGGCCCGACACGAGCCGTGCCGCCACCTCGGGCCGCGCCAGCTCGGGCAAGGCGCGCTTGAGACCGGCCCAGGAGTTGACGTCCAGCCTCATCGCACCGGCCATTCGCCGCCCGGCCCGCAGATGGCCTTCGCCGAGGTTGTAGGCAGCCAGTGCCATCATCAGGCGGTCTTCGCCGGTGACATCGAGTGGCAGCGAATCCATGATCTGCGCGAGGTAGCGGGCGCCACCCAGGATGCTCTGGCGTGGATCGAGGCGATCGCTCACCCCCATGCTCTGCGCTGTGCCCTCGGTCAGCATCATCATGCCGCGCACGTTGGTCCACGATGTGGCGAGCGGGTCCCACTTGGATTCCTGGTAGGCCAGTGCGGCCAGCCAGCGCCAGTCGATGCCGGTGACCTGGCCCGCCTCGCGGAACAGGTCGCGATAACGCGGCAGACGGCTCTCGCGGTGCTGCAGCAACTGCCCGATGTCGAGTGTGTCGAGACGGCGCAGGTGGCCAAAGTGCCGCTCGTAGATGGCTGCCAGCGAGCCGTCCGCCTTGGAGCGGCGCAAAAACTCTTCGGCCGCCTCGAACAGCCGCTCGTTGCCATAGCGTGAAAAGGCCCAAGCGACCGGACGCGGCCCGGGCAACTCAAAAGCCTGTTCAAGGTCGATCAGCCAATGGCGCAGGCGCGACAACAGCAGCGAGTCGACGATGGCGAAATCGAGGGTGCCCTGGCTGACATCGTGCAGCGCATCGACCGCATCGGCCGGATCGCCACGCGTCCAGCCGCTGCCGTCGGTCGGCAGGTCCTGCAGCAGGCGGTCGGCCTGGGTGTCGGCCGGCACCCAGCCACGCAGCCCGGCAAGCTGCTGCAAGCGGTAAGGCAGTTGGCGATCGCCGCCACGCATCGCCACCACCTGATGCCGCCAGAAGAAGGGCGAGCCGAAACGGGCGAGGGCGAGGGCGGGCGCACTCGGCGACAAAGCCGCAGCCGCCATATGTGCACCGCCACGATCAAGCCGCTCATACATCTGCCGCTCGCGCTCGACCCAGATCCAGCGCACCTCGACGCCCAGTTCGGCGGCAAAGGCGCTGACCCGGTCGAACTCCGGACCAGCGAGTTGCCCGGCCGCGTCGCGGTACACCGTGGTGGGCGACAGACGCGACACCACCACCAACTCACCCGACTTCTGGGGGGGTGGCAGCGGCTTGTGGTGGCCACCACACGCGGTCAGCAGGGCTGCGATCAGCACTGCACAACAGACGAGCAGCCACCCGCCCCGAGCGGCCCGCTTATGAATGCCATGAGTAAACAAAATGACTGTGCTCAGCTACGTGCGCCCGGAGTTTTGTTATCTTCGCTCAATTGAGCCTTTGGAGCCTGTTGTGCCTTACACCGAAGAGACCGTCCAAACGGTACGCACCTGGTCGGACAAGACCTTCAGCTTCACCACCACTCGGCCGGCAGGCTTTGCCTTCGAGAACGGCGAGTTTGTGACCATCGGACTCAAGCCCGAAGGCAAGCTTATCGCGCGGGCTTACTCGATCGTCTCCACCAACGACCAACCGCACCTCGAGTTCCTCAGCATCCACGTGCCCGATGGGCCCCTCACCAGCCGCTTGGTGCACGTCAAGCCGGGTGACTCGGTGTGGGTCAACAGCAAGGCCACCGGCTCGCTCACGCTCAACTACCTGCAGCCTGGCCGCGTGCTCTACCTGCTGGCCACCGGCACCGGCCTCGCCCCCTTCATGTGCCTGATCCGCGACCCGGCGGTGTTCAAGGCTTACGAGAAGGTGGTGCTGGTGCACACCGTGCGCACCGTCCCTGAGCTTGCCTACAAGGCCGACATCGAGGCCCTCTGTGCGGCCAACCCTCAATTGCACTACCTGCCGAGCGTAACCCGCGAGCCGTTCGAGCGCAGCACGCGCTGCTCCGAATTGCTCTTGACCGGCGCCGGCGCCCGCGAACTCGGCTTGCCCGAACCGGACAAGGACCACGACCGCGTCATGCTGTGCGGCAATCCGGAGATGAACAAACAGGTCAGCGATGTGCTTGAAGCGCGCGGCTGGGTGATGACGAGCCATCGCGGCGTGGGCAACTTCACGGTAGAGAAGGCTTTCGTCGTTCACCACGCTTGAGCAGTCCGAGAGCCACTGCGGTGGTCATCTGCGGTACCGCTCGGCAGGCGCTCCCTCGCTCGCCCAACGGTGCACCCCAGTAGATACGCGCCGTGCGCCTTTACAGCTGCGCACCCTTGCAAGGCTCTCTGCAAGTCTTGCGTATGAAAAAGGCCGCTCTCGCGGCCTTTTTGCCAGCCAGAGAGGTGGCGTTCAGCGGTGGGTCTTGCCACGGCCGTCGCCGCCGCGGCCACCGGCCGCACGGCCATCGCCACTGGTGCGACCGCCACCAAAGCTGCGGCCTTCGCCCCCTGTGCGCGCGCCACCGCCGCCTGCCGGACGCCCACCGCCGCCGCCAAAGCCACCACGACCCGCTCCCGGTGCGCCATGACGCTTCGGGCCGAAGCCAGGCTTGCGGCCAGGGCCATCGCCGGGGCCGTCGCGCATCGGTCGGCGAGACTCGAGACCGGGAATGATCAGCGCTTCGACCTTGCGGTCGATGTAGCGCTCGATGCGCTTGATCACGACTCCATCCGCCGGGCCCGCAAAAGAGATCGCCGTGCCACGGGCGCCGGCACGGCCGGTGCGGCCGATGCGATGGACATAATCCTCGGCGGCACGGGGGAGGTCGTAATTGATGACGTGCGACAGACCCGGCACGTCGATGCCGCGCGCAGCCACGTCGGTGGCCACCAACACCTGCACACGGCCCTGACGGAGCTGGTTGAGCGTCCAGTTGCGGCTGCGCTGCTCCATATCGCCATGCATCGCAGCCACCGAGAAGCCCTCATCCCCCAATTCTTGCGCGATGCGGTCGCAGTCGCGCTTGGTGGCGAGAAAGACCACTGCCTGGGTGACGTCGGGCTGCAGCAGGATGTGCCGCATCAGCTTGTTCTTGTGGGCCATATCATCGGCGCGGATGATGTGCTGCGCGATGTTGTCGTGGCGCGTCTGCGGCGTGCTGATCTCGATGCGCTGCGGGTCTCGCAGCAGATTGCGGGCAAGGCCGGCCACGCGTCCCTCGAGGGTCGCCGAGAACAGCAGCGTCTGGCGCGCCGACGGAGTGGCAGCCGCGATGGCTTCGACCGGCTCGATGAAGCCCATATCCAGCATGCGGTCGGCCTCGTCCAGCACCAGCATCTCGACGCCCGAGAGATCGATGCGACCGCGCTCGAGCTGGTCGATCAATCGGCCAGGCGTAGCGACCAGGATCTCGTAAGGCTTGGCCAGCATGGCGTTCTGCACGCGATAGGGCATGCCGCCAAGGATGCTCACCACTCGCATGCGGCGGAACGGCTCAATAAACTGCTCAGCGGCCTTGGTGATCTGGGTGGCGAGCTCGCGGGTGGGCGACAGCACCAGCAATCGCGGGCCGCGGGCCGCACCCTGGCGCGGGTTGCGCTGCATGCGCTCGATCGCTGGCAGGAGGAAGGCGGCGGTCTTGCCGGAACCGGTCTGCGAACAGACCATCAGGTCTTGCCCATCGATGACGGCGGGAATAGCGCGCTCCTGCACCGGCGTGGGCTGATCGTAACCGGCATCGGTGACCGCGCGCAGCAGTTCGCTGGAGAGGCCGAGGGCACCGAAGGCATTCTCGGCAGCGACCGATGGGGCTGCGGCAGTGGCCGCTGGGGCGTCGCCTTGCACGATCGCGTTGTCGGGGCCGGAGGTGTGGTCTGGAGTGTTCTGGAGGGATTCGGACATGGTGTTCTTCGCCTGCTCTGTAGATGCGTTGACGCAGCAAACGAACAGCGCCCGCTGGCGTGGCCATCGGTGCAGAGTCGTATTCAACGGAGGGCGCTGCGAAAGCCTTCCGCCGGGGCAAGTCGCCAACCGGTCGGAGGCTGCCGGATCATGCCGGGCAGACGGGGGTCAGGGACGAGACCGTGTTGCCGGGACGGCGCATGATTGCTGCACCGCACACAACACAAGCGCCGCAATATACAGGGTCTGGCAGATTTAGCAAGGACGGCGCACGCTGGGGCCGCCCCGCCGACAGGGTCAGGAGTGCGGGACCGGGGCCCCCGGCGTGGGCGGGATGCCCCCCGGACTGGCGCAGGCCAAGCCATGCACCACGATGAACATCGGCGCATGCTGGCCATAGGCTGCAAGAAAGCTGCGCTGTGTGGCGTAGGCCTCTCGCTCCTTATCGATGGCCGCGCTGCAATCGTCGCCGAAGCGCCCCGACTCGCGCTGCAGGTAGTGCACCAGCTCGTGTAGAAGCACCGAAGAATCCATGGTGTCGCCCACCGGGTCGAGCGTGTCGTCGAGGTAGATGCGGTCGCCAGGTGGCAGCCAGCCGCGCACCTTGCAGCTCTGGCCACCACAGGCCTCATCCACCAGCCACTGGTGCTTGACCAGTTCGACCTCGGGCAGCCGTGGTGGCGCCGGGTAGCCGCTCAGCTGCACCGCCCACGACATGAGCACCGCCACGAGTTCGGCGAGCGCGGGCGTCATGCTTGCAGCCACAAGGGCGGTGACTTGCCACCCATGCCGGCCAGCAACGCCTCGTGGGCGGCGAGCTCGTCGGCGCTGGCACGCAGCACTGCGATGCGCAGACCCACCAGCCCGCTGTCGCTGGTGGCAAGGCCCGCCGCGTCCTCGGCCGCGAGCAGCGTGATGAGCGATTCCTGGCCGCGTGTCATGGCCAGATACACCTCCGCCAGCAACTCGGCGTCGAGCAAGGCGCCGTGCAGCTTGCGGCCGCTGTTGTCGACGGCATAACGCTCGCACAGGGCATCGAGGCTGTTGCGCTTGCCGGGGTGGAGTTCGCGCGCCATGGCGAGGGTGTCGAGCACATCGGCCAACGCACCCTCACCACCGGGCATGCCGGCACGCTCGAACTCGGCGGCGAGGAATCCGGCATCGAAGGGCGCGTTGTGAATGATCAATTGCGCACCGCGCAGATACTCGACGAGCTCTGCGGCGATGTCTCCGAACACCGGTTTATCGGCCAGGAAAGCCTCGTCGAGACCATGCACGCGCAAGGCGCCCTCATCCACTGCGCGCTGCGGGTTGATGTAGCGATGGAAATGCCTGCCGGTGAGCCGGCGGTCGATCATCTCCACCGCCGCCACCTCGACGATGCGGTGGCCCTGCGCCACCTCGAGGCCGGTGGTCTCGGTGTCGAGGATGATCTGGCGCATCAGGCGGCGCCCTTGCTGCCGCTCAGCACGCTGTCGACACCCCGGTTGGCAAGCGCATCGGCGCGCTCGTTGCCATCATGGCCGTTGTGGCCGCGCACCCAGATCCATTCGACGCTGTGACGGGCTGAGGCAGCCTCTAGCGCTTGCCAGAGGTCGGCGTTCTTCACCGCATCGCCGCCGGCGGTGCGCCAGTTGCGGCGCTTCCAGCCGGGCAGCCACTCGGTCATGCCCTTCTGCACGTACTGCGAATCGGTGTGCAGGCGCACTCGGCAGGGTCTGCTGAGCGCATCCAGCGCCTCGATCACGGCACGCAGCTCCATGCGGTTATTGGTGGTGTGCGCTTCGCCACCATGCAACTCCTTCTCGTGGCCACCCCAGCGCAACCACACGCCCCAACCACCCGGCCCAGGGTTTCCGCGGCAAGCGCCGTCGGTAAAGACATCGACCGCAGACGTTACCGCCCCAGCGGCGAGTGCATCGGTGGCGTTGGCACTGCGGCTCACGCCGGCCTCACCACCCTCACTCACGCTCGACCACCCGCAGATGGCGCTGGCTGCGACCGGTGGCGACCAGCACCGGCTTGGCCACCGGCCGGCGCGACGGCTGCGCCTGCAAGACCCGCAGCCCGCGTACGCGCTTGACGGCCTGCAACATGTAGACACCGCCGGCCATCGGCCACCAGCGATCACCGGCCTTCTCCATGAAGGCCCAGCGCATGCGCGCCGACGGGCTGGCCAGCGGCGGCGCATAGGCGGTGTATCGACCGCCGCGCGTATCAAGGTCCAGCAGTTGCAGCCAATCGTGCAGACGCGGCACCGGGATAAAGCGTCCCGCCCACGGGTACCCGCCTCCGGCAAAGTGGCGCAGCCCCCACAGACTCAGCGGGTTGAAGCCAAGGATGATCAGCCGCCCCTCCGGCATCAGCACGCGGTCAGCCTCCCGCAACACCGCGTGTGGATTGCCCGCGAACTCGAGCACATGCGGCAGCAACAGCAGATCGACGCTGCGGTCGGCGAGTGGAAGCTGCTCGGGCCGCGCCAGCAGGTCGCCGCCGTCCACGGCAACGATGGCGCGGCTGCGGATACGGCTCTCGCGCAGCAGGTCGATGCCGCTGAGACCGAGTTGGACCGCGTGATAGCCGAACACGTCGTGCACCACCGGGTCGAGCAGATCCTGCTCCTGCGCCAACAGATGTTCGCCGAGCGTGGTGCTCCACCACTCGCGGGCGGCCGCGGCTGTGTTCATGCGCTACTCTCACGTTCATGCGACACACCGACCCAGCCATGCCCGCTCAGAGCCCGGACGATGGCCTGACGGTGACAGCCATTCCTGCCTTTGCGGACAACTACCTGTGGCTGATCCACGACCGCCAAGATGCGGTGGTGGTGGACCCCGGTGACGCCGGCCCGGTGGAGGCTGCACTGGCGCAACTCGACCTGACCCTGCGTGCGATCCTGGTGACGCACAGCCACGCCGACCATGTCGGCGGCATCGTGGCACTGACGGCCAGCCGCGACATCCCGGTCTACGGCCCCGCGCGCGAACCCGTACCCGCGCTGAGTCACGCCGTGGGCGACGGCAGCCGCGTGCGCTTGCCAGCGCCTGGGCTGACGCTGGAGGTCCTCGACGTGCCGGGTCATACCGTGGGTCATGTGGCCTATTATGGGCAAAACCGGCTGTTCTGCGGCGATACCTTGTTCGCCTGCGGTTGCGGCCGCATCGACCAGCCAGCGGCGGTGATGTATGCCTCCTTGCAGCGGCTCGCGGCGCTGCCGGCGGACACGCTGGTGTATTGCACGCACGAATACACCGCCGCCAACATCCGCTTCGCACTCACCGTCGATGCACACAACCCCGCCCTGCTGGCGCGACGCGCCGAAGTCGAGGGCTTGCGTGCAGCCGGCCAGCCGACCGTACCGACGCGTCTCGGCGACGAGCGCTCGATCAACCCGTTCTTGCGTTGCGACGCGCCAAAGTTGCACTCTTTTGCCGAAACATCCGCGGGTCGCCGCCTCGACTCACCCGTCGAGGTATTCGCCGAGTTGCGCAACATGAAGAACCGTTTCCGCTAAGCAATCCCGGCACAAAATAAGCACGCTCTGCTTGTTCGTGCGCAAGGCAAGGAATCCAATTGCACACATATTCTTGGAGTGCTTTAATCGTGGTGTCAACATTCCTTTACATAAAGAATCGATTTATGCAAGATTTTTCCTATGTTCACTTCCTCGCCTCGATGCGCGCCGTGCACAGAGACGATCACGATGCTCGTCGCGTCGACGACCTGCTGGCTTACCTCTATGAGACCAGCCAAGCCAAGCGCCAGATCAACATGACCGACCTGGTCAAGCAAGAGAGCTTCGGCACCCTGCAGACACTCACCAAGTACCTGCGTCGCATGACGAGCGAAGACCTGGTGGCGATCAACCCGGGGGAGGACCGCCGGACGAGCATCGTCTCGCTGACAGCCAAGGGCATCGCCCGACTGGCTGAACGCGAAGACCTGCTGCTGCAGGCGGTCGGTCGCTGAAGTCGTACCGATACGCCTGGACATGATTGCCGGGCACTGAACGCAAAAGGCCCGCTCGCGCAGGCCTTTTGCTATTGCTTGTAGCGGTGACTCTCATCCGCCGGGGCGGGCACGACCCTGTCGCACCCCCGGTGGGATCAGCCGTGAAGCTCAGTTGGCGGCGATCTGGTCGGCCTTGGCGATCAGCGCCTCGGCCATGCGGATCGAGGCGATGTCGATGAGACGGCCATCGAGCGACACCGCACCCTTGCCTTCCTTGGCGGCCTGCGCCATGGCGTCGATGATACGACGCGCCTTGTTGACCTCGGCCTCCGAAGGCGTGAAGACCTGGTTGGCCAGTTCGATCTGGCTGGGATGGATCGCCCACTTGCCCTCATAACCCAGCACGGCGCAACGATTGGCGGCCGAGATGTAGCCATCGGTATCGCCGAAATCGCCAAACGGGCCGTCGATCGGGCGCAGGCCGTAGGCGCGACATGCCACCATCATGCGGGTCTGCGCGGCGTGCCAAGGGTCGGTCCAGAAGGCGTCGCGCTTGCCGTGCTCGTCCTTGTCGGTGAGCACCACGCTGTCCTTGTTCACGCCACCGATCACGGTGGTGCGGGCGCGGGTCGAGGCGGCGTAGTCGGCCACGCCGAAGCTCATGGCCTCCAGGCGCTTGCTCGACTGGGCGATGGCTTCGACGTTGGCCATGCCCAGCGCGGTCTCGATCAGCACCTCGAAGCCGATGCGCTTGGTGCGCTTCTTGGCGGTCTCGATCTGGGTGACCATCATGTCGATGGCGTAGACGTCCTGCGGCACACCGACCTTGGGAATGAGGATCATGTCGAGGCGCGGGCAGGCTTCGACGATGTCGACCACGTCGCGGTACATGTAGTGGGTGTCCAGACCATTGATGCGGACCATCATGGTCTTGTTGCCCCAGTCGATGTCGTTGAGGCCCTGGATGATGTTCTTGCGGGCCTGCTCCTTGTCGTCCGGCGCAACGGCGTCCTCACAGTCGAGGAAGACGACGTCAGCCTTGCTGGCGGCGGCCTTCTCGAACATGCCCGGGTTGGAGCCCGGCACAGCCAGCTCGGAGCGGTGCAGGCGCGGCGTGGCCTGTTCAACGGCGTAGAAACTCATGTGTATCTCCTGACGATGCACCGGACCCAGCGGCCCGGCGGGTGATTGGCGGACTGACCGGTAGCCAGCACGCCTTTATACGTAATCGAATGTGCGAATGAAAAGGGGGGCTGCTGCCCCCCTCCCGCTCAGCGACTCACGCCGCCTTGCGCTTGAGTGCCTCGAGCACGGTCTTGCCGAAGTCGTTGGCGCTCGGCGCGACCAGCAGACCGAAGGACTTCATGATCTCCGACTTTTCAGCTGCCGAGTCGCCCGAGGCCGAGATGATGGCGCCGGCGTGGCCCATGCGGCGGCCCTTCGGTGCAGTCAGACCGGCCACGTAACCGACCACTGGCTTGCTCATGTTCTTGCTGACCCATTCGGCGGCTTCGGCTTCCTGCGGGCCACCGATCTCGCCGATCATGATCACAGCCTCGGTCTCCGGGTCGTTCTCGAAACGGATGAGGTGGTCGAGGAAGCTCGAGCCGTTGATCGGGTCACCACCGATGCCCACCGAGGTGGTGACACCCAGACCCACATCACGCAGCTGCTCGGCAGCCTCGTAGCCCAAGGTGCCCGAACGCGAGACGATGCCGATACTGCCACGCTTGTAGATGTGGCCCGGCATGATGCCGAGCATGGCCTTGCCGGCCGAGATGATGCCAGCGCAATTGGGGCCGACGATGGTGGTGCGCTTCTCTTTGGGATAGCGCATCAGGTAGCGCTTGACGCGCATCATGTCCTGGGCGGGGATGCCGTCGGTGATGATGCACACCAGTTCGAGGCCGGCGTCGGCGGCTTCCATCAGCGCGTCTGCAGCGAACGGCGGCGGCACGAAGGCCAGGCTGGCGCGAGCGCCGGTGGCATCCACCGCGGCCTTGACGGTGTTGAACACCGGGCGGTCGAGGTGCTTCTGGCCACCCTTGCCCGGAGTCACGCCGCCCACCACGTGGGTGCCGTACTCGATCATCTCCTTCGCGTGGAAGGTCGCCTTGTCGCCGGTGAAGCCTTGCACGATCACCGGGGTCTTTTCGTCAATCAGGATGCTCATATCTGTGTCCTCTCAGGTCCGGTGATCACTTGCCGGCCTTGGCGCGGTGTTCTTTCGCCGCAGCCACGGCCTTTTCGCAGGCTTCGAGCAGAGTCTCCGCGCCAATGATGGGCAGGCCCGAGTTCTCAACGATCTTGCGGCCCTCGATGTAGTTGGTACCGACCAGGCGCACGATCAGCGGCACCTTGAGGTCCTTGGCCGCAGCCACCACACCCTCGGCGATCCAGTCGCAGCGGTTGATACCGGCGAAGATGTTGACCAGGATGGCCGACACGTTCGGGTCGGAGAGCACCAGCTTGAACGCCACCGCGACGCGCTCGGGGCTGGCGCCACCGCCGACGTCGAGGAAGTTGGCAGGCTCACCGCCGGCGTACTTGATGGTGTCCATGGTGGCCATGGCCAGACCGGCGCCGTTGATGATGCAGCCGATGTCGCCTTCGAGGCCGACGTAGTTCAGGTTGTGCTGGCTGGCTTCGGCCTCGCGCGGGTCTTCCTGAGCCAGATCGCGCATCTCCGAGATGTCCGGCAGACGGAACATGGCGTTGTCGTCGAAGCTCATCTTGGCGTCGAGAGCGATGACACGTTCGTCCTTGGTGACGACCATCGGGTTGATCTCGAGCATGGTCGCGTCCTTCTCGCGGAAGGCGCGATAGCAGCCCATGATGATCGACACCGCGCGCTGCACCTGCTTGATGTTCAGACCCATGCCGAAGGCCAGCTCGCGGGCCTGGAAGGGCTGCAAGCCGACTGCCGGCTCAACGATGATCTGCAGGATCTTTTCCGGTGCAGTCTGGGCCAGTTCCTCGATCTCCATGCCGCCTTCGGCGCTGGCGATGACGCGGATGCGCTCGGCCTTGCGGTCGAGCACGAAGCCCAGGTAGAGCTCCTTTTCGAAGGCCTCGGCGACCTCGATGTAGACGCGCTCGCAGAGCTTGCCCTCGGGGCCGGTCTGGTGTGTGACCAGGCGCTTGCCGATCATGCCGGCAGCGGCTTCCTGCACATCATGGTAGGTCTTGCACAGCTTGACGCCGCCGGCCTTGCCGCGCGCGCCCGAGTGGATCTGCGCCTTGACCGCCCAGTGCCAGCCACCGAGTTCGGTGGCAGCAAAGGCTGCCTGCTCGGGGGTGTAGGCCACGCGGCCCGGCTGCACCGCGACGCCATACTTGGCCAGGATCTCCTTGGCCTGATACTCGTGGATATCCACTTGCTTCTCTCCTTCAAACAAAAAATCTGCGGGTCCAAAACAACCCGGGGCCGGCGGTCGGGCGTCGTTGCGCCCGCTTTCTGCCCGGAAGAGTGACGGGGTGGCCTCAGAACAAGCCGACCACCTTGCCGTCGTCGTCGATGTCGATCTTCTCGGCGCTGGGCACCTTGGGCAGGCCCGGCATGGTCATGATGTCGCCGCAGATCATGACGATGAACTGCGCGCCAGCGGCCAGCCGCACCTCGCGGATGTTGACCACGTGGCCGCTCGGCGCACCGCGCACCGTGGCGTCAGTGCTGAACGAGCTCTGCGTCTTGGCCACACAGATCGGGTAGCTGCCGTAGCCGGCGTCCTGCCAGGCCTGGATCTGCGCCTTGACCTTGGCCGGGGCGCTGATGTCTGCGGCACCGTAGATCTTGGTGGCGACCTTCTTCATCTTGTCCCAGAGGCTGTCGCTGTCTTCGTAGACGAAGGTCGGGGCGCTCGCACCCTCGGCCAGACGCACCACCTCGTGCGCCAGCGCCTCGGCACCGGCACCCCCCTTGGCCCAGTGTTCGGCCAGCACCACATTGGCACCCAGCGCCTTCATGCGCTCGGTGACCATGGCGATCTCGGCGTCGGTGTCGAAGGTGAAGCGGTTGATGGAGACCACGCACGGCAGGCCGTAGTGGGTGGTGACGTTGTGGACATGGCGCTCGAGGTTGACCAGGCCCTTGCCCAGCGCGTCGAGGTCCTCGGTGTTGAGCGCCTTCACATCCTTGCCACCGTGGTACTTGAGCGCGCGGACGGTAGCCACCACCACACACGCCGAGGGCATGAGGCCGGTCTTGCGGCACTTGATGTCGAGGAACTTCTCGGCGCCGAGGTCGGCCCCGAAGCCAGCCTCGGTGACCACATATTCGCCGAGCTTCAACGCACTCTGGGTGGCGATGACCGAGTTGCAGCCGTGGGCGATGTTGGCGAACGGGCCGCCGTGCACGAAGGCCGGGTTGTTCTCGAGCGTCTGCACCAGGTTGGGCTTGAGCGCGTCCTTGAGCAGCACGGTCATGGCGCCGTGGGCGTTGAGGTCGCGCGCATGGACCGGCTTCTGGTCGCGGGTGTAGCCGATGACGATGTCGCCGAGGCGATTCTTCAGGTCCTTGACGCTGGTGGCCAGACAGAAGATCGCCATCACCTCCGATGCCACGACGATGTCGAAGCCATCTTGACGCACGTAACCATTGGCCGTGCCGCCGATGCCGATGACGATGTCGCGCAGGGCACGGTCGTTCATGTCGACGACGCGCTTCCAGGTGATGCGGCGCGGGTCGATGTCGAGTTGGTTGCCGTGGTTGATGTGGTTGTCGATCATCGCCGACAACAGGTTGTTGGCGAGCGCGATGGCCGAGAAGTCGCCGGTGAAGTGAAGGTTGATGTCCTCCATCGGCACGATCTGGGCATAGCCGCCACCCGCCGCGCCGCCCTTCACGCCGAACACCGGGCCCAGCGAAGGCTCGCGCAGGCAGATCACGGTCTTCTTGCCGATGCGGTTGAGTGCGTCGCCCAGACCCACGGTGGTGGTGGTCTTGCCTTCGCCGGCCGGCGTCGGGCTGATGGCGGTGACGAGGACGAGCTTGCCGTCGGGCTTGCCCTTGAGGCTATCGACGTAGTCCAGCGAGACCTTGGCCTTGTAGTGGCCGTAAGGCTCGAGGTGCTCATCCGCGATGCCGAGTTTGGCGGCCACCTCGGTGATGCGCTTCATCGTTGCTTTCTGTGCGATCTCGATATCGCTGGCCATGCCCGTCTCCTTCAGTCTCTGGTTTTCTGTCTGCGCCCCCGTAGCGGCGCGGTATCGGTACCACCTTGCTACAGCGGTGCGCCTGCCGGCGCTGCCGCTGCCTTCCCTGCCCTTTCAGCGGGTCAACAGGATGACCCGGTAGTCGTTCACATTGGTGCGCGTGGGGCCGGTGACGATGAGGTCATCGAGCGCCTCGAAGAACGAGTAGGCATCGTTGTTCTCGAGGAAGGCGAGCGCCTTTGGCAGGCCCTTGGCCGACGCGCGGGAGAGGCTGTCCGGGCCCAGATAGGCACCCGCGTTGTCCTCGGAGCCATCGATGCCGTCGGTATCGGCAGCGAGCGCATACATATCGGGGGTGCCATCGAGGTCGATGCAGAGCGACATGAGGAACTCGGCGCAGCGGCCGCCGCGGCCGTTGCCGCGGACCGTCACGGTGCACTCGCCACCACTGATCAGCGCGATCGGCGCCTTGAACGGGCGCTGGTGGGTGCGGACCTCGCGGGCGAGCGCGCCATAGACCTTGGCCACCTCGCGCGCCTCGCCGGTCACCGAGTCGCCCAGCACCGCGCTGGCGATGCCGTGCACGGCAAAGAAGTCGGCGGCCGCAGTGAGCATGCCGGTGGCAGTGCCGATGACGCGGTTCTCGCAGCGCGCGAACACCGGGTCGCCCGGCTTGGGCGTCTCGGCGCGGATGCCGCGCACGCCCTCGTCCAGCACCTTGGCGACGCTGGCCGGGGGTGTGACCTCCCAGCGCTTGAGGATGGCCACGGCATCGGCATAGGTGGTGGGGTCCGGCGCACAGGGGCCGGACGCGATGTGCGTGGCCTCGTCGCCGGTGACATCCGAGATGACCAATGCCAGCACCTGCGCCTTGCAGGCGGCGGTGAGGCGACCGCCCTGGATCAGCGAGAGATGCTTGCGGACCGTGTTCATGTCCTGGATCGGCGCACCGCTCTTGAGCAAGTCCTTGGTGACCTGCTTGAGCTCGGCCATCGAGATGCCTTCGACCGGCAGGCTGAGCAGGCTCGAGCCACCACCCGACACCAGCGCCAGCAGCAGGTCGTCCGGGCCGAGCGTCTGCACCGCGGCGAGGATCTCGCGCGCAGCCGCCTCGCCGTTCTCGTCCGGCACCGGATGGCCAGCCTCCACCACGCGGATGCGGTGGGTCGGCATGCCGTGCTCGTAGCGGGTGATGACCACGCCCTCAAGTGGCGCGTCGGCTGGCCAGTGGTGCTCGACCGCCGCGGCCATCGAGGCGGCCGCCTTGCCGGCACCGATCACCAGGGTGCGCCCCTTGGGCGGCTCGGGCAGGTGCTGCGGCAAGATGACCAGCGGATCGACCGCAGCCACCGCGGCTTTGTAGGAATCGATGAGGAGGCTGCGGGGATCCATGGTCACGGTCGGGCGCTGTCCTTAGTTGCCGAGGATGGTCTGCTTGACGAAGCCGAAGACCTTGGCGTCCATCGCAGCACCTTCAGCCATCAGGCGCTCAGCCTCGTCCATGCGCGGCTGGGCGAATGATTTGTCCTCGATCGCGGCGGCATTCACAAACACGTTGAGCACGGCGCTGCGCAGGGCGGCCTGCGCGGCCAGCACGGCCACACCTGCATCCGAGATGATGTTGACGTTGCCGATCTCGGCGATACGCAGCGTCAGCGGCAACACTTGATGCGCGAGGCGGGCGCAGTGCAGCGGCGCCTCCGTGGCCTCCTTGAGCGCAGCCTGGATGGCGGCGCTGCGGGCGGCCTTCTGCTCGTCCGTATCCTTGGGCAGGCCATAGGCGGCCATCACCGTGTCGAAGGCGGCGACGTCCTCCTGCAGCGCGGCGGTGAGCTGGGCGCGGAGCTTCTCGCTCTCGGCCAACACCTCCTTCACCTGCGGCTCGACCTCAGCGTACTTCTTTTTGCCGACGGTGAGGTTGGCCACCATGCTCACCAAGGCGGCACCCATGGCGCCCATCACGGCGGCAGCGGAGCCGCCACCCGGCGTGGGCTGGCTGGAGGCGAGTTGGTCGAGGAACTGCTCGACCGGAAGTTGCTTCATCGTCATGACTCTATGCCCCTCGACTGCGTCTTCAGACCATGCCCTTGGCAACGGCGTAGACCTGTTCGGCGTCGAAGACCTGATCGGCCGCCTCGAACAGCTTGCCGACGCACGCACGGTGCACCGCCAGCTTGAGGTTGCCGAAACCGAGCGCGCCGTAAACGATCTTGCCGTGCTTCTCGACCGCCTTGTCGCCCATGCCGATGCCAGCGATGCCGAGCGGCGGGGTGGCGTTGGCGTCGCAGAGCACCTCGAGCGTCGGGCTGCTGGCCCAGTCGTCTTCGCGCAGCAGCTCGCTGCTGGCCGCACCGGCGGAGAAGACGAGGTGCGCGCCCTGGATGGCGGCGAGGCGCTCTTCCGGCGTGCCACCGGCGGCGGCGATGCAGTCGTAACCAAAGCGTGCCTTGATGTCGTCGCAGGCAGCCTGCGCCTTGTCGACGGTGCGCGAGGTGATGACCACCTGCGCGCCCTCGCCCGCCAGCATGGCAGCCGCACGCTGGCCGACCGGGCCGGTGCCGGCAAGGATGACGGCGCGCTTGCCCTTGGCGGAGGTGTGCTTGGTCAGGCAGGCCACGCCGGCAGCGGCGGTGGTGTTCGAACCGTTGGAATCGAGCATCACCGAGACGCGGAACTTGGCAAAGAACTTCTTCTGTACCGCATTGAACAGTTCCTGGCCAGCGGCGAGGTTGCTGCCACCCACGAAGATGGCGGTGTTCTGCTTGTCGCCGCGGGTAAAGATGCAGCCGTCGACGAGGAAGCCGACGTTCTGCGGGTTGATGCCACCGTGGACGATGACGTGGTCGGCGCCGCCGTCGTAGGCGACCACCGTGTCGAAGCTGTTGCCGATGGCGTCGGTGTCCAACTGGAACAGGAGTTTCTTGCTCATGTCGTGTACTCGATATTCAGGATGAGAACAGCCCCGACGTGCGGGGCAGGTGGTTCAGGCCAAAGGCGGGTCAGGTCACCAGATGCTGCGGTGTACCCGCGATGAACAGCTCGACGTTGTCCATCAGTTGATCGGCCAAGAACTGCATGGCACCGTCCGATGCCCACGCCACGTGCGGCGTCAGGATGAAATTGGGCGTGCGGATGTCCAGCAGCGGGTTGCCCTCCTTGGGCGGTTCCTTGGTCAGCACGTCAAAGCCGGCACCCGCGATGAGGCCGGTCTCCAGCGCTTCCTTGAGTGCCGCTTCGTCCACCAGACCGCCGCGGGCGGTGTTGATGAGGATGGCGCTGCGCTTCATCTTGCGGAACTGCTCGAGGCCGATGAAGCCACGCGATTCCGGAGTGAGCGGGCAGTGCAGAGAGATGATGTCCGACTCGCGCAACACGGTGTCCGGGTCGGTGAACTCGACGTCGGGCGCCTTGGGCGGCGGGTGGTCGGCGAACAGCACGCGCATGCCGAGCGCCTTGGCGATCTTGGCGGTGCCCTGACCGAGCACGCCCTCGCCGAAGATGCCGATGGTGCTGCCGTAGAGGTCGCTGATGGTGTGGTCGAAGAAGCAGAACTGGTCCTGCGCCTGCCAGCGGCCGTTGAGCACATCCTCGCGGTAGGCGATGATGTTGCGGCGCAGGGCGAAGATCAGCGCGAAGGCGTGTTCAGGAACGGTGTGTACCGCATAGTTGCGGATGTTGGCCACGGCCACGCCGCGCTCGCGACAGGCTGGCACATCGATCACGTCATACCCGGTCGCAGCCACCGCGATCATCTTGAGATTCGGCAGCTGTTCCAGCGTCGCGCGGCGGATGGGCACCTTGTTGGTGATGGCCACCGTGGCGTTCTTCAAGCGCTCGACCACCTCGGATTCGAGCGTCTGAACATGCTCCTCCCAGGTGTGCTCGAACTTCGGCTTGCGGACGTTCGCCTTGAGCGATTGCCGGTCCAGAAATACAACGTGCTCCATGGGTCCTCCCATCAGTGTTCGGGTCAACCTGTTGATCCGACCTGTCTTCGATGCGACGCCCGGACCTGCAACGCAAGCCCGGGCGCTCCAGACTTACCAGCGCTTGAGCAGGCCCGCGGGCGGCTCGTTGTTGCGCCAGTACTCGCTGGCGGCGGCGATACCGCTGCCCGGCTGGACCTTGATGCCGACGTCGAGCATGGCCATCTCGGCGCCGACGATGCCGGCCGAGAGGTGCACCTCGTTGAGGTCGCCCAGGTGGCCGATGCGGAACAGCTTGCCGGCGACCTTGGACAGACCGGCGCCCAGCGACACGTTGTAGCGGTGGTAGGCGCGCGAGATGACGTCAGCGCCGTTGAAGCCTTCCGGCACCATGACGGCTGAGACGGTGTTGGAGTACCACTGCGGCGCCTTGGCGCACAGTTGCAGGCCCCAACCCTTCTGCACCGCGGCGCGGCAGCCCTCGGCCAGGTAGGTGTGACGGGCGATGATGTTGTCGAGGCCTTCTTCTTCGATGACCTTGAGCGCCTCGATCAGGCCGTAGAACAGCGACAGTGCCGGGGTGTACGGGAAGTAACCGGTGGCGTTGGCGTTGATCATGTCGCCGAGGTCGAAGTAGCAGCGCTTCATCTGGGCGGTGGTGCGCAGCTCGAGAGCCTTCTGGCTGGCGCAGAGCACGCCGAGGCCGGCCGGCAGCATCAGGCCCTTCTGCGAGCCCGAGACAGCCATGTCGACGCCCCAATCGTCAAAGCGGAAGTCGATCGAGCCCAAGCCCGAGACGGTGTCGACGAACAGCAATGCCGGGTGCTTGGCATCGTCGAGCGCCTTGCGGACGGCACCGATGTCCGAGCTCACGCCAGTGGCGGTCTCGTTGTGGCAAGCCAGCACGGCCTTGATCTGGTGGCCGGTGTCGGCCTTGAGGCGTTCGGCGTACTGGTCGGCTGGCACGCCGGTGCCCCACTCGACGTCGATCACTTCAACGTCGAGACCGAGGCGGGTGCACATGTCGATCCACAGGTGGCTGAACTGGCCGAAGCGCGAGGCAAGGATCTTATCGCCCGGGCTCAGCGTGTTGGTGACGGCGGCTTCCCAGCAGCCGGTGCCCGACGACGGGAAGACGAACGGGGTGCCAGTGGTGGTGCGGAACAGCTTCTTCAAGCCCGGCGCGATCTGCTCCCACAACGACGGGAACTTCGGCGAGCGATGGTCTTCCATCGAGACGACCTGGGCGCGCAGGACGCGGTCGGGCACGTTGGAAGGACCCGGAACGAACAGAAAATTACGACCAGCCACTTGGATTCTCCTCTTGTTACGAGCGATGCCTCAGCGGGCACGCCGTTTTGGCTTGCTGATGCAGATTGAGACTGATTTAAAGCGCGAAAAGGGGTGTAGAGCAAACAAGGGCGCCCGACGCAAGCCGGGCGCCCCGAGACACAACGGTCAGTTGTTGCCGTAGACCGGGAAAGCGCGGGTCAGCTCGGTGACCTGCGCCTTGACCGCAGCGATGCGAGCGGCATCGTGTGGGGCCTCGAGCACGTCGGCAACGAGGTTGGCGGTCAGTGCGGCCTGCTCTTCCTTGAAACCACGGGTGGTCATGGCGGGGGAGCCAAGACGGATGCCGCTGGTGACGAAGGGCTTCTCCGGATCGTTCGGGATGCCGTTCTTGTTGCAGGTGATGTGGGCCTCGCCCAGCACGCGCTCGGCTTCCTTGCCGGTGATGCCCTTGGCGCGCAGGTCGACCAGCATGACATGGCTCTCGGTACGGCCACTGACGATGCGCAGACCGCGTGCAGTGAGCGTCTCGGCGAGCACGGCGGCGTTCTTCTTGACCTGCTGCTGGTAAGCCTTGAACGACGGCAGCAGCGCCTCGTGGAAGGCGGTGGCCTTGCCGGCGATGACGTGCATCAGCGGGCCACCCTGCACGCCCGGGAAGACGGCAGAGTTGAGCTTCTTGGCCATCTCTTCGTTGTTGGTGAGGATGATGCCGCCACGCGGGCCACGCAGGCTCTTGTGGGTGGTCGAGGTGACGACGTCGGCGAACGGCACCGGGTTGGGGTACTCACCGGCGGCGATCAGGCCTGAGTAGTGCGCCATGTCGACCATGAAGTAGGCACCGACGGCCTTGGCGACGTTGGCGAAGCGCTCCCAGTCGATCTTGAGCGAGTAGGCCGAGGCGCCCGCGATGATCAGCTTGGGCTTGTGCTCGTGGGCCAGGCGCTCC
This sequence comes from Klebsiella pneumoniae, assembly GCA_945897555.1. Taxonomy (GTDB): domain Bacteria; phylum Pseudomonadota; class Gammaproteobacteria; order Burkholderiales; family UBA3065; genus UBA3065. The sequence goes on along the minus strand of CAMDGF010000004.1, from coordinate 19,610 downwards.
ATGGCGTCGTAGTCGATGACTTCGTTGCCGTCGAGGCCATAGCTGACCACCTTGAACCACTTGCCCGACATGTTCAGGTGCATGCCGTGGGTCAGGTGGCCACCCTCGGCCAGGCTCATGCCCATGATTGTGTCACCCGGGTTGAGCAGCGCGAGGAAGGCGGCTTGGTTGGCCTGCGAGCCCGAGCTGGCCTGCACGTTGGCGAAATCGGCGTTGTAGAGCTGCTTGAGGCGCTCGATACAGAGTTGTTCGACGATGTCGACATACTCACAGCCACCGTAGTAACGCTTGCCGGGGTAGCCCTCGGCGTACTTGTTGGTCAGCACCGAACCCTGCGCCTGCATGACAGCGGGGCTGGTGTAGTTCTCGGAAGCGATCAGCTCGATGTGCTCTTCCTGACGGCGCGCTTCTTGCAGGATCGCGGCCCACAGGTCGGGATCACCCTGGGCGACCGACAGGTTGTTGGGGAATGCACAGGTCTGGAAGCCCGCAGCAGGGTGGGTCATTGACGAATCTCCTCGGTTCGAATCTGTGGTCTTGTCCGGTGGCCGGGGCCGCCGAAGGGGACGTCGCGCCCCCCGGTCGGTTCACCGGCGGGAAGTTGGACGGCCTCTACGGAGTTCTAGCCTCGGGGCGCAGACTGTCAAGGTTAGCCCACGCTTTAACATGACGAAAGGTGCAGCAATCCGGCGCCGGTTGCAATCGCAAAGATTTATGCATCCCATACGAAAAGCGAATCAGCCCGGCTGCAACGCCAAAGGGCTCCGACCGGGCCCGCCGCAGCGGTCCTGAGTCAGGCGCCGCCCTCGATCAGGGCATAGGCGGAGTGGTTGTGGATGGACTCGAAGTTCTCCGACTCCACCACATAGCGGCCGATGCGGTGATCGGCCTTGAGCGCAGCAGCGACGTCGCGAACCATGTCCTCCACGAACTTGGGGTTCTCGTAGGCGCGCTCGGTGACGTATTTCTCATCGGGCCGCTTGAGCAGGCCGTAGAGCTCGCAAGAGGCCTGCGCCTCGACGGTCTGGATGACATCTTCGATCCAGACGAAGTCGCGCGTCTCGACGGTGACGGTGACGTGCGAGCGCTGGTTGTGTGCACCGTAATCGGAGATGTTCTTGGAGCACGGGCAGAGGCTGGTCACCGGCACCAACACCTTCATCTGGAAACGGTAAGTGCCATGCCGCACTTCACCGATAAAAGTCACCTCGTAATCGAGCAGGCTCTCGACACCCGACACCGGCGCTTTCTTGTTGACAAAGTAGGGAAAGCGCATCTCGATGTAACCGGCCTCGGCCTCGAGCCGGGCGACCATCTCGCGCACCAGCGGCTCGAACGACTCCACGGAGATCTCGCGGTCGCCGCTGTTGAGGATCTCAACGAAACGGCTCATGTGCGTGCCCTTGAAATTGTGAGGCAGGTGCACGTACATGTTGAAATTGGCCACCGTGTGCTGCACCCCACCCGAACGGTCCATGACCTTGGCCGGATGGCGGATGTCCTTGATGCCGACCTTGTCGATGGCCAGCTGGCGGGTGTCCGGGGTGCCCTGGACGTCGGGGATCTGGATGGGTTCGTTGGGGTGCATGAGTACCTCAGGGAGATGTGCGATGTGCTGGGCGATGCCCAGTATACGGGAGGGGCTTGAATATCCGACTTTTCTTGTCGGGATTCAGTTCCCTCCAGATGCCATTCCGGCCTGGCCGATCCGGCACCTCAGCGGCACCGGGGGGGTGCCTTGCCGCCTAGGCGCCGCGAACCAGCAAGGCGCCGGCGAGTTCTCGCAAGCGCAGTGTGGGGCCGGCCACCTCGCCGAGTGCAGCGACGGCGCGGGCGTGCAGTTCGGCAGCCAGTTCGCGCGCCGGGCCGATGCCGAGGATGCTGACATAGGTCGGTTTATTGGCAGCCCGGTCCTTGCCGGCGGTCTTGCCAAGCGCCTCGGTGCTGGCCTCGGCGTCAAGGATGTCGTCGACCACCTGGAACGCCAGCCCGACCGCCGTGGCATAGCGATCGAGCGCCCCCGCCGCCAGTGCACCCGCCTCGCCGCCGCAGGTGGCAGCCATCGAGACCGCGGCGCGGATGAGGGCGCCAGTCTTGCGGCTGTGCATGTGCTCGAGCTGCGGCACGGTGAGCTCGAGTCCGACGCTGTCGAGGTCGATCGCCTGGCCGCCGGCCATGCCGCGCGAGCCGCTGGCCAGCGCCAGCTGGTGCGTCAGGGCGACCTGTGCGGCTTGCCCGATGCCCAGATCGGGCGCCGAAGCAAGGGCGAATGCCAGCGACTGCAGACTGTCGCCGACCAGCATCGCGGTGGCTTCGTCGTAGGCCACGTGCACAGTGGGCTTGCCACGACGCAGATCGTCGTCGTCCATGCAGGGCAGGTCGTCGTGCACCAGGGAGTAAGCGTGGATCAGCTCGACCGCGCAGGCCACGGCCTCGACCGCAGTGGGCGGCGCCAGCACCGCCTCACCGGCCGCAAAAGCGAGCAGCGGGCGTACCCGCTTGCCACCACCGAGCACGGCGTAGCGCATCGCGGCATGGAGACGCTTTGGATCGCTGTCGGCGGGTGGCAAGGCGCGCTCGAGCGCGGTCTCGACCCGGCTGCGGACGACGTCCGTCCACCCGGCGAGATCGCCCACGGGCGCGGACGGCGCTGCGATCAAGCAGCGTCCCCGTTGTCGAAGGCCCGCAGCACCTCGCCATCGAGCATCTCGACGTGCTGGCGCACCGCCGCCAGACGCTCACGGCAGGCCAGCAAAAGTTGGCTGCCGCGGCGATAGGCGTCGAGCGAAGCCTCGAGGCTGAGTTGGCCGCTCTCAAGCTGAGCCACCAGACCCTCGAGTTCGGTCACCGCGACCTCGAAGTCGAAGGGTTCGGCGTCGGCCGCGGCGCCCGGGGTGGGGGTGGTGTGGGTGGTCATGGGTAGCACTCGGCGATGGCGGGGAAACTGCGTTCGCGAACAGCATCGGCATAGCGGCGGACGGCATCGCCTACCCCGCCTCCACCCGCAGAGAAATCGCGTACAAAACGCGGCAGCGGCGGCGGCGAGATGCCCAGCATATCGTGCAGCACCAGCACCTGTCCGTCGCAATCGGGCCCGGCACCGCAGCCGATCACCGGTATGCCGACGGCGTCGTGGATGGCGCGACCGACCGGGGCCGGCACCGTCTCCAGCACCAGCATGCGGGCGCCGGCCTGCTCGAGGGCGATGGCATCGGCGATGAGACGCGCCACCGCGTACTCGTCGCGGCCCTGAACCACATAGCCCCCGTACTGGTGCACCGACTGCGGGGTGAGGCCGATGTGGCCGCACACCGGCACGCCACGCTGCGAGACGAACTCGACGGTGCGGGCCATGAGCGCGCCGCCCTCGAGCTTGATCATCTGCGCGCCAGCGGCCATGAGCCGGGCAGCCGACTCGAACGCCTGCTGCGGCGAAGCCTGATAGCTGCCAAAGGGCAGATCGGACATGACCAGCGCCGGGCCATCGACTGCAGCCACACAGCGCGTGTGGTAAGCGACGTCGTCGACGGTGACTGGCAGCGTGGAAGCGGCGCCCTGCACCACCATGCCCAATGAATCGCCGACCAGCAGCAAGTCGACCCCGCAATCGCCAAGCAGGCGGGCGAAAGCCGCGTCGTAGCAGGTGAGCGCGACGATCGGCGTGCCGGCGCTGCGCATCGCCCCGAGCCGGCGGACGTTCATGCGCAGATCAGCCACGGCTGAAGAACTCGCGCGGGCCGCGCATCTGGCCGATGCGGTTGAGCAGCATGCCAAAGGCCTCGTCGTCCTCGACGAAGTTGAGCTTGGTGCTGTTGACAATGAGCACCGGAGCGGCGTCGTACTGGTGGAAGAAGCGGCTGTAGCCCTCGGCCAGCCGCGCCATGTACTCGGGGTCCATGCCCTGCTCGTAGCTCACGCCACGCCGGCGCACGCGATCGAGCAGCGAGGGCAGCGGCGCCTGCAGGTAGATGACCAGATCGGGGGCCGGCGCTTCGGGTGCGAGCTTGTCGTAGACGGTGCGATAGAGGCCGTACTCCGCGTCGTCGAGATTGAGCCGGGCGAACAGCGGATCTTTGTCGAGCAGGAAGTCGCTCACCGTAAGCGGCGTGAACAGGCCCGGCTGCGAGAGGCTGCGCAACTGCTCGGCACGCTGGAACAGGAAGCTCAGCTGGGTCGGCAGGGCATAGCGCCGCATGTCCTTGTAGAACAGCGGCAGGAAGGGGTTGTCACCGGGCGCCTCGAGCAGCAGGTCGGCGCCCCAGGTGTCGGCCAGCCGCCGCGCGAGCGAGGTCTTGCCGGCGCCGATCGGCCCCTCGACCACCACGTGACGATACGACGGTGCGCTCATCCTGGCATCACCTCGAGCCGCTGGTCGGCCACTGCTGGCAGAAGGTCGCGCAAAGGGCCATGCCCGGGGATGACGATGTCGGGCGCAAGCTCGTTGAGCGGCAGCAGGACGAACGCCCGCTGGTGCATGCGGGGATGCGGCACCGTGAGTGCCGGTGTGTCGACCTGATCGTCACCGTAGAGGGCGATGTCGAGGTCGAGCGTGCGCGGCGCGTTCTGGAACTCGCGCACCCGGCCGTGGCGGCGCTCGATGTCCAGCAGATGCGTGAGCAAGTCCTCGGCCTCCAGAGCGGTTTCGACGGTGGCCACGGCGTTGACGAAATCGGGCTGATCGAGATAACCGACCGGGGCCGAGCGCCACAGTGAGGAGCGCGCAACCAAACGGGTCTGCGGCAGCTGGCCGAGCGCGTCGAAGGCGGCGCCGAGCTGAGAGACCGGATCAGCCAGGTTGCTGCCAAGCGCGATGTAGGCACGGGTCATGCCACGCCCTCCCCGGCAGCCTCACGACGCGGACCACGGCGGCGGCGGCGGCGACGCGGCGAGGCACTGCCGGTGGATTCGGCCACCAGCAAGGACTCACGATCGACCGGGTTGGCGTTCTGGAACTCCTCCCACCAGTCGGCCACGGCGAGCTCCGTCTCACCGGCCTCAGCGCGCAGCCGGAAGAAATCATAGGCGGCGCGAAAACGGAGGTTCTCGAGCAGACGGAAGGGGCGCTGGCCGTTGCGCTGCAAAAAGCGCGGCTGCAGCAGCCAGATCTCCTTCATGCCGGCGTCGAAGCGGCGCGGGATAGGCAGGGACTTGGCCTGGCTGCCCAGCGCCACATCCATAGCCGCGAGCAGGGCCGGCACCGGCTTCTCGCCAGCGGCCTCGGCCGACTGCCAAGCCGCCCTCACCTGCGGCCAGAGCAGCGCGGCCAGCAAAAAGGTGGGCGACACAGGCTTGTCCTCGCGGATGCGCTGGTCGGTGTTGGCGAGCGCAGCCATGATGAAGCGCTCGCTGACCGGATCACTCAGTGCGCTATCGAGTTGCGGCAGCAGGTCGCGGTCGAGGCCCTCGGCGTGCAGGGCGCGCAGACAGTGCTCGGCCTGGCCGGACATCAGCAGCTTGACCAGCTCGTCGAACAAGCGTGCCTCGGGGACGTTGCGCAGCAGCGGCGCGAGTTCGCGGATGGGGGCACGCGTGGCACGGTCGATGCCGAGGCCGAGCTTGGCCGAAAGCCGGGCCGCGCGCAGCATGCGCACCGGGTCCTCGCGGTAGCGCTTGACCGGGTCGCCGATCATGCGCAGCCGACGCGCCTTGAGGTCGGTCACGCCGCCGTGCCAGTCCCACACCTCCTCGCGCTGCGGGTCAAAGAACAGCGCGTTGACGGTGAAGTCGCGGCGCCGCGCGTCCTCCTCCTGCGTGCCCCAGACGTTGTCGCGGACGATGCGCCCGTGCTCATCGGTGCCGGCGTGCTCGTCGTGGCCGCCGCGGAAGGTGCTGACCTCGATGGTCTCGCCGCCGAACATCACGTGCACCAGCCGAAAGCGCCGGCCGATGATGCGCGAGCGGCGGAACAGCGCGTGCACCTGCTCCGGAGTGGCGTTGGTGGCCACATCGAAATCCTTGGGTTGCACACCGAGCAGCAGGTCGCGCACCGCGCCACCGACCACAAAGGCGAGGTAGCCGTGTTCCTGCAGGGTGGCGGTGGTGCGCCGCGCCGCCTGGCTGATGTGCTCGTGGCGGATACTGTGGCCACCCTTGCCGACCACGGTGGGCGGACGGCCCGCGCTGTGGCTGCGGCGGAACACCTTGTTGAGCAGTCGGGTGATCATCGGCTTAGTGTCGCAGACAGGTGGGGCATGCCGGTAGTCCCGTCAGCGCAGACTGATCACCGGCCAGCGGCGCGTGTGCGCAACGGCCTCGAGCGCGGGGTCTGGATCGACGGCCACCGGATGGGTGACACGCTCGAGCAGCGGCAGATCGTTGCGCGAGTCGCTGTAGAACCAACTCTCGCAAACGCTGGCAAGGCTCTCCCCGCGTGCCACCAGCCAAGCCTCCAGCCGCGTCACCTTGCCCTCGCGGAAACTCGGCGTGCCGGTGTAGCGGCCGGTGTAGCGGCCATCGACATGCTCCGGCTCGGTGGCGATGAGGTGCTCGATGCCGAACTCCCGGGCGATAGGCGCCGTAACAAACGCATTGGTCGCAGTGATGATGAGCAGCGTGTGTCCCGCCTCGCGGTGCTGCTGCACAAGCTTGCGAGCCGCTCGACCGATGTGCGGCAGGATACGTTCGCGCATGAACTGGCGGTGCCAGCGCTCGAGTTGCGCGGGCTCATGCTCAGCGAGTGGTGCCAACTGGTATTGGAGAAAGGCGTCGATGTCGAGCGTGCCGGCCTGGTAATCGGCATAGAAACGGTCGTTGGCGGCCGCATGAAGAGCGCGGTCGCGGATACCCAGATCGATGAGGAACTGACCCCACTCGTGATCGCTGTCGGTGGCGAGCAGCGTATTGTCGAGGTCGAAACAAGCCAGTTGCACGGCGGGGCGGGTCGGTAAAAACCCAAGTATACGGTGAATGGGCTCGGAGCCCTGCGATGGCGGGCAGCCCACTACCCGCAGGCGAAACGCTCGACAGTGTCCGATACTCCGTGGGTGCCACCCTCAACGATATCCGACCCGCTCGCCCTTCCGGCTCTCAGCCTGCTTGCTCTGGCGGCGCTGGGCTGGCTCGTGCGCTATGCCGACTGGAGAGGGTTGGTGTCGTCTGGCCGTCTCAACCTCTGGCTCGGCACCACGGTCGTCCTCATGCTGCTATGGCGGATGCGTGCGAGCGGCCTGCCGGGCATGGAGATGCACCTCGCCGGCGCGACCGTGGCCTATCTGATGTTCGGGCCGCGATTCGGTGCCATCTCCTTGGCACTGGCTGCGGCGGGGGCCGGTCTGGCGGCTGGGCGGCCGGCATGGGCGCTCGGCCCGGAGTGGATGCTGCACGGGCTTATCCCACTCATGCTGTCGGCGATCGTCGTCCCCTTGGCGGAGCGGCGCCTGCCAGCCCACCCTTTCGTCTTCTTGTGGGTCTACGGTTTTGTCGTATCGGGGCTGGCGGTGATCGCCGGAGGTCTGGCGCAGACACTGCTGCTGGTCTCTCTGGACACACGGCCATGGGCTGTTCTGAGCGAAGAGTTCCTGCCCTTCTACCTGCTACTCGGATGGTCCGAAGCGTTCACTGCCGGTGCCATGCTCACGCTGATGGTGGTGTACAGGCCGGGCTGGGTACAACGCTTCGATGACGCAGTCTATCTGCGCAGCAAGCGCTGACCTTACTCGACGCCAGACCAGCCCGGAGCGATGCGTCAGCGGCCGCTGACGAACTGCCGGGCTAGAGCGGACAGAAGAGATCGGCCGAATACAAGACATCGTGCGCCAGACGCACACTGATGGGCCGGCGGTCGCGCAGCGACACCTCATCGATGGCCTGCACCACTGCAAGCAAGGTACCCAGATCGCGTCGGCCATGCCGCAAAAGGTAGTCGGCCACTTCTGCAGGCAGCGCAAAACCCGAACGCGCCGCATAGTCGACCATCGCCGCCACCTTGTCGGCATCGCTCAGATGCTGCAACTGCAGCACCAGGCCTTGCGCCAGCCGCGAGGTGAGTTCACCGCGCAGCGCCAGCCGCGCCGGCGGCAGCGGCCCTGCAAACAACATCTTCCAGCCCTCGGCGCGACCTCGGTTGATGGCGTCGAACAGGCGCACCTCGGCAGGCGCCGACAGCTGCTCGACATCGTCGACGACCAGCACCGGGCCGGACGGCGACCAGACCGAGGCGATCGAACCAGCGTCGACGACGGCCACGCCCGCCGGGGGTGCACCATCGCCCGAAGCGGCTTTGCTGCGCGTCTGGCCGAGGTCGAGTGGCGGTGACGCACCATCCCCCGCGGCCGCTCGCGCAAGCCCATGGAGCAAGTGGCTGCGACCGCTGGCACGGTCGCCCCACAGGTAGACCAGCTCACCATCGTGATCGCCTGCCAGCAAGGCCCTCACCGCCGCCAGCACCTCGCCATTGGGCCCGGCGACAAAGCTCTCCAGTGTCGGCTGCGGTCGCTGCAGCAGCGGCAGGAGGATCTGGCTTGGAGGCGCGCTCATGCTCAAAGGTGGGGGTCCGAAGGTTGGGGGCGGGCCACGCGTGGGCCCGAGGCTCGTCCAGCGCGGCCCGAGCGCCCCAGCATCATGGCCGCACCTGCGACCAATGCTTCTCCAAGCGTTTGTACGACACCGGGAACGGCGTGCGCAACTCCTGGGCAAACAAACTCACGCGCAGCTCCTCCAGCAGCCAGCGGTACTCGTGCAGCTGAGGGTCGTCGATGCCAGCCTTGCGGTGCCGCGCCAGGCGCTGCTCGTAGTGGCCCCACAACGACTGGATGGCGCTGCGGTGCTGCTCGTCGCGCGCCGGATTCTGGTGGAAGCGCTCCAGGCGGCGGCTGATGGCCTTGAGGTAGCGCGGCAGGTGCTGCAGCCGCTCCCACGGCGTGGTGGCCAAAAAGCCTCTGAACACGAGACGCTGCAACTGCCCTTGCACATCAGCCTTGAGCGGCTGTGGCAGCGGCCGGGTGAGCGCGGTCTGCAGCGCTTGCCACTCGGCGATGCAGGCCGTGGCGATGCGTCCCACCGCTTCCACCACAGCCGGCAAGCGCGCGCGGCCGCGCTGCTTCTGTTCGTTGAACTCGCGCTGCGTGCGTGGTGGCTCGTCTTCGCCCAGCAGCGCGCGGTCGGCCACGGCAGCGAGCCAGTCGTCGCGCAGGGCGTCGGCCTCACACAGCATGCGCGCCTGCAGCGCCACCGCCTGGAAGCCCGGCAGCGTCTTCTCCCACTGCTTGAAGGCGTCCTTGAGTTCCAGCCGCAGCAGCCGGCACACCCCGGCGCGGTGGCTGGCGGCAGCCGCCTCGGGCGTGTCGAACAGGCGCAATGCCACCGTCTCACCTTCGTCGACCAGGGCCGGGTAGCCCACCAGCTTGCGCCCGCCACGGCTAAAAGCGATCTCGGCCGGCAGGTCGCCGAGGTCCCAGGTCTTGATACCGGAGCGCTCCATCTCCGGCTCGTCGGTCTTGGCGAAGGTCAGCCGCGCCGCCTCGGCCAGCTGCGCGCGCAAGAGTGGTAATTCGCGGCCGTCGGCCAGCTCGCGGCCTTGATCGTCGACCACGCGGTAGCGCAGCCGAAGATGCGCCGGCAGCTCGACGCCGGCGAACGCATCCTCGGGCACCTCGACGCGATACCTCGCAGCCAGATGCCCCGCCAGCCGCTGCAGCAGTTCGCCCCTGCCGTCTTCGAGCGCCTCCAGCGCGCCGGTGACGCAATCGGGCACCGGCACGCAGACGCGGCGCAGGGACTTGGGGAGACCTTTCACAAGAAGCGTGAGCTTGTCGCGCAGCAGCCCAGGTACCAGCCACTCCCCCTCGTGCGGATCGAGGCGGTTGAGCAGGTGCAGCGGCACCGTGAGCGTGACGCCGTCGGCCGGGTGGCCGGGTTCGAAGCGGTAGTCGTAGCGGCATTCGATGCCATCCACGTCGCGCGACTTGGGGAAGAGCTGCGCGGTCACCGCCGCCGCGGTATGACGCATCAGCGTGTCGCGAGTGAGGTAGAGCGCGCGCGGGTCATTTTGCTCAACGCCCTTGCGCCAGCGTTCAAAGGCGCGGGCGTCGGAGACATCGCGGGGGACGATGCGAGCGAAGTGCGCGTGCACCGCGTCGTCATCGACCAGCACATCGACGCGGCGGCTCATGTGCTCGAGCTCCTCCAGCTCCTTGCGCAAGGCATTGTTGTGGCGCAAGAAACTGCCATGCGTTTCGAGATTGCCGGCGACCAGCGCCTGGCGCAAGAAGATCTCGTGCGCCTCGGTGGGGTTGACCGGGCCATAGCGCGCCTTGCGGCGGTTCACCAATGTGAGGCCGAACAGCGTGACGCGCTCCCAGGCCATCACCTCGCCGCGCTCGACGTCCCAATGCGGCTCGATGTACTGGCGCTTGAGCAGCGGCCCGGCCACCGCCTCGACCCACTCGGGCTGGATGGTCGCCACGCAGCGGCCATAGAGCTTGCTGGTCTCCACCAGCTCAGCCGCCAGCACCCACTTGCCGCCCTTCTTGTGCAGCGCCGAGCCGGGGAAGATCCAGAACTTGTTGCCGCGCGCGCCCTGGTACTCGCCGGGGGTGTCGGTCTTGACGCCGATGTTGCCGAGCAAGCCGGCCAGCAATGCACGGTGGATCTGCTCGAACGACCCGGGCTGCTGGTTCTCGCGCAGCCCGATCTCGGCGAGCATGGCGTGCAGCTGGCCGTGGATGTCGCGCCACTCGCGCAGCCGCAGCGGACTGAGAAAGCGCTCCTTGCAGTCGTTGGTGAGCTGCCGGTTGGATTTTTTGTGCTTGAGCTTCTCTTCGTACCAATGCCAGAGCTTGAGCAGGCTCATGAAGTCGGAGCGCTCATCAGCAAAGGCGCGGTGCGCGTCGTCAGCGGCGCTGGCGCGGTCGGGTGGCCGCTCGCGCGGGTCCTGCACCGAGAGCGCGCTGGCGATGATGAGCACCTCCTTGAGGCATTGTTCATCGCGTGCGGCGAGGATGAGCCGGCCGATGGCGGGGTCGAGCGGGAAGCGCGCCATCTCCTCGCCCAGCGGCGTGATCTGGCGCAGCTCGTCCACCGCACCGAGCTCCTGCAGCTGCTGATAGCCATCGTGAATGGCCTTGCTCGATGGCGGCTCAAGAAAGGGGAACTCGTCGACGCTGCCCAGCCGCAACGCGGCCATGCGCAAGATGACCGAGGCCAACGAGGAGCGCACGATCTCCGGGTCGGAGAACGGCGGCCGGGTCTGGTAGTCCTCCTCCTCGTAGAGCCGGATGCAGACGCCCGCCGCCACCCGCCCGCAGCGGCCGGCGCGCTGGTTGGCCGAGGCCTGACTCACGCGCTCGGTGAGCAGCATCTCGACCTTGGTGCGGTAGGAGTACCGGTTGACACGCGCCAAGCCCGGGTCCACCACGTAACGGATGCCCGGCACCGTGAGCGAGGTCTCGGCCACATTGGTGGAGAGCACGATGCGGCGTGCCCCGCCCGGCTGGAAGACGCGGTTCTGCTCGGCCGCTGAGAGGCGCGCATAGAGCGGCAGGATCTCGGCGCCGGGCGGGTGGTGCTTGCGCAGCGCCTCGGCGGTCTCGCGGATCTCGCGCTCGCCCGGCAGAAAGACCAGCACGTCACCGTTGCCGACCCGCGCCAGCTCGTCCACGGCATCGACGATGCCCTCGATGACCGCCTCGCTGCTGTCCTCCAAGTCCTTGGGCAGAGGCCGGTAGCGCACCTCGACCGGGTAGGTGCGGCCCGAGACCTCGATCACCGGCGCGCCGCCAAAGTGCTGGCTGAAGCGCTGCGCGTCGATGGTTGCGGACGTCACGATGACCTTGAGATCGGGCCGGCGCTTGCACAGGCGCTTTAAGTACCCCAGCAAGAAGTCGATGTTGAGGCTGCGCTCGTGTGCCTCATCGATGAGGAGGGTGCCGTAGGCGCGCAGGTCGGGGTCGGAGCGCGTCTCGGCCAACAAGATGCCGTCGGTCATCACCTTGAGGCGTGCGGTGGGGCGCGTGTTGTCGGTGAAACGCACCTTGAAGCCGACGAGGTCGGGGTTGTTCAGCTCCACCCCTAGACGCGCGGCGATGCTGCGCGCGGCCAGGCGGCGCGGCTGGGTGCAGCCGATCAGGCGCGGGCGACGCGGGCCGCGGTCGTTCGCCGAACGGGCGTCACCGCCCTGCCCCGCGGCCACGCGCTGAACGGCACGAGCCTCGCGCGCCGCCTCGTTCTCCAGCGCCACCTGCAGCGCCATCTTGGGCAGCTGGGTGGTCTTGCCGGAGCCGGTCTCGCCACACACGATGACCACCTGCTGCTTGCGCAGCGCGGCGAGGATCTCGTCGCGGCGCGCCGAGACGGGGAGGTCTTCGGGGTAATGGATGTCCGCGATCTGCACGCCGTGGCCGAGGTGTCCGGGGCGCGCAAGTATAAGCGGCAGCGCGATTCATGATTTTCATGGGCCTCGGGCTATGGCTTCGCTCAAGAGCGACTGATAAGGTGCGCGCCGCGTGCTGGTGCCCAGACGGCCAGCCATGACCCTCTTCCTAAAACTCCACTCTCCATCAGGACGCCACATGTTGCCTACGGGTTGTCGAACCATTGCCCTCGCCGCTGCCGTCGCCGCGGCTTTTCCTGTGCTGGCAGTCGAGCCACAGTCGTCGCCGGTGGTCGTCACCGCCACGCGGGAAGCACGCTCAAGCTTCGACCTTCCGGTCTCCATCGATGTCATCGAGCCGCAGAACATCCAGTTCGCACAGCCTCAAGTGAACGCCTCCGAGAGCCTCATCCGCATCCCGGGCATCACCGCCAACAACCGCGCCAACTTCGCGCAGGACCCCCAGATCCAGACCCGCGGCTTTGGTGCGCGGTCGCAATTCGGCGTGCGTGGCATCCGCATCTACCAGGATGGCATCCCGCTCTCCACCCCGGATGGCCAAGGCCAGACCTCCACCTTTGCCTTGTCTTCGGCCAAGTCGATCGAAGTGATGCGTGGCCCCTTCAGTGCGCTGTACGGCAACAGCGCCGGTGGGGTGGTGCAGATCTTCACGCGAGATGGCGGCCCGCGCCCTGACGTGTCGGCCAGCACTTGGGTCGGCAGCTACAACACGCATCGCGAGAATCTGCAGGTTTCGGGTAGCAGCGGCCGCTGGAACTACGTCTTCGATACCGCCCACTTCGAGTCCGACGGCTACCGTGACTTCAGTGCAGTCAAGCGCGACACTTTCAACGTCAAGTTCGGCTTCCAGCTCACCGAGCGGACCAAGCTGACCTGGACCGCCAGCGGCCTCGATCAGCCGCTCACCCTCGACCCACAGGGGCTAACCCTCGCCGAATATCAGGCTGACCGCAAAGCTGCGGCTGCCTCGTCGCTGGTCTACCGTACGCGTGTCGAGCGCTCGCAATACCAGACCGGCGCCGTGCTCGACCACCTGTTCGAGAACGGCGACAGCATCCGTGTGATGGCCTACGCTGGCAACCGCTCCAACCTGCAATTCCTTGCTGGCAACAACTTCAACCTGCTGCCGGGCGCAAGCCAGATCAAGCGCGATTTCGCAGGTACCGACATGCGCTATTCGCACCGCAACAGCATCGCCGACATGCCTTTACGCATGACCGTGGGGGTGTCGTACGAGCAGGCGCTGGACGACCGGTCGAGCCTCGCCACCGATGCGAGTCGCAACCTCGCGGGTGGTCTCGCCAATCTGACCGGAAGCGAAGCTTCGCGACGCCGGGCGCGAAACGAAGACAACGACTCACGCAACACCGACTTCTATGCGCAGGGGGAGCTCGAGGCCACCAGCCGTCTGAGTTTCCATGCCGGCATCCGCCACAGCCAGGTCAAGGTGACCTTCCGCGACAAGATCCCCGCCAGCGTCAACCCGGTCGGCAGTGGCACGTCGACCTTCAACCGCACCCTGCCCGTCGCGGGGGTGGTATTCAAACTCACGCCAGCCCTGAACTGGTACGCCAACTACGGGACCGGCTTCGAGACCCCGACCAGCATCGAATCGGCCTTCTCGACCACCACGGGTGAAGGGCCGAACCCTGGTCTCAAGCCAGCCACAAGCCAGAATTACGAGACCGGTGTAAAGGCATTCCTCGGCAGCGACACGCGCGCCACGCTGGCGCTGTTCCACGTCGATACCAAGAACGAGATCGTGGTCGCCGCCAGCGACGCCGGACGCAATGTTTTCCAGAACGGCGGACGCACACGGCGCAAAGGGATCGAGCTCTCGCTCGACAGCCGAATCAACGATTACTTCAACGCCTACCTTGCCTACACCTACCTCGATGCCAGTTACCTCGACGATTTCGTCAATACCGGCGCAACAGTGAATGAGGCTGGCAACCGCTTGCCGGGCACCGCACGCAACGTCGTGTACGGCGAGGTGGCTTTCACGTATCCAAAGTATGGTTTCTTCTCTGCCATCGAGGCGCGACACTCGACCCGCGTCTTCGCCAACGACGCCAACAGCGACGTCGCTTCGGGCTACACGGTGGCCAACCTGCGTATGGGCTTCACCCAGAATGTCGGCAACTGGACCTTCACCGAGTTTGCCCGCGTCGACAACCTGTTCGACAAGGAATACATCGGCTCGGTGCGCGTCAACAATGCCGCCTACATCGAGGCGGCCCCGACCCGAAACGGCCTGGTAGGCTTCACCGCAAAGTACAACTTCTGAGCCGTAGGCGCCGAGGTCTCGGGCTTGAATTCGATCAGTCGGACGGGCTCTGGCAGGGGCCGTAGAAACCGGCCCCGAGCAGCCCGGCGAGGCGCTCAAGATCTGGCACTCCAGCGAGGCTCAGATCGCGCCTGAGCCCCCGGCGGTAGTCGGCCGCGCTGCGCGGGCTGATGCTCATGGCGAGCGCCGTGCCTGTGGCATCGGCGCCCTGCAGCAGAAGGTGCAAGGCCTCGAAGCGTCGCGGGGGCAGGTCAAGCACCCCCGCCTGCTGCAGTTGCAGATCGGCCCCGACGCTCTCTGGCACGGTGCGGAAGGCGCCGCCATCCAGCAGTCGATGAAGCGCCAGCGAGAGGCGCTCTGGCGCCACCGGTAGCGGGAGATAGCCGCGGGCACCCGCCCTCACCGCCCGCGCCAGCGGCCACACCGCAGCAAGGCGGGTGACCACCACCACCGGAGCGGCCGAAGCGCGTGCCGACACCCGGCGCGCGAACTCAAAGCCCGAGACCCCGGGCAAAAACACCTCAGTCACCCAGACATCAGGCTGGGCATCGCGTGGCAAACGCAAGGCGCCATCGGCCGAGCTGAACAGCTGCGGCGGGGCTTCGGCCAGATCGCCTAGATCGGCCAATAAACGGGGGGGAAGCCCCCCCACACAGGCGATGCGCAATCAAACCGCCTTGCTAAGACCAAAACAGCATGCTGCGTGACCTGCCATCGCCAGCCAACAGACGAATTCATGGGACATCCAGGAGTTTTTCCCGCAATGGCAGGGAAGCAGAACATACCCAGGCGCACACGGCGAAACCCTCTTTGATGCAGCTGCACAAAACAATGTCAAGTCAGCGCGACAGTTTTAAAGCCAGAAAAACCGCGATTTTGATGACTGACGCGGGAATTTTTCCCGACGTTAGGATACAAAGCGTTCGGCAGCGCAACACGTATCGCCAACTCATCAGGAGAGACAGACAATGAAGAAGACCCTTATCGCCACCGCACTGGCCCTGGCACCTTTCGCCGCCCACGCACACGACAGCCTTTCGGCCTGCGCCGCAGCCGCGCTCAAGGTCCACCCCGGCAAGATCGTCAAGGTCGAAGTGAAGACCGAAGACAAGGCCACCGTCTACGAATTCGACATCCAGAAGGCCGATGGCACCGCGTGGGACGTCGAGTGCCAAGCCGATGGCGCCAAGATCACCGAAGTCGAGCAGGAAGTCAGCCCGACGGATGCCCGCTGGACCGCCAAGGCCAAGGTCAGCGAAGCCGATGCCAAGGCTGCCGCGCTCAAGGTCCACCCGGGCACCGTGGTCGAGACCGAGTACGAGATCGAGCCCAACGGTTCGGCATCCTACGAGTTCGACATCAAGGGCACCGACGGCAAGGAATACAAGGTCGAGGTCGACGCTACCACTGGAAAGGTGGTCGAGTCCTCGGTCGAGGTGGTGCAGATCGGCGAAGGCTGAGCCGCTTCGTCGGACTGTTCGGTTCATACCCAGACCCCGCCCATGGCGGGGTTTTTGTTGATGGGAGGCCGCCGGCAGATGCGGTCTTGAGGAATATCTCCCGGCCATCGCCGGAGTTTTGCCTTGGAGCGCGCGGGCCTTGGGGGTGAGCATCCTGATATGCCTGCCCACTTTGTGCCCCCACGGCTGTCAGAACGCGCCGCCACCCCACCCTCAAAGCGCTGGCGTGCCGCCAGCATGCTCATAGTCACCCTTGCTCTGGGCTGCATGCGGGCGCCCGCCGCTGCCGCCGAGATGGCATGGTTGCCTTCGATGTCGGGCAGCAGTGTGACCTTGGCCGGCCTCGCCCCGGTGCGCACCGTGCGCACCTTCAATGTCGAGCCCCCCTTGGGCCAGCGCATCGAAACGGCCCTGCTCACGCGCGACAACCGCACGCTCCTGCTCGTTGATAGCCATCTGAACCGCGTGGTGGGCATCGATCTGCGAGATGAGCGCACCCACTGGAGCGTGAGTGTTCCCGAGGGGCCAGAGGCGGCCTGGCTGTCTAGGGATGGCCAACAACTCGCCGTATGCGCGGAGCGAGCCGCCCGGGTGGTCTACATCGACCTGCTTGAACGCCGAGTGGTCGGCAGCGTGTCGATCGATGCTCTGCCCCCAGAAGATTGCGCCTTCTCGCCGGATGGCCGCTGGCTGGTCATCTCGCACAAGGGCTCGAACCTTGTGACCATCATCGATCTGCACAATGGCCGACCGCACACGCGCATCCGGATCAGCGGACAACCGGCGGCGATGGTGTTCGCCGGTCACGAGGTGTGGCTGGCCATACCCGACAGCCACCGCCTCGAGGTGCTGGATAGCCGCGCCTGGGTGCACAAGGCCAGCATGGCTGCGGGCTTGCGCCCCACAGCGCTCGCTGCATCACCTGACGGGCGCCGCTTGTACGTGGCCAATCAGACCAGCGGAACAGTGTCGGCAATCGACACCTCGAGCCGCCGCATCGTCAAGCACGTTCCCGCCGGCCGCGCGCCGGCGCAGTTGGGGCTGAGTGAGAACGGCAAACGCCTGCTGGTGTCCGACCGGCAACATGCCACCGCTCACCTGTTCGACACTTTCGACCTGCGGCCCGCGGGTGACATCCGCCTGCCTCATGCACCGTGGGGCGCGGTGCTGCAGCGCTAGCCGCTGTGCATAATCGGACGGGTGAATCTGGACGAGATCAAACGCTTGGCCGGCGAGGCCCATCTGCGGACACTGCGCGACCTTGCGCTGGTGGTCCTTGTCACGACGATCGCTTTTCTCGCAGCCTCGGCCCTCGAACTCAACGAGCGCATCAACCGCTGGACCGCCGACTTCGAATTCGTACAGGCGGACGAGTTACGCACCACGCTACTGGTGCTCGCCATCGGCCTTGGCTGGTTCTCTTGGCGGCGCTGGATCGAGCTGCGCCGCGAACTCGCCCTGCGGGTCGAACTCGAAACCGACCTCGCGCGCTCACTGGAGGAGAACCGCGACCTGACGCGGCGCGGCCTCGAGGTGCAGGAGCGTGAGCGCAAGGACATCGCCCACGAGCTGCACGACGAACTCGGCCAGTACCTCAATGCCATCGAGATCGAGGCCGTGGGCCTGCGGCGGCAGCTCGAAGGGGCTGCGCGCGACACCGAGGCGATCGAGCGCATCCGCGGCATGGCGCGACATGTCTACGAGGTGGTACGGACACTCATGCATCGCTTGCGGCCGGTCGGACTCGACGAACTGGGCCTCGAGGAGGCCTTGCAGCACATGGTGGATGGCTGGCAACAGCAGCGCCCCGAAGTGGGCTACACGCTGGCCATCGAGCCTGACCTGCCACAATTGGGTGAGGCACTCAACATGACCGTGTTCCGGCTGGTGCAGGAGGCGCTGACCAACGTGGCACGCCATTCGGGCGCGCGCAGCGTGGGTATCCGCTTGGGTCTCGAGACGCCGACCACGCTTGGATTACACATCATCGATGATGGGTGCGGACTGCCACCCCGGTTCCGCCCGGGGCTGGGGCTGACCGGCATGCGCGAGCGCGCCGAGTTACTCGGCGGCCGACTGCAGATCTCACCGAGCACCGAGAGCCCCTCACCGACCGGCACATCGCTGCACTTTCTGCTGCCCCTGCACCCCGAGGAGACGCCCGCATGACCATCGATGTGCTGCTGGTAGACGACCACGCTGTAGTCCGCGAGGGCTATCGCCGATTGCTGGATCAGACCGATGACATCCGCATCCTTGCCGAAGCGGGCAATGGCGAAGACGCCTACCGCTTGTTCTGCGAACTGCGCCCGCAAGTGGTCGTGATGGACATCTCGCTGCCGCGCATCAGTGGCATCGAGATCACTCGCCGCATGGTGGCGCGCGAGCCTGCGGCGCGCGTGCTGGTATTCAGCATGCACGAAGACGTGGTGTTCGCCAGCCGGGCACTGGCCGCTGGCGCACGTGGCTACATCGCCAAGTCGGCAGCGCCGGAGGTGTTGGTGGAGGCCATCCGTCGCGTAGCGACTGGCCGCAGCTATGTGGATCACGCCATGGCCGAGCGGCTCGCCCTGCAGCGCGTCGGCACCGATCCCGACCCGGTGAGCGTGCTCACCGAACGCGAGTTCGAGGTGTTCCGGCTGCTCGCTCAGGGCCAAGCCGTGAGCGAGATCGCTCGCATCCTCAACCTCACAGCCAAGACGGTGGCGAACCACCAATCGGCGCTCCGGCAGAAGCTCGGTGTGGACAACGCAGCGCAATTGGTGCGTCTGGCGGCCCGCCACGGGATCATCCAGGACGTCTCGTTCCGCGATTCGAGCCCAGAGCCCTGAACCGGTGGCAGGCGTCAGTCTCCAGCACAAACCCTCACCACAGCCCCTAAGGAGGCCACATGCAACGGTTTGAAGCGACTCAACGAGGTTCACGCCTCAAAGCTATCTTGGCGACGCTTGCCATCGGTCTGCCCGGGAGTGCTCTCGCGGCGGATCTCACCGAACAGACGCCCACGGTTGTCGAGATGCGTCTCGGGACCGCCAGCGGCGAGGCCCGTTTCGATCCTGACCAGCTGACGCTGGAGGCCGGCAAGATGTACATCCTGCGCCTCGTCAACCCGACGCAAAAGAACTACTACTTCAACTCGCCCCGGCTCGCTGACGCGGTCTACACGCGCAAGGTCAGCTTCTTTGACGAGGCGGGAAAACCGGCTGGTGATGTCTACGGCGCGATCCGACGCATCGAGGTGAAGGCCGGACGGAGTGCGGAGTGGTGGATGTTGCCCGTGCGCACTGGCGTGTTCGACGATCTGATGTCGCGGCGCAACGAGCCCGATATGAAAGGCGCGATCGAGATCCGCTGACCCCAAAACAGCAAGGGCGCCCCAAGGCGCCCTTGCATCAGAGTTGCGATCGCTCAACTAGCCAAGCCGGATGCCCGATCAGCGGTCGAACATGGCCGCGCTGCGCTTGGCCGCGCTGCCTTCAAGATCGAAACGCAGGCCGAACCAGAAGATGCGTGGCGCACCCGGCGCAAAGCCGGT
>CAMDGF010000003.1 GCA_945897555.1 Klebsiella pneumoniae | reverse complement strand
TCGGTGCAGGCGCTGGCCGACCAGAACGCCGCCACCGACCGTCAGATGGCGCAGGTGCTCGAGGCACTGCGCCAGCTTGGCGTGGATCTGGGCGCCGACCGCGAGGTGGGTATGGGCTTTGAGCCGACCGCGACCAAAACCCGCAAGCCCGCCAAAAAGACCTGAGAGCGCAAAAGGTCGCGCTCTATGCCACGACCGGGATCTTGCCGATACGCGCCTGCCACTCCTTGGGCCCGGTCTGATGCACGCTGGTGCCGGCTGAGTCCACCGCCACCGTCACCGGCATGTCCTGCACGGTGAACTCGTAAACCGCCTCCATGCCCATCTCGGGGAAGGCCACCACGTGTGCCTCCTTGATCGCCTTGGAGACCAGGTACGCCGCGCCGCCGACCGCCATCAGGTAGACCGACTGGTGCTTGCGGATAGCCTCGATCGCGGCCGGGCCGCGCTCGGCCTTGCCGATCATGCCCAGCAGGCCGGTCTGCGCGAGCACTTGCTCGGTGAACTTGTCCATGCGGGTGGCGGTGGTCGGGCCGGCCGGGCCCACCACCTCGTCGCGCACCGGATCGACCGGGCCGACGTAGTAGATGAACCGCCCTTTGAAGTCCACCGGCAGCGTCTCGCCGGCATTGAGCATCTCGGTGATGCGCTTGTGAGCGGCATCACGGCCGGTGAGCATCTTGCCGTTGAGCAGCAGCACGTCGCCCGGCTTCCAGCTGGCAACCTCGGCCGGCGTCACGCTGCCCAAGTCCACGCGCCTGCCTTGGCTGGTGTCGTAGGTCAGCTTGGGCCAGTCGGCGAGGCTCGGCGGGTCCAGATAGACCGGCCCGGAGCCATCGAGCACCAAGTGAGCGTGCCGCGTCGCCGCGCAGTTGGGGATCATGCAGATCGGCAGTGAGGCCGCGTGGGTCGGATAGTCGCGGATCTTCACATCCAGCACGGTGGTGAGCCCGCCCAAGCCCTGCGCACCGATGCCCAGCGCGTTGACCTTCTCGTAAAGTTCGATACGCAGCTCCTCGATGCGGTTGCTCGGGCCACGGGCGATGAGCTCCTGCATGTCGATCGGGTCCATCAGCGATTCCTTGGCCAGCACCGCCGCCTTCTCCGCGGTGCCGCCGATGCCGATGCCGAGCATGCCCGGCGGGCACCAGCCGGCGCCCATGGTCGGGACGGTCTTCAGCACCCAGTCGACGATGCTGTCGGAGGGGTTGAGCATGACCATCTTGCTCTTGTTCTCGGAGCCGCCGCCCTTGGCCGCAACAGTGATCTCCACCGTATCGCCGGGGACGATCTCGTGATGGATCACCGCCGGGGTGTTGTCTTTGGTGTTCTGCCGCTTGCCGGCGGGATCGGCGAGGATGCTGGCGCGCAGCTTGTTGTCCGGGTCCATGTAGGCACGGCGCACACCCTCGTTGATGGCGTCGTCCAGGCTGCCGGCAAAACCCTCCCAGCGCACATCCATGCCGACCTTCACGAACACGGTGACGATGCCGGTGTCCTGACAGATCGGCCGGTGGCCCTCGGCGCACATGCGCGAGTTGATGAGGATCTGCGCCATCGCGTCCTTGGCCGCGGTGCTCTGCTCGAGCTCGTAGGCGCGCGCCAGATTGGTGATGTAATCGACCGGGTGGTAGTAGCTGATGTACTGAAGCGCACCGGCGACGCTGTCGATCAGGTCCTGCTGGCGAATGATGGTCATGACGACTCCTTAAAGCGCAGCGCGACCCGAGCAGCGCTTGCTCCAAGGCCGCGCGGCGGCGCGAAGCCCGATTATAGGGCTGACCGTCGATGTCTCCGGCCGCAGCAGCCACCGACGACTTGCCAGCCACAGCCGTATGGGGCTTCGCTCTGCTGCGGAGCATGGTAACTGGCGCGTGAGGCCTTGGCCGCGATAGACTCTCAACCAGTGAGGTCTTTATGTGGAGTCGCCAGAGTGCGCGCGGCAATGACCGCCCCCGGCGACTGCTGTAGCTCTGGAGGAATACCGGTGTCACAGAACATCGAGTCGTCGCTGCACGAAACCCGCATCTTCCCACCGCCCGCTGCACTCACTCAGAACGCCGCCATCGCTGGCATGGGAGCCTACGAAGCGCTGTGCACCGAGGCCGAACGCGACCCCGAAGGCTTCTGGGCCCGCTTGGCGCGGGAAAAACTGGTCTGGACCCAGCCGTTTAGCAAAGTGCTGGACGAGTCCAAGGCGCCCTTTTTCCAGTGGTTCAACGACGGCGAGCTGAACGTCTCCTACAACTGTCTCGACCGCCATCTGCCGGCGCTGGCCGACAAGCCGGCCATCATCTTCGAAGCCGACGATGGCGCAGTGACGGTCTCGACCTACGCCGACCTGCACGCGCGCGTCTGCCAACTCGCCAACGCGCTCACCGCGCTGGGTGTGCAGAAGGGCGACCGCGTCGTCATCTATCTGGCCATGAGCATCGAGGCGGTCGCCGCGATGCAGGCCTGCGCGCGCATCGGTGCGACCCATTCGGTGGTGTTCGGCGGCTTCTCGGCGCAGTCGCTGCGCGACCGCATCCACGACGCTGGCGCCTCGTTGGTGATCACCGCCGATGGCCAGAAGCGCGGCGGCAAGGCCATCCCGCTCAAGCCGGCGGTCGACGAGGCGCTCGCCATGGGCGGCTGCGAGACCATCCGCCATGTGGTGGTGTTCAAGCGGACCGGCCAGGACACCGCGTGGACCGAAGGTCGCGACGTCTGGTGGCATGACGCCGTCGCGGGCCAGCCCACAACGCATGCCCCGGTGCCGGTCAACGCCGAGCACCCGCTGTTTTTGCTCTACACCTCCGGCTCCACCGGCAAGCCCAAGGGCGTGCAGCACTCGTCAGGGGGCTACCTGCTGTGGGCCATGCTCACCATGCAGTGGACCTTCGACATCAAGCCCTCGGATGTCTTCTGGTGCACCGCAGACGTGGGCTGGATCACCGGCCACAGCTACGTGGCCTACGGGCCGTTGGCATGCGGCGCCACGCAGGTGGTGTTCGAGGGCGTGCCGAGCTACCCCGATGCTGGGCGTTTCTGGCGCATGATCGACACGCACAAGGTGTCGGTGTTCTACACCGCGCCCACCGCCATTCGCGCGCTGATCAAGGCCAACGACGAGAACCCGGCCACCCACCCGCGCAACTTCAAGCTCGACACGCTGCGCATCCTCGGCTCGGTGGGCGAGCCGATCAACCCGGAAGCGTGGATGTGGTACCACCGTGAGGTCGGCCACGAGCGCTGCCCGATCATGGACACCTTCTGGCAGACCGAGACCGGCGGCCACATGATCACGCCGCTGCCAGGCGCCACGCCGCTGGTGCCAGGCTCGTGCACACTGCCGCTGCCGGGCATCGCTGCGGCCATCGTCGACGAGGCGGGTCATGACGTGGCGAACGGCCAGGGCGGCCTGCTGGTCGTCAAGCGGCCGTGGCCGAGCATGATCCGCACCATCTGGAACGACCCGGAGCGCTTCAAGAACAGCTACTACCCGCCCGAGCTCGGCGGCAAGCTGTACTTGGCAGGCGACGGGGCGATCCGCGACAAGGACACCGGCTACTTCACCATCGTCGGCCGCATCGACGACGTGCTCAACGTCTCCGGGCACCGCATGGGCACCATGGAGATCGAGTCGGCGCTGGTGTCGCACCCGCTGGTGGCCGAGGCCGCCGTGGTCGGCAAGCCGGACGATGTGACCGGTGAGGCGATCGTGGCCTTTGTGGTGCTCAAAGGCGCGCGCCCGAGCGAGGGTGACACCAAGGCGATGGTCAAGCAGCTGTCCGACCATGTCGGCAAGGAGATCGGTCCGATCGCCAAGCCCAAGGACATCCGCTTCGGCGACAACCTGCCCAAGACCCGTTCCGGCAAGATCATGCGCCGCCTGCTGCGCCAGCTGGCCAAGGGCGAGGCGATCACTCAGGACGTCTCGACACTGGAGAACCCGGCCATCCTCGATCAATTCAAGGCATGAGACCGCAGCGCATCCACAGCGCGGATACTGTGATTCGTCCAAATCATTAGGACGAATAATCCCGGTCAGCGACAATTGCTGCAATGCACAACACCCGGCCCTGTGCCGGGTGTTTTTTGTCCAGCGCCGACCCAGCCCATCCAGATGAACCAGGAAACCCTCGAACCCGTGTCCAGCCCAGCCCAGCCCACCACTCCGCCAAGCGGCAACGCGTCCGCCGCTGCCGGCTGGGGCGCGCTCAAGAACGTCGCCATCGCGCTGCTGCGCGAACGCGTACCGGCCAAGGGCGCGTTGACGCTGCTGGCGCAGAACCAGCCCGACGGCTTCGACTGCCCGGGCTGCGCCTGGCCCGACCGCGAGCACACGTCCACCTTCGAGTTCTGCGAGAACGGGGTCAAGGCCGTGGCCGCAGAGACCACCGCCAAGCGCGTCACGCGCGAGTTCTTTGCGCGCCACACCGTCACCAGCCTGCTCGAGCAGAGCGACTACGAACTGGAGAACCATGGCCGCCTGACCGAGCCGATGGTGTTCGACGCCGCGTCCGACCGCTACGTGCCGATCAGCTGGGACGGTGCCTACGCGCTGATCGCAAAGCACCTGCGCGCCCTGCCCTCGCCCGACATGGCGGCCTTCTACACCTCGGGGCGCGCCAGCAACGAGGCTGCCTTCCTCTACCAGCTGATGGTGCGCCGCTACGGCACCAACAACTTCCCCGACTGCTCGAACATGTGCCACGAGCCGACCTCGGTCGGCCTGCCGGAGGTGGTCGGCATCGGCAAGGGCACCGTGCTGCTCGAGGACTTCGACCACGCCGACACGCTGCTGCTGTTCGGCCAGAACCCGGCCACCAACCACCCGCGCATGCTCGGCGAGCTGCGCGAGTGCGCCAAGCGCGGCGCCACCATCGTCTCCATCAACCCGCTGCGCGAGCGTGGCCTCGAGCGCTTCGCCAGCCCGCAGCATGTGGGCGACATGCTCAAGCCGGGTGGCGTGCCGATCAGCTCGGTGTTCATCCGGCCGACTCTGGGCGGCGACTTCGCGCTGCTTAAGGGCGTGGCCAAGCGTGTGCTGGAGATGGACGATGAGGCGCTGGCCAACGGCACCGGCCGCATCCTCGACACGCACTTCATCGAGCAGCACACCACCGGCTTCGAAGCCTTTGCCGACGACCTGCGTGCCGAATCGTGGGACCTGCTGGTGCGGGAATCGGGCGTGCCACTGGCCGACATCCAGCGCCTGGCCGACATCTACGCCAACGGCCGGGCGGTCATCGCCACCTGGGGCATGGGCCTGACCCAGCACAAGTACGCCGTGGCCAACGTGCAGATGCTCGCCAACCTGATGATGATGCGCGGCAACATCGGTCGCAAAGGCGCCGGCCTGTGCCCGGTGCGCGGCCACTCCAACGTGCAGGGCGACCGCACCGTCGGCATCGACGAGAAGCCCACCCCCGAGTTCCTCGACCGGCTCAAGGCGGTCTACGGCTTCGAGCCGCCGCGCGCGCACGGTTACGATGTGGTCGGCAGCATCGAGGCGATGCTGCGTGGCGAGGTGAAAGTGTTCGTGGCGCTGGGCGGCAACTTCGTCCAGGCCTCGCCGGACACGCCGCGCACCGAGGCGGCGCTGCGCCAGTGCGAACTCACCGTGCACATCACCACCAAGCTCAACCGCAGCCACCTGATCCACGGCCGCGATGCGCTGATCCTGCCGACCATGGGGCGCACCGAGATCCACGCCACCGCCAAGGGCGCGCAGGGCGTCACGGTGGAGGACTCGATGAGCATGGTTCACATCAGCTATGGCATCAACAAGCCGGCCTCGCCGCAGCTGCGCACCGAGATCGACATCGTCGCCGGCATGGCAGCCGCCCTGCTCCCCGACGCCGGCATCCGCTGGGCCGACTACGCCGAGGACTACAGCCTCATCCGCGACGACATCGCCCGCGTCTACCCGGAGTTTGGCGACTACAACGCACGCGTGACCAAGCCAGGCGGCTTCCACCTCGGTGTGGCGTCACGCGACCGCGTCTGGAAGACGCCCGAGGGCAAGGCCGTGTTCAAGCTGCACTCGGTGCCCACCGACACGCCGATCCACCGCGCCCGCGCGCTGCATGGCGACCAGCTGATGGTGCTGATGACCACCCGCTCGCACGACCAATACAACACCACCGTCTACGGCCTCGACGACCGTTACCGCGGTGTGTTTGGTGAGCGCCGGGTGCTGTTCATGAACGCCATCGATATGCAGCGGCTGGGCTTTGCCGCTGGCCAGATGGTGAACCTGAAAGCGGTGTGGGAGGACGGCATCGAGCGCCGTGCCGACGGCTTCAAGCTGGTCGAGTACGACATCCCGGCCGGCTGCATCGGCGCCTATTACCCGGAGACCAACCCACTGGTGCCGCTGTCGAGCTTCGCCGACAGGGCGCGCACGCCGACCTCCAAGTCGATCCCTGTGCGGGTCGAGGCGGCCTGACGCGAGGCAAGCGCCACGCAGCGCAAAGCAACGCAATATGAGTGATCAATCTCCTATCGACCCGCTTCCGGAGGACACGCCAGTCTCGCCGCAGACCGAGGTGGCCGACCTGCCGGTACGCATCCTGTTCGCGCTGGTCGAAGACCCACGACGGCAGGATCGGCCCTGCTCGCTGGCGCGTCTCGCCGCGCACCTCGATGTCCGCCAGAGCACGCTGCGGCGCACACTCGCGCTGCTCGAAGACGCCGGCCTGGTGGCAGTGAGACTGGGCGAGGAAGGCGGCGGGGCAGTCGAGTTGACGCCAGTCGGCCGTGCCACCTGGCTGCAACTCACCGACGAGCCGGATTAGACCGAGCCCTCGCCAGCCCGAGAATCCGGGCGAGGCGCTCGGCTCTCGCCCATAATCCGGCGCGTGCCTGCCGCCCGCTTCGACGACACCCGCAATTACACGCCGCGCAACCGGACAGCCAGCGGTGAGGCGCGCTCGTTCGGGCCGCTCGATGTGCCGCGCGCGCTGCTGTTCTTCCTCGGTGAGGACCGGCGCCGCTATCTGGCGTTCTCGGCGGTGCTGCTGGCGGTGCAGTTCTATGCCCTGTTGCCGCCTTACCTGATCGGCCGCGTCGCCGACTTCCTGCTCGCCTACACACCGGGCCAGAGTCTCACACCGATGTACTGGACCATCGCCGCGCTCGGTATCGCGCACGCCGTGGTGGCCATGGTGCGGCTGTCGACCAAGCGCGTGATCGGCCGCATGAGCATCGACGCGCGCTACCGCGCCAAGGTGTGGGGCTTCGAGCGCCTGCTCGATTTCTCCCTGACCTGGCACCAGCAGGAGAGCACTGGCAACAAGGCGCAGCGCGTGCTCACGGGTGCCGAAGCGGTGCGCGAGTGGTCGGGCGACCTTATGAACAACCTGTTCGTCGCCATCGCAGCGCTCGTCGGCTCGCTGCTGGCCTGCGTGTGGCTGTGGCCAGCCTCGGTGGTGTTCTTCATCTACTTCGTCGGCGGGCTGGTCTGGCTCGAGTGGTATTTCTACCAGCGCGTGTCGCGGCTCTCGGACGTGATCAACGCCAGCCAGGAGAACGCCTCGGGCAGCTTCGTCGAGAGCGCGACCAACATCCTCTCGGTCAAGGCGATGGGCGCCGCCTCCGGCATGACGAGCAAGGTCGCCGAACGCGAGGCACTGGCCCGCGACTTCGCCTACCAGCGGTTGCGGCTGACCAATACCAAGTGGATGGCGTTCCAGCTGCACTCGGCGCTCGGCTGGGCGCTCTACATCCTCGGCGTGGCCTGGGCGGTGCTCGACGGCCGCCTCTCGGTGGGCATGGTGCTCACCTACGCCGCCTACTTCAACACGCTTCGCGAGGCGAGCATGGACATGACCGACAAGGTGCAGACCATGATCGAGCGCACCTCCAACCTCGGCCGGCTGATGCCGGTGTTCGAAGGCCGCGCGGCGACCGGCGGCGATGCGCCCTTCCCTGCTGGCTGGGACGCCATCCGCTGGCAGGGCGTGCGCTTTGCCTACCCCGGCGGCAGCACACTCGGCCCGATCGACCTCACCCTGCGCCGTGGCGAGCGGCTGGGCGTGGCGGGGCCCTCGGGCAGCGGCAAGAGCACGCTGATCAAGTTGTTGCTCGGCCTCTACCCGGTGATCGAGGGCCGACTCCGTGTCGGTGACACGGACGTGGCCGCCATCCGCCACGACGACCTAGTGGCGCAGACCGCTGTGGTGCTGCAAGAGACGGAGCTGTTCAACCTGAGCCTGCGCGACAACATCACCCTCTCGCGCGCGGTCGCCGAGATCGACTTCGAGCGCGCCTGCCGCATCGCCTGCCTCGACGAACTCATCGCCCGTCTGCCCGATGGCGTGGAGACGCTGGTCGGCGAGAAAGGTCACGTACTCTCCGGCGGCGAACGCCAGCGCGTGGGCATCGCCCGCGCGGTGCTGCGCGACGCGCCCATCCTGCTGCTGGACGAGGCCACCAGCGCGCTCGACGCCGCCACCGAATCGCGCGTGCTCGCTGCGCTCATGACCGAGCACGCCGGCGACCGCACGGTCCTGGTGGTGGCGCATCGGCCCAGCGCATTTGAGCACGTGGACCGCTGCGTGCAGGTAGCGCCTGGCTGTGTGGTTACAGCACCGGCAGCGGCCTGAACGAAGTGCGTTCCCCGCGAGGCTTGCGGCATACTCGCCTGCCGCAGCCGATCAAGACGCGGTTTAGACTCTTTTCAAGCCGACCCAAGCCCCGGAGCATGCCATGAGCGCACAAACCCCGAGCGTCCAGACCCTTCGCGAAGTCGCCGGCCTCGGCACCACCCCCGCCCGCCTGCAGGATTCCGCACTCATCATGGTCGACCTGCAGAACACCTATTGCGAAGGCGTGATGCGCCTCAAAGGCGTCGAAGAAGCCCTGGTGCAGGCGCGCCGCGTGCTCGACCGCGCCCGCGAACTCGGCCGGCCAGTGATCCACATCCGCCACGATGCGGGCGTCGGCTCGCCCTACGACGTCACTGCGCCGATCGGTCAGATCGCTGATGCGGTAGCTCCGGTGGCCGGCGAAACGGTGATCACCAAGCTCTACCCCAACAGTTTCATACAGACTCCTCTCGACGATCAGCTCAAGGCGCTCGGCATCAACAGCGTGGTGCTGACAGGCTTCATGACGCACGCCTGCATCAACTCGACCGCGCGCGGCGCCTTCAACCTGGGCTACGCCACGACCATCGTCGCCAATGCCACCGCCACGCGCGACCTGCCAGCCACGGGCGGCGGCATCGTCCCGGCCGAGCAATTGCAGGCAGCGAGCCTCGCCGCTGCGAGCGACATCTTTGCCGTGATCGTGCCCGGGCTCGAACAGATCGGCTGATTGCTGCGCCGCACAAATAACGCCCGCGGTCACGTAGAATCCGGTTCCTGACGACAAGACCCGCCCGGCCACCGACAGGACAGCATGGCTGAACGCTTCGACTACCCGCACGGCGTGACCGCGATCGACACCGATCTGGTACGCCCACGCATGGCATCCATCCATCTCATGCAGGCTGGCGAACGCCTGGCGGTGGTCGACACCGGCACCAGCCATTCGGTGCCAGTCATCCTCGATCTGATCGTCGCCCGCGGCCGCGCACCGGCTGATGTCGACTGGGTGGTGCTCACGCACATCCACCTCGACCACGCCGGCGGCGCCGGCGCACTCATGCAGGCGCTGCCCAACGCGCGCCTATTGGTCCATCCGCGCGGTGCGCGGCACATGGTCGACCCGTCGAGGCTGATCGCCAGCGCCACGTCGGTCTATGGAGAGGACGCCCTGCGCGCGACCTACGGCGATATCCTGCCCATCGCACCCGAGCGCGTGGTGGAGAGCCACGATGGCATGCAGATCGAGTTCGGCGACCGCCGCTGGACCGTGTTCGACACGCCGGGACATGCCCGCCACCACCACGCCATCCTGGACTCCGCATCGCACGGCATCTTCACCGGGGATACCTTCGGGCTCGCCTACCCCGATCTGGCGGTTGAGGGCCGGCTCTTCGTCATCCCCACCACCACGCCCGTGCAGTTCGAGCCCGATGCGATGCGCGAGTCGGTCGACCGCCTGGCCGCACTGGCGCCCGAGTGCCTCTACCTCACGCACTTTGGGCGTGTCACCGGCGTACCAGACCTACGCGAGGACCTGCTGCGTCGCCTGGCTGCGCATGTGCGGATCGGCCACGAGGCGATGCGCTTCGACAGCAGCGCCGACCGCTATCGCAGTGTGGCCGACGATCTGAGGGGCTACCTGCTGCGCGAGCTCGGGGCGCACGGCAGCACCCTCGCAGAGCCCGAAGCGCTGACGCTGCTGGAGATGGACATCGACCTCAATGCGCAGGGCATCGTCCACTGGCTGGCTACGGCCTGAACGCCCGCTGCCGGCTCAGTTGCCGGCCACCGTCATGCGGTCGATGAGGATGGAGCCGCACTGACGGCTGCCACGCACCAACACATCGCTGCCTACAGCGCGTACGCCACGGAAGATGTCGCGCAGATTGCCGGCGATGGTGATCTCCTCGACCGGAAAGGCGAGCCGCCCATCCTCCACCCAGAAGCCACTCGCGCCACGCGAATAATCGCCGGTCACGAGGTTCACGCCCTGCCCCATCAGCTCGGTGACCCACAGGCCGCGCCCCATCTCCTGCAGCAGTTCGTCAAAGCTGGCCGCTCCCGGCCGTACCCGCAGATTGTGCGAGCCCCCGGCATTGCCGGTGCTGCGCAGCCCGAGCTTGCGTGCCGAATAGGTGGAGAGGAAGTAGCCCTGCTGCACACCGGCGTCGACCATCAACCGGCGCTGCGGCAGCACGCCCTCGGAGTCGAACGGGGCGCTGCCGAGGCCGCGGGCGAGGTCGGGCACCTCCTCGATGGTCACACAGGGCGCCCACACGGTCTGGCCGACACTGTCGAGCAGAAAGCTCGAGCGCCGGTAGAGGCTGCTGCCGCTCACCGCACCCGCCCAATGGCCGATGAGGCTGGCAGCGATCGGCGCCTCGAACAGCACCGGCACCTCGCAGGTGGCGATCTTGCGAGCGCCCAGCCGCGCCACGGTGCGCTCGCCCGCGCGCCGACCGACCGCGGCGGCGGCTTCGAGCGCATCGGCACTCCGTGCCACGGTGTACCAGTCGTCACGCTGCATGGTGTCGTCCTCGCCGGCGATCACGGAGCAATACAGCGAGTGCCGGCTGGAGTCGTATCCGGCACAGAAGCCGAGCGAATTGGCGTAGACGAAGCGGTTGACGTGGGTGGAGACCGATGCGCCATCGCTGTTGTCGATGCGCGCATCGACCGCCATCGCCGCCGCCTCCATCTCGCAGGCAAGGGCGATGGCGGCATCGCTCTCGAGCGCCCACGGGTGGCAGAGGTCGAGGTCAGCCGGTGTCCATGCCAGCGTGTCGGCGTCGGGCAAACCGGTGAACCGGTCTTCGCCGGTGTGGCGGGCGATGGCCAGCGCGGCGTTGACGGTCTCGGCGATCGCCGCAGCGGAGATGTCGGAGGTGCTGGCGTGGCCCTTGCGCTGGCCGAGCCAGACGGTGATGGCCATGCCGCGGTCGCGTGCGTACTCGAGGGTCTCGACCTCGCCGAGGCGGACCGTCACGTCGAGGCCGTGGCCGAGGCCGATGTCGACCTCGGCAGCAGTGGCGCCAAGCTGCGTGGCGGTATCGAGGGCGTGACGGGCGAGGTCGCGGAGCTGGTCGGCGCTCAGGCCAAAGCGATGTTCTGGCACGGTAAGGGAGCCAAGGAGGGAGCCGTTATCATACCGGCATGACCGACGATCTCCGCCCACCCAGCAAGACGCGCCGCAAGCGCGATGCACACGACCTGCAAGCCCTCGGTGAGACCCTGCTCGGCCTCAAGCCGGAGCGCTTGCGTGGCCTCGGCCTCGAGCCGGAACTCTACGAGGCGCTCATCGAGGGCCAGAAGATGAGCAGCCGCGAGGCCTTGCGGCGTCATAAGCAGTACATCGGCCGGCTCATGCGCGACCTCGACGCCAGTGAGATCCGTCGCCAACTCGGTGCCGACCGCGATGCAGCACGGCGCGCCGCACTGGCTTTTCAGCAGGTCGAGCACTGGCGCGACCGCCTGCTCGGCGAGGCTGCCGGGCTCGGCGAGTTCATGCGTCAGCACCCCGACGCCGATGCCGAGACACTGCGCCGGCTGGTCGGAGAGGCTCAGGCCGAGACCGCGCACGGCAAGCCGCCGCGCGCAGCGCGGGCGCTGTTCCGCGCCTTGAGCAGCGTCATTGGCGGCGCGCAGAGCACACCCGCCGGCACGACATGAGCACGCCGCCACTGCGCATCGGTGTGGTCTCGGTGAGCGATCGCGCCTCTGCCGGCATCTATGAGGACAAAGGCATCCCGGGCCTGCTGGAGTGGTTGCAGGGCGCGCTGACCACCCCGTGGGAGCCTGTCACTCGGCTGATCCCCGACGAGCGGGCGCTGATCGAGCAGACCCTCATCGAGCTCTGCGACCGCGAAGGGTGCGGCCTTGTGCTCACCACGGGCGGAACCGGCCCAGCCCCACGCGACGTCACGCCCGATGCCACACTCGCGGTGGCTTGCCGCGAGCTGCCGGGCTTTGGCGAACAGATGCGCGCGGTGAGCCTGCGCTATGTGCCGACCGCCATCCTGTCGCGCCAGGTCGGCGCTGTGCGTGGCCGTTCGCTCATCCTCAACCTGCCGGGGCAGCCCAAGGCCATCCGCGAGACGCTGGACGGCGTGTTCGCGGCTGTACCCTATTGCCTCGACCTGATCGGCGCAGCATGGGTCGACACCGACCCGACGGTGTGCGCGGCCTTCCGCCCCAAGTCGGCCCAGCGACCACCCACCTGAGACCGATCCGCCGATCGACACAGGCGCGGCTGTCGAGCCCTTGCGCGCAGGCGGGGAATCTTTAAGAATTGCAGGTTTGCCGGCGCCCTGCTTGGAGCCCCATCGTGTCACACCTCATGCACACCTATGGTCGACTGCCCGTCGCGTTCGTTCGCGGGGAAGGCGCTTGGCTGTGGGACACCGAAGGCAAGCGTTACCTCGATGCGGTCGCCGGGGTGGCAGTGAACGGTCTCGGCCACGCGCACCCACGCCTGGTCAAGGCCATCTCCGAGCAGGCTGCGCGCCTGATCCATGTCTCCAACCTGTACACCGTGCCCGAACAGGAAGCGCTTGCCGACCTGCTGTGTGCGCGCTCCGGCATGGATGCGGCGTTCTTCTGCAACTCCGGGGCAGAAGCCAACGAGGGCGCGATCAAACTTGCCCGACTGCACGGGCACAGCCGTGGCATCGAGTCGCCGAACATCATCGTCATGGAGCGCAGTTTCCACGGCCGCACCATGGCCACACTCACAGCCACCGGCAATCCCAAGGCGCAGGAGGGTTTCGCCCCACTGGTGCCGGGCTTCGTCCGCGTGCCCTACGACGACCTCGACGCGGTGCGGGCCGTCGCCGCCGCGCGTCGCGATGTGGTGGCCGTCCTTGTCGAGCCGATCCAGGGCGAGGGCGGCATCCGCATCCCGGCGCCGCTGCCGGCCTATCTGCAGGGCCTGCGCGACATCTGCGACCAGAACGGCTGGCTGCTGATGCTCGACGAGGTGCAGACCGGCATCGGCCGCACCGGGCGCTGGTTCGGCTTCCAGCACACTCCCGTACTGCCGGACGTGCTCACCTTGGCCAAGGGGCTGGGGTCCGGCGTGCCGGTCGGTGCTGTCCTCGGCCGCGGCGCTGCCGCCAGCATTTTCTCCCCGGGTAAGCATGGTTCGACGTTCGGCGGCAACCCGCTGGCCTGCGTCGCCGCACTCACCACGCTGCAAGTGATGGCCGACGATGACTTGCTGGCGCATGCGCAGAACCTGGGCGGATGGATCGTCGAAGCCTTCCGCGACCGCATCGGCGGCTTGCCGGGTGTCAAGCAGGTGCGCGGGTTGGGCCTGATGATCGGCATCGAGCTCGACCGCCCTTGCGGCGAATTGGTCAAGACCGGGCTTGGGCGCGGACTCCTGATCAATGTCACGCAGGAGACGATCGTCCGACTGGTGCCGCCGCTGGTGCTCACCGCCGACGATGCGCGCGCCCTGGTCGACGGCGTCTCGGACCTGCTGATGGACTTCCTCGCTGGGCGCAACCTGGCCCGCCAGGCCGCTGCCTGACGGCGAGGGACACCCCCAGCCGAACCCGAGCCATGCCCGCGCGCGCACCCCTCCGCCACTACCTGCAGTTCGCCGACCTCACGCGCGCCGAGTACGCACACGTGTTCGAGCGCACGCGCGTGATCAAGGACCGCTTCAAGCGCTACGAGCCGTATCACCCACTCACCGACCGCACACTGGTGATGATCTTCGAGAAGCAGAGCACGCGCACCCGCCTCTCCTTCGAGGCCGGCATGCATCAGCTCGGCGGCAGCGCCATCTATCTCAATACCCGCGACAGCCAGTTGGGCCGCGGCGAACCGGTGGAGGACGCGGCGCAGGTGATCTCGCGGATGTCCGACATCGTCATGATCCGCACCTTCCAGCAGAGCATCATCGAGCGTTTTGCGGCCCACTCGCGAGTGCCGGTGATCAACGGCCTGACCAACGAGTACCACCCCTGTCAGGTGCTTGCCGACCTCTACACCTACACCGAGCACCGCGGCGACATCGCCGGGCGCAGCGTGGCGTGGATCGGCGACAGCAACAACATGTGCTACACGTGGCTGCAAGCGGCACGTGTGTTCGGCTTCCGTGTGCGCATCTCCACGCCGCCCGGATACTCGCTCGACCCTCGCCTCACCGCCGGCCTCGAAGAGGTCTTCAGCGTACACGCCGACCCGATGGACGCCGCCGACGGCGCCAGCCTCGTCACCACCGATGTCTGGACCAGCATGGGCTGGGAGGGCGAGACCGACGAACGCGCGGCTGCTTTTGCCGATTGGCAGGTCGATGCCGACATGATGGCGGTCGCAGCAGCTGATGCCGTGTTCATGCATTGTCTGCCGGCTCACCGTGGCGAGGAGGTCGCTGCTGAGGTGATCGACGGGCCGCAGAGCGTGGTGTGGGACGAGGCCGAGAACCGCCTGCATGCGCAGAAGGCGCTCATGGAATTCCTGCTGCTCGGCCCAGTCGACCGTTGACCGCCTCCTTGGCCGCGCGGCTCCGAGCCGCGTTGCCGCCTCCCTCCAGACCCAGACACCGATGGCCGACCACAAACACCCGCTGAACCTGCCCGACACGCCTTTCCCGATGCGCGGCGACCTTGCCAAACGCGAGCCGGAGTGGATCCGCGCCTGGACCGAACGCGACCTTTACGGGCAGATCCGCGCCACGGCCGCCGGCCGGCCCAAATTCATCCTCCACGACGGCCCGCCGTATGCCAACGGCGACATCCACATCGGCCATGCGGTGAACAAGGTGCTCAAGGACATCATCGTGCGTGCCAAGACACTGGCCGGCTTTGATGCCCCCTACGTGCCCGGCTGGGACTGCCATGGCCTGCCGATCGAGTTGCAGGTCGAGAAGACCCACGGCAAGGACCTGCCGCCGGCGCGTTTCCGCGAGCTGTGCCGCGCCTACGCCGCCGAGCAGGTCGCGCGGCAGAAGACCGACTTCATCCGCCTCGGCGTGCTGGGTGACTGGGACCATCCCTACCTCACCATGGACTACCGCACGGAGGCCGACATCGTGCGCGCGCTCGGCCGCATCCAGGCCAACGGCTACCTCGTGGCTGGCGCCAAGCCGGTGCACTGGTGCGTCGACTGCGGCTCTGCGCTGGCCGAAGCGGAGGTGGAGTACGAGGACCGCAACTCGCCGGCCATCCACGTGCGCTTCGCCGCCGCCGATGCCACTGCTTTTGCGGCAGCGATGGGCTTTGCCGCAGGGGCCAAGCCAGTCTCGGTCGTCATCTGGACCACCACCCCGTGGACGCTGCCGGCCAACGAGGCCGTCTGCCTCAACGCCGAGGCGCGCTACATCGCGCAAGATCTGGGCGCCGAGGTCATCGTCTATGCCGAGGAGCGCGTGGCGGACATCGCCGGGGTGCTGGAGGCGGGCACGCTCGCCCGCACGCTCGGTGGCTGCACCGGTGCCGCGCTCGAGGGCCTGCCCTTGCGTCACCCTTTCCTCGACAAGACTGTGCCCGTGATCCTCGGCGAGCACGTGACCATGGACGCCGGTACCGGCTGCGTGCACACCGCGCCGGCGCATGGTCTGGAGGACTACACGGTCGGCATGCGCTACGGCCTGCCGGTGGAGAACCCGGTCACGGACGACGGCAAGTTCCTCACCCGCGTGCCGGAGTTCGGCGGGCTGGGCATCTGGGAGGCGCAGAAGCTCATCATCGAGCGCTTGCAGGCCAACGGTGCGCTGTTCGCCTCGCGGCGCTTGCAGCACTCATACCCGCACTGCTGGCGGCACAAGACGCCGGTCATTTTCCGCGCCACCCACCAGTGGTTCGTGGCGATGGATGCGGTGGGGGCAGAGGCTGACGCCGCGCCCGGGGCTGACGCTGCGGCGGGTCCTCCAAGCGACTTGCGCGCGGAGCGGGCAGGAGCGAGAGGATCCCGCGCGGTGGCAGGCCTTAGAGAGACCGCCCGCGAAGCCATCGCCGCCACCGAGTTCTTCCCGGCCTGGGGCCGTGCGCGGCTCGACGCCATGATCGGCAACCGCCCGGACTGGTGTGTCTCGCGCCAGCGCAACTGGGGCGTACCGCTCACCCTCTTTCTGCACCGCGAGACGGGTGAGCCGCACCCGCGTTCGGCCGAACTCCTCGAACAGGTGGCCCAGCGCATCGAAGGCGTCGGCATCGAGGGCTGGTTCTCGCTCGACGCCGCCGAGCTGCTCGGGGCTGACGCAGCGACCTATCGCAAGGCGCCAGACACACTGGATGTGTGGTTCGACTCCGGCGCCACGCACTTTGCCGTGCTGCGTGGCCGCGACGACCTCGGCTACCCGGCCGACCTCTACCTTGAGGGCTCCGATCAGCACCGCGGCTGGTTCCAGTCGAGCCTGCTCACCGGCTGCGCCATCGACGGCCGCGCGCCCTACAAGGCACTGCTCACGCACGGCTTCGTGGTGGACGGCAAGGGCATGAAGATGTCCAAGTCGAAGGGCAATGTGGTCGCGCCGCAGAAGGTGATGGACACCTACGGCGCCGACATCCTCCGGTTGTGGGTCGCCGCCACCGATTACTCCGGCGAACTGAACATCTCCGACGAGATCATCAAGCGCGTGGTCGAGGCCTATCGCCGCATGCGCAACACGCTGCGCTTTTTGCTGGCCAACACCGCCGACTTCGATCCCGCCCAACACGCTGTACCGCTGGACGAACTGCTCGAGATCGACCGCCACGCCCTGCATCTGCTCGCCGAACTGCACGAGGCCTGCACAGCGCACTACGAAGCCTACGAGTTCCACCGCATCGCCCAGCGCCTGCAGACCTTCTGCTCGGAGGACCTCGGCGCATTCTGGCTCGACATCCTCAAGGACCGCCTCTACACCACCACGGCGGTGGGCAAGCCACGCCGTTCGGCACAGACCGCCCTTTGGCACACCACGCGCGTGCTGGCGGGGCTGATGCTGCCGATCATGCCTTTCACCGCTGAGGAGGTGTGGGAGACGCTGAGTGGTGAGCCACACGGCTCGCTGATGTTGCACACGTGGGACACCTTGGCTCCCCCTGAGCCATGCGACCAAAAATTTCAAACAAAATGGCTCACAATCAGGCAAGTGCGATCTGAAGTGCAGAAAATGCTTGAGCAATTGAGGGCCGCTGGGGACATCGGTTCCTCGCTGCAGGCCGAGGTGCATATCGACGCGCCGCCCCCGGTGTATGACGCACTGGCCAGCCTCGGCGACGAACTCAAGTACGCGCTCATCACCTCGCAGGCTTCACTGGCGCGCATCGACGGCGGCCTCGGCATCCGAGCGCGCCCCGCATCGGCGCCCAAGTGCGGGCGTTGCTGGCATTACAACGACACGGTGGGCAGCGCCAACGGATACCCTGAGGTGTGTGCGCGCTGTGCCGCCCATCTGGATGGCGTCGATGAGCCCAGGTCGCGTGTCTGACCGCGAACCTCACCGCGCTCGCGGTTGCCCACGAGCGGCTCACGGGCGCGGGATGGTCGCATCCGGGATGGCAGGCGGATGCGCATGAGCGCCCTGCGCCGACTCGGACCGGGCCGTTACCTGTTGCTATCATTGGCCGTGGTGGTGATCGACCAGTGGACCAAGGCCTGGGTACTCGCCAGCCTCGCCCCGGGCGATGTCCGCGCCTACACGTCTTTCTTCGATCTCGTTCTCGCCTTCAACCGCGGCGCCGCGTTCAGCATGCTCGCCGACCAACCCGGCTGGCAACACACCTTCTTTGTCACCCTCGCGCTGGCGGTGAGCGCTCTCATCGTATGGTTGCTGGCTCGCCACCGCGAGGAGACCCTGTTCTGCACGGCGCTCGGGTTGATCCTCGGGGGTGCAGTCGGCAACCTCATCGATCGCCTGCAGATCGGTGCCGTGGTGGATTTCCTCTCCTTTCACGCCGGCGGCTGGTATTGGCCGGCTTTCAACGTCGCAGACAGCGCGATCACCCTGGGTGCAGCGCTGGTCATCATCGACAGCCTGCGCAGACCCCGTGTCAATTCCGGCTGACAGTGGCCGCCGAAAGCGAGACAATCGGCCGGGCGGGACGACAGTCGGCGTCGCGCCCGAACATCTGACGAGGCCACGATGAAAGTCCTTCTCGCCAATCCCCGCGGTTTCTGTGCTGGTGTCGATCGCGCCATCGAGATCGTTGAACGCGCCCTCGCCCTGCATGGCAAGCCGGTCTATGTGCGCCATGAGGTGGTGCACAACCGCTATGTGGTCGACGATCTGCGCACCAAAGGCGCCGTCTTTATCGAAGACCTCGACGAGGTGCCGGGCGGGGCAGTGCTGGTGTTCTCCGCGCATGGGGTATCGCTGGCCGTGCGCGAAGAAGCCGCTCGCCGCGGTTTCCAGGTGTTCGACGCCACCTGCCCGCTGGTCACCAAGGTGCATGTGGAGGTCGGTCGCCTGCGCACCAAGCAGCAGGAAGTGATCATGATCGGCCACGCCGGGCACCCGGAGGTCGAAGGCACCATGGGACAAAGCGAGGGCGGCATGCACCTGGTCGAAACGGTGGCCGATGTCGCCAAGGTGCCGGTGTCTGATCCGGACAACCTGGCCTACGTCACCCAGACCACGCTCTCCGTGGACGACGCACAGACCGTGGTCAATGCCCTGCGTGCGCGCTTTCCCAAGGTCGTCGGGCCGAAGAAGGACGACATCTGCTACGCCACGCAGAACCGTCAGGATGCGGTCAAGTCGCTTGCGCCGCGCTGCGACCTGGTGCTGGTGGTCGGCTCGAAGAACAGCAGCAACTCGAACCGCCTGTGCGAGGTTTCACGCGATGTCGGCACCCCAGCGCGCTTGATCGACGGCGCCATTGATATCGACCCGGCTTGGCTCGAAGGCATCGAGACCCTGGGCGTCACCGCCGGCGCATCGGCGCCCGAACTGCTCGTGCAAGAGGTGCTGGCGCGCCTGCGCGACCTCGGCGCCTGCAGCGTCGAGGATATGGCCGGGGTGGAGGAGGATGTGGTGTTCCCCATCCCCAAGACGCTCGAGAGGGCCTCGCTACTGGAACAGCCTTAGCGGGTTTGCGGTGGTCGGCACACGCCGGTCTTTCTGCTGCATCAGTTGCAGGATGTCACTGGCGGTCCGCGCAGCACTCGCGGCCTCACAGAAATAACGTTCAAACAGAGCCTCGTGCTGCCCGTTCAGCCGGTCAGCGCGGATCGGCTGCCATTTAGGCTCTTTGGCGGGATACCACTTGCCCTCGCTGGTGCCCCAAGCATAGGTCTTCACCTCCGCGGTGCTGCAGCGCATGCCCTCAAAGCTCACATTGCGCACGCCACTGGGTGACTCGATCACCAGCGTGTAGCGGATCGAGCGGTCCGCGGCGATCTGCAAGGAATCACGGTCGATGAAGAACCGGTTGCGCGAGACGGCCGTGGTGTCAAACCGGATGAGGGCCGCGCTTGCTTCCGGATAAGCCGGCAGCACCACCTCAGCCTCTTGCTCAGGCTTCTTCTCCGGCTCGATGTAACGCGACGGCGCCGACTGCGGGTTCAGGGGATTGGGGCCGCCCGCCCACACCCCCGCCGGCCCGAGCCCTGCGACCCAGAACAGCGCCGCCAGGCCCGACCTCAGGGTGCGAGCGCTCCTCACAACGGCTCAGCGGCACGGGGGCGGCTGGTCCGCGCGGACGACAGCGGGTGCCGCGACAAAGCCGATATTGCCAGCAGATGCCTCAATTCGCCGAGTGCCATGCGATAGACCTCGCGCTTGAACTCCACCACGGCATCCACCGGCGACCAGTAGTCGCTCCAGCACCACGCGTCGAACTCGGGCTTCTCGGTGGCGCGCAAGCACACATCGTTGTCGCGCCCGATGAGTCGCAGCAGGTACCAGATCTGCTTCTGGCCGCGGTAGTTGCTACGGTTGTCACGGCGCAGCCATTGTTCCGGCACGTCGTAGCGCAGCCACTCACGGGTGCGCCCAAGGATACGGACGTGCTCAGGCAGCAACCCGACCTCCTCGTGGAGTTCGCGGTACATCGCCTGCTCCGGCGATTCGCCACGCTTGATGCCACCCTGTGGGAACTGCCAAGAGTGCTGGCGCACACGCTTGCCCCAGAACACCTCGCCCCTGGCGTTGCACAAGATGATCCCGACGTTGGCGCGGTATCCATCCCGATCGATCATTTTCACTGCGGGCGCCGCCCTTACGGGCAGCGCTAAAACGGTTGACTGCTCTTTTCATAACACATTTGCCGGAACTGGTCACTTGCCGCCCGCGTCTACCCGCCCGGCTGGAGATGGCGCGAGTCGTGTGCGTTGAGCCGCTTGAAGTCGTCGAGGAACTGATCGAACGGCAAACCCAGGGCGCCCTGCCACTGGCGCGCAGCAAGGCGCAGCGCCGCCCAGTCGAGCGGCCGAGGGGGCGCGGCAAAACCGAGGCAGAGCACGTTGCTCTTGAAGCCGGCCGGCAGCAGGAGCAGGCGCTCGGGAAAGATGCGCCGCAAGCGGTCGATCTGCGCGTCGTAGGTGGACGCCGTGCTCCAGATGTTGGCGATCAGTACGCCGGTCGGCGTCAAGCGCCGGGCACATTCAGCGTAGAAGTCCTCAGTGGTGAGGCCATCGGACTGCTCCGAACCGTCAAAGCCGTCGAGCAGGATCCAGTCCTGTGGCACGGTCTCGCGGCGCAAGGCCTCGGCGCCGTCGCCGATCCAGAGGGTGAGGCGTTCATCCTCGGGCGGCAGCATGAACTGCGTGCGCGCCACCGCCACCACGCGCGGGTCGATCTCGACCACCGTCTGCACCACCTCGGGCATATGATGGTGGATGAACTTGGGGATCGACCCGCCACCCAGTCCGATGGTGAACACGCGTCGCGGCATCGGCGCAAAGAGCAGCGGCGCGAACACACAGCGGCTGTAGGTGAGTTCGAGGTCGTAAGGGCGGTCGACGCGCATCGCGCTCTGGATGTCGGTCGAGCCGATGTGCAGGTAGCGCACGCCGTCGCGCTCGCTCACCTCGATGCCCTGCCCGCCGCCGCGCAGGCGTCCACGCAATGCCATGCCGCTCTCCGGTACGCCGCCCCCTTGGGCAGACGCAAAGCCGCCTAAAATACCGGCTTTTGTCCAGGCCCGCCGACCATGCGCTCCAGCCAGCTGCTCATCACCACCCTCAAGGAAGCGCCCAACGAGGCCGAGCTCGTGTCGCACAAGCTGATGCTGCGCGCCGGCCTGATCCGCCGTCTCGGTTCCGGCCTCTACACCTGGATGCCGCTGGGCTTGCGCGTGCTGCGCAAGGTCGAGGCAGTGGTGCGCGAGGAGATGGACCGCGCCGGCGCCAACGAGCTGCTGATGCCCGCCGTGCAACCCGCCGAGCTTTGGCAGGAATCCGGCCGCTGGGCGCTGTTCGGCCCGCAGATGCTCAAGATCAAAGACCGCCACGAGCGCGACTTCTGCTTCGGCCCCACCCACGAGGAGGTGATCACCGACCTGGTCCGGCGGGAGGTGAAGAGCTACCGCCAGCTGCCGCTCAACCTCTACCAGATCCAGACCAAGTTCCGCGACGAGATCCGGCCGCGCTTTGGCGTGATGCGCGCGCGCGAATTCCTGATGAAGGACGCCTACTCGTTCCACAGCAGCCGCGCCTGCCTCGAGCAGACCTACGCGGTGATGCACGCCACCTACACGCGCATCTTCGAGCGGCTCGGTCTGCACTTCCGCGCCGTGGCGGCAGACACCGGGGCCATCGGTGGCTCTGGCTCGCACGAGTTCCACGTGCTGGCCGACAGCGGTGAGGATGCCATCGCCTGGTGTCCGCAGTCCGGCTACGCCGCCAACGTGGAACTGGCAGAAGCGGTTGCACCGGCCGCGCCGCGTCCTGCGCCCGCGGCGGCCATGAGCAAGGTCGCCACGCCAAAGATGCATTCGATCGACGAGGTGGCGGCGGGTCTCGGCGTGCCAGCCTCACGCATCGTCAAGACCCTGCTGATGGTCGACGAGGCCGGCACCACCGTCGCCCTGCTGGTGCGCGGCGACCACACCCTCAACGAGGTCAAGGCCGGCAAGCTGGCCGGTCTTGCGGGCGCGCTGCGCTTTGCCAACGAGGCCGAGGTGCGTGAGGCGGCCGGCTGTGGTGCGGGCTCGATCGGTCCGGTCGGTCTGCAGGCGCGCGTGGTTGCGGATCGCAGCGTCGCGGCGATGGCCGACTGGGTCTGCGGCGCCAACGAGGACGGCTACCACCTCACCGGCGTGAACTGGGGCCGCGACCTGCCCGAGGCCGAGGTGGCCGATCTGCGCAACGCCGAGGCTGGCGGCCCTTCTCCGGACGGCAAGGGCACGCTCGAGATCGCGCGCGGCATCGAGGTCGGTCACATCTTCCAGCTTGGCAACAAGTATTCCAGCGCGATGGGCGCCACGTACCTCGACGAGTCCGGCCAGTCGCAGGTGATGGAGATGGGCTGCTACGGCATCGGCGTGAGCCGCATCGTCGCGGCATCGATCGAGCAGAACCATGACGAGCGGGGCATCACCTTCCCCGCCGCCATGGCGCCGTTCCAGGTGGTCGTGGTGGCGCTGGGCCTGGCCAAGAGCGCGGCGGTCAGGGAGACCGCGGAGCGCCTCTACGCCGAGCTGCAGGCGGCCGGCGTCGACGTGCTGTTCGAGGACCGCGACGAGCGCCCGGGCGTGATGTTCGCCGACATGGAGCTGATCGGCATCCCGCACCGCATCACGGTGGGCGACCGCGCGCTGGCCAACGGTGAGGTCGAGTACAAGTGCCGCCGCAGCGGCGAGGGCGGCAACTGGCCGGTGGCGGAGGCAGCGGGCCGTGTCATCGCCATGCTCAAGGGCTGAGCCGGCGCCTCAGCTCACGGCACCCAGTAGGCGGCTCTTCACCCACTGCGTCAGCAGCATGTAAGCCGGCAGCATCGCAGCAAGTGCCAGCCAGTACTCGGTCGGCAGCGGCACAAGGTCGAAGGTGGCGCCAGCCGGCGTGTAGGGCAGCAGCACGCCGATGGCGCACACGCCCAGGGTGGTCGCCAACAGCGCGGGACTCGGCGCACTCTCCAGGAATGGCACCCGTGAGGTGCGCAGCACGTGGACGATGAGTGTCTGCGAGAGCAGCGACTCGACGAACCAGCCGGTCTGGAACAGCGCCGCATCTGCGGGTGTGGTGGCGCCGAGCACGAACCACATCAGCGCGAAGGTCGCGTAGTCGAACAGTGAACTCACCGGGCCGATGAAGAACATGGTCCTGGCGATGCCGCCGATGTCCCAGGCACGTGGCTGGCGCAGGTAGGCCTCGTCGACCGTGTCGGTCGGCACCGCGGTCTGCGAGACGTCGTAGAGCAGGTTGTTGAGCATGATCTGCACCGGCGCCATCGGCAGGAATGGCAGCAGCGCGCTGGCGCCGAGCATGCTGAACATGTTCCCGAAGTTGGAGCTGGCAGACATGCGGATGTACTTCATCAGGTTGCCGAACACCCTGCGGCCCTCGGTCACGCCCTGCTGCAGCACCATCAGGCTCTTCTCGAGCAGGATGATGTCGGCCGACTCGCGGGCGATGTCGACCGCGGACTCCACCGAGAAGCTGACATCGGCCGCCCGCAGGCCTGGCCCGTCATTGATACCGTCGCCCATGTAGCCGACCACCCGGCCGCGCGATTGCAGCGCGCGGATCACCCGCGACTTCTGCTCGGGCGTCATCTTGGCGAACACCGACGTGGCCTCGGCCAGCGCCGCCAGCGCCGCCTCGTCCAACGCATCGGTCTCATGGCCGAGCACGATGCGCTCGACCGGCAGGCCGACGTCGTGGCAGATCTTGCGGGTCACACGCTCGTTGTCGCCGGTGAGGATCTTTACCGTCACGCCGGCATCACGCAGCGCGGCGATGGCCGGCCCCGCCGACTCCTTGGGCGGGTCGAGGAAGGCGACGTAGCCCAGCAGGGTCAGGCCCACCTCATCGGCAACCGCATATTCATGCGGCGTCGATGGCTCCTCGCGGACGGCCACGGCGATCACGCGGAAGCCCTCGGCGTTCAGGTCCGCTACCACGCGGTCGAGGCGCTGGCGGTGCGACTCGTCGAGCGGGATCAGGTCGTCGCCCACCTGTGCCA
The DNA here is from genome assembly GCA_945897555.1 of Klebsiella pneumoniae. Classification (GTDB taxonomy): domain Bacteria; phylum Pseudomonadota; class Gammaproteobacteria; order Burkholderiales; family UBA3065; genus UBA3065. The sequence continues at coordinate 93,387 of CAMDGF010000003.1, read as the reverse complement.
CGCTGCAACAGGCGAACACCTCCTCCACCGCGCCCTTGCAGATAAGGATGTGGCTGCGGTCGTTCTTCTCGACCACCACCGACATGCGCCGCCGCTCGAAATCGAACGGGATCTCGTCGATGCGCCGGTAGCTGTCCATGTCGTGCAGCCTCTCGTGCACCTCGACATGCCGCAGCACCGCCTCGTCGAGGAGGTTGCGCATGCCCGACTGGTAGTGGCTATTCAGGTAAGCGAATTCGAGCACCCGCAGGTCCGGGGCGCCGCTGACGTCAACGTGCCGCTCAAGGATCACGCAGTCCTGGGTCAGGGTGCCGGTCTTGTCAGTGCAGAGCACATCCATCGCGCCCATGTTCTGGACCGCCGTGAGGCGCTTGACGATGACCTTGCGCCGCGCCATCGCCAGGGCACCCTTGGCCAGGTTGATGGTAGCCAGCATCGGCAGCATCTCGGGCGTCAGACCGACCGCAACGGCGACAGCGAACAGCGCAGCCTCGAACCAGTCGCCCCTGACCAGTCCGTTGATGACGAACACCGCCGGCACCATCACCGCCATGAAGCGGATCATGAGCGCGGTGAAGCGCTCGAGGCCGAGATCGAAGGCGGAGCGCTTGCGCTGCCGCGTGGTCTCATCGGCAACATGGCCAAAAAAGGTCGCCGCACCGGTACGCAGCACCAAGCCCTGCGCGGTCCCCGACACCACGTGGCTACCCATAAAGCACAGGTTGTTGAGCTCAAAGGCGCCGCTGGCAGAGGAATCGGGTGGGGCGTGGCGCTTGTCGGCGGGGAGCGACTCGCCGCTCAGCGAGGACTCGTTGACGAACAGGTCCTTGCTGTCGAGCAGGCGAAGGTCTGCCGGCACCAGATCGCCCACCGCGAGGTGAACGATATCGCCGGGCACCACCTCGGCGAGGTCGACCTCGCGCGCCCCACCATCGCGCTGCAGCAGCACGCGCGTGCTCACCAGCGCCTTGAGCTTCTCGGCGGCTCGGCTCGAGCGACGCTCCTGGACAAAACCAAGCAGGGTCGAAAGCAGCACCATGGCAGAGATAACCACCGCGCCGCGCATCTCGCCGGTCAACCACGACACCACCGCCAGCGCCATCAGCAGCAAAGACAGGGGCGAGACGAGCAGGCGCAGCAGTTCCATCAGTGCCGTTGGCCGTTGCCCCATCTGCAGGGTGTTGGGTCCGCAGGTGCGCAGACGCTCCAGTGCGGCCTGAGTGCTCAGCCCGCTTGCAGATGCGCCAAGGTCGGCGAGCAGTTGCTCGGGCGCGGCAAAGGCCAGTCCACTCAGCTCATCGAAAAGCTGTCCGGCCTGCGGCCGAGTGCGCCCGTCGCCGCGAGAGCCCGACGATCGGGACAGAGACTTGATGGTGCACCTGGACATGCACCGATTCTCGTCGGGCTGCGGTCGCCCGACCGTGCGTCAGGTCAGCCCCGGGTCAACGCATCCCACGGCCGAGGTCGGTGATCAGGTCCTGCGGCGACTCGAGACCCACCGCCAGGCGGATCAGCCCCTCGGTGATCCCGGCCGCGGCCCGTTCCTCGGCGCTGATGCGACCGTGCGTGGTGGTCGCCGGGTGGGTGATGGTGGTCTTGGTGTCGCCCAGGTTGGCCGTGATCGAGCACACCTGCGTGTGATCGATCACGCGCCAAGCCGCCTCGCGGCCGCCCTTCACCTCAAATGACACGATCGCGCCGCCAGAAGACTGCTGCCGCATGGCGAGCGCGTGCTGCGGATGCGAGGGCAGCCCTGGGTACCAGACCCGTTCGACGGCCGGGTGCGCCTCGAGCCAGCGCGCCACAGCCAGCGCATTGGCCGACTGCGCATCGACGCGCACCTTCAGCGTCTCCAGGCCCTTGAGCACCACCCAGGCGTTGAAGGCGCTCATGCTCGGCCCGGCGGTGCGGAGGAACTGGTAGACGGTGTCATGCAGCAGGGCCTTGGGGCCCAGCACCGCGCCACCCAGCACCCTGCCCTGCCCATCCAGGTACTTGGTCGCCGAGTGGATGATGAGGTCGGCACCGAGTTCGAGCGGCTTCTGCAGCGCCGGGGTGCAGAAGCAGTTGTCGACCGCCAGCAGCGCGCCGGCGTCGTGCGTCACTTGAGCGATGGCTTCGATGTCGAAGACCTCGGTCATCGGGTTCGAAGGGGTCTCGAGGTAGACCAGGCTGGTGGAGGGCCGCATCGCCGCACGCCACGCCGCCGGGTCGCCGCTGGCCACAAAGGTGGTCTCGATGCCAAAACGCGTCAGCCACTTGGCGAACAGGTTGACGGTGGAGCCGAAGATGCTGCCGGAGGAGACGATGTGGTCGCCGCTCTTGAGCATGCCCATGCACATCGACAGGATCGCCGCCATGCCGCTGGCGGTGGCGACGCACATCTCGGCACCTTCCATCGCCGCCAGACGTTCCTCGAAGGCGGTGACGGTGGGGTTGGTGAAGCGTGAATAGACGTTGCCCGGGCTGCGGCCCTGAAAGCGCTCGGCGGCCTCGTGGGCGCTCGGGAAGACAAAACTCGAGGTGAGGAACATCGCCTCGGCGTGCTCGCCGTGGTGGCTGCGGTCGATGCCGGCACGGACCGCCAGCGTCTCGGGTTGCAGACCGGGTGGCAGTGGCTTGCTCGGGGTCATGGTGTGCGATCGAAGAGGCTGGCTGGGCCAGCAGGCGAGTGAGCGCGGCTCATTCCAAGCCCGCCAGCGTGAGGTCGAGTTGTTGCTGCGCGGCGCGCACCGGCGCCCTGCCCCGATCGGCCTGCAGGGCGTGCAGATAGTCGGGCGTGATGTCGCCTGTGAGGTAGCACCCGGTGAAGCACGAGGCCTCAAAGCCGTCGATTTGCTGATTGGCCTCGCCTAGGATGCGCACCAGGCCTTCGATATCCTGATAGACCAAGCGATCGACGCCGATCTCTGCCGCGATCTCATCATCGTCACGGCCACTGGCGATCAACTCCTCGCTGGTCGGCATGTCGATGCCATAGACATTGGGATAGCGCACCGGCGGTGCCGCCGAGGCGAAATAGACTTTGCGCGCGCCGGCATCACGCGCCATCTGCACGATTTCGCGGCTGGTGGTGCCTCGCACGATGGAGTCGTCAACGATGAGCACGTTCTTGCCTTCGAACTCCGAGGCGATGGCGTTGAGTTTCTGCCGCACCGACTTCTTGCGCGTGGCCTGCCCCGGCATGATGAAAGTGCGGCCGATGTAGCGATTCTTGACGAAGCCCTCGCGGTAATCCACGCCCAGGTGCTTGGCCAATTCCATGGCCGAGGGCCGACTCGAATCGGGGATCGGGATGACCACGTCGACGTCGTCGAAGCCTCCGAGCGCGCGCATCTTGTGGGCGAGCTGCTCGCCCATGGCGAGGCGCGTCTGGTAGACCGACAGGCCGTCGATCACCGAATCGGGTCGCGCAAAGTAGACAAATTCGAACAGACACGGCAACCGCGCTGGCGACTCACTGCATTGCCGCGTGTAGAGGCTGCCACCAAAATCAATGAATAGCGCCTCACCGGCGTTGATGTCGCGCACCAGACTGAAACCCAAGGTGTCGAGCGCGACGCTCTCCGAAGCGACGAGGAACTCCGGGCCGTCATCGGTCATGTGCGAGCCATAGACCAACGGTCGCACACCATGCGGGTCGCGGAAGGCCAGCAAGCCGTACCCGGCGATCAACGCGACCACCGCATAGGCGCCCCGACAGCGCTTGTGCACAGCCGACACCGCAGCAAAGATGCCCTCAACGTCGAGTTCGGCGCCACGCGCCTGGGCGGCAAGCTCGTGCGCCAGCACGTTGAGCAGCAGCTCGGAATCGGAATTGGTGTTGAGGTGCCGCAAGTCTTGACGGAACAGCTCGTCCTTGAGCTCAGCGGTGTTGGTGAGGTTGCCGTTGTGTGCCAACACGATGCCGAACGGCGAGTTGACATAGAAAGGCTGCGCCTCGGCCGGGTTCATGGCGGACCCGGCGGTGGGGTAGCGCACATGGGCGATGCCGCTGGAGCCATGCAGATTGCGCATATCGCGCGTGCGGAACACATCGCGCACCAGACCCGGACCCTTGTGCATATGGAACACAGAGTCGTCCACGGTGCAGATGCCAGCCGCATCCTGCCCACGGTGCTGAAGCACCTGCAGCCCGTCGTACAAGAGCTGATTGACAGGCGTCCGTGCCACCACCCCGAGGATCCCGCACATGCCCTGTTCTCCCTCCGAACGCCTGACGGCTCAGCCGCCGCTGACGCTCAATCGTAACGTATCCGGCTGGCGAAGGCCTGTGGCAGCGACGGCCGCGCCCACTCGACCGCCGCCACGCAGACGGCGCTGCTGGCCGCATCTCGCCAAACGAGCGTTTGCGGAAGCGGCGTCATCCCGGCGAGCGCAACCCCGAGCAGCACCAGCAGCACGCCACGGAAGAGGCCAAAGAGCACCCCCAGCGCACGGTCGGCGACTCCGAGGCCCAGCCCACGGAGAACGCCCGCCAACACGCGCCCGACCAGCAGGGTGCACAGCAGCACGCCCAGAAAGACCGCGGTGACGGCGATCAGGTAGCGCACCGTCTCGTCTCCAGCCGACTCGGGCACCCAGTCCTGCACCCATGGCGCCAGCGGGTTGGCTACCGCGAACGCCAGCAACCAGCCGGCCAGCGAAAAGAGTTGCTGAACTGCGCCGCGCCACAGACTCAGCAGCGTCGAGAGGCCGATGACGGCGATGACGGCGTAGTCGAAACCGGTCACGGCGTCTTGACGACCACCGGCAGGCCCGCCGCGCGCACGGTGTCGCGGACAGCCAGTGCCTTGGCCTTGTCGGCATAGGGACCGAGACCGACACGCCACGATCCGGCTTCGGTCTGGGCGATGGCGGGCTGCAGGCCCAGCGCCGCCGCCTTGCTCGCCACGGCTTCGGCGTTGGCGCGCTCCTTGAAGACACCGAGTTGCAGAACGTAGGTCGGAGTCGGCGCCACCTTGAGTGCAGCAGCGGCAGCCGGTGCGGCCGCGGTGGCCGGAGCGGGCACGGGCGGGGATGGGCGTGGGGCAGCGGCTGCAGGTGCGGGTGCAGGTGCAGGTGCAGGTGCAGGTGCGGGCGCAGGTGCGGGTGACGACGGTACAGGTGCAGGTGCAGCCTTTGGCGCGGGTGCGGGACCTGGCCCGCCAGCCTCGACTGGCAGTGCCTCGTCGCCGACGTTGACGTCGGGCAATGAATCGGGCACCGGGTTGACCCGCAGCGGACCCACCGCAGTGGGTTCCGGAATGACGATGTCCGGGCCATCGCCCAGCGGCCGCGAGGGGTCTTCGAGCACCAGAGGCAGGCTCAGAACCACCACCAAGGTGAGCAAGATGGCGCCGATCAGCCGGCGGCGTGCCTTCTTGCGCAGGAGAGTCTCATCAGGTTCGACGGTCATTCAGGCTCCAGCCACACTGGCCCAACGCCACGGCCACGGCCGTACCGGCACACCGACCAGGCGCAGACTGTCACGCGCGCTCGATCTCGGCCAGCACCTCGGCTACCGTGAGGAAGGACCCGAACACCACCACTTTATCATCGACGCCGAGGGCTTCGCGGGCGCGGCGCCACGCTTCGACCGGTTCGGCTACAGTCTCGACCCGCCCGGGCACCACACTCGCCACCTCCGCCGCAAGGTCCTCCGCGCACCGCCCACGCGGCCCCGAAAGGCCAGCGACCCACCACACGTCGATAAGCTCGCCGAGCTCGGCTACGGTGGCTGACGCATCCTTGTCGGCAAGGATGCTGAACACGGCGTGGGTGCGGCCGGTGGGCGGTATGGCCCGCAGGTTACGAGCGAGGATGCCTGCCGCATGGGCATTGTGGGCGACGTCGAGGATCACCAGGGGCCGTCCCGGCAAGACCTGGAAGCGCCCGGCGAGCGAGACGTGGGTCAACCCCTCGCGGATGGCGCCTGCAGAGACCGGCAGCCGCTCGCGCAGTGTCCCGAGCGCGGCGATGGCGCCTGCGGCGTTCTGCAACTGATGCTCACCCACCAACGCCGGCATCGGCAGGCCGGAGAGCCGAAAACCCGGGCCCTCGAACGCCCACTGCCGCTCCTGTCGCAGCAAACGGAAATCCCGGCCGATGCAGTACAGATCGGCACCGATGTCGGCCGCGTGGGCGAGCAGGGTCGCTGGCGGCTCGGCATCGACGCAGATCGCCGGACGCCCACCTCGATAGACCCCAGCCTTCTCGCGCGCGATGGCTTCGCGCGTGTCGCCCAAGTACTCCGTGTGGTCCAGGCCGATGGTGGTCACGACAGCGCAATCGGCATCCCACACATTCACCGCATCGAGTCTCCCGCCCAGACCCACCTCGAGCACCGCGCAGTCCACACCAACGCGCATGAAGTGCCACATCGCGGCCAGGGTGGCGAACTCGAAATAGGTGAGTTGCTCATCGCCGCGGGCGGCCTCGATGGCCGCAAAAGCGGCCACGATGTCGTCGTCGCTCGCCTCTTCGCCGTCCACACGCACACGCTCGTTGTAGCGCAGCAGATGCGGCGAGTAGTAGTTGCCGACACGGTACCCGGCAGCTCGCAGCATGGCGCCCAATAGAGCGCACGTGGAACCCTTGCCATTGGTGCCCGCCACTGTGAGGACTGGAAAGGTCGGGCGCAGAGCCATGCCCTCGGCCACTCTGCGGACGCGGTCCAGGCCGAGCAAGATGGCGCCACGCTGCTGGCTCTCGAGCCAAGCCAGCCACTCGGTCAAGGCTGCACCCGCTCCAGGGGCGCGAGCCTGCATCGGCGCGGTGACGCCAGGAACGGCCAGACTCAGCTCAGGCCCCCTGTCCGGTCACTTCGGGCTGGCCACTCATCAGAGCCAACAAGCGGGCGATGCGCTCGCGCATCTCGCGACGGTCGACAATCATGTCCACGGCGCCGTGTTCCAACAAGAACTCGGCGCGCTGAAAGCCCTCCGGCAGTGTCTCGCGCACCGTCTGTTCGATCACGCGGGGGCCGGCAAAGCCGACCAGCGCACCGGGTTCGGCGATCACGACATCGCCGATGAAAGCGAAGCTCGCCGAGACACCGCCCATGGTCGGGTCGGTGAGCACGGGGATGAACGGCAGGCCCGCATCCGAGAGCTGCTTGATGGCAGCGTTGGTCTTGGCCATCTGCATCAGGCTGAGCAGACCCTCCTGCATCCGTGCGCCACCGCTTGCGGTGAAGCAGACGAAGGGCACACGCTGCTCGATGGCCACACGCACCCCTCGAACAAAACGCTCGCCCACCACCGAACCCATCGAGCCGCCCATGAACTGGAACTCGAATGCGGCCGCGACCAGCGGCAGCTCCATGACTGCGCCCTGCATGACCACCAAGGCGTCGGTCTCGCCCGATGCCGCCACGCCCTCGGCGAGGCGGTCGGGATAGCGCTTGCTGTCGCGGAAACGCAGGGTGTCGATGGGCGCCACATCGGCACCGATCTCAAAACGCCCCCCGGCATCCAGAAACCAATCGAGCCGCACGCGGGCGCTGATGCGATGATGGTGGCTGCACTTGGGGCAGACCTGCAGGTTCTGTTCAAGATCGGTGGCGTAGAGCACGGCCTCACAGGCCGGACACTTGTGCCACAGGCCCTCCGGCATCGATTTACGAGCCTGACCTGCATCGCGCTTGATCTTGGGCGGCAGCAGTTTGGTAAGCCAGCTCATCCGACCTCCTGACGTTCAAGCCTAGCCCGCGCGGGCCGAATCCACGGCATCGCGCAAGCCCGACACCAGCGCCGCGACCCGCTCATGGAGCGTCTCGGGCGTCGAGCCCTCGATCTCCTGGATGATGCGGCTACCCACCACCACGGCATCGGCCACCGCAGCCACGGCAGCAGCCGAAGCTGCATCGCGGATGCCAAAACCGACCCCGACCGGCAGGGGGATCGCCGCTTGCAATTGCGGCAGCCGCTCCGCCACCTCAGACTGGTCGAGGTGAGCAGCGCCAGTCACACCTTTGAGTGAGACATAGTACACAAAGCCCGACGCCAACCGCGCGACCTGCGCCACGCGTTCCACGGTGGAGGTCGGCGCCAGCAGGAAGATCGGGTCGAGCTCGTTGGCGCGCACCGTGCGCACCCAGTCTTCCGATTCCTCGGGCGGGATGTCCACCACCAGCACACCATCAACGCCAGCACGATGGGCCAGCGCAGCAAAGTTCTGCCGGCCCATCGCTTCGATCGGGTTGGCGTAGCCCATCAACACCACCGGCGTGGCGTTGTCGCTACGCCGGAACTCAGTGACCATCTCCAGCACCTTGCGCAGCGTCACCTTGCGCGCCAGCGCACGCTCGCTCGAGCGTTGGATGACCGGACCATCGGCCTGGGGGTCGGAGAACGGCACGCCAAGCTCGATGACGTTGGCGCCCGCCTTGACCAGCGTGTGCATGAGCGGCACGGTCTGCTCCACCGACGGGTCGCCCGCGGTGAAGAAAGGGATCAGGGCGGCGCGGCGTTCGGCCTTGAGGCGCGCAAAAGCACTGGCGATGCGGGACACGTGGGACCTTGCGAAGTGACGGCTCGGCGGCCGCGATCAGGGAATGCGGGGCGAAGCCTCAGAGCGTGATGCCGGCCAGCCGGCTCACGGTGTTGAGGTCCTTGTCGCCACGGCCGGAGAGGTTGACCAGGATGACCTGATCCTTGCCCATGGTCGGCGCCAGCTTGAGCGCATGCGCCACAGCGTGGCTCGACTCGAGCGCCGGGATGATGCCCTCGGTGCGACACATCAGGTGGAAAGCCTCGAGCGCCTCGTCGTCGGTCGCCGCCACGTACTCGGCGCGGCCGGAGTCCTTGAGCCAGGCGTGCTCGGGGCCGACGCCCGGGTAGTCGAGACCGGCCGAGACCGAATGCGTCTCGATGATCTGACCATCCTCGTCCTGCATGAGATAGGTGCGGTTGCCGTGCAGGATGCCGGGCGTGCCAGCCGACAGCGGCGCGGCGTGGCGACCCGTCTCCACACCATCACCGCCAGCCTCGACGCCGATCAGGCGGGTCTTCTCGTGCGGGATGTAGTCGTAGAAGATGCCCATGGCGTTGCTGCCACCACCGACGCAGGCGATCACCGCGTCCGGTTGGCGGCCGATCATGTCCGGCATCTGCACCACGCATTCCTTACCCACCACCGAGTTGAAATCGCGCACCATCATCGGGTAGGGGTGCGGACCGGCTACGGTGCCGATGATGTAGAACGTGCTCTCGACGTTGGTGACCCAGTCGCGCATGGCCTCGTTGAGCGCATCCTTGAGCGTCTTGCTGCCGCTCTCCACCGGCACCACGGTGGCGCCGAGCAGCTTCATGCGGAACACGTTGGGCGACTGCCGGGCGACGTCCTCGCTGCCCATGTAGACCACGCACTCCATGCCGTAACGTGCCGCCACGGTGGCCGAGGCCACACCATGCTGGCCGGCGCCGGTCTCGGCGATGACACGCTTCTTGCCCATGCGGCGGGCCAGCAGCGCCTGGCCGACGGTGTTGTTCACCTTGTGCGCGCCGGTGTGGTTGAGGTCTTCGCGCTTGAGGAAGATGCGCGCACCGCCCGCGTGCTCGGTGAGCCGGCGGGCGAAGTAGATCGGGCTCGGGCGGCCGACAAAGTGCTTGAGCTCATGGGCGAGTTCGGCCTGAAACTCGGCATCGTCGCCAACCGCCTCGTAGGCCTCGCGCAGCTCGGTGAGCGCGCGCACCAGCGTCTCGGCGACGAACACACCCCCATAAGGCCCAAAGTGGCCGCGTGCGTCCGGCAGGTCATACATCTTCATTGCGAACACCTTTCACGAACTGGCGGACGAGGTCCGCACACTTGATACCCTTTTCCCGCTCGACACCGCTCGAGACATCCACAGCATAGGGGCGAACCCGGCGCACCGCCTCCCCGACGTTATCGACCGTGAGCCCGCCCGACAGGATGAGTGGCAGCGCCATCCCCTGCGGAATGAGCGCCCAATCGAAACCCTGGCCAGTCCCGCCAGGTACGCCGGGCTGAAAGGCATCAAGCAGCAAGCCGCGGGCGCCCCGGAAAACGCCGTCGCAGTGTAGCAAATCCAGCCCCGGCCTCACCCGCAACGCCTTGATGAAAGGGATGCCAGCGGCTGCACAGACCGCTGGCGTCTCGTCGCCGTGGTACTGCGCCAGATCGAAGCCGACTGCGTCGTGCGTGGCGCGCACCATTTCGGGCCCGGCATCGACGAACAGCGCCACACTGGTGACGAAGGGCGGCAGTGCACGCACGATCTCAGCCGCTCGCTCTGGCGTGACATGGCGGGGGCTCGGCGGGTAGAACACCAGGCCGATGGCATCGACACCCGCCTCCACTGCCGCAAGAGCGTCGTCGACGCGTGTGAAACCGCACACCTTGATCCGGGTGCGGAGCATCGAGCGGGCATGGGCAATGGCGGTCATCGTGGCTCAGGGCTGCTCGGCCACATGGGTGGTCAACACTGTCGGCCCACCCGCAGGTGGCGTCGTGGCCGGCAGTCCCCACTCGGCGGCGTAGTCCACCCCGGCAAAATAGAGACCATCGGCAGCGAAGGTGGGCGCCGCACGGCTGCGGTCACGCGAGGCCAGCAGGGTCGCGAGCCAACCCGGCACCTGTCGGCCGTTGCCAACGTAGACCAAGGCACCGACGATGTTGCGGACCATGTGGTGCAAGAAGGCACTGGCGTGAAGTTCGAAGGTGATGACATCGCCCTGCCGTCCGATCGCCAGACGATGCAGTGTCTTCACCGGCGACTTGGCCTGACACTCGGCGGCGCGGAAGGCCGAGAAATCGTGCTCCCCGATCAGCATGGCGGCAGCCTCGCGCATCGGGCTGAGCTCGAGCGGACGCGCGAACCAGCCCGCCCGACCACTGGCGAGAGCCGGCCGCACCGGCCGGTTGAACAAGAGGTAGCGGTAGTGGCGTCCAGCGGCAGAAAAACGCGCGTGGAAGTCCTCAGGCACGGCGCGCGACCAAAGCACGGCGATGCTGTCTGGCAGATGCCGGTTGACCCCCCGCACCCAGGCCGAGAGCGGCCGCGCCGATGACGTATCGAAATGCACCACCTGCTGCAAGGCATGCACCCCGGCGTCGGTGCGGCCAGCCGCATGGACGCGTACCGGTTCAGCGGCGATCTCGGCGATGGCACTCTCGAGCCTGTCCTGCACACTCGCTGCATCAGCCTGCGACTGCCAGCCGCAGAATCCACGGCCATCGTACTCGACGCCCAAGGCGATGCGCATCGGCCCGGATCAGCCCTCGGCCGCAGCACTGGCAGCAGGCGGGGCGCTAGGCCGCAGGCCGAAACGACGCATGGTGCGGCGCGCCAGGGCAGCACGTTGCGGATCGTCCGGGTCGGACAACATGCTCTCGAGGATGGCACGTGCGCCTTCCGGGTCGCCCATATCGATGTAGGCCTTGGCGAGGTTGACCTCGACGTCCTCGAGGTCGTCGGCGGCGTCCACCTCGTCGTCCTCAGTTGGTTCAGGCTCCGCCTCCTCGACCGGCGGCGCGGGCGTCTCGACGGCGGCCACAGCGGCGGGGGCGGCGGGCGGCTCTGCATCGACCTCTGCAGATGCGGGCACTGCGCCAGCCGCCGTCTGGATGGCGGTCTGTGCCGCAGCGATGGCCTCCTCACTAAAGAGCGTGTCGAGTGTGTCGTCGACATCGGCGGGCGCGGGCTCCGCGGTGAGCGCGTCAAGGTCTGCCACCGGAGTTGTCGCGGGCGGCGGCGCCTCGGCCGGGCCGACATCACCGAGCGGCGCGTCGAGTGCCGCGGCGATCTGCGCGTCGACCGCACCGAGTGCATCGGCAGCATCGGACGACCGCGGAGTCGGAGCCTCGGGCGCAGCCGCTTCGGCAGGTGCGCCGATGTCTTCCGGCACGGCCTCTGCGGCATGTGCCGCTTCGATCGCTGCCGCGAGCTGCGCTTGTTTGGCGCGGCGTCGCCACCACAGAGCGCCGAGCGTAGCCAAAGCCAAGGCAAGCAAGACGCCGCCGACCATCAATAGCAATCCGCCCACACCCTCCTCGTGTTCGGTGTCCTCAGCTGCGGGTGCGGAGCCCTGTGCCTCGGCCGGCGTCGCTCCCTTGGCCTCGGCGGCGGCTTCGGCAGGCTGTGATTCAGCCGCATCGACCTCCTCCATCGGCGCTGCCGCAGATGCAGGCGCCGGGGCCTGGGCCGCGGACTCAGCTGGCACCGCCGCCTCGGCCGGCGTTGGGGCCTGCGCCTCGGCTGGCGCCGGCGCGGCAGGAACCGCCGGCTTGGCGTCAGCCGCAGCTTTGCTCACTGCATCTGCTGTCGGTGCCGCCTGGGCAGGCAATGCGCTGGCACCCTTCAAGGCAAGCAGCCGCTCGAGCTTCTCGATCTGCCCCTGCAACTCGGTGATCCGGGCATTGGCCTCGTTGAGCGCGCGCAGCTGCGCCGCAGCGCTCTCCTCGAGCCGCTGCGCGCGCCGCTCCAGCGCCGCGTCACCCAGCCGGTTCCCAGCTGAGGAGATCGTCAGGTTGCGCCGCACCTGCGGCTCACCGCGATCGGGCACAGACAAGGCGCGCCGGGCCGGACGAGCGACCGGCAGCTGAGCAGCCGGGTCCGCAACGGGATCGACGCCCGACTTGGCGGGCGGCTTGGCGGGCAACTCCTTGGCGGGGCGGGCCTCGGGTGCCGCAGGGGCGAGCAGCACCTCGGCATCGCGCAAGACCACGTCGTACTGACGCAGGCTGCGGCCGTTCGGCGAGGACAAGACGAGCAAGAGCGAGAACTGGCGGTCCGGCGGTGGCTCGCCAGTCCAGATGCGTACCTTGGCGCCCCCCTCTTCCTCGAGAGCGACGTGCACCTCCACCTCATCCACCCACGGTGGTCGGGGGATCTCCAACCAGCCGTACTCGGCAGGGCTGCCGACGGCGACGTTAAGGTCCTCGGCCATCTCCTCCGTTGCGAGGAAGATGGAGACCAGCCCTTGCAAAGGCTCACCCGCCGGTGATGTCAGTCGCAGTGGGCCGAGGTCGGCAGCCGACGCGACAGCCGGGGCCCACAAGCCCGCAAGCAGCCAAAGAAGTGTCCGGTAGCGTGACATGGCAGGCAAAGCGGCGCGCATCCCCAGAGACTACACCGCCAGAGCGACGGCGTCCAAAACAAGGCCCACCGCTGCGGCAATCATCGGCGCCAGCACGGCGCTCAAGCGCCCAGCACGATGCGCAGCATGCGCCGCAAAGGCTCGGCAGCGCCCCACAACAGCTGGTCGCCCACCGTGAAAGCGCCCAGATACTGCGGCCCCATGTTGAGCTTGCGCAGACGGCCCACTGGTACTGTCAGAGTGCCGGTCACGGCAGCCGGGGTGAGCTCGCGCATGCTGATCTCGCGGTCGTTGGGGACCACCCTCACCCAATCATTGTGCGCGGCGAGCATCTGGTAGACCTCGGGCAAGGAGACATCGCGCTTGAGCTTGATGGTGAGCGCCTGCGAATGGCAGCGCATGGCGCCGATGCGCACACAGATGCCATCGACCGGGATCGGGTCGGCGCTGCGGCCGAGGATCTTGTTGGTCTCGGCCTGCCCCTTCCATTCTTCCTTGCTCTGACCGCTCTCGAGCTGCTTGTCGATCCAGGGGATGAGCGAACCGGCCAGTGGCACGCCGAAGTTCTCGGCGGGAAAGGCCTTGCCGCGCAGGGTCTCGGCCACCGCCTGGTCGATGTCGAGGATGGCCGAGGCCGGATCCGCCAGCTTGTCCGCCACCGACGCATGGATGGCGCCCATCTGCGAGATGAGCTCGCGCATGTTCTGCGCGCCGGCGCCGCTGGCGGCCTGATAGGTCATGGCGCTCATCCACTCCACGAGGCCAGCCTCATAGAGCCCGCCGAGCGCCATCAACATCAGGCTTACCGTGCAGTTGCCACCGATGTAGTTCTTGATGCCGTCATCTATGGCACGGTCGATCACCGCCCGGTTCACCGGGTCGAGGATGATCACGGCGTCATCGGCCATGCGCAGCGCGCTCGCCGCGTCGATCCAGTAGCCGGTCCAGCCCGCAGCGCGCAGCCTCGGGTAGATTTCGTTGGTGTAGTCACCGCCCTGACAGGTGATGATGATGTCCATCTCGGCCAGCGCCTCGATGTCATCAGCCGACTTGAGCGGCGCACTGCCTTGCCCCACGTCTGGCCCGGCGCCGCCGGCGTTGGAGGTGGTGAAGAAGGTGGTCTCAACCCGCGCGAAGTCGTTCTCGGCGCGCATGCGATCCATCAGCACCGAGCCCACCATGCCGCGCCAACCCACCATTCCCAGCTTCTTCATTCGAGACTCCGTTCTCAACTGCCCTGCTTGACCCGAGGCGATGCGCCTCAGGCCGCCTTCAGCGCGGCGATGACCGCGTCGCCCATCTCGCGCGTGCCGACCTTCCGGGTGCCCGGCTCGTAGATGTCGCCGGTGCGATAGCCCTGTGCGAGAACGCGCTTGACGGCATCCTCGATACGCAGCGCCGCCGCCTCGTCGTTGCCGCTGTAGCGCAGCAACATGGCTGCGGAGAGGATGGTCGCCAGCGGATTGGCCACGTCTTGCCCTGCGATATCCGGCGCACTGCCATGGCTCGGCTCGTACAGGCCCTTGTTGTTGGCATCCAACGAGGCCGAGGGCAGCATGCCGATCGAGCCGGTGAGCATCGAGGCCTCGTCGGAGAGGATGTCGCCGAACATATTGCCGGTGACCACCACATCGAACTGCTTCGGCGCGCGCACCAGCTGCATGGCGGCGTTGTCGACCAGCATGTGGCTCAGTTCGACGTCGGGATACTGTGGTGCCATGGCGGTGAGGGTGTCACGCCACAACTGCGTGCACTCGAGCACGTTCATCTTGTCGACCGAGCAGAGCTTCTTGCCGCGCTTAGCCGCGGCCTCGAAGGCGACCTTGCCGATGCGGCGGATCTCCTCTTCGGCGTAGATCATGGTGTTCCAGCCGACCTTCTGGCGGCCCCACGGCGTTTCGCGCTCCTCGATGCCGCGCGGCTGGCCGAAGTAGATGTCGCCGGTGAGCTCACGCACGATGAGGATGTCGAGCCCCGACACCACCTCCGGCTTCAGCGAAGACGCATTGGCGAGCTCGGGGTAGAGGATGGCCGGGCGCAGATTGGCGAACACACCGAGCTCCGAGCGAATACCCAGAAGCCCGCGCTCCGGGCGCTGCTCGCGCGGCAGCGTGTCCCACTGCGGGCCGCCGACCGCACCGAGCAGGATGGCGTCGGCGTCACGGGCCAGACGGCTGGTGGCTTCCGGATAGGGCTTGCCAGTGGCGTCCACCGCGCAGCCACCCAGCAACCCCTCCTCGAACTCCATCTTGACACCGTCAGCGCGCAGCAGCTCCAACACGCGCACCGCCTCGGCCGTGATCTCGGGGCCGATGCCATCGCCGGGCAGAACCAGGATCTTCATGGGGTATCACTCTTTATCGTTTGGATCGGGGGGGGCGTCGTCATCGCTGGCGATGCCGACAGGCAACAGAGCCGGTTGCCACACTCAAGTAAACAACCAGGGCTGTGCGGTGCGACGCCGCTCTTCAAACTCGCGGATGTGGTCGGCGTGACGCAGCGTCAAGCCGATGTCGTCCAGGCCCTTGAGCAGGCATTCCTTGCGGAACGCGTCGATGTCGAAGCTCAGCGTGCGGCCATCCGGGGTGCTCACGGTCTGCGCGTCGAGGTTGATGCGCAAAGCGAAACCGGGCACCGCCTCGACTTCTATGAACAGACGATTCACTTCATTCAATGGCAAAACAATGGGTAAAAGTCCGTTTTTAAAGCAATTGTTAAAGAAGATGTCGGCATAGCTCGGGCCTATCAGCGCGCGGAATCCATAGTCCTCGATAGCCCAAGGCGCGTGCTCGCGCGACGAACCGCAGCCAAAGTTCTCGCGCGTCAGCAGGATCTGTGCGCCCCGATATCGTGGCTGGTTGAGTACGAAATTGGGGTTGAGCGGACGCTGGCTGTTGTCCATGCCCGGCTGGCCCACGTCCATGTAGCGCCACTCGTCGAACAGGTTGGGGCCGAAGCCCGAGCGCAGGATCGACTTGAGGAACTGCTTGGGGATGATGGCGTCGGTGTCGACATTGGGGCGGTCGAGCGGCGCGACCACGCCTTCGAGGACGGTAAAAGGCTTCATCAGAGCACCTCGCGGACGTCAGCAAAGTGGCCGGCCACCGCCGCGGCAGCGGCCATCGCCGGACTCACGAGGTGGGTGCGGCCACCCGGGCCTTGCCGGCCCTCGAAATTGCGGTTGCTGGTCGAGGCGCAGCGCTCACCCGGCTCCAGACGGTCGGCGTTCATGGCCAGACACATCGAGCAACCGGGACCGCGCCATTCAAAGCCGGCGGCGACGAAGACCTTGTCGAGCCCCTCCTCTTCGGCCTGTCGCTTGACCAGGCCCGAGCCCGGCACGGCCAGCGCCAGCTTGACGTTGGCAGCGATGCTGCGACCCTTGAGTACTGCGGCAGCAGCCCGCAGGTCCTCGATGCGGCTGTTGGTGCAGGAGCCGATGAAGACCTTGTCGATGCGGATGTTCTTGATCGGCGTCTTGGGCTGCAGGCCCATGTAGGCCAGCGCCTTCTCCATACCGTTGCGCTTGACCGGGTCCTTCTCCAGCGCCGGATCGGGCACGGCACCGTCCACGTCGATCACCATCTCCGGGCTGGTGCCCCAGGTCACCTGCGGCGCGATGCGGCGCGCGTCGAGTTCCACCACGCGGTCGAAGGTCGCACCCTCGTCGCTGTGCAGGGTCCGCCAGTGCGCCACCGCGCGGTCCCAGTCGGCGCCCTGGGGCGCGAATGTGCGGCCGCGCACGTACTCGATGGTGGTGTCGTCGACGGCGACCATGCCGGCGCGGGCACCGGCCTCGATGGCCATATTGCACAGCGTCATGCGGCCTTCCATGCTCAGGCTGCGGATGGCCGAACCGGCAAACTCGATGGCGTGCCCGTTGCCGCCGGCGGTACCGATGTGGCCGATGATGGCCAGTGCGACGTCCTTGGCCGTGACGCCCTTGCCCAGCGGACCTTCGACGCGCACCAGCATGGCCTTCATCTTCTTCTGCAGCAGGCACTGCGTAGCCAGCACATGCTCGACTTCGGAGGTGCCGATGCCGTGCGCCAAGCAACCGAACGCGCCGTGGGTGGAGGTGTGCGAATCGCCGCAGACCACCGTCATGCCGGGCAGCGTGGCGCCATTCTCCGGGCCGATCACGTGCACGATGCCCTGACGCGCGTCCTTGAACGGAAAATAGGCCTTGGCGCCGACGGCGCGGATGTTGGCATCGAGCGTCTCGACCTGCTGCCGCGAGACCGGGTCCTCGATACCGCGGTCCCAGTGGTCGGTCGGCGTGTTGTGATCGGCCGTGGCGACGATGCTGGAGACGCGCCACGGCTGGCGGCCAGCCAAGCGCAAGCCCTCAAAGGCTTGGGGGCTGGTCACCTCGTGCACCAGGTGGCGGTCGATATAGAGCAGCGCGGTGCCGTCGTCCTCAACACGGACGACGTGGTCGTCCCAGAGTTTGTCGTAGAGGGTCTTGGCGGCCATAACGGTCGAATCGGCAAACGTTGAAAAGCCAAATAGTTTGCCACAGAGCGGTCCGACTCTCGGGGTTGATGGAGGGCGGCCTACTGCCTCCGGTGGTGGTGGAGGGCGGCCCACTAC
This sequence comes from Klebsiella pneumoniae, assembly GCA_945897555.1. Taxonomy (GTDB): domain Bacteria; phylum Pseudomonadota; class Gammaproteobacteria; order Burkholderiales; family UBA3065; genus UBA3065. The sequence goes on along the minus strand of CAMDGF010000003.1, from coordinate 75,751 downwards.
CTCCCAGGGTGTGCCAGGCGGCCCACTACCTCCGGTGGTGACTTTCCTCGCTCCTCTCGCTGCGCTCGGAAGTCGCTTCGGAAAGACCACCGGACGGGGGCCGCCCGTTGACGGTTTGCGGTGCTCCGCTGAGCGCCGCTGGCGGGGCGCATCGGGAAAGCTCTTCGCTGCGACCTTCGAGCGCCAGCGAGCGGGAGCGAGAAGAGTCGACCCAAGAAGGGCCCGCCCACCACCGGACGGAAAGCCCCGCCCGCCCCCAGCGGATGACCCGGCCCTTGAGCCTCAGCGGAGCTTGCGGTCGAGCGCCGCCAACCGCTCTGGCGTGCCGATATCGTGCCACTGGCCATCGAACCTGCACCCGCCCACGCAATCTTCGGCCATCGCCGCGACGAGCAGCGGCGCGAGCTTGGATGAGCGACAGGGTGGCGTACCGGCAAAGAGCGCCGGGCGGTAGACGCCCACCCCGGAAAAGGTCAGAGCAGGCGCGACCGCACCCGCCGTGGCCACGCCATGCTTCGGCCATACGCGCCCACCCTCGAGACGGAAATCGCCATCGGGGTGCTGCGGCGGGTTGGGCACCAGCACCAGTTGCGCGAGGTCGCTGGTTTGCTCGAGTGCCAGCGAGCCGAAATCGATGTCGCACCAGATGTCGCCGTTGACCACCAGAAACGGCTCGCCATCGGGCGCAAGCAGATTGGGGCGCGCGGCTCCCGGACCATCAACAGCGCCATCGCCCAGCGTCGAACGGATGCCGCCAGCCGTCTCCCAGGCCCCCTCGGGCTCAGCCGAGTAGACGATGGATGCGCCCCACGCCGATCCGTCGCCGAGGGCGGCGACGATCTGCTCGCCGAGGTGCGCATGATTGACGACGATGTGACGCAAGCCAGCGGCCACCAGGCGCTCGATGTGCCAAACGATCAGGGGCTTGCCGCCGACCGGCAACAGCGGCTTGGGGGTATGGTCGGTGAGCGGGCGCATGCGCTCGCCACGGCCAGCTGCCAGGATCATGGCGCGGCGAGGGCGTGTGCCGGTCACGTCTGGGCCTAGAACGTCAGACCGGTCTGCACGCCATCCTCGGCCAGCATGTCGAGCAGCCGGGCCAAGGGCTTGAGGTCGTTGTAACGGCGGGCGGCCGTGTGCAGATAGTTGAACACCGACGGCATGTCCTTAAGATAGCCGTCCTTGCCATCGCGATGCCACAGTCGAGCAAAGATACCTAGCACCTTGAGGTGCCGCTGCACACCCATCCACTCGAAATCGCGCCAGAAATCAGTGAAATCGGAAGCGACCGGCAGTGAGCCCTTGCGCGCGAGTTCCCAATAACGGATGGCCCAGTCGAGTTGCTCGGCTTCCGGCCACACGATGTAGGCATCGCGGAGCACGGAGACGAGGTCGTAGGTGATCGGGCCGTACACCGCGTCCTGAAAATCGAGCACCCCTGGCGCTGGGTCGCTCGCCATCAGGTTTCGGCTGTGCCAGTCGCGATGCACGAACACCTGCGGCTGCGACACGGTGCGCGCCACCACCAGCCGATAGACCCCCTCCAACGCCTCGGCCTCGGCGGGCGACGGCACATGGTGCAGATGGCGTGCCAGATACCAATCGGGGAACAAGCGCACCTCACGTTCCAGCAGCGCCTCGTCGTAGGCAGGGAACACCCCGGACTGCGAGCCGAGTTGCAGCTTGACCAGCTCGGCGTTGGCGGCGCGGTAGTAGCCGTCGGCGTTGGCCGGCGACAGCACGTCGAGATAGGTCTGGCGGCCCAGATCGGTCAGCAGCAGGAAGCCCCGCTCGAGGTCCTGGGCGAGCACCTTGGGCACGCGCACGCCACCCGCACCGAAAACCCCCGCCGCATGCACGAAGGGCCGACAATCCTCCTGCGGCGGTGGCGCATCCATGGCGATCAAGCTGCGCCCACCGGCGTCGAGCAAACGGAAGTAACGCCTGAAACTCGCGTCGGTAGAGGCAGGTTCGATGCGCGTATCACGCGCTTGCGGCAGTCCGGCGAGCCATTCACGAAGCGCGGCAAGCCGCACATCGCAGGCCGGCGCATCGGGCCGCTGGGGGGAGGTGGGTGGTAACATCCGTCTATCTTAAGGCACCGCCGAGTGCCGGCGCTGGCAGCAGCCGTGCCGGACGGTGCGGTCGGACCCACGCGTGATCCTTCGTCCTCTCTTTCTCCTGCTGGCGATGGTCCTGGCGTCCGGCGCGGCAGAGGTCGCGGCCGAGCGCCTCGAGCCGTTCTCGGTCGACCCTGGACTGCTGGGCGGCGCACCCGCGCGCAAAGAGACACCCGCTGCCACGCCAGCCCCGCCCCAGCCTCCGGCGACCCGCACGCCAACGACCGTGACACCCGCTGGGCCACCGGCGACCGTCGCCGCACCGACCGCCGCACCCGCTCCGCCCAGCGTTCCGGCCGAAGCCGCTGTCGAAGCGGCCGCACCCGCCGAGGCCACCGTCGAACGGGCCGTGCCGGCCGACGATGTCACAGCCGCGCCAGCCTCGGTCGCCCGATCGCCTAAGGCACGGACGGCCCGCAAGCAGCCGGGCGACGCGGCGATGGGGCTCTATGCCGACCCGGACGACCGGGCGATCCAGCACACCCCGGCAACCCTGCGCGAATGGAGTGGCGCCACCCGCGAAGGCCCGGTCCTGCGCCGCATCACGCCCAACCTGCTCGGCTTGCCAGTCGAGGGCGCAGCGGCGCGCCGGACCCGATCCGGCGCGCCCAAGTCTCCGCCGGAACGGGCCGCCGCGCCCGCTGGCGACCGCGCCGTGCCGGCCCGCCAGGTGCCGGCCGAGGTGCCAGCCGCCCGCACCAGCCTGAGCGGCATGGCACCGTTCGAGGTCGACCCGGCACTGCTTGGCGCGCCGCCGGGCGGCGCAATAGCCAGACCGCCGCCCCCCACCATCCCGCCCTTGCAGCGCGCCGAGACCGATGCAAGCCGATCCGCAGCCAGCGATAAGGCAGCGCTGCCACCCGCAGCCAAGCAGGTTCAGGCGCCTTCTCCCCCGCTCGCACCGGGTGCGCCGATGCGGCCTTCGGCCAAGCTCGATCCGTTCGTCGTCGATCCGGCACTGGTGGGTCTGGCTGAGCCCGCAAGGCCTGCCAAGGCCGCTGGCAGCCCCGGCGCAGAGGCGGCCGGGGGGGCTCCGGCTGCCCCAGCGCCGGGTTCCGGGGTGCTGGGCGTGATCGCCGCTCAGGCACCGGCGAGGGCCGATACCCCTGCCATCGCCGCCCCGCCTGCGATCACGCAAGCGGGCGACGCCAGCCTCGAGGTCGAGGCGCAGCGCATCGAGGGCGCCATCGACCGTAGCGTGACGGCCACCGGCGAGGCTTACATCCGTAAGGGCTGGGATGAACTGTTCGGCGACGTCTTGCGCTGGAACATCGCCACCCGCGAAGCCAGCGGCGAAGGCCGCATCGTCAAACGCGACCGTGACACCGAGGTCACCGGCAGCCGCTTTGTATTCAACGAAGAGACCCGCAAAGGCAGCATCGACGACGCCGCCTTCAGCATCGCCTCGGTGGACGGTCGCGGCACGGCCGGTGCACTGCGCTTCGACGGCCCGGGGCGCCTCATCGGAGACGACGGCGTGCGCTACACCACCTGCGATTTCAGCGACCCCGACTGGCTGCTCAAGGCCGACAGCATCGAGATCGACCAGAACATCAATGAAGGCGTGGCGAGGAATGCGCGCATCCTCGCCGGCGGGAAGTACCCGGTGTTCTACCTTCCGCGCTACCAGTTCGCCCTCAAGAACGTCCGCAAGTCGGGCTTTCTCACACCGATGGCCGGCATCACCAACCGCACCGGCCCGCAGGTGTTCATCCCCTACTACTGGAACATCGCGCCCAACTACGACGCCACCCTCACCGCGAGGCTCATGACCACGCGCGGCCTGCAGATCGGTGGCGAGTTCCGCTACCTCGGCGACAAGCTCGGTGGCGAAGCGCGCGCCGAGTATGTCCCGGACGATCGGCAGTTCGGCGATCACCGCTGGGCGCTGGCACTGGACCACCGGCAGAACTTCACGCAGCGGCTGTCGGGCCTGATCGACTACCAGCAGGTCTCAGACGACTTCTATTTCCGTGATCTGCGCAACACCATCGGTGCGTCCGGTGCATCGGCGACCGGTGGCAGCCGCGCCGGCGTCGACCCGGGGGCGGTGCCTGGGGTGCGTGGCGGCACATCGACCCGCCTGTTGGCGCAATCGGCCCTGCTCGACTACGCCGGCGACGGCTGGAGCCTGACCTCGCAGTTCCGGTCGTTCCAGGTCCTGCAACCCGACAACGTCAATCGCGTGATCCAGCCCTATCAAGCGCTGCCCAACATCCGCTTCAGCGGCGCCCGGCGCATCGCTGGCCTCGCCGATGGCGCGCTCATGGCCGACTTCGCGGCTTATTCGCTGCGCTATCCGGAGCCGGGCGCGGTGCGTCGCGAAGGCAACCGCACCATCCTCAATCCCAGCATCAGCCTGCCGCTGCGCAACACTTGGGGTTTTGTCGAGCCGCGCTTGAGTTACCACACGACCTACTATTCGCTCGATCCCCTAGCCGGACAGAACGACACCTTCACCCGCAGTCTGCCCACGGCGACCCTCGACGGCGGCCTCACCCTCGAGCGCAAGGCCTCCGACGACGGCGCCATCCAGACCTTCGAACCGCGCATCTTCTACGCCTACACGCCCTTCCGCGACCAGACCCGGTTGCCGGTGTTCGACACCGGTCGCTTCGACTTCAATTTCGCCGAGATCTTCTCGGCCAACCGCTTTGTTGGCAACGATCGCATCGGCGACGCCAACCAGGTCACCGCCGGCTTCACCACACGCTACATCGACGGCAAAGGCACCGAGCGGCTCAAAGTCACGCTGGCGCAGCGTTTTACCCTGGCCGACCTCAAAGTGGTCGACGACATCCGCAGCATCGTCGATCGCTCGGACAATCCGCCCGGCGCCGTGGCGGCACCGCAGAAAGGCGTATCCGACGTGCTCGGCGAGTTCAGCGGGCGGATCATGCGTGACACCAGTCTGGTCAGCCGTGTGCAGTACAACACCGACACCTCGCAGATACAGCGCGGACTTTTTGCACTGCGCTTCAACCCGGAGATGGGCAAGGTCATCAACGTCGGCTACCGCTACACACGCGAGATCAGCGATGCCCAACTCGGCCTCCAGCAGGTCGACTTCTCCACGCAATGGCCGATCACCTCGAACCTGTATGCTCTGGCGCGCGCCAACTATTCGCTACTCGAGCGCCGCGCCACCGAGAGCCTGTTCGGACTCGAATACTACGGAGGGTGCTGGAGTGTGCGGACCGTGGTGCAGAGCCTTGCCACCAGCGCGACCACAACCACCCGCGCCCTGTTCATCGTGCTCGAACTCAATGGCCTCACCGGCACCGATCCGTCGACCTACAACGCCATCCTCAATCGCCACATCGGCGGCTACAGCACGGTGAGTCCCGACCAGCAACGCACCACCGACGCCATGATCCAATGACCCCCACGCTCAAGCACGTCCTGATCGCCATCGCCCTGCTGCTGGGCGCACTCACACAAGCCCCGGCATCGGCAGCGGACGATGCGCCAGGCTCGGCCGACGGGCCGGACGCCATACCGCTCAACCGCATCGTCGCTCTCGTCAATCGAGACATCGTCACGCGCCTTGAGCTAGAGGATCGCATCGCCATCGCTGCCGACCAGTTGCGCAAACAGGGGGTGGCTTTGCCGCCACGCAACATCCTCGAGAAGCAGGTGCTCGAGGCCATCCTCCTGCAGCGGATCCAGCTCAGCTTCGCGCGGGAGAACGGCATCCGCGTCGACGAGACCCAGCTCGACCGCGCCGTGGCCCGTATCGCCGAGGACAACCAGCTCACGGTCGAACAGTTCCGCACCGCACTGGCCCGCGATGGCATCCGCTTCGACCGCTTTCGCGATGACATCCGCAAGGAGATCATCCTCAGCCGCCTGCGTGAGCGGGAGGTCGCGAGCAAGGTGGTGGTGAGCGAAGGCGAGATCGATGAGTACTTGGTACGCCGGGCCGAATCCGGCGTAGGCACCGAATGGCTGGCCTCGCACATCCTGGTGCGCGTCGATGAGAAGACCGCCGATCCGGTCGCGATCAAGCGGCAAAAAGAGAAGGCCGATCAAGCGCTAGCCGCCCTCAACAGCGGTGACGACTTCGCCAAGGTGGCCGCGACCTACTCCGAGGCCGGGGATGCCCTGCAAGGCGGCGACCTCGGTTGGCGCAACGTCGACCGCATGCCCAGCCTGTTCCTCGAGATGATCGGCAAACTCAAGGTCGGTCAGCACAGCGCCGTTGTGCGTAGCTCAGCCGGTTTCCACATCGTCAAGCTGCGTGACCTGCGCGGCGCGGTGGGCAAACAGGTGCTGATCACCCAGCACAAGGCGCGCCACATCCTTGTCAAGCCGACCGAGATCGTCAGCGATGCCGACGCTCAGCGCCGCCTGCGCGATCTGCGCGAGCGCATCGAACAGGGCGGCTCGACCTTCGCCGACCTGGCCAAGCAGCACTCGCAGGATGGCTCCGCGGCATCGGGCGGCGAACTCGGCTGGATGGCAGCCGCGGATCTGGTACCCGAATTCGCAGCGGCCATGGAGGCGCTGCCGGTCGGCCAGCTCTCACAGCCGGTTCGCAGCCCCTTCGGCTGGCACCTGCTGCAAGTGCTGGAGCGCCGCGAAGCCGATGTCAGCAAGGAGCGCGAGCGGCTCGAGGCGCGACAAGCCATCCGCAGCCGCAAGGCCGATGAGGCTTACGACGAATGGCTGCGCCAGCTGCGCGACAGCGCCTACGTCGAACTGCGGCTCGAGGAGAGCTGATGCGGCTGGCCGTCACCACCGGCGAACCTGCCGGGGTCGGCCCCGAGCTCTGCACGGCGCTCGCCGGCCGAGTCGACGATGCGCGCCTGGTGCTCATCGGCAACCACCCGCTGCTGCAGACGCGAGCCGCCGCCTGCGGCGTGTCGGTCGATCTGGTGCCATACCGCCCAGATCAGCCGATGCCACGCCACGGCAGCCTGGAGGTCATCGACGTTCCGCTGCCCGCAGCGGTGGTCGCAGGCCGCGTCGATCCCCGCAATGCGGCTGCCGTATTGCAGAGCCTCGACATCGCCATCGACGGTTGTCTGGCTGGCGAATTCGATGCCATGGTCACAGCACCGCTGCACAAGGGCGTCATCTGCGACAGCGGTGTGGCTTTCAGCGGCCACACCGAGTACCTGCAACAGCGCACTGCAGCCCCCGGGGTGGTGATGCTGCTCGAGGGTGGCGGCCTGCGCGTCGCACTCGCCACCACTCACTTGCCACTCAGTGCAGTGCCGGCAGCCATCACCCGCGAGGGCCTGCTGCAGACGCTGCGCATCCTGCACGGCGATCTGGTCTCACGCTTTGGCATCGCCGCGCCGCGCATCCTTGTGGCCGGCCTCAACCCGCATGCGGGCGAGGGCGGACACCTGGGCCGCGAAGAGATCGACATCATCGGCCCGGCCCTTGAACAGGCGCGCCGCGAAGGAATCGCTGCAGAAGGACCTTTTCCTGCCGATACACTGTTCGTGGAAGAGGCTTGCGGCGGCGCAGACGCAGTGCTGGCCATGTATCACGACCAGGGTCTGCCGGTACTCAAGCGCGCCAGTTTCGGCCAGGGGGTGAACATCACGCTCGGCTTGCCTATCATCCGCACATCGGTCGACCACGGCACGGCGCTCGCCATCGCTGGCACCGGGTCTGCAGACTGCGGCAGCCTGGTGAGTGCCGCGGCAGTGGCGCGCCGACTGGTCATCGCATCACACGGTGGGCTCGCCCACGCACCACAATCCGCCGCCTGAACGCGGCAGCAGTCGTCTGGAAGGATCCGTTGAGATGGCAGAAGAGAAACACGCTGCGGAAGGCGCAGCAGAGGCCCCCGCCAAGTCGGGCAAACTCAAACCCATCTTGATGGCTGTGATCGGGCTGGTGCTCGGTCTGGTCATCGCCGCCGGTGCATTCTTCGCGCTCGGCGAGCATCCGCCTGCGCCCGAAGCGAGTGAGGGCCACGATGCCGAAGAGGGCACCGCCGACGACGAACCGAAGAAGAAAAAGAAGAAGAAAAAGAAAGGCAGCGAGCCGGAACTGCCCCCGACCTACATGAAGCTCGATAACCTCACGGTGAACCTCTCAGGCAAGGACCACTTCCTTGCCGCCAGCATGGAACTCAAGATCGCCGAGCCCGAAGCGCAGCGGCGCCTCACCGAGCGCTTGCCGGAGGTCAAGAACCTTGTCCTGCTCACGCTTTCGGGCAATACACCGGATACACTTTCGACGGTCGAGGGCAAGACGGCGCTGGCGCAAAAATTGCGCGACGACCTGAACGCGCTCATTGACGAGGACGAGGACACCGGGGTCGCCGACGTGTTCTTCACCCAGTTCATCATCCAGTAAAAAATCGTTTATCCCGCCTGAAGTTACGGTGTATTCTTGAGTGACCGGCTGATGAATGGGTCCGCATGTCCGACCAGGCACTCTCACAGGATGAAGTCGACGCCCTTCTAAGGGGCGTCACGGGCGAGCTCCCGGAGGAGGTCGCCACCGTCGTCGACGACGGTGGGGTCAAGCCCTACGACATAGGTCGCCAGGAGCGCATCGTCCGCGGCCGCATGCCGGGCCTCGAACTGGTCAACGAACGAGCTGCCCGGCAGATCCGTCTCGGCTTCTACAACTTCATGCGCCGCAGCGCCGAGATCTCGGTCGGGCCGGTGCGCATCGAGAAATACAGCGAGTTCATCCGCAAGCTGGTGGTCCCCACCAACATCAATCTGGTCTCGCTGCAGCCGGAGCTCTACGGCACGGCTTTGTTCATCTTCGACCCCAATCTGGTGTTCCAGGTGGTCGACACACTCTTCGGCGGCACCGGCAAGATCCACATGCGCGTGGAGGGACGGGAATTCACCACCACCGAGCAGCGCGTCATCGCACGCATGCTGGACATCGCTTTCAAAGCCTTCGACGACGCCTGGGACCCGATCACCCAGCTGCATCACAAGTTTGTGCGCTCGGAGATGAACACCCAGTTCGTCAACATCGCCACGCCCACCGAGGTGGTGGTGGTCACCACCTTCAACATCGAGCTGGGCAATGGCGGTGGCAACTTTCACGTCTGCATGCCCTACTCGATGATCGAGCCGATCCGCGAACCGCTCTGCAGCACCATGCAGGGTGATCGCGTGGCCGCCGACGAACGCTGGCTGACATTGATGCGAGACCAGGTCCAGGATGCCGAGGTCGCGATCAAGGCAGACCTCTGCGAATTCGAGCTGACCCTGCGGCAGTTGCTCGCGCTGCAGGTTGGGGACATGATTCCAGTTGAGCCACCTGCCAAGGTCGCCGGCACGATCGATGGCGTGCCGTTCGTTTACGGTACGGTGGGCAATAGCCGTGGCCACTACGCGATCAAGGTCGACGAACTGCGTCGGCAGGACGACGGGGGCTGAGCATGGTGAACGAGGGTAACAAGGCGATGGCCGAAGATTCGATCTCTGCTGACGACTGGGCTGCGGCGATGGCCGAACAGACGGGTGGCGAACTGACCCTCTCGCCGAGTGGAGGCGAAGCGGTCGACGACGATCGCATCGCGCTCATCCTCGATATCCCGGTACAGGTCACGGTAGAACTCGGTCGCACCAAATTGCCGATCCGCAACCTGCTGCAGCTGGCGCAAGGTTCAGTGGTCGAGCTCGACGGCATGGCTGGCGAGCCGATGGATGTTCTGGTCAATGGCTGTCTCATCGCGCAAGGCGAGGTGGTGGTGGTCAACGACAAGTTCGGCATCCGGCTCACCGACATCATCACGCCGGCCGAGCGCATGCGCCGCCTCTCGCTCAAGTAGGCCGCAGTGGTCGCGCCCGCCCGGGTACAGCAGCGGCGATCGGCTGCGGGGCAGGCGCTCCGGGCCACCGGCAGCTGCCTGCCGACGCTCGTCATCGCACCGCCCGTCTGGGCAGCACCGGCGGAGACCGGCTCGGCGCTCCTGCAGATGACGCTCTCGCTGGCTCTGGTGCTCATCCTGCTGGTCGGCACACTCTGGCTGCTCAAGCGCTTTCGCGTGGGCCAGCGTAGCGCCGGTGGCACGCTCAAGGTGGTGGCGAGTGCGGCCGTGGGCCCACGCGAGAACGTCGTCATCGTCGAAGTGGGCGAGGAATGGTTGGTGCTGGGTGTGGCGCCCGGCAATGTGCGGCTGCTAAAGACCCGTCCACGTGGCGAAGGGGCGCCCCCTGAGGCCGAGGCATCAGGGGCCTTTGCCGCGCGCCTGCTGGAGACATTGAGGCAGCCGCGGTGATGCGCCGGATCATGACCGGCCTGCTGCTGGCAGGCGTGACGGGCGGCGTCATCGCCGCCGAACCGGCACTCAACGCCCTCACCGCCACACCGGGCCCGGGCGGCAGCACCAACTACTCGCTCAGCGTGCAGACGCTGCTCATCCTTACCCTGCTCACGTTCCTGCCAGCCGCGGTGCTGATGATGACCTCGTTCACCCGCATCGTCATCGTGCTGTCGTTGCTGCGCCAGGCACTGGGTACACCCACGGTGCCGCCCGGGCAAGTGGTGATCGGCCTCTCGCTGTTCCTCACCTTCTTCATCATGGCGCCGGTGTTCGACCGCGCCTACAACGACGCCTACCTCCCGTACACGCGAAACGACATCCAGTTCGAGGAGGCGCTGACGCGAGGCTCCGTGCCATTCCGTCAGTTCATGCTCAAGCAGACGCGCGAGAGTGACATCGCGCTGTTCGTCTCGCTCTCAGGTGAGGCTGCCCCGGCCACACCGGAGGCCGTGCCGTTCAAGGTCCTGGTGCCCGCCTACGTCATCTCCGAACTCAAGACCGCCTTTCAGATCGCCTTCATCGTCTTCATCCCATTCATCATCATCGACATGGTGGTGGCAAGCGTCCTCATGTCGCTGGGTATGGTCATGCTCTCGCCGGTCATCGTGTCCTTGCCTTTCAAGCTGATGCTGTTCGTGCTGGTCGACGGCTGGTCTTTGCTGATCGGCTCACTGGTGGCGAGTTTCCAGACATGATGACCGCGGAGACGGTGGTCGACATCGGCCGTCAGGCGATGGAACTGATGCTCTACATCTCCGCACCGCCGCTGCTCACCTCGCTGGTGGTCGGGCTGGTCATCGGCATCTTGCAGGCGGCCACGCAGATCAACGAGCAGACCCTGTCCTTCATCCCCAAGTTCATCGCCACGTTTCTGGCGCTGGTTTTGGCAGGCAGCTGGATGATCGGCATGGCGGTGGACTTCATCCGCCGGCTCTACAGCGACATCCCCAACCTGATCGGCTGAGATGATCGCGCTCAGCTCGGCGCAGATCGACCTGCTGGTGACCCTCTACGGCTTGCCACTGGTGCGCATCCTTGGTCTGCTCGCCGCCGACCCGCTGCTGGGCAGCGACCGCATCCCGGTGCGTGTGCGGATCGCCACCGCACTCGTGCTCGCCATGCTGGTGGTCCCCACCCTGCCCACACCGCCCGCAGTGGCCCTCTCCAGCCCGGCGGGTTGGGGCTTGGTGGCGCAGCAGTTCCTCATCGGCCTCACCATCGGCTTTGTGGTGCGGCTGTTCTTCACCGCGCTGGAGGTGGCGGGCGAGATCATCGGCCTGCAGATGGGGCTAGGCTTTGCCACCTTCGTCGACCCGGCCAACAACGCGCCGACGCCGGTGGTCACTGTCTTTCTGACCACGCTGGGCTTTCTGTTCTTCCTTGCCATCGATGGGCATCATCTGGTCATCAGTGCGCTGGTGCAGAGCTTTCACACGCTTCCCATCGGTGCGTGGCCCGAGGAGCAGATGTTCATGGGCGTCGCTCGCACCGCCAGCGAGGTCTTTGCCAGTGGCGTGCGCATCGCCCTTCCCCTCATCATCGTGCTGCTCTTCACCAACCTGGCACTTGGCGTCATGACCCGCGCCTCGCCGCAAATCAACATCTTCGCAGTGGGTTTTGCGCTCACCGTGCTGGTGGGAGTGGTCATGCTGGCGATCCAGATGAACGAGATCGAAGGTCCGCTGCGGCGCCTGTTCGAGGGGCTCGGAGAGCGCCTCTCGGAACTGGTGGGCGGGCTGCGATAGAATGCGATTTTTGCCGGACAGACGAGACATGCTCAAGGGAAGCCTGGTCGCCATCGCCACGCCGATGCAGGCAGATGGCAGCCTCGACGAGGCCGCGCTGCACGCCCTGGTCGACTGGCACATCAGTGAGGGCACGCACGGCATCGTCGTGGTCGGCACCACTGGCGAGTCGCCCACTGTCGATTTCGACGAGCACTGCCGCCTCATCGAGGCCGTGGTGCAGCGATCCGCCGGCCGCATCCCGGTCGTCGCCGGGACTGGCGCCAATTCCACGCGAGAGGCCATCGAATTGGCGGGCTTTGCTCGACAGGCCGGTGCCGACTACAGCCTGTCGGTGGTCCCCTATTACAACAAACCGAATCAGGACGGGCTCTACGCGCACTTCAAGGCCATCGCCGAAGCGGTCGACATGCCGCACATCCTTTACAACGTGCCCGGTCGCACCGTGGCAGACCTGTCCAACGACACGGCACTTCGCCTCGCACAGGTGCCCAATATCGTCGGCATCAAGGATGCCACCGGCAACATGGAACGCGCCACCGACCTCATCCTGCGCGCACCGGCGGGCTTCGCCCTCTACAGCGGCGACGACGCCTCGGCCTTGGCTTTCCTGATGCTCGGTGGCCATGGATCGATCTCGGTCACGGCCAATGTCGCGCCGGGCCACTACGCGAAGATGTGTGAAGCGGCCTTGGCCGGCGACCTCACCACGGCGCGGCATCACAACGCAAAGATGTTCCTGCTGCATCAACGCCTGTTCTGCGAGGCCAACCCGATCCCGGTCAAGTGGGCGCTGCACCGTATGGGCCGCATCGGCCCCGGCATGCGCTTGCCACTGGTCCCGCTCAACGCCGCATTCCACGAGCGTGTGCTCGAGGCCATGCGCAGCGCCGATATCCCCGTTTGAGGCCCACCAGCGTGTTTCGACACCTTATCGCCGTCGCCACGGTGCTGCATCTGCTTGCTGGCTGTTCGCTGGTCGAGAAGGTGCAGCCCAAGCCGATCGACTACAAGTCGACCACCACCCTGCCCCCGCTCGAGATCCCGCCCGATCTCACCACCCCGGGCACCGATGACCGCTTTGTCGTGCCAGATGCCGGCGGCCGCAGCAGCGCGAGCGCCTCTGCCTACGCCAACGATCGCAACGCTGCCAAGGACCTGGCACGCGCCAGTGTTCTGCCTGCGCCACCCAAGGCACGCATCGAACGCTCTGGCTCACAGCGTTGGCTAGCGGTCGAGGCCGACGCCGATAAGGTCTGGCCGACCGTCCGCCAGTTCTGGCAAGAACAGGGCTTCGTGCTCACCGTCGAGTCGCCGACCACCGGCGTGCTCGAGACCGACTGGGCCGAGAATCGCGCCAAGTTGCCCATGGACTTCATCCGCAACACCCTCGGCCGGGTCATCGACAGCATCTACTCCACCGGCGAGCGTGACAAGTTCCGGACGCGGCTCGAACGCAGCGGCGACAACCTCACCGAGGTCTATGTCAGCCACCGCGGCATGGTCGAGGTGGTCGACAAGCGCAACGCCAACGCGCTCAAGGATGCCACCACCGACGGCACGGTGTGGCAACCCCGGGCGCCCGACCCAGACCTCGAGGCCGAGTTCCTGCAGCGTCTTCTGGTGCGCTTTGGCGTCGAGGAGTCGGCAGCGCGGGCGCAGCTCGCCAAGCCACAGGGCGGCGCCGACCGAGCCCGTCTGACCAAGACGGCCGATGGCGCCACGCTCGTGCTGGACGAGCGTTTCGATCGCGCGTGGCGACGCGTCGGGCTGGCACTCGACCGCGTCGGCTTTACCGTCGAGGACCGCGACCGCGCCAACGGCCAGTATTTTGTTCGTTACGCCGACCCTGACGCCGACATGAAGAAGAAGGACGGCGTCCTCGACAGACTCGCGTTCTGGCGCGACAAGGACGATCCCAAGAAATCGCTGACCTATCGGGTTCAGGTGCTCGACGGCGGGGGCAACAACACCGAGGTCCGCATCGTCAGTGCCGAAGGCGAGCGCGACCGCACCGACACCGCAGTGCGCATCCTCAATCTGCTCCAAGAGCAGTTGCGGTGATGCGTTTTGCCAGCCTCGGCAGCGGCAGCCAAGGCAACGCCCTGCTGGTCTCGGCTGGCACCACTACGGTGATGGTCGATTGTGGCTTCGGACTCAAGGACTGCAGCACCCGGCTGGGCCGCCTGGGTCTGCTGCCCGCCGACATCGACGCCATCCTCGTCACGCACGAACACGGCGACCATATCGGCGGGGTGGCTCGTCTGGCTGCACGGCACGGCATCAAAGTCTGGCTGACCCATGGCACCGCCCGACACCTCGAAAGTCATGAAGGTCTGGATCTTTGCCGCATCGAAGGCTACGGCCGCTTTGCCGTCGGCGATCTCGAGATCACGCCCTTCCCGGTGCCACACGATGCCAGCGAACCTGCGCAGTTCGTCATCGGCGACGGTGCGCGTCGTCTCGGCATCCTGACCGATGCCGGCTCGGTGACGCCGCACATGGTGACCATGCTGCACGGCTGCGAAGGCTTGTTCCTTGAGTGCAATCACGACGAGAGCCTGCTCCGCCAGAGTGACTACCCGCCCAGCCTGATCGAGCGGGTCGCCGGCGACTGGGGCCACCTCAGCAACACCGCCGCTGCCCAACTGCTCGGCCGCATCACCAGCAGTCAGCTGCAACATGTCGTCGCGGCGCATCTGAGCCAGCAGAACAATCGCCCCGAGCTGGCTCGCGGCGCACTCAGCGGCGCGCTCGGCTGTGCCCCGGAGTGGGTCGCTGTAGCCCGTCAGGACGACGGCATCGACTGGCGACAAATCACCTGAACCAGGCCAGTCGCAAGGCTGGCGCATGAGGGAACGACCATGGAGAAACGTGCAGAGCGCTATCGCGGCAAGGCCAAGACGGTCTACGCCACCGACGACCCGACGCGACTCATCATCGAATACAGAGACGACACCAGTGCCTTCGACGGGGCCAAGGTGGCCCAATTGGCTGGCAAGGGCGAGACCAACAATCGCTTCAATGCTGCGGTCATGCAGCGGCTGGCCGCCGAAGGCGTCGAGACCCACTTCGAGGCGTTGCTCGGGCCCACCACGTCGCTGGTCAAGGCCCTCGACATGGTGCCGGTGGAGTGTGTGGTGCGCAATCGCCTCGCCGGGTCACTGGCCAAACGTCTCGGCCGCGATGAGGGCGAGACGCTCCGGCAACCGGTGTTCGAGTTCTTCTACAAGAGCGATGCCCTGCACGACCCCTTCATCAACGACGACCATGTGCGTGCCTTCGGCTGGGCGAGCAACCTCGAGATCGAGGTGATGCGCACCATCACGCTACGCGTGAACACCCTGCTCAAGGAGGCCTTTGCTCACGCCGACATCCTGCTCGTCGACTTCAAGCTGGAATTCGGGCGCTTTGAGGGTCGGCTGCTGCTGGGCGACGAATTCAGCCCGGACGGCTGCCGCCTGTGGGACGCGAAGACGCTCGAGAAACTGGACAAAGACCGCTTCCGCCGCGATCTCGGCGGCGTGGTCGAGGCCTATCAGGACGTGGCGCGTCGGCTCGGCGTGGCGATGTAGGCCACGCACGAATGGACAACAAAAAGCCGACCCGCAGGTCGGCTTTTTGTTGTCGCGACAAGCGCTTACTTGGCAGCTTCGGCAGGCGCAGCAGCGTCAGCAGCCGGGGCTTCAGCGGCAGGCGCTTCAGCAGCAGGAGCTTCGGCGGGGGCAGCCGGGGCTTCAGCGGCAGGGGCTTCTGCCGGCGCTTCTTCCTTCTTGCCGCAGGCGGTCAGGGCGAGAGCAGCGATCAGGGCGGCAAACAGGGCGGACAGTTTCATTTTTTGCTTTCCCTTAATGAGAGAAGTTGATGACCAGAATGGCTCACGTCGACACGCTGGTGGTCAAAGCCAAACGCACGATCGCGCGAATGCTAGCACAAAAAAATTGCCAGTAAACCGTAAAAACCCTTGAAAAACGGCCATTCTTTGCTTTGCGGCGGTGCGGCATCAGCGCGCAGGCTCAGCAAGGTGGAGTTGACCGACCTGATAGAGCGGGAACAGCAGGGTCGGAAGATCCGCGGCGATCTCGTCGGCCTGTAGAAAACGCTGGCTGGCCAAACGCTGCAAGGCCGGCCGTAGCGACGCATCTGCTGCCAGCGATTCACCATTACAGTAGACCTCGTCGCCGCAGTACAACATCAGCGTCTGCAGATCGAGTGCCACGCCGAGGCGCCGTGCCGCGCGCGCAAACGCGATGGCCCCCAGTGGCTCATCCGGAGGGTCGAAGACGATATGCGGCTTGGGTTCGGAGAGGTACTGGCAAAGAAAGGCGGCCACCCTGCGCTCGTCCCAGCAGATGCCTTGAAAGACCTCAGACACCCGCTGCACCAGCCCAGCATCGACCTCGGCTGGATCCGCCGTCGGGACCCGGTCGGGGTCGGCGTAGAGACCCGGCAGCTCGACGCGATCAGCCATCCAGAACAGGAACTCGCGCGCCAGCTCGGTGTGTGAGGGCGCCCTGAAGCCCACCGACAACGTGATGCAATCGTCCACCGCTACACCGTCGTGGGCATAGCCAGGCGGCAGATAGAGCAGGTCGCCGGGCTGGCAGTCGAAGGTCTGCTCGGCTCGAAAATCCGCCATCAACTTGAGTGGCTGCCCAGGCCGCAAACTGCGATCGGATTGTCCGCTGATCTGCCAGCGGCGCGTGCCGCGCGCCTGGATGAGGAACACGTCGTAGGAATCGTAGTGCGGACCGACCCCGCCACCCGGCGTGGCGTAACTCGCCATCACATCATCGAGCCGGGTGTAGGGGATGAAGGCGAAGCGCCGCAGCAATGCGTCAGCAGCCGGCAAAAAGTGGTTGATGCCCTGCACAAGGACTGTCCACCGGCCTTTACTGGCAAGCTGGCGAGGTCGCAGTGGCCCCGACGCCACGCTCCAGGCGTCGTCTGTCTGGGCGATGCGCCGAGTCTGCGCTTCGGGGTGCTGCGCCAGCTCGAACAGCGTCTCGATGTCGATGACGTCGGCTGCCTGAGGCACGGCGCCGGCCACGAACAAGGGCCGCTTCTGCCAGTGAACGGCCATGAATCGAGCGGCGTCGATGCCCCCGAGCAGAGGCAATCCGGCATCCAGGGGTATCGTCATGGTGCGAGTATATCGGGCATACTCGGCCACCCGGCCGCTCGATCGGCGGCCTTTCCACTTACGCTCTACGCCCGCGGGATACCCATGAAAGTCGGCCAGAACACCGTCGTCACCATCGATTACCAACTGCTCGACACCAGCGGCACGCTCCTCGAGGCTGAGGAAGGGATCGCTTATCTGCACGGCGGGCATGGTGGCGTGCTCCCGGTCCTTGAGGCGGCCATCGAGGGCGCCGAAGTGGGGCAAGAGGTGCGCGCGCGCATCGAGCCGGAAGACGGGTTCGGTCACTTCGACGAGAATGCGGTGCGCACTGAACCCCGCAGCGCCTTTCCACCCGACGTGCAGGTCGGCATGCAGTTCGCCGGCAGCGGCGAAGATGGCGAGGAAGTGGCGGTCTACACCGTCAGGGAGGTCTCGGCCGACAGCGTGACGGTCGATGGCAACCACCCCTTGGCCGGCCAGACCGTAGAGTTCGTGGTGGTCGTGCGCGGCCTGCGCAAGGCCACCGACGATGAGGTGGCGCACGGCCACGCCCACGGCCCGGGCGGCCACCACCACTGAGGCAGCCGAACCCATGCGAGCGCTGCTTGCCCTGGCCGTCATCGGTGCCTTGTGTATGGTCCGGCCTGCTGCCGCTGCGCCCGAGATCGGCGCGCCGGCACCTGACTTTGCGCTGCCCGATGCGTCGGGCAAGGTGCATCGGCTGACTGACCGTCGCGGCCAATGGGTGGTGGTCTATTTCTACCCCAAGAACGACACCCCCGGCTGTACCACCGAGGCCTGCAACCTGCGCGACCGCCACCACGAGTTGGTCAAGCTCGGCGCCACGCTGTATGGCATCAGCGTCGACAAGCCGGCATCGCACGCCGAGTTCGCTCGCAAGCACAGCCTGCCTTTCGCTTTGCTGGCCGACGAAAAAGGCGAAGTGGCGCGCGCCTACGACAGCCTGCTCAATCTCGTGGTGTTCAAGATGGCCAAGCGCAACACCTTTCTGATCGCGCCAGACGGCACCCTGCACCGCGCGTGGATCGGCGTCGACCCGCAGAGCCACGCTGATGAACTGGTGCAGACCCTGAGGACACTGCAGAGCCCGGCCACACCGAGCAAGGGCTGAGGGTGACGGGCGACACGGCCGCAGCGGCGGTCCAGGTGGATGCCCGTGGTCTCAAGTGCCCGTTGCCGATCCTGCGCACCAAGAAAGCGCTGGCTGCGATTGGGGCAGGTGAGCGGATCGAGGTGCTCTCGACCGACCCGACCTCGGTGCACGATTTTGAGGCGTTCTGCCGGCAGACCGGCCATGCCCTGCTGAGGTGTGACGACACCGAAGGCTACTACCGTCTTCTGCTCCAGAAACGGCCCGCCACTGCGTGACGCACAGTCGCGCGCCGATCAGTCGCGCGGGGCGTCCTCACACAAGCCACGCTCCAAGCCGATGCGACGGCGGATCTCGCCGTGGCTGCGGCAGTAGGTCTGGATCTGGCCGAACTGCTCAGGGCTCGGCGCGAGTTCGCGCAAGGGGCGTTGCCTGCGGGCCTGCTCCACCTGCTCCGGAGTCAGGCTCACTGTGGTCTGCTCGAGCAGCTCATGGGTGTCGAGGCTCAGCCGCGTGTTGCAGTCGCGCACGCCACTGTCCACCAAGCGATCGCAGGAGACGGCGGCAGAGGCCGGCAGCCCAGGGGCCATCGCGCCCGCCAAGCAGGCCATCAACAACAGAGCGGCACGCGCCCGCGGCAGCCGCGGGTGGCTCAACCCCGGCCAACTTCGATGCTCTGCATCACAAGGGACATCGCGCATCGTCTCAGGATAGACCGCCATCGCCCGCACCGCCTTGACCAGCGCTTGGCGGGGGCGGTGCGGCGGCCATACGCGCCGCCTTTTCGCGTTCGCGCCGCAGGTCGCGAAACTGCCACCAGGCAAACGCCAGTACGCCGCCGAACACCAGCACACCTTCGATCAGTATCAAGGGCAAGGCATTGTCCAAGATGACTCTCCGGCTGCGGCCGCCGTCAGGCGCCGACTCGCTCCATGAGGCGGTCGAAGATGCGGTCGAGTGGCACCACGACATCGACTCCGCCGGCATTGATGGCCTCGCGCGGCATGCCGAAGACCACACAGCTCTGCTCATCCTGCGCGATGTTGTAGGCGCCGGCCCGCTTCATCTCGGCCATGCCACTGGCACCATCACGGCCCATTCCGGTGAGTATGACCCCCAGCGCGTGTCGACCGATCTGGGTTGCCACCGAGCCGAACATGACATCGACCGAAGGCTTGTGACGGCTGACCGGCTCGGCATCCGATAACTGGCAGACGTAGCCGCTGGCGCGCTTCTTCATGAGCAAGTGCCGATTGCCTGGGGCGATCAGCGCCTGACCAGGCTGCAAGCGATCGTCATGCTGAGCCTCGCGCACCTTGATCCGACACTCGCGGTCGAGACGGTCGGCGAACATGCGCGTGAAGTTCTCCGGCATGTGCTGAGTGATGACGATCGGCGGACAATCCGGTGGCATCTGCAGCAGGATGTGCTTGATCGCCTCGGTGCCACCTGTCGAGGCGCCGATGGCGATGACCTGGTCCGGATGCGGCGCACGGCGCATCTGCGTCAGCGCAGCGCCACCCGTGACCGCCAGCGTGGATCGCTGGGTCGGCATCCGCGCACTGGCGGCGATGCGCAGCTTCTGCGTGATCTCGCGCGCATAACCTGCCATCGAGTGCGCCACGTCGACGCGTGGCTTGGCCACGAAATCGATGGCCCCCAGTTCGAGCGCCCGCAGCGCCGCCTCCGAACCCCGTTCGGTCAGCGTCGAGATCATCACAACCGGCGTCGGTCGCAGGCGCATGAGCTTCTCGAGAAAATCGAGCCCGTCCATGTGCGGCATCTCGACGTCCAGAGTGATGACGTCCGGATCGAAGACACGGATGGCTTCACGCGCAGCAAAAGCATCGGCTGCAGCCCCCACCACCTTCATGTCGGGCTCGGCATTGATGAGCTCGGTGAGAACCGCGCGCACCACCGCCGAGTCATCGACGACGATGACCCGCATCGGCCGTTCGCTGCTAAACGCCTTCATCCTGCTCCTGTTCGGTCCCGGTCAGAACAACTCGACATCGCCACTCGTCGGAGCCCGACGGATGCGTCGCGCATGCTCGGCTTCGAGTCGCGCCACGCTGCCGATGTCGGCCACAGGGAGTGGTTTGACCCAAGTCTTGCCACTCACTGGGAAGAAACATACCTTGAGCGCCTCGGTCCCCGCCAGTTTCTCGGCGATCAGTTCGATCGACTCCTTGCGCAGGAAGCCGCGCACGAAGTCGGCGTTGCGTGCACCGACCTGCGAGATACTTGCGCCCGGCAGCACGTGCGCACCGCCGAACACACGCGCACGCAAGCGCTTGCGGCTCGCGCCCGCGGCATACAGCTGGTTGAGCAGCAACTCCATGGCGTACACGCCATAGCGAGCCGATGCCGAGATCATGCCGGGCGCCCGATCGCCGCTGGAATCGGGGAGCATGAAGTGGTTCATGCCACCGACGCCAGCCACCGGGTCGTGGATGCACGCAGCGACACACGACCCCAACGTGGTGGTCAGCGCGATCTCCTCGGCCGTGACATAGAACTCACCCGGCAGCACCTTGATGGCCATGGTGTCGAAGGCACGCTCGCGGTAGCGCAAGCTGGCGCGGTGGGCATCAGACATCCGCCTAACCTTGCTCGACCCGCTGATAGATGGTCTGCCCTTGCAGCCGGAACACATCGCTGACGTGGAACAGGCTCTCCGAGTGGCCGATGAACAGCAGACCATCGGGTTGCAGCAGCGGCGCGAACCGACGCACCACCTGAGCCTGGGTCGCGCGGTCGAAATAGATGAGCACGTTGCGGCAGAAGATGGCATCGAACGGGCCCTGCACCGGCAAGCGCTCATCCAGCAGATTCACCTGGGTGAAGCTGATCATGCGTTGCAACTCAGGGCGGATCCGCACATTGCCCGACTGATCGCCTTTGCCACGCAAAAAATGTCGCCGCAAGACATCGGGCGCCAACCGCTCCACACGGTCCATCGGATAGACCCCGGCGGCTGCGATGTCGAGGACCGCAGTATCAAGGTCGGAGGCAACGATGCGCACCTGTGAGCTTTGGGGCCCGAGCGTATCGGCCACGGTCATGGCGATCGAGTAGGGTTCCTCGCCGGTTGAGGCGGCCGCGCACCAGATGGCCGGCGCATGTCTGCCGATACGCTGGCGCAACAAGTCCGCCAGCACCGGGAAGTGATGCGCCTCGCGGAAGAACGAGGTGGTGTTGGTGGTGAGTGCGTTGATGAAGTGCTGCCACTCCGGGTCGCGCTGGTTCTGCTCAAGGCGGTCCAAGTAGGCATCAAAACGGTCCACACCGAGCGCCCGCAGACGCCGTGACAAGCGGTTGTAGACCATGTCGCGCTTGGACGCGGCCAAGGCGATGCCAGCCTGCCTGTAGATCAGGCGCGTGATGCGCTCGAAGTCGGCCTCGGTGTAGGCGAAATCACGACTGATCGGCTTGATCGAGTCCAGCAGACCGGCCATCGTGGTGGGCTTTTCAGCCATCGCAACGCGGCTGGCAGCAAGATTCGGCGAGCGTTCTCAGAACTCTTCCCAGTCACTCTCCGTCGGCGCGGTCTGCACCTGCGCGACGCGTGTCGCCGCGACCGGCCGGGCGCGGGCCGGCGAAGCCTGTGGCCGCGACGTCTGGCCCGCGGCAGAGGCGCGATCGCGCGCGCCGCCCAGAGCACTCTCGGGGATGCGGAAGCGGCTCACGGCCGAGAACAGCGACTCAGCCTGCCCCTGCAGCGATTCGGCGGCAGCGGCCGCTTCTTCCACCAGTGCGGCATTCTGCTGAGTGGCATCGTCCATCTGCGCCACCGCCTCGCTCACCTGCTGGATGCCGGCACTCTGCTCAGCCGATGCCGTGGCGATCTCGGCCATGAGTTCGGTGACATGGCGCACCGAGGATTCGATCTCACGCATGGTTGCACCCGCTTGATCGACCAGCCGCGAGCCCACCGCCACCTTCTCCGCCGAGTCGGAGATCAATGCCTTGATCTCCTTGGCCGCACCCGCAGATCGCTGCGCCAACACCCGAACCTCGGCCGCCACCACGGCAAAGCCGCGACCTTGCTCGCCGGCACGGGCAGCTTCGACCGCTGCGTTGAGGGCCAGGATGTTGGTCTGGAAGGCGATGCCATCGATGACCGAGATGATCTCGGAGATCTTCGCCGACGCGCCACTGATGCCGTGCATGGTCTGCACCACTTCTTGCATCACGGCGCCACCCCGACTCGCCACCCCCGACGCGCCCACTGCCAGTTCGCTGGCCTGACGCGCGGCGTCGGAGTTCTGGCGGACGGCGCTGTTGAGTTCCTCCATGCTCGCGGCGGTCTCCTGCAGGCTCGACGCCTGCTCCTCGGTGCGCGCACTCAGGTCGGTGTTGCCCGCTGCGATCTCACGAGTCGCTGTGCTGATCGTCTCCGAGGCCTCCTTGACCTGCGCGACCACTCGCGCCATGCCCTCAAGGATGTTGTTCACCCCGTTGCACAACTCGGCGTGCACGCCTTCCTTGTCGGCGATCTGGATGCGCAGAGTCAGATCGTCTTCGGCGGCACGCGACACCGCCTCGCCGACCTCGGCCGCCACCTTGCGGTCGCGCTCGCCAGCCTGCTGCACCTCGACCAGACGTTCGGCATCCTCTTGTTTGCGTTCGCGCAAGGCGTCCTGCATCTGACGCAACCGCTGCAGCAACTGGCTGGCCTCATCGCGGCCGGAATCTTGAATGGCATAGTCGAGATCGCCCGCGCTGACGGCTTCGGCGGCTGCTACTGCGCGGCCGAGCGGACTCGTCACCGAACGGGTGATGGCGTAGCCAAAGAACACTGCAGCGGCACCCAGCGCAACAATGACGAGCAGCACCTCGGCGCGCTGGTCAGCCACGTCGGCTGCCCGCTGGTCGAGCAGCGAGGCGAGTGTCTTGGAGATGATGGCGACGTCTGCATAACCGGTGTTCACTGCCTTGAGGCCGAGGTCGCTGAACTCCGCCAGGGCGTTCGACCCGCCGCCTCGCTCGCTCAGGATCTGCTCCGCCACGTACTTGCCAAAGGCAGTGTAGTGGACGCCACCAAACTCACCGAGCTCATCGCGAAGGTCGGCACGCATGGCAACCGCCTTGTCCATCTGAGCCACTGCACGGCCAGCAAAGTACTCGACCTGCTCGATGCCAGCGCGCACCACCGCGCGGTCGGCGCTGGTCGCGCCGCCGCCTGCCAGAATGACCTGCCCACGCAAGCGCAAGGTCTCTTGTGCATCAGACATGCGCGGCAGGTGATCGACCAGCGCGGTCATCAGAAAATACGACTCCGAGACCGGGTCGAGTGCCAACGACGAATCGTCCGCCACACGGTCCGAGAGCACCAGTGCGTGCTGCATGGCCGGTGCGTAAGCGTCGAAAAGATCGTCCGCCTTGGTGCTGCCACCGGGCTCCACTGCCGCACTCCGGGCCCAAGCCGACTTGAACGCGCCCAGCTCTTTGCCTGCGGTGAGGTAGCCGTTCTGCTCAAAAGCGTCGGCAAGGTTCCGCACTGCAGCTTCGATCTCGCCGGCAGCTGCGGCACGGGTCGATTGCGCCGCCGCATCACCCAGCAGAACCTTGACAGCCGCCTCACGGTGTCGCTCGACCGACCGCTGCAGGTCGATGACGGTCTGCAACACCGGCAGACCCGCACGCTCCTGCTCAGCCACGGCGATCTCGGCATTCTTCAGTGAGACCACCTTGAAAAGTGGCACCAGACACATCACGAGGCCGATCACACCCAACATAACGAAGCGTTGCCAGAGATGAGTTCTTCGCAGCAGATCCATGGTTTCCTCCAATCCTCAGTGAGCAGGGGCCAGACCTTGGCGGTTGCCGGCAGGTGAACCAGCCGGAATCAGGGCGCCGCCGCCAAGGACCTTAAAGTGGGCGACCGCATTGAACAGAGACTCCGCCTGCCTCTGCAAGGACTCCGCTGCGGCTGCAGCCTCCTCGACCAGCGCGGCGTTCTGCTGGGTCGCGTCATCCATCTGCGATACAGCGTCGCTGACCTGATGGATACCCGAACTCTGCTCAGCCGATGCAGTGGCGATCTCGCTCATGATCCCGGTGACCTTGCCGACCGAGCCGACGATCTCTTCCATGGTGTGGCCAGCATCGGCGACCAGACGCGAGCCGAGATTGACCTTCTCGCTGGAACTCGAGATCAGCGTCTTGATCTCCTTGGCAGCCGCAGCCGAGCGCTGCGCAAGGCTGCGCACTTCGCTCGCCACCACGGCGAAGCCGCGGCCCTGTTCGCCAGCCCGCGCTGCTTCCACCGCGGCGTTGAGTGCAAGGATGTTGGTCTGAAAGGCGATGCCATCGATCACCGAGATGATGTCGGAGATCTTGTGCGACGACTCCCTGATGGCCTCCATGGTGCGAACCACCTCGTTCACCACTTCGCCACCTTTGCTCGCCACCCCCGAAGCTCCGATCGCAAGCTCGTTAGCGACCTTGGCGCTTTCGGAGTTCTGCTTCACCGTAGTGCTGAGCTCTTCCATGCTTGCGGCGGTCTCTTGCAGACTGGAAGCCTGCTCCTCAGTCCGTCCGGACAGATCTGAATTGCCCGCTGCGATCTCACGGGCAGCGGTGTTGATGGCCTCGACCGATTCCTTGACCAGACCGACCACCGAGGACATCGTATCGATGAGTGCGTTGATGCTTTCGCAGAGTTTGGCCACCTTGCCCGTCTTGCCTTCCAGAGGCACACGACCGGTGAGATCTCCACCCCGAGCGGCGTTGATGACCGCCTGGCTCTCGCGCACCGCGTCCGCGAGTTGCTCGGCGTTGCGCTGGTGGGTCACATCGGTCGCGAACTCGATCACCTTGAAAGGGCTCCCGGCATCGTCACAGATGGGGTTGTAGGTGGCATCGAGCCAAACCTCTTTGCCACCCTTGCCGAGGTACTTGAACTGGCCATCGTAACGCTGGCCGCCGGCGATCATGTCCCAGAACTCGCGGTACTCCTTGGTATCGACGAACTCTTTCGGCACAAAGATACCGTGGTGCCGGCCGACGACTTCCTCAGCCGAATAACCGACCGCCTTCAAAAACTTGTCATTGGCTTTCACGATGCGGCCACCGAGATCGAACTCTATGACGCAATAGGCTTTGTCGATCGCATCCCAGACCCCCTGCAACTCGACGATACGGGCCTCCCGCTTCGCATCGCGAAACAGTCTGCCGAAGATGCTGCCCTGCGCTCCGCTCATTCCCACCCCCGTTGTAACGGCCTTAAGCCGCTGATGCGATGCTCAGCATGTCTTCACTCACCAGCGACTCGATGTCGATGAGGATCAACATCCGGTCATCCAGTGCACCCAGCCCGGTGATGTAGCGCGCGTCGAAAGCGCCGCCGAACTCCGGCGAAGGACGGATCTGATCAGCCTGCAAGGCCAGCACATCGGAGACGCTGTCGACCACCATGCCCACCACGCGGCTACCCAGGTTGAGAATGATCACGACAGTCATCTCGTCGTAGGTCACCTCCCCCAGTTGCAGGCGGATGCGCATGTCGATGATCGGCACGATGTTGCCGCGCAGATTGACCACGCCCTTGATGAAATCAGGGGCGTTGGCGATGCGCGTGACCGGGTCGTAACCGCGGATCTCCTGCACCTTGAGGATGTCGATGCCGTATTCCTCGTCGGCGAGCCGAAACGTCAGGTACTCGCTGCGCGAACCGGTGGTGATGGTCTGCGGGTCACTCATGCGGCGCTCCTGTGGACGTAGCTGCAGCGGCGCACCAGCGCCGCCACATCGAGGATCAGCGCGACCCGGCCGTCTCCGAGGATGGTGGCGCCGGAGATGCCGCTGACCTTGGCGTAATTGGATTCGAGACTCTTGATCACCACCTGGCTCTCGCCGACCAGTTCGTCGACGAACAGAGCGATCTTGCCGGCGTCCGACTCGAGGATGACAAAGATGCCGTCCTCGAAGCGGCTGGCGCGCGGCCGTCCGCCGATGACGTGGTGCAGCGGCAGCACCGGCAGATACTCGCTGCGCACTTCGACCACGTGGTTGTCGCCACCCACCGTGCTGATGGCCGATGTCTGCGGTTGCAGCGACTCGATGATGTAGGCGAGAGGGATGATGTAGGTCTCCTCGCCGAGGGCCACCGAAAGCCCGTCGAGGATGGCCAGCGTCAAGGGCAGCCGGATGACGATGCTGGTGCCTTGGCCGGGCGTCGACTGGATCTCGATGCGGCCGCCGAGTTCGGTGATGTTGCGGCGGACCACGTCCATGCCAACGCCACGGCCCGACACATCGGTGACTTGCTCGGCGGTGGAGAAGCCGGGCTCGAAGATGAGTTGCCAGACATCGGCGTCGGGCATGCTGTCGCCAGCGCTCAGGCCACGCTCGCGGGCCTTGGCAAGGATCTTCTCGCGCCGCAAACCACCGCCGTCGTCGATGACCTCGATGACGATATTCGCACCTTGATGGCTGGCCCGCAGCGTCAGCGTGCCGCGCGCGGGTTTGCCGGCAGCCATGCGCACGTCGGGCGTCTCGATGCCGTGGTCAAGGCTGTTACGCACCAGGTGGGTGAGAGGGTCGGCCATCTTCTCGATCACCCCACGATCGATCTCGGTGCTCTCACCAACAAAACGCAATTCGATGTCCTTGCCGAGGCGCTGCGAGATGTCGCGCACCACACGCGGGAAACGGCTGAACACCGAGCTCACCGGCATCATCCGCATCGACATGACCGATTCCTGCAGGTTGCGGGTGTTGCGTTCGAGTTGCGCCAAGCCGTTGGTGAGCTGCTCGTAAAGCACCGGGTCGACGCGCGATGCGGTCTCGGACAACATGGCCTGGTTGATCACCAGTTCGCCGACGAGGTTGATGAGCTGATCGACCTTACCCACGCTGACGCGGATCGAGGAGGCATCGGGCGCACCAGCGGGTGCCGGGCCAGCCGGGCGGGGCGGCGGCGGTGGCGGCGGTGGCGGTGGCGGCACTGCCGCGACGGCCGCGGGCTCGTCGTCGAAGAAGCCAAAACCAGCGTCGCTAGCCAACGCTGACGGGCTCACCACCGCCGGGGCGGAGGCCATCGGAGTGGGTTCGTCGTCAAAGAAACCAAAGCTGCCGTCCTCAGCCGGCGCCGGTGCAGCCGCAGCGGCTTCGCCACTGGCCGGCTCATCGTCGAAGAACCCGAACCCGGCCTCATCGACAGGCCCGGCAGCGGCGTTCGATGCGGCAAGGATGGCTTCGATGCGGATCGCCGAGGGCGGCAGGATGAACTGCAGCTCAGCGGCCAGCAATTCCCCGTCGGCCGGCGCGCTGGCCCCGGCGGCGTGAGTGGCCAGATCGAGCACCCAGATGCCCTCGGTGGCACGGTCGTCGGGCTCGGCCCGCACGGTCAAGGTACCGCGTGCGGCCAGGTCGGCCCTGACGCGATCAAACAGCGCCGGCGGCATCGGCCCGAGCTCCAGCCGCCACCCGGTGACGGCTGCGGACGCAGCCGAGAGTGGCACCGCAGCGGGTGGCGACACAGCCGCAGGCGACTCGGGAGGCGTCACGGAGGCTGGTTTCGCCGCGACACCCGCCATGTCCGCCAGGCGGGCCTGGCAGGCGCCGATGGCAGCGGCATCAGCGGCACCTTCCCCGCGGTGTTGCCCGATCATGGCGCGGATCAGATCACCCGCCTCAAGGAAGGCGTCGATATGCAGGCTGTTGAGCGCGATCTCGTGTTTGCGGATGCGGTCGAGCAAGGTCTCGAGCACGTGCGTGAAGCCCGAGATGTCGTTGAGGCCGAACATGCCAGCGCCGCCCTTGATGGAGTGGGCCGCACGAAAGATGGCGTTGAGGTCATCGTCGGCCGGGACAGCGATGTCGATGCCCAGCAGGAGGCTCTCCATGCTGGCGAGATTCTCGGCAGCCTCTTCGAAGAAGGTCTGCTGGAACTGGCTGAGGTCGAGGCTCATGATCGACGCAGGCGTGGCAGCATCAACCGATGCAGCGCTTCACCACTTCCAGAAGCTTGGCCGGGTCGAAGGGCTTGACCAGCCAGCCAGTGGCCCCTGCTGCCTTGCCCTGTGCCTTCATGGCGTCGCTCGACTCCGTGGTGAGCAGCAGGATCGGCGTCCGCGCATGCACCGCTGTAGCGCGCAGGGCGCGCACCATAGTCAGCCCATCCATCTTCGGCATGTTCTGGTCGGTGATGATGAGTTGCACGGGGTTGGCCTTGGCCACCGCAAGACCCTCTTCGCCATCGGCAGCCTGAACCACCTCGTAGCCGGCGCTCTTGAGCGTGAAGCTCACCATCTGGCGGATCGAAACCGAATCGTCAACGGTCAACACGGTCTTGCCCATGCGTAAATGTCTCCGAACCTAGAAGAGATCGACCGAACCGGTGGTCAGACTGGCCACCTGACTGCTGACAGGGCAGTGCGCCGTGGCCTCCCGTGAGCGGGCGACCGACTGCCCGACGCGCGCCAGCGCGTCTTCGAGAGCGGCCTCATCCGCCGCACCACCCACTGCGAGTCGATCGGTGAGGGCCTGCAGAGCCTCCGAAAGAGCTTTGGCGGCGTCCACGCGGCGATGCACATGGTCGATGAGCTGGCTGGCGATGTCCTGGAACTGCATGGCGACGGCCGCGGCGTCGGTGGTCCTTGCCACCTGGGCCTGCATCTGCGCCTGCTGCGCAGCCTCCTCGGCCCGGCGCTGATCGCTGAGATCGGACATCATGCGCAACAGGCCATCGAGGTGGCTGCTGCTGTCGTCGGCGAGTGCCCGGTCGCTCGCAGCCATCGACGTGCTGCTCTGCACCGCCTGGTCGACCGACTGCTCGATCGCCACGCTGCGTTGGCGGATCTCGCGGCTAAAGGTCTGCGTGCGGCTCGACAGCGCGCGCACCTCGTCGGCCACCACCGCGAAGCCACGCCCGGCCTCACCGGCGCGTGCAGCCTCGATGGCGGCGTTGAGTGCCAACAGATTGGTCTGCGAGGCGATGGCCTCGATCTCGATCAGGATGCGGTTGACATCGCCGATCTGCTCGCGCATCGAGCCCATGCGCTCGATCATCGTAGTGCTGCGCTCGACACCACCGACGATGTTCCCGACCAGCTTTCGCAGGATGGCAGAGGTCTCTTCGGCAAACCGCTCGTGGGTGATGCGGTGCTCGCCCATGGCGACGTCGCCCGTCTCGCGGCGGGCGTGGTCGGCGATCTCTTCGAAGCCACGACTCAAGGAGGCCACAGCGCTATGCATCGTCGACTGGACCTGCCTCAGTTCGTCGCTGCTGCGTTGGATCTGGGCGGCCAGCTCACCGAACCCCTCGGCTGGGCGCGAAAGGTCAAGGGGCGTTGCCACAGCAACGGCTGGCGCGCTCGCCGGCGCGGCCTTCGAGAGGCTGCGTAGCAACAGCAGCACAGAGATCAGGAGCAATGAAGCCAGCACCGCCTGAGCGGCGACAAGCGAGACCGTCTCGCCGGAGAGCGCGAGCCACGCCAGCGCAACGGCTGTGACGAGAACCTGCAGGATAATCACTAAGACGTCGATCGAACGGGGTGAGGACACGGATCCGCCAGAATGAAAATCGTGGGGGGTTATCGGCCAAAAGCCCAGATTGCTTGAGGCAAATGTTTACACGGCATCACGCCCCGCAACGGCCGACGCCGATTATGCACAAGGTATGACAAAACAAACGGGCCCCGAGGGCCCGCCTGCTGTGTTGCACGATCCGGCACGCAATGCCCGGACCGATGGGCTCACCGGCCAGAGCGCTTGGCGTAGCTCGAGCCGATCAGGCGGGCCACGATGATGACCCAAAGAATCATGATCCAGGTGGTCAAAGTCATGCGGTTCTCCTCTTTGTGTTGTTCATGCTGCCTGGTTGCGGGTTGCGAGGCCCCGGCGCCAACCTGCGAGCGGAGCCATCACGGTGATCGTCAGAACCAATAGAAACAGCTCAAGGCTGTAGACGAATACATAGCCGAGCACGGGCTCGGATGCTGCAGCGTACGCGTCGCGCAGAATACCGCCCAGACCCACAGCAACGCCAGCGGCAGTTGCCTGTACTGCGCCCCACGCGCCCAGCGCAAGACCGATCTGATCGCGCGGCGCGGCGCGCATGGTGGCGGTAAGGGTGCCATGACCAAACAAGCCGGCACCAAAGCCGATCAACAGAACGCCTGCGCCGAACCACACGGGTGATCCGAGAGGTGCGGCGGCGATCACCAGGGTAAAGGCTGGCAAGCCCGTCACAGCCCCGATGGTGGCCATGCGGAATGCGTCGTAACCGCGGCCCAACACCACCGAAGCGAGCCAGAATCCGCACAAGCCCCCGGCCGACAGCGTGGCCGTGAGGAGCGTGGTATCGCTCACCGACATGCTCAGGATCTCGCCACCGTATGGCTCGAGCAGCACGTCCTCCATGCTGAAGGCAGCAGTGCCAAGGCCGACGATGAGGAGGCGCCGCAGCGCGTCGGGGCCGCGGCGGAACACCGCCCACGCATCCTGAAAATCGACATCCGATGCGGGAGGCCTCGGTTTGTGCCGGTCTGGGTCGCGTGCCTCCTGCTTCCACATCGCCACGACATTGAGAACCAGCGTGACCACCGCTGCGCCCTGTATCACGCGCACCAGTTGGCCCGGCGAATAATCGATCAGCAATATGCCAAAGACCATCGCACTCAACATCATGCCCACCAGCAACATGACATACATGAGGCCGACCACTTTGGGCTGGTCTTCCTCCGGGACGAGATCGGTGGCCAATGCCAGCCCCACCGTCTGCACGGTATGCACGCCAGCCCCGACCAGAAGAAAAGCGATGCCAGCCGCCACCTGCCCCACCCAAGGCGCGTAGTGGGCGGATTGCCCGGCACCCGCCAGCACCAGAAGTGCGAACGGCATCACGGCAAAGCCGCCGAACTGGATCAGGCTACCGCGCCAGATGAAAGGCACGCGCTTCCAGCCGAGGGCGGAACGGTAGGTGTCGGACCGGTAGCCGATCAGGGCTCTCAACGGCGCAAAGACGATCGGCAAAGAGACCATGACCGCGACCAGCGCCGCCGGCACGTGGAGCTCGACGATCATGACGCGGTTGAGGGTGCCCATCAGTAGCACCATGGCCATGCCGCAGGACACCTGGAACAGGGACAGCCGCAACAGCCTCGAGAGGGGCACATCGGGCGAGGCCGCATCGGCGAATGGCAGGAAGCGGGTGCCGAGATGGGCCCACCCCTTCACCAAGCTGCGACTCAGTCGGGCCATGACCTATCCCCGGATCACCGACGGCAGAGGCGCCGGCGAGGGTTGGGGCCCGTGGCGCACGAAGCTGGGCCCACGAAACAGAACGGGACGGTGGTCGGCGAGGCCGACCACCGGTGCCCGATACCTCACTTCAACTGGATGCGGAGGCCGTATTGATCGGCTCACCATTGAGAAACTTGGACACCCAGGTGGTGTGAGTGGTGATGGCTAGGTGCACGGCGAACGAACCCACCGCGACGGCGCCGATAAGAATGGGCACGCCGACGGTCGGCTTGACCACTGTCCACATCTTTCCGTAGATCATGGCGGTCTCCTCAGCCCAGCCAGGGCGTATAGATGTAAGCGAGCAGATGCGCCAGAGCGGCGATCATCCCGAAGAACTGAGTACCCTGGATGAGGTTACGGTGAAGTTCCTCGGACTCGGCTTCGGTCAGGCCAGTCAGCCCTACTTTTTCAGACATAGTCCTTCCTCCTGATGGTTCCGATCGTGCTAAGCCCGCACGAAGGCCTTCCAAGTGCTTCTTTTGCAACGCCAATGACAGCTGGAACCGAGCGCTGCGAGCATCACTGTCTAGATGACACTGTCTAATGTCAACTATTCGAGACACTTTTTTGTTTTTTGCCATCCACACGCACGGCGGGCCATGCCAAGCGCCATGCGCAGAGCTTTGAGCGGCCAGCGGTGGCCGTCAGGGCCAAGCCCGTCAGCAGACGCAGCGCCTGCGGCGCTGCCCTTAGGAGGCGGCGAGCAGGCCCGCCTTGCCGAGCATGTCGAAGCGGCTGCGCAGCAAGCGCTCAGCAGCCGGCGTTGCCTCCAGATGCTTCTCGCGACGGTCTTCGTGGATGGACTGCACAATCAGACCGAGCTCGATGAGCTTGTGGATCTTGGCGGTGAGTGTAGGCAAGGTGCCAAAGCGCTGCATGCGCACAAGGTCGGTCGATCGCAAGTGTCTGCCAGCGGCATTCTGCCCACAGATGTAGGCGAGCAGATCATCCAGATCCCGCGCGCCGGCCGGAGCATCAGCGTAGAACTCGTGCAGCAGAGTGACCAGCTGCACGAAGGACTGGGACTGAGGGCTGAATCTGGTTTTCATGTGCTTGGATCCTGTTGGCGAGGGCAGAGTGCATGAAAGCTGTCTGGGGCTGGTAGCCCTCACGAATCTCGGCTTGCGCATGAGTCATACCGGCCTAAGTAAAAACCATAACACAACAATGGCAAATCGAAGCACATAAACTCGCCCTTTTTAATCGATATCAACTATTGCTTACCTTCGACCATTTGTCGAGCTATCGTCCACGTCAACAGCAGGCGGTGCAGTCGGCACTCAAGCGATCAATCAACGCAGAAAAACAAACGGCCCGCATTTCTGCGAGCCGTCTGGTGCTACTGGCGTCCCCACGGGGATTCGAACCCCGGTTACCGCCGTGAAAGGGCGATGTCCTAGGCCTCTAGACGATGGGGACTTCTTGATCGTCTGGTGGAGGTAAGCGGGATCGAACCGCTGACCTCTTGCATGCCATGCAAGCGCTCTCCCAGCTGAGCTATACCCCCAGAGAGGGCCGGAATATACCGACTCAAGGGGCGCTTGTAAAGGAAGGTCGGCTATCGTGCGCCCGCCTCTCGTGCCTCGCCGGAGGGCACAAAACCCTCTCGGTTGGGCATGCGCACCGTGGCAAGGCTCTGGGCGTCCAGCACCGCATCGGCTGGCAATAGGCCGCCCAGATGCAGCACATAGGCCGTGAGCGCGTAGGTGTCGTCGGGGGAGAGAGACCACGGCGCCTGCGGCGGCATGGCGCGGCGGATGTAATCAAACACCGTGGTGGCGTGGGGCCAGTAATTGGCCACCGTCCGGTCCGGATCGGGACCCGCCAGGGCACTGCGCCCGGCCAGATGCCCACCGCTGCCGCCGGTGCCGCGCTCGCCATGACAAGCTTGGCATTGCTCGACATAGAGACGCTCGCCACCGGCCACGCTGCCCTGTCCGGCCGGGAGGCCCCGGCCATCCGGCCAGATGGTCGGCACATGGGTGACCGATAGCGGCTTGCCCAGCGGCGTATGCGGCAGCTCGTGGGCGAGGTCGGTGGCCTGCGCGCTGGCGGTCAGCGCGAGCGCACAGGCTACGGCCACCCTACGCATACACATGGCTCACCTCGCCATCCTCGTCCACCGCCCAGCAGACGATGCCATTGAAGTGAAACTCGCCATGCCGACCGCGATCAGCCACCAATGCTGCGCGCTCAGGCTGGGTTGCGCCCGTGTCATCGGTGACCCGGCTCTTGAGCAACGCAGCCTGGGCCCGCCACCGCCAGGGGATGCGAAAACGTGTGAAGCATTGCCTCTGCACCGGGCCGTCCAGTGCCGCCAGCGCCCAAGTCTTGCCACCGTCGGCCGAGACCTCGACCTTGCGCACGGCGCCCCGCCCGCTCCAGGCCAGCCCGCTGATCTGGTACACGCCGTGGTCACGCAGCAGCTGGCCTGGCGAGGGGTTGGTGATCACCGACTTGGGCTCGATGACAAAGCTGAACTGCCGCGCCTTGCCGCTCGGCAGCAGGTCGGTGTAGCGGCCGGTCTCAAAGCGGCTCATGGCCGGCTCGCGGGCCAACTCGAGGCGGTGCAACCACTTCACATGCGTCACGCCCTCCCAGCCAGGCACCACGAGGCGCATGGGATAGCCCTGCTCGGGACGCAGCCGCTCGCCGTTCTGCCAAAGTGCCACCATGCAATCGTCCAGCGCCTTGTGCATGGGGATGCTCAGGTGCAGGCCGCCGGCGTCGGCACCCTCGGCGATCAGCCAAGTGGCGCCCTTGTCGGCGGCGGCCTCCTCCAGCAACAGGCGCAACGGCACGCCGGTCCACTCGCTGCAGCTGGCGAGCCCGTGCATGGCGCCGGCACTGGTCTGCCTTGGCACTGCATTCCACAGGCTATTGCTGTTGCCACCGCACTCGATGAAGAGTTGCCGCGACACGCGTGGATAGCGCAGCAGCTCTGCCACCGTCCACGCCATGGGCTTGCCCACCCTTCCATGCAGGCTCAGGCGGTGCATGGCCGGGTCGATCTCCGGCACGCCCCCGTGGTGCCGTTCAAAGTGCAATCCAGATGGCGTGATGATGCCCTCGAGATCCTGCAGCGGCGTCCACGACACGCCGTTTCCTGGCAGGTCGCGGTTGGCGGCGATGGCCCGCGCGGTGTGCTTCTCATGCGGCGACGGCTGGCCATACACGCCAAAGCCACCACCTGGCCGCGACATGCCAGGCGGCAGATCGGGCTTGGCCAGCGCCACCGGCGTGGCCACCAACAGCCCCGCCCCGCCGACAACAAAATGCCGTCGGCTCAGAAGGCCATTGCCAGCTCGCGCAGTCATAAGCGTGAGCATAGCCTCACCACGTCACCAGCAGCCATCACGGGCGGCCGCCGTCGGGGGTGTTTTTCGAAGCAGATCTTAGGCGCAGCAGGGCGCAAGAACGAGGACACCCGAGGTCGTTGGTCGCCGGGTACTGCAGCGGTTCTGGCGACCGGTCGCGGTAGAATCGGCGCGCCGCCCCCGTAGCTCAGTGGATAGAGCACCTTCCTCCTAAGAAGGGGGTCACACGTTCGATCCGTGTCGGGGGCGCCACCCGTACTCACGCGCCTGCTGTCTGCACTGTCATGTTCGGCACAGCGCCCCGACGACCCACGCGATATCGCTCAGGTGCGGTTCAGACGTACGCCCCCAACCGGATCCAGCGCGTCGCGATCCACTTGACCCCCGAGACCACCGGGCTGCCGCCATGCAGCGACTGCGGCTGCAGCACCCCCTCGCGCGTCATCGAAGCGAACATCAAGGCAGCCCCCTTTTCCGGCAGGAACTCGAGCCCCAACTCGGGAAACACCGTGCCACCGCCCCCCTCGACATCGTTCAGGTAAAGGATGATGGTGAGCAGCCGCTGGCCGCCGTGCTTGAGTTGCAGGGCACAGCCTGGCGTGGCCGGGTCGAAATAGTCAAAGTGCGGACGATATTCGCCACCAACGCGATAGTGCAGGATCTGCAGGCCCTCACCGTGGGGCTCTGGCAGGCCAGACAAACGAGCCAGGCGCTGCTCCACAGCAGCCACCACCGGAGTGGCTGCTCGCTCAAAGTGGGTACCGAAGCTGGTCCGGCGGTGGTCGGGCACGAACTGCCCGGTGGTCGGATCCACCACGGTCGATCCGCGAATGCGCGCTGCCGAGGCTTCCATCATGGCGTCACACTCTTCCGGCGAGAGCACCCCTCGCAAGTAGAAGATGCCATTGCGCGCATGGCGACCAACGATCTGCCCGATGCGGTCGCCAAGGTCGACGCGCGTGGCAGCAGCGAGCTCGTCGCAACGCGCCCACCAAGCCTGGAGCGCCGGCTTGCCGCTGTGGTCGGCCAGTACCGCTGCACCACAGGCATCGCAGTCGGTGGTGGCCACGCCACCTTCGGCAAGGGCAACGGCAGTGGCAGTGGCAACCCCCGAAGCATCGCCAACGGTGGTCTGCGTCAAGACCGAGGCCGAGGGCTGCCAATCGCCACCGCTGCGCTGACGTAGGTAATCGATGGCAAAGGCGGCGTCATAGCCAGCCTGCAGCAGGGATTCGTGCAGTTGGTCGAGTGTGCACCCCCGGCCCAGGTTGAGGGTGAGCCAGTCGTCGAGTTCGCGAGCGACAGCCTGTGTCATGACCACATCACCGATGGATCGAAATGCACTTCAGGCATTCTAATGTCGCCGGGGCCGCTGGCCCAGAACTCATCACCCCAAGGACCGCGCATGGATTTTGCCTGGCTCGCCGACCCCAACGCATGGATCGCACTCGCCACCCTCACCGCCCTTGAGGTGGTGCTGGGCATCGACAACATTATCTTCATCTCGATCCTCGTGGGCCGATTGCCTGCCGAGCAGCGCGACCTCGCGCGCCGCGCTGGTCTGGCGCTGGCCATGGTCAGCCGTCTGGCGCTGCTGTTTGCACTGTCTTGGATCATGCAACTCACCGAACCTCTGTTCGAGGCTTTGGGCCGCGGAGTCTCCGGGCGCGACCTCATTCTCCTCGGAGGCGGGCTGTTCCTCATCTGGAAAGCCACCCACGAGGTGCATGGCGCGCTCGAGGGCGAGGAACACGCGGGCGGCGATGCGTCTGCTGCAGCCCGGGCGAACTTCGCCAGCATCCTGGTCCAGATCGCCATCATCGACGTGGTCTTCTCCCTCGACTCGGTGATCACGGCGGTGGGGCTCGTCGACGAGATCGGCGTGATGGTCACCGCGATCGTGCTCACGGTGGCGCTGATGATGGTGGCCGCCAAGCCCATCGGCGACTTCGTCGACCGCCACCCCACCGTCAAGATGCTCGCCCTCTCCTTTCTCATCCTGGTCGGCATGGCTCTGGTGGCCGAAGGCGCCGGCTTCCATATCCCCAAAGGCTATATCTACTTCGCGATGGCCTTCTCTGTGGCCGTGGAGATGCTCAACATCCGCGTACGCACCCGCCGCAAGGCGGTCCAGCTGCGCAAACCGGACACGCCTGCAGCGGGCTAGCCCCAGCAGTGCGCTACTCGACGATGCGCGTGACCGGCTGCGCCAGCCCATTGAAAGCGCTGGCACGGCTCTGCGCGTAGGCCGCCGCACCGTCGATGGCAAGCCAATCGCCCGCCCCCGTGCCGGCCGGGAGCCGCCACTCGCCGGGCAGCACATCGGCGCCATCGCAACTCGGCCCCGCGATGCGCCAAGCCACCCGCGCACCGCTGCCGCGCAGTGGCCGGATGCGGTAGGGGATGCCACGGCTGGACTCGATGAGACCGTTGTGCAGGCCACAGTCGAGTTGCAGCCAGCGCGCACCGCGATGCGTGCGCACAGCGGTCACGCGCGTGAGCAACACACCCGCACTGGCCACCAGATAACGCCCGGGCTCAGCCAGCAGCTGCACGTCCGGCGGCAGCTGTGCCCGCGCCGGCGCCAGAGCGGCGCCGATGTCCTCG
The DNA here is from genome assembly GCA_945897555.1 of Klebsiella pneumoniae. Lineage (GTDB taxonomy): Bacteria > Pseudomonadota > Gammaproteobacteria > Burkholderiales > UBA3065 > UBA3065. The sequence goes on along the minus strand of CAMDGF010000003.1, from coordinate 38,212 downwards.
ATGCTGGGCGCTTGCGGGCCAATGGTTGCGGTGCCGGCGGCATCTGCCGCGGCCACCACCGGCCCGCAGTTGCCGTCGAGCTCAGGCGGAAAACCGCCGCCCAAGCTCAGCACCCGCGCCAGGTGGCCCGCCGCGCGCAGGGTGCGTAGCGCCTCAGCCGCTGCGGCGACGCCACGCACCCACGCCTGCGGATCGGTGCAGTGCGAGCCGACGTGGAAGCACACGCCCTCCATCACGACGCCATGTGCCATCGCGGCTGCGGCAACGACCCGCACATCGCCCGGCAAGGCACCGAAGGTGTCGCGCATGGGCCACCAGGCTGGATCCGCCGGTGGCGCCGCAGCGTGGCTTGCCAGCGCCTCGGCCGCCGGCACCGCCACGCGCAGCAGCACTCGCGCACCGGGGGCGGCCGCAGCTGTGCGCACCACCTCCTCCACCGAATCCACCGCGAACAATGGCACCCCGGCTGCGTGCAGCGCCGCGGTCTGTGCTGTGGCGCGCACCGGGTTGCCGCAGAGCAAGCGGTCTGCCGCCACCGGCACGCCAGCCAGTGCTGGCAGTTCACCCGCCGAGGCAAGCTCGAAGCCGCACCCGGCTTTTGCCAGAACTGCCAGGAGGGGTGTCTCAGCGCACGCTTTGACGGCGTAGTGAACACTCACACCAGAAAACGCGTCGCGCAGTCTTTGCAGCGCACGCAAAGCGCCACCGCGCGAGACGAGGATCAGTGGGCCGGGGTCTGCACCAGCGATCTCGCGCGCCACCGCTTCGGCACTTGGCCGCAGTGGCGCGGCACAGGGCGCAGCTTGAGTCTCCGCCGGGGCGAGGGCAAGGCGCGGCAGACCCCCTGACAAGACTGGCTCAGCCTCCGACGCGCACGCAGTCGACGTAGTAATCGACTTCGCCCTGGGCGTTACCGGATTTCACGAGACCATGGATGTCGGTCTCGAAGCCAGGGAAACGCGCATTGAAATCGCGGGCGAAGCGGAGGAAGCGCACGATGGTTGCGTTGAAGCGCTCCCCCGGGATGAGCAAGGGGATGCCCGGCGGATAGGGTGTCAACAACACACTGGTGATGCGGCCCTCGAGTTGATCCACCGGCACCCGCTCGATCTCGCGGTGCGCCATACGCGCAAAAGCCTCAGCCGGCTTCATCGCCGGCACCATGTCGGAGAGATACATCTCGGTGGTCAGGCGGGCGATGTCGTTCTCGCTGTAGACCGAGTGGATCTGTTGGCACAGGTCGCGCAGCCCGACGCGCTCGTAGCGTGGATGCTTCTGCACGAATTCAGGCAGCACACGCCACAGCGGCTGATTGCGATCGTAGTCATCCTTGAACTGCTGCAAGGCGGCGACCAGCGTGTTCCAGCGGCCCTTGGTGATGCCGATGGTGAACATGATGAAGAAACTGTAGAGGCCGGTCTTCTCCACGATCACGCCGTGTTCAGACAGGTAGCGGGTGACGATGCCAGCCGGGATGCCCCAGTCGGCGAAATCGCCGTCCACGTCGAGGCCCGGGGTGATGATGGTGGCCTTGATCGGGTCGAGCATATTGAAGCCGTCGCTCATCTGGCCAAAGCCGTGCCAACGGTCGTTGGCCTTGAGCATCCAGGCTTCGCGCTCCTCCAGCCCTTCTTCCGACAGATCGTCGGGGCCCCAGACCTTGAACCACCAGTCGGCACCCCATTCCTCGTCGACCTTGCGCATGGCACGGCGGAAGTCCAGCGCCTCCGCAAGCGACTCCTCCACCAGCGCGGTGCCTCCCGGCGGCTCCATCATCGCGGCGGCCACATCGAGGCTGGCGATGATGGAGTACTGCGGGCTGGTGGAGGTGTGCATGAGGTACGCCTCGTTGAACACATCGCGGTCGAGTTGCACGTTCTCGGCTTCTTGCACGAGGATCTGGCTGGCCTGCGAGAGGCCGGCCAGCAGTTTGTGGGTGGACTGCGTAGAGAAGATCATCGAGTCCTTGCAGCGCGGCCGCCCCTCGCCGATGGCGTGATAGTCGCCGTAGAAATCGTGGAATGCTGCATGCGGCAGCCAAGCCTCGTCGAAATGCAACACGTCGATCTCGCCGTCGAGCAACTCCTTGAGCGTCTCGACGTTGTAGAGCACGCCGTCGTAGGTGCTCTGGGTGATGGTGAGGATGCGAGGCTTGGTGTTCCCGGCTTGCCGCGCAAAAGGGTTCGCGGCGATCTTGGCGCGGATGTTCTCGGGGCTGAACTCGGACAGCGGGATCGGCCCGATGATGCCGAAATGGTTGCGCGTGGGCGTGAGGAACACCGGGATCGCGCCGCACATGATGATTGCGTGCAGCACACTCTTGTGGCAATTGCGATCGACCACCACGATGTCGTCGGGCGCCACGCTGTTGTGCCACACCATCTTGTTGCTGGTGCTGGTGCCGTTGGTCACAAAGTACAGATGATCGGCGTTGAAGATGCGCGCCGCGTTGCGCTCGGAGTCCGCCACCGGGCCGGTGTGGTCAAGCAGCTGGCCCAGTTCGTCGACCGCATTGCACACATCCGCGCGCAACATGTTCTCGCCGAAGAACTGGTGGAACATCTGCCCCACGGGGCTCTTGAGGAAGGCCACACCGCCCGAATGGCCGGGGCAATGCCACGAATAAGAACCGTCCGCAGCGTAATGAGTGAGCGCACGAAAGAACGGGGGCGCGAGCGTGTCGAGATAGGCCCTCGCCTCGCGCGCCACGTAGCGGGCGATGAACTCGGGCGTGTCCTCGTACATGTGGATGAAGCCGTGCAACTCACGCAAGACATCGTTGGGGATGTGCCGACTGGTGCGCGTCTCACCATGCAGAAAGATCGGGATCTCGGCATTGCGATGGCGGATCTCGCGTACGAAGGTGCGCAGCTCCTCGATCGTCTCCTCTTCTTCGTTGGCCAGTTCCTCATCGTCGATCGACAAGATGAAGGCCGATGCACGGCTCTGCTGCTGGGCAAAGGCGGTGAGGTCGCCGTAGTTGGTGACGCCGATCGCTTCGATGCTCTCGGCCTCGATGGCCTTTGCCAACGCCCGAATGCCGAGGCCGGAGGCGTTCTCCGAGCGGAAATCCTCGTCGATGATGATGATTGGAAAGTGAAAGCGCATGGCGAGCGTCCGCTGAAGTGGGGTGCAGGGCCGGCCGCTGCGGCCGGAGTGGACTGCGTCAGAACGCCGCGGATGATAGCGCAGCCACGCTACAGCCAATACGCGTCACAAGGTGGCGCTGCGGTGGCGCAAAGCGCCTCCACCCGCAGGGCGGGCGGCAGCGCCTAGAAAAGCACGTCGCGGGTGACGCGGTTGCGCCGCAGGATCACCTTGAGTTGCTTGAGCGCCTCAAGCTGGATCTGGCGCACCCGCTCGCGGGTGAGGTGCATGCGGCTGGCGAGTTCCTCAAGCGTGTAGACATCGGCATCGTAGAGGCCGTAGCGATGGATGATGACCATCCGCTGACGCTCGTTGAGCTCGGTCAGCCACTCATGCAGGTGGTGCTCCATCTCCTGTGTCTGCAGCAGCACATCGGGCGGCATGGCTTGATCGTCGGGCACGGCGTCGCCGATGCTCAGCGACGACTCGCCGTCAAGCGGGGCATCGAGTGAAGCCATGCGCTCGTTCAGTTGCAGGATGCGGCGCACCTCTTCGACCGGTCGACCCAGCAGATGCGCAACATCCTCTGGCCGCGGCTCTTCACCAGTCTGCTGCTCGATGTGTCGGGCGGCCTTGAGGACGCCGTTGAGCTCCTTGATGACATGCACAGGCAGCCGGATGGTGCGCGCCTGGTTCATGATGGCGCGCTCGACGTTCTGGCGGATCCACCAGGTGGCGTAGGTCGAGAAGCGGAAGCCGCGGTGCGGGTCGAACTTCTCGAGGGCGTGGATCAGGCCCAGATTGCCTTCCTCGATGAGGTCGAGCAAAGGCAGCCCGCGGTTCATGTAGTGCTTGGCGATGTTGACCACCAGACGCAGGTTCTGGCGGATCATCCGTTCGCGTGCGATGGCATCGCCTTGCAGCACACGACAGGCGAGTTCGAACTCTTCGGCCGGCGTGAGCAACGGGCTGCGGCCGATCTCGTTGAGATACATCTGCGTGGTGTCGCTGCTGAACTCCTCAGCGGCCGGTGAGCGTTCCTCGACCTCGGTCACGCCTTCGGGCCCGTCAGACTCGTCGGCATCGGCCGCTCGACCCTCGGCTTCAGCGCCAATGGCGTCTTCGGCCAGCTCGATCTCTTCAGCCTGCATGGGATGGCGCATCACCCGGCGCTCCTTTTGATTGAATCGCCGGTGTCATGGACAAAAACCGGACATCCTTTGTAACACGAAAGCCTCGGATAGTTTCCGCACGAGCAAAAAATCAACGCAAGCCCACACCCAAGGGGCATGCCAGCCTCTGCAGCAACGGCTTGGCACGACACGGATTGAGCTGTGGCCCGGCGCCTTGCCGGGTTGGCTTACTCGAGTCCGGGCAGCAAGGGCACGAAGCGCACCCCATCGAGCGTCTGCTCGTGCCAGCCGTCGGCACCGCGGTCGATCACGCGCAGCACCTGCTCGGCGCCACCCAGCGGCATCACCAGACGCCCGCCCACAGCCAATTGGGCGAGCAGTGCGGGCGGCACCTGCATGCCCGCCGCAGCGACGATGATGCCGTCATAGGGCGCGGCTTCGGCCAGACCGAGCATGCCGTCGCTGTGCTTGAAACGCAGATTGAGCAGGCGCAACTCACGGGCTGCCTTGCGCGCCCGCGCCTGCAACTCGCCGATACGCTCTACCGAGTACACCTCGGCGAACAAGCGCGCCAAAACGGCAGCCTGATAACCACAACCCGTGCCCACCTCGAGCACCCGGCCACCGCCTTGTCGCAGCGCGTCACCCTGACGCAGAAGCTCGGCCATGCGCGCCACCACATAGGGCTGCGAGATGGTCTGGCCGTGGCCTATGGGGAGTGCTGAGTCCTCGTAAGCGCGGCTCGCCAGCGCCTCATCGACAAAGATGTGGCGCGGCACAGCTTGCATCGTGCCCAGCACGGTCTCGTCGCCGATGCCTTGTTGACGCAGCCGTTCGACCATTCGCGTGCGCGTGCGCTCGGAGGTCATGCCGATGCCCGCGAGGCGCTGGTTCATGCGCCTGTCATGCCTTGCGGCCGAGCCAGCCCCGGACCGCGGCCAGTTGACCGGTGTGCGTGAGATCGAGTTGCAGCGGCGTGATGGCCACCCGCCCCTGCTGTACAGCGTGAAAATCGGTGCCAGGACCCGAGTCGGCAGCGGCACCCGCAGGCCCCACCCAGTACACCGTCTCGCCGCGCGGGTTACGCGTCGGGATGACCGGTTCGGCTTTGTGGCGCTTGCCCAGACGCACCACTTCGGGAGCACCCAGCTGCTCGTATGGAAGGTCTGGCACGTTGACATTGAGCAACACCGGCTCAGCGGCTGGCGGCGCATCGATCCATTGCTGCACCAGATCCGCAGCCACCTGTGCCGCAGCATCGAAGTGTGTGCCAGTCTTGGAGGCCAGCGACACGGCAATGGCCGGGATGCCCAGCAAGTAGCCCTCGGTGGCCGCGGCCACGGTGCCGGAGTAGATGGTGTCGTCACCCATATTGGAACCGGCGTTGACGCCAGAGACCACCACATCGGGCGCGTGGTCGAGCAGACCGGTGACTGCCAGATGCACGCAGTCCGTGGGAGTGCCATCGACAAAGAAAAAGCCGCTTGGCGCCTGGCGCACCATGAGCGGACGATCGAGGGTGAGCGAATTGGAGGCGCCGCTGCGATCGCGCTCGGGTGCCACCACGGTGACTTCGCCCAGTCGAGCCATGGCCTTGGCCAGCGCGATGAGCCCTGGCGCGAAATAACCGTCGTCGTTACTGAGCAGGATACGCATCGGGGGAGCCGCAGATCTGTGGAAGTGGTCGGGGCGAGAGGATTCGAACCTCCGACCACCTGCACCCCATGCAGGTACGCTACCAGGCTGCGCTACGCCCCGACGAATCAATGATTATATCAGCGCAGCCAAACCTCGCGTCGCGCCGGGCGCGATACCGCTAGGGCTTGAGCAGGTCGCGGATCGCCAGCAACTCGGCGCGCACGTCGGCTGCCAGGGTGGCAGCGGGCAACAGGCGTGGTGTCTCCGGCTCACGCGACAGAACACCCGGCGTGGGGGGCGGCTCTGCATCCTCAGCAAGATGGCGCGGCATGCCCACCAGTTGCTGACGCGCCCCCTGGATGGTGAAACCCTGAGCATAGAGCAGCTCGCGGATGCGCCTGATGAGCAGCACCTCATGGTGCTGGTAATAACGGCGGTTGCCGCGCCGCTTGACCGGCCGCAACTGGGTGAACTCCTGCTCCCAATAGCGCAGCACATGCGCCTTGACCCGGCACAGATCGCTCACTTCACCGATGGTGAAGTAACGCTTGGCCGGGATGGGCGGCAAGGGGGTTAGGTCAGCCGGATGCACCTGCCGCTGCCTCGACCGCAGACTTGAGCTTCTGCGACGGGTGGAAAGTCACGACGCGACGCGCGCTGATCGGGATCTCCTCGCCGGTCTTGGGGTTGCGCCCCGGCCGCTGGGCTTTATCGCGCAGCTGGAAATTACCAAAGCCGGAGAGCTTGACCGTCTCGTTGGCCTCGAGGGCCGAACGGATCTCTTCAAAAAACGCTTCGACCATGTCCTTGGCCTCGCGCTTGTTCAAGCCCAACCGCTCAAAGAGCAATTCGGCCAATTCCGCTTTTGTAAGGGTGGTCACTGACGGCTCCCTGGGTGAGTCATTGTCGGAGAGATGCACCGACCGCCGATGCCAAGCGTTCGACCACGGCATTCACCACAGCGTCGATCTCAATATCGGTAAGGGTCTTGTGAGTATCTTGGATGGTCATCGCAATGGCAAGGCTTTTCTTACCAGATTCAATACCTTGCCCCCGATAGATGTCAAACGGGGCGACCTCATGCAGAAAGTCGATGGCTGGCGATGCGATGACCTTGGCGATCTCGCGCCACTGCACCGCCTCCTCCACCACGACCGCGATGTCGCGCCGCACTGAGGGCGTCCGGGCCGGCGGTACGGCCGCGACTGCGTGCGCTTGCGGCAATGCGGCGAGATCGATCTCGAACACGATGGGCGCGCGGCCAAGGTCGAAAGCCTGCACCTGGCGCGGATGCAGCTCGCCGAGCCAGCCGATGTCGCGGCCGTCGACACTGAGCCGCGCAGACCGGCCCGGGTGCAGCGCCGGATGGCCGGCCCACGGCTGGGCGGCCAGCGAGTGCGGGGCGAGCAGGGCCTCAAGGTCGGCCTTGACATCAAACAGGTCGACAGCCCGCGACGGCACGCCCCACTGCTCAGACATCGTGCCACCCCAAGCAAGGCCACCCAGGCGCTCGGGTTGCTGCGAGGGTTCGTCGATGCCCAGAAACACCCGCCCCCGCTCGAAGATGCGCACACGCGGCTGGCGGTGCGCCACGTTGCCGCGCAGCACGCCGAGCAGGCCCGCGAGCAGGCTCGAGCGCATCACCGCCATCTGCCGCGCGATCGGGTTGGCCAGGCGCACCGGGGCGGCATTGCCATGCAGGGTGGCCTCGTCGCCTTCGTCGATGAACGAATAGGTGATGACTTCCAGATAGTCGCGCAAGGCCAGCCGCGCCATCGGGCCCGCCACCTTGAGCACCGACTCGTCGCGCGGCGGCATGCCGAGGCTCGCCTGCGGTGCCCGCACCGGCACGTGCTGGTAGCCGTGCACACGCACCAGTTCCTCGATGAGGTCTTCCTCGATGGCCAGATCGAAGCGATGCGGCGGCACCGCGACCGTCCAGGCATCGCCGTTCTTCTGATGGGCGAGGCCGAGCCGGTCGAGGATGCCGGTGATGGTCTTGCCGCCCAGATCCATGCCGATCACGGCCGCCGCGCGCGGCTCGCGCAAGCGGATGGAAGCGCGCTGCGGCAGCTCGCTGCGCACCGCCACCAGCGGCCCGGGCTGGGCGCCGGCGAGGTCGGCCAGCAACTGACCAGCGCGCGCCATGGCGCGCTCGGGCAGGGTCGGGTCGACGCCGCGCTCGAAGCGGTGCGCCGCCTCACTGCTGACATTGAGGCGCCGTGCGCGGCCAGCGATGACGCCCGGTGCAAAGTGTGCGCTCTCGAGAAAGATGCTGGCAGTGGCATCGGTGACGGCCGAGCGTGCACCGCCCATCACGCCGGCCACCGCCTGCGCGCCGGCGGCGTCGGCAATGACGAGGAAGGACGGGTCCAGCGTGGCCTCGCTGCCATCGAGCAGGGTAATGGGCTCGCCGGCAGCGGCCCGCCGCACAACGATGTCTCCGCTCAGGCGGTCGTGGTCGAAGGCGTGCAGCGGCTGGCCCAGTTCGAGCATGACGTAGTTGGTGATATCGACCACCAGCGACACGCAGCGCGAGCCGGCACGCTCGATGCGGCGGCGCATCCACAGCGGCGTGATGGCGGTGGTGCTGATGCCGGTGAAGACGCGGCCAAGATAGACCGGACAGTCGGCCGGGGCGTCGATGGCGATGCCGCGCGCATGCTGGTGCGCGGCCGGCGGGTCCTGTAGCGGCATGGCCTCGACGCGCGCCGCAGACAGCGCCGCCACCTCGCGCGCCAGTCCGGCGATGCTCAGGCAGTCGCCTCGGTTAGGCGTGAGCTTGAGTTCGATGACCGTGTCCTCGAGGTCCAGATACTGGCGAAGGTCGGCACCCACCGGCGCATCGGACGGCAACTCGAGCAGACCCTCGGCGTCGGCAGCGATGCCAAGCTCCTTGGCCGAGCAGAGCATGCCCGAGCTCTCGACGCCGCGCATCTTGGCGCGGCCTATCTCCATGCCCCCCGGCAGCTTGGCGCCGACCACCGCCAGCGGGGCCTTGAGCCCGACCCTCGCGTTGGCTGCGCCGCAGACGATGGTGAGCGGCTTGTCAGCGCCGCAGGCCACCTGGCAGACGCGCAGGCGGTCGGCATCCGGGTGCGGGGCGATGGCGACGATCTCGCCCACCACCACGCCGCTGAACGGCGGCGCCGCTGGCGCCAGCGACTCGACCTCGAGGCCGGCCATGGTCAACAGGTCGGCCAGCGCCTCGGTATCGCCCCGCGGCGAGACCCACTGGCGCAGCCAGGATTCGGAGAACTTCATGTCGGGGCCCTCTGCTCGCGCCGGCTAGACGAACTGGCGCAGGAAGCGCAGATCGTTCTCGTAGAACAGCCGCAGGTCACGCACGCCGTAGCGCAGCATGGCCAGGCGGTCGATGCCAAAACCAAAAGCGAAGCCGCGGAATGCCTCGGGGTCGATGCTCACGTGGCGCAGCACGTTAGGGTGCACCATGCCGCAGCCACCGATCTCCAGCCAGCGGTCGCCCCAAGCCATGTCGATCTCGGCCGACGGCTCGGTGAACGGGAAGAAGCTCGGCCGAAAGCGCACCTGCAGGTCCTCGCGCTCGAAGAAGCGCTGCAGGAACTGGGTCACCACGCCCTTCAGGTCGGCAAAGCTGACTTCGCGGTCGACCCACAGACCTTCGATCTGGTGGAACATCGGCGAGTGGGTGGCGTCGGAGTCGACCCGGTAGACCCGCCCCGGCGCGACGATGCGCAAGGGCGGTGGGTGCGCCTGCATGTAGCGCACCTGGATCGGGCTGGTGTGGGTGCGCAACAGGCGATCCGAACCCTCGATGTAGAAGGTGTCGTGCATGGAACGCGCCGGGTGATCGTCCGGCGTGTTCAGCGCAGTGAAGTTGAAGAAGTCGGTCTCGATCTCGGGGCCGTCGGCGACCTCGAAACCGATCCCGGCGAACAGCTCGCAGACACGCTCGCGCACGCGACTCACCGGGTGCCAGCCGCCAGCACCGCTGCCGCGCCCGGGCAGGCTCACATCCAGCGCCTCGGCCGCGAGTTGTTGCGCCAAAGCAGCTTCACGCAGGGCCTCGCGGCGCGCATTGAGCGCCGTTTCAACGGCCGCTTTGGCGCGATTGATGCGGGCACCCTCGGCCTTGCGTGCCTCAGGGTCCATGCCACCCAGCGCTTTCATGCGCTCGGTGATCAGGCCCTGTTTGCCGAGATAGCGGGCCTTGGCCTGCTCAAGAAGGTCGGGGTCGTCGATCGCTGCGAATTCAACGACCGCTTCGGCTTGTAGGGTATCGAGTGGGTCCATGGGCTGGCGAGACGAATGCTGGGCCTATCAGACCGGCGGCACGAACCACCGGCAGGTGTTGGGAGACACGGCTGGAGGCGCCGGCACACAAAAAAAAGGGGGCACGAGCCCCCTTTTCGTGCGCGATGCCTTATTGCGGCAGTGCAGCGCGGGCTTGCTCGGCGATCCGCGCGAAGGCGACCTTGTCGAACACGGCGAGGTCGGCAAGCACCTTGCGGTCGATATCGATCGAGGCCTTCTTCAACCCGTTCATGAACACCGAGTAGCTTAAGCCGCACTCGCGCGAGGCGGCATTGATGCGAGCGATCCAGAGCGCACGGAACTGACGCTTGCGCTGACGGCGGTCGCGGTAGGCGTACTGCCCAGCCTTCATCACCGCTTGTTTGGCGATGCGGTAGACGTTCTTGCGACGGCCGCGGTAACCCTTGGCCAGTGCCAGTACTTTCTTGTGACGCGCGCGGGCGGTCACACCACGTTTGACGCGAGGCATGTCGTGATCTCCTTACGCGTAGGGGAGCATGGCACGCACGCTCTTGATGTTGGTGTCGTGAACCAGCGAGGTGCCGCGCAGCTGACGCTTACGCTTGGTCGCCTTCTTGGTCAGGATGTGGCGAAGGAACGCCTGGCTGCGCTTGACTGCGCCGCTGCCAAGCGTGCGAAAACGCTTCTTCGCACTGCTCTTGGTCTTCATCTTGGGCATGACTGCTCCTGTGGCCCTGGTGGGCCGTTTGTTTTAAACCGCGCCGGGTGGTCTGGCGACACTTGAGACCCGGACACGCCTTGTTAGGGCCTGAGCCCTGCATCACACCGCGCCGTGTCGATGCTACCGACACCTTGCGGCATCTGCACCCGCGCGCTACTGCTTGCGCTTGGGCGCGACCACCATGATCATCTGGCGGCCTTCCAGCTTGGGAAACTGCTCGACCGTGGCGACTTCCAGCAGGTCATCGCGAACACGCTCCAGCAACCTCACACCGAACTCCTGATGCGCCATCTCGCGCCCCCGGAAGCGCAGTGTGACCTTGGCCTTGTCACCCTCTTCCAGAAAGCGCAGCAGGTTACGCAGCTTGATCTGGTAATCCCCTTCGTCGGTGCCGGGCCGGAACTTGACCTCCTTCACCTGCACCTGTTTCTGCTTGAGCTTGGCCTCGTGCCGCTTCTTGCTCTCGCGGTACTTGAACTTGCCGAAGTCCATCAGCCTGCACACCGGAGGCTCGGCAGTGGGGGCGATCTCGACCAGATCGGTCTCCGCCTCCCCGGCCATCTGCATGGCGGCCTCCAATGAAACGATGCCCAGCTGCTCGTTATCAACGCCGATCAAGCGCACTTGGCGCGCATTGATCTCACCGTTGATGCGCATGTCTTTTTCTTGCGCGATGTCGACTGCCTCCTGAAAAGTTTTTGCCGCTCTAGGTACGCTCGGAGACGGACCGATCGAGCATCTCAACGAGCCCGTCGAGGCTCATCGTCCCGAGATCCACCCCGCCGCGACCGCGAACGGCAACCGTGTGCGAAGCCACTTCCTTGTCGCCTGCAACCACCATAAAAGGCAGCTTCTGCAGACTGTGTTCGCGGATTTTATAGCCGATCTTCTCGTTCCTCAAGTCCAGCTCAACACGAAAGCCTTTTTCTTTCAACTGGCTGGCCAGAGCCGCAGCGTATTCCGCCTGTCCTTCGGAGATGTTGAGCACCGCCAGCTGCACCGGCGCGAGCCAGGTCGGGAAGGCGCCGGCGTAGTGCTCGATGAGGATACCGAGGAAGCGCTCCATGCTGCCGACGATGGCCCGGTGAAGCATCACCGGGCGCTTGCGCGTGTTGTCCTCATCGACGAACTCGGCGTCGAGACGCTCGGGCAGGTTGAAATCGAGCTGAATGGTGCCGCACTGCCAGAGGCGGCCCAGCGAGTCCTTGAGTGTGAACTCGATCTTCGGGCCATAGAAGGCGCCCTCGCCTGGCTGCAGGTCGAACGCCAGCCCGTTGGCGCGCAAGGCAGCGTCGAGCGCGGCCTCGGCACGATCCCAGGTGTCGTCACTGCCGACGCGCTTGGCCGGGCGGGTCGAGAGTTTGACCAGCACGTCTTCAAAGCCAAAATCGGCATAGACCGCCTGCAGCATCACGATGAAGTCGGCGACCTCGGCCTCGACCTGATCCTCACGGCAGAAGATGTGCGCGTCGTCCTGGGTGAAGGCACGCACGCGCATCAGGCCGTGCAGCGCGCCGGAGGGCTCGTTGCGGTGGCACGAACCGAACTCGGCCAGGCGCAGTGGCAGGTCGCGGTAGCTGTGCAAGCCCGAGTTGAAGATCTGCACGTGGCCAGGGCAGTTCATCGGCTTGACCGCATAGTCGCGATTCTCGGACGCCGTGGTGAACATGTTGTCGCGGTAATTCTCCCAGTGGCCTGACCGCTCCCACAGGGCGCGGTCCATCACCGTCGGCGTGCGCACTTCCTGGTAGCCATATTCGACGAACTTGTGGCGCATGTACTGCTCGACCTGCTGCCACAGCGTCCAGCCACGCGGGTGCCAGAACACCATCCCAGGCGCTTCGTCCTGCATGTGGAACAGCTGCAGAGAGCGGCCGAGGCGGCGGTGGTCGCGCTTTTCGGCCTCTTCGAGGCGATGCAGATGAGCCTCGAGGTCTTCCTTGCGCAGCCAGGCAGTGCCATAGATGCGCTGCAGCATGGCGTTGCGGTGGTCGCCTCGCCAGTAGGCACCGGCCAGCTTCATCAGCTTGAAAGCCTTGGGCAGCTTGCCGGTGGAGGGCAGGTGCGGGCCGCGGCAGACATCAAACCAGTCGCCCTGACGGTAGATGGAGAGCTCCTCGCCGGGCTTGATGATGTCTTCGATGATCTCGACCTTGTACGTCTCGCCGATGGCAGAGAAGGTCTCGCGCGCCTGCTCGCGGCTCATCACCTCACGCACGATGGGCAGGTCGCGCTGCACGATCTCCATCATGCGTGCCTCGATGCGCTCGAGGTCGTCCGGCGTGAAAGGCGCGCTGCGCGCAAAATCGTAGTAGAAGCCGTCTTCGATGGCCGGGCCGATGGTGACCTGTGTGCCGGGATAGAGCTCCTGCACCGCCTGCGCCATGATGTGCGCTGCGTCATGTCGCACCAGTTCCAGTGCTTCTTCATCCTTGGCTGTGATGATGGCCAAGTCGGCGTCTTGTTCGATGCGGTAGCTGGTGTCCACCAGCTGGCCGTCGACACGGCCGGCCAGCGCCGCCTTGGCAAGGCCGGCGCCGATGCTGGCAGCGACTTCGGCCACCGTGACCGCATGGTCGAATCGGCGCTTGGAACCATCGGGCAGGGTGATGCTAAGCATGCGAGGCCGGACTCCAAAAAAGCAAATGCGCGGACAGGCCGCGCAATGGTGAGCAGTGCAAAGCGATGGTAGGCGCGATTGGATTCGAACCAACGACCCCCACCATGTCAAGGTGGTGCTCTAACCAACTGAGCTACGCGCCTGTCGCAGTTGCGGCCCGCAGTCTATCACCGCAGCAGCGACTTATCTACGGCCAACGGGCGCAGGCATCCGGGCCTGAGCACGCGGTCATGGCGGATCGTCCACCGCTGCTCTCAGCCGCCCACCCACCCGGACCGAGGCTCAACAGCGGCCCCGATCATCCGCACACTAACGCTTTGAACCCAACATAACCAGCTGACATTAATCAAGGTTTTTTATCTGCTTAAAGCTTGGGCGATCTAACCTCAGATGATGTCAATCCGGTTAAAAGAACGTCTGACTCGACAGCTGTGCACAATGTTATCCACAGTTTTTGTGGACACCGCGCCAAGGCAACGCGTCGTATACACTCGAACGTGCCAAGGCTTAGCAGCCTGCCCACCAGCATCCAGCCATGACCGCAGGCACCCCATGAACCCAGCCCTCCACGTCGCGCTGGTGGCTCGCTGCAACCGATGACCGGCACTGACATCAACCGCAGCCTGCAGTGGTTCGGGCCGATCTTGGGCTTGAGCCTGATGATTGCCGGCAAGGCCGGGGTGGAGTGGCTCGGGCTGAACGGAAGCCCGCTGGTGATGCTCGGCATCACCGTGTGGGTCGCGCTGTGGTGGGTCACCGAGGCGATGCCGATCGCTGCGACATCGCTCCTGCCCGCCCTGCTCTTGCCACTCACGGGCATCCTTGTCGCGGAGGATACGGCAGGGGCCTACATGGATCGCTTTATCCTGCTGATGATGGCCGGCTTCATGGCCGCACTGGCCATCGAGCGTTGCGGCCTGCATCGAAGGTTGGCGCTGGCGGTGATGTTGCGCATCGGCACCTCGCCACGGCGTCTGCTACTCGGCCTGCTCACGGCCACGGCGCTGGCCTCGATGTGGATCGCCAACACCGCTGCCACACTCATCATGCTGCCGGTGGCGCTGGCACTGGTAGCCCGCCTGCAAGCAGCCCATGCGGCCACCGGCTTTGCCACTGCGCTGTGCATCGCCATCGCCTGGGGTGCCTCGATCGGTGGTATCGCCACACCGCTTGGCACACCACCCAATCTGATCTACCTCGCCGCGCTTGAGCGACTCACTGGCGCTGCTCCCGGCTTTCTCGACTGGATGGTGATCGCCACGCCGATCTCACTGTTGCTGCTGGCTGCCGCCTACCTCATCCTGCGCCGCGACGTACCCATCGCCGCAGCAGATGCGACGCTCGCCGGGCGCGACGTACTGCGATCGGAATGGAGCGCCCTGGGCCCGATGCGTCGTGACGAACGCATCGTAGCGGTGGTCTTTGGCGCCATGGTGTTGCTGTGGGTGACCCGCAAGATCGACCTCGGCCTGAGCGCCGAGGGCGTCATGCAGAGTGTCGGCTGGGCGCCCCTGCTGGGTCTTGGCAAGAGCGTGGACGATTCCACCGTCGCCGTGCTGGGCGTGCTCCTGCTGTTCCTGCTGCCATCGGCGCTGCGGCGCGGCGAGCGCCTGCTCGATTGGCCGACCGCCAGCCGCATCCCGTGGGAAGTGGTGCTGCTCTTCGGCGGCGGGCTCGCTCTGGCGAAAGGGTTTGCGGCCTCGGGCCTATCGGCTGCAGTGGCCGGGACGCTCTCGGGTCTCGGCGGGCTTGAGCCGTGGCTGGTCGTGCTCGTCATCTGCCTGGTGGTCACTTTTGTCACAGAGGTGACTTCCAACACGGCCGTCACCACACTCCTCATGCCTATCCTTGCAGGGTTCTCCACCGCCAGTGGCTTGCCACCTGAGGTGGTCATGCTGCCCGCAGCGATCGCGGCCTCGTGCGCCTTCATGCTGCCCGTGGCAACACCGCCCAATGCAGTGGTTTTTGGCAGCGGGCATGTGCCGATCGCGCAAATGGCGCGCGCCGGGCTCTGGCTCAACCTGCTCGGCACTCTGATCATCACGGGCCTGATCGGCGCTTCCACTCACTAGCGTGGGCACGGACACCCGCCAACGCCGACCTTACAATCGCAGAACCTTCGCTGCCGCTCCCGGTCTCAAATCGACCCTACCGGATCTGTACTCTCATGCGCCGCTTCCTGCTGACCGCCTTCACCGCCACTGCCCTCGCTGGATGCGCCGCCCCCGGCAAGACAGCCGGCACCACTGACGCCGTCCCTTCCCCAGCACCGGCGCCGCAAGCTGCTGCCGGGCCCGTGCGCAAGGTCGACCTGCCCGCCCAAGAGCTCACCCGCGACGTCTTGTTCAAGCTGCTGGTGGGCGAAGTGGCCGGGCAGCGCGGTGAGATCGGCCTTGCGGCCGAGGCCTACGCCGACCTCGCCAAGACCACGCGCGACCCGCGCGTGGCCAAGCGCGCCACCGAGGCGGCGATGTACGCGCAGAACCCGGAGATGGCCATTCGCGCCAGCCGCATCTGGATGGAGGCCGATCCGGGCGATGAGGCCGCCGCCCAGACGCACGCTTCGGTGCTCATCAGCACAGGGGATTTCGATGCCGCCGAGCCGGTCCTCTCCGCCGTGCTGGGCCGCCAGGGTGCACGCATCGGCCCCGCCCTGCTGCAGGTCGGCAGCATGCTCAATCGCAGCGGTGACCGGCCGGCAGCGTTCGCTTTCGCCCGACGGGTCGCCGCGCCCTACGGCAAATTGCCAGAAGCCAACCTCATGCTCGCGCAGATGGCGTTCAACGCCGGCGAGGGCGATGTGGCGCTGGAACTTGGCCGCAAGGCTGTCGAGCAACGTCGCGACTGGGAGCCAGCCCTGCTGTTCGTAGCCCAGGTCCTCGCCAGCCGCGACCCCGCGGCAGCCACCCGATACCTGGCCGAAGCGAGCCAGCGCGCGCCAAAATCGCGTGCCGTCGGCCTCGCCTATGCCCGCGCACTCACCGGCAGCAACCAGTACCCGGCTGCGCTGATCGAGTTCAAGCGCATGGCCCAGCTGTTCCCCAAGGACGGCGAGATCGGGGTGACGGTGGGCGCGCTTGCCAGCCAGGTCGGCGACCATGAGACAGCTGGTCAGTATCTGCGCATGGCGTTGGAGAGTGACTACAGCGAGAAGGATAATGTGCGCCTGATGCTGGGTCAGGTGGAGGCCGATCGCGGCAATGCCGAGGCCGCCATCAAGTGGTTCGAGAGCATCGCGCCCGGCACCAGCGTCTATATGCCGGCGCAGGTCAGCATCGCACGGGCCCTGCTCAAGCAGTCGGGCATGGAGGCCGCTCGCGGCCATCTGCGCGGCATCCGCACCGATTCGCCGATCGAGCAGGTACAGCTGATCATGGCGGAGGCCGGCCTCTTGCGCGAGACCGGCGACGACCGTGGCGCCTTTGATACGTTGGAGGCTGCCACCCGGGAATACGCCGGCATCGCCGACCTCTGGTACGACCACGGCATGGCGGCCGAGCGCCTCGACATGCTCGAGGTGGCGGAGGGCAGCCTGCGCCGCGTCATCGAACTCAAGCCCGACCACGCCCATGCTTACAACGCGCTCGGCTTCAGCCTTGCCGACCGCAATGTGCGTCTGCTGGAGGCACGCGGCTACATCGAGCAGGCGCTGCAACTGGCGCCCGAGGATCCGTACATCATCGACAGCCTCGGCTGGGTGCAATTCCGCCTCGGCGAATTCGAGGAGGCTGAAAAGACCCTGCGGCGTGCCATGTCGATCAAGGACGACCCAGAGGTGGTGGCGCACTTGGCTGAGGTCTTGGTCAAACTCGACAAGGCCGCCGAGGCGCGCACGTTGATCGCCGGCGGGCTCTCCAAGAACCCCGGAAACAGCGCGCTGCAAGCTGCGCAGTCGCGCCTCTCACCCTGAGCCTGAGCCGAGCACGCCTCGGCGGCGCACGCCGCGCGCTCGCCGCGCTGGTGGTGGCGCTGACGGTGTCTGCTTGCGCCAGCACGCCGCGACCCATGGCTGCCGCCATCGTCGCGACGCCGCCCGCGTTCAGCCTCAACGGCAGGCTGCTCGCCGTCGAGGGCAGCCAGCGCTTCAACGCCACCTTGCGCTGGCAGCAGAGTGATGCCAGCCGCATCCTCATCACCACGCCGCTGGGGCAGGCGCTGGCCTCCATCGAGGCTGACGCCCGTGGTGCGCGACTCACGGCTGCGGACGGCCGCCGCTACAACGCCGCCAGCCTCGCCGATCTCGCCCGACGCGGGCTCGGCCTCAGCTTGCCGCTCGACCACCTGCCTTGGTGGCTGAGCGGACGTGCCGCCCCCGGGCTGCCGTCTTCTTCGGACAGCGACGGCTTCTCTCAGGCCGGCTGGACGGTTCGCTTTGCAAGCCGTGACGCCGCAGGGCGGCCATTGCGCATCGAAGCCGAATGCAGCGAGGGCTGCGGCAGCGCACGGATGGGCTCACAATCAGCGCCCATGAGCGTGCTTCTGATCATCGACCAGTGGCTGGATCCCTGAGCCCTGGCCCGCGCATCCCAGCGGGGGCCTTGCCGTTGCCTGCTGCAGAGCACTGCGTCCCCGGGGTGTGGCACCACCTTCCGGCACCCGCCAAGATCAACCTTTTCTTGCATGTCACCGGACGCCGGACCGATGGTTACCACCAACTGCAGACCCTGTTCCGGCTGCTCGATCACGGCGACACCGTACACTTGGAGGTGCGCAACGATGGCGCCATCGTGCGCGAGGAGCGTCTGCCCGGCGTCGACCCGGAGCAAGACCTGACGGTACGCGCCGCTCGGGCGCTGCAGGCAGCCAGCGGCTGTCGCTTGGGCGCCCGCATCGGTCTCACCAAGCACCTGCCGATGGGTGGTGGGCTGGGTGGCGGCAGCTCCGATGCCGCCACCGTATTGCTCGGGCTCAACCGCCTTTGGGGCCTGCACTGGTCGCGCCAGCGGCTGCTCGAACTCGCGCTGCCATTGGGTGCCGATGTGCCGGTGTTCGTGTTCGGGCAAAGCGCATGGGCCGAAGGAGTGGGCGAGCAACTGCAGGCCGTCGAGCTTCCGCCAGCCTGGTATGTGGTGCTGACCCCGCCGCGAGGGGTCTCGACCGCCGCCGTCTTCGGCGCCGCCGAATTGACACGCAACCACCCGCCCATCACAATACGCGCCTTTTTCGAGGGGCCGACGGGCAATGACCTGCAGGCCGTAGCCGCCGGCCTTGAGCCGGAGATCAACGTGCTCCTCGAGTGGCTCTCGCAGTTCGGCAAGGCGCTGATGTCCGGATCCGGATCGAGCGTCTTCGTCGAACTTGCCAGCGCCAGCGATGCCGAACGCGTGCTTCAATTGTCGCGTCCGCATCGCACCGGTTTTGCCGCGCAGGGGTTGGATCTCCATCCACTGCTCGGTTGGGCTGCATAGCCCGAACCCGACACTGGGGAGTCGCCAAGTGGTAAGGCACCGGATTTTGATTCCGGCATTCGTAGGTTCGATCCCTACCTCCCCAGCCATAAGCTCCACGGCACCCCGGTGCCAATGACGATGCGGAGAACGCCAGCGTGTCGCTCGAATCCCTGATGGTGTTTGCCGGCAATGCCAACCCCTTGCTGGCCTCGGCCGTGTCGAAGGACTTGGGCCTCGCGCTCGGGCGCGCGCAGGTCGGCCGCTTCTCCGATGGCGAGGTGATGGTCGAACTGCTTGAGAACGTGCGCGGCAGGGATGTATTCGTGCTGCAGTCCACTTGCGCACCGACCAACGACAACCTGATGGAACTGATGATCATGGTCGACGCGCTGCGACGCGCCTCGGCCGGCCGCATCACCGCCGCCATTCCGTATTTTGGCTATGCCCGCCAAGACCGCCGCCCGCGCTCTGCCCGCGTCGCCATCTCGGCGCGCCTGGTCGCCAATATGCTCTCCAGCGCTGGCGTCGATCGCGTGCTGACCATGGACCTGCACTCCGATCAGATCCAGGGCTTCTTCGACATCCCGGTCGACAACATCTACGCCACGCCCGTCCTGCTCAAGCATCTGAAGCTGCAGAACCACCCCGATCTCGTGGTGGTGTCGCCCGATGTTGGCGGGGTGGTGCGCGCACGTGCCATCGCCAAGCAGCTGTGCTGCGACCTCGCCATCATCGACAAGCGCCGGCCGCGCCCGAATGTGGCCGAGGTGATGCACATCATCGGCGAGATCGAGGGGCGCACCTGCGTCATCATGGACGACATGGTCGACACCGCGAACACCCTGTGTCAGGCCGCCGCCGCACTCAAGGAGCGCGGCGCCGCAAAGGTTCTGGCCTACGCCACGCACCCAGTGCTCTCAGGCCCGGCCATCGAACGCATCAGCCGGTCCCACCTCGACCAGCTCGTGGTCACCGACACCATCCCCTTGTCGTCGGCCGCCGAAGCTTGCGATCGCATCCTGCAGCTCTCTTGCGCCGAACTGCTGGCAGAGACCATCCGCCGCATCAGCAACGAAGATTCCGTCAGTTCGCTGTTCATCGATTAGCGCGCTGACAGACCCGCCCGCAAGGGCACCCACCCCCGGCTGGTCGCGGCCGGGACACCCAAGCAGCAACCACTGAAGTACCGGAGATTCAAATGACCATCGAATTCATCGCATTCAACCGCACCACGCAGGGCACCGGAGCGAGCCGCCGCCTGCGTCGTGCGAACAAGGTGCCTGGCATCGTCTACGGCGGACACACGGACGCTGTGGCCATCGAGCTCGACCACAACGCGCTCTACTACGCGCTGCAGGATGAGGCCTTCCACGCCTCCGTGCTGAGCATGTCACTCGACGGCAAGAAGGAGCCGGTGCTCCTGCGTGACTACCAGATGCACCCTTTCAAGCAGCAGGTGATGCACATCGACTTCCAGCGTGTGGCAGCCGGCGAGCCCATCCACATGAAGGTGCCCCTGCACTTCAGCGGCGAAGAGGACGCCCCCGGCGTCAAGCTTCAGGGCGGCAAGATCAGCCACGTCGTGCTGGAGCTGGACGTCGCCTGCTTGCCCGAGAATCTGCCGGAGTTCATCGCCGTGGACCTCAGTGGTCTGAACGCCGGGCAATCGGTGCACCTGGCCGATCTGAAGTTGCCGGAAGGTGTGGAGAGCACCGCACTGCGCCACGGTGACAATGCCGTGGTGGCGCTCTGCATGGCACCGCGCGGTGGAGCCGTTGACGACGCCGCTGAAGGTGGCGACGCTGCCGCGCAGTAAGCGGATGCCCGACCCGGACGAAAGCCCGTCGTGTACGGGCTTTCTTTTTGAACCGCCCCGCACAGAGCCATGACGCTGCCGCTCCGCCTCATCGCCGGCCTTGGCAACCCGGGCCGCGAATACGACGCCACCCGGCACAACGCTGGCTTCTGGTGGGTCGATCGTCTCGCCACCGAACTGGGCGCGCGTTGGGCTACCGAGGGCAAGTTCGCCGGCCAGGTGGCCAAGGTGCGTGGGCCCGAAGGCGATATCTGGCTGCTCAAGCCGGACACCTTCATGAACCGCAGCGGCCAGGCGGTCGGCGCACTGGCGCGCTTCTACAAGATCGCCCCGGCCGAAGTGCTGGTGGTGCACGACGAACTCGATCTACCGCCGGGCACCGCGCGCCTCAAACAAGGCGGCGGCCATGGAGGGCACAATGGCCTCAAAGACATCGACGCTCAACTGGGCAAGGACTACTGGAGGCTGCGCCTGGGCATCGGCCACCCGGGTGATCGCGAAAAGGTGGTGGGCTTCGTACTCGACCGCCCTTCCCGCGCCGAGGAAGATGGCATCGAACTGGCCATGCGCCGCGCGCTCGAGGTGTGGCCCGACATTGCCCGCGGTGACTTCGAGCAGGCGATGATGCGGCTGCATACTGCGGCACCATGAACAGCGGCAATCCGGGGCGCGGCCATCTCCACCCCCGAACCCTAGGCAACAAGGATCCCAAATGAGTCTTCAATGCGGCATCGTCGGCCTGCCCAACGTCGGCAAATCGACCCTCTTTAACGCGCTGACCAAGGCCGGCATCGCCGCCGAGAACTACCCGTTCTGCACCATCGAGCCCAACGTCGGCATCGTCGAGGTGCCGGACCCGCGATTGGCCAAGCTGGCCGAGATCGTCAAGCCGCAGAAGATCCAGCCGGCCATCGTGGAGTTTGTCGACATCGCTGGCCTGGTGGCGGGCGCCAGCAAAGGCGAAGGCCTGGGCAACCAGTTCCTCGCCAACATCCGCGAGACCGATGCCATCGTCAACGTGGTGCGCTGCTTCGAGGACGCCAACGTGGTGCACGTGAACGGCCGCGTCGACCCGATCGCCGACATCGAGACCATCGTCACCGAACTGGCCTTGGCAGACCTGGCCAGCGTCGAGAAGGCCATCGCGCGCGACGGCAAGAAGGCCAAGAGCGGCGACAAGGAGGCGCAGAAGCTGGTGGCCGTGCTGGAGAGGCTGGTGCCACACCTGAACGAGGGCCGCCCCGCGCGTACGTTGGCGCTGTCCGACGACGAGAAGCTACTGGCAAAGCCGCTTTGCCTGCTCACCATCAAGCCGGCCATGTACGTGGCCAACGTGGACGAGAGCGGCTTCGAGAACAACCCGCTCCTCGACCGCCTGCGCGCGCACGCGGCTCAAGAGAACGCACCTGTGGTGGTGCTGTGCGCCAAGCTCGAGGCCGAGTTGGCTGACCTCGACGACGAGGACAAGTTGGCCTTTCTGGCCGACTTGGGCCTCACGGAGCCCGGCCTCGACCGGCTGATCCGCGCCGGCTACGACCTGCTCGGGCTACAGACCTACTTCACCGCAGGGGTCAAAGAGGTGCGGGCATGGACCATCCACAAGGGCGACACCGCGCCGCAGGCCGCCGGAGTCATCCACACCGACTTCGAGAAGGGCTTCATCCGCGCGCAGACCATCGGCTTCGCCGACTTTGTTGCACACAACGGCGAGCACGGTGCCAAAGAGGCCGGCAAGATGCGCGCCGAAGGCAAGGACTATGTGGTCAAGGACGGCGACGTGATGAACTTCCTGTTCAACGTCTGAGCAACACGACGCACCACCCCGACACGCCTCGCGCGGGGGTGGCCGCGATCAGAAGCCGAGCACGAGCGCGCTGAGATCGTCGCGACGTGACTGCTCACCACGCCAATGGGTGAGCTCGGCCTGCAGCTTGTGCGCCAGTTCGCTGGCCGGATCGGCACGATGGGCGCCGAGGAAATCGGCCAGACGGGCGGGTCCGAAGGCGCGGACATTAGCACCGCCAGGCTGGTCGAACACGCCATCGGTCGCCATCACCAACGCCGAGATATCGCGGGTGTTGAGCTCCGTGTTGGGCAAGGGCGCGTGCGGCTCAGTGCCCTTGTAGCCAAGCGCCATCTTGAAGCCATTGATGCGGATGACCGGCTCCTGCTCCCGCGGGATGGCGAACAAGCCGATGCGGGCACCCGCGTAGGCCACCACGCCCCGTTCGGGATCGACCCGGCACAGCGCAGCGTCAAAGCCATCGTTCGACAGGGCAGTGTCTGAGTCTTGGTTGAGCGCCTGCCTGACGAGGTCTCCCAGCTTTCCAAGGATCTCGCCAGGTGAGCCTTCGATGTGGGTCTCCCACAGCCGATTCAGCGCGGAAGCCACCAGCATGGAGACCATGGCCCCCGGCACACCGTGGCCCGTGCAATCCACCAGAGCGACCCAGAACATGCCATCCGAGCGCTTCGGCGATTGCCAGAAGATATCGCCGCCCACCACATCACGCGGTTCCCAAATGATGCCGACGTCGACGAACGAGGCGCGCATCTTGTCACGGTCGCCCAGAAGCCCCTGCTGGATCCGGCTCGCATAGTTCACCGAATCCATCACCACCTCGTGCGCCTCGGCCAATTCCTTCGCGCGATCGGCATCCTGACGCACCATGTAACCGAGGAAATCGGCATACAGCAG
Organism: Klebsiella pneumoniae; assembly: GCA_945897555.1. GTDB lineage: Bacteria > Pseudomonadota > Gammaproteobacteria > Burkholderiales > UBA3065 > UBA3065. The sequence continues at coordinate 14,852 of CAMDGF010000003.1, read as the reverse complement.
CACCCCGGCGCAATGCCCGTCCTCAAGCAGCACCACGCCTCCGCTGTCGATACTCTGGGCGCTCTCGTTGATGAGCGAACTCAGGTCGGCGAGGTCGCCATCGACCGGGAAGCTGAAGAACTCCTCGTCCATGAGGGTCGACACCGGCCGATTCTGGAACAGGGCGTAGGCCAGCGGGTTGGACATCTCGGTGAGCACCTCGATGCGCTCGAGCACCCCGACTGGGCGATCGGCATCATCGACCACGACCACCAATTGCAGGCTGCCATCCTTGCGGATGCGAGGCACGATGCTCTCGCATCGGGCCGACACCCGGACCGTCTCGGTGGGTGTCATGAGTTCACGAGCGGAGACCGTCAAAGTCATGGCTTCAGGCCACTTCGACGAGCTGGAACTTGGCGGCTTTGAGATCCTCGGCAAACTCCTCGCCGAGCTCCTTGATGTTGTCGTCGTCCTCGGCGTGATACCAGAAGACCAGGCATTCGCGCCCGTCGCCAGCGGCCTCTTCGAGCCTCTCCATCAGATCCATGATGACCTTGGCGGTCGAGCTGTTGAAGTAGACGAGCTTGAATTCAAAGCGGATCGACCCCTCGCTCGAAGCCAGCCAGTCATAGAACTGACCCATGGGCTCGTCGTAGAAAGACCTCACGTCCTCGGGGTAGGACTCACCCTCGAGCGAAAAGACGCCTTTGTCGAAAGCAAAGTTGACTTGCGGGGTGCGCACGCCGGCGCCGAGGAAGATATTGGTCATGGTGATCACTTGAAGTAGGCCTTGAAAGTGAAATAACTCTTGTCGGTGCCAAGGATGGGAAAGAAATCGAACTCGAAACCGCCCGAAGCTTCACGGGCGATGGTGATCCAGCCCACCCCGGCGCCCTTCGACCCTTCTGGCGGGCCGTCATGCAATTGCTCCTTCATCATCGCGTTGAGTTCCTTGCGTTCTTTGCCCTGCAGCGAGGCGATGATTTCGCGCAGACGGGGCACCGTCGCGTCGTCGATGACGTTAGAGCAGCTGACGTAGTAGGGACCCAGCTCGAGGTGCCCGATGACGACCATGCCAAAGCGCAGGGAGGCGTCCTCAGGCGACTTGCCGGACAGCTCGACGCCTTCAGGCGGCGCCTGGGTCTCGGCCGAGTAGCGCATAATGTTCTGTGCCTGCTCGACCAGCGCCGAAAAGACGCTGCGCGCCACCTTGCGGTCGGTCTCGTCGAACTCCATCTTGGTGCGAAGGGAATTGCCGAGACTCGAAAGGATGTCGTCGGTGAGCGGGCCGCTGTAGGAGGAGATGATGTCTCGCCGGTCGAGCTCGGTACGGAACCGGTAGGCGTCCTCGGCGATGTTTTGGGGGTCAGTGAGACGGGTCATGAGCCTTTCCTAGCCAAACAAAGACGTTCGGATTTCATCCGAATGAATAAGCTTAGCCTCCGATTGCTACACATCGGTGTAAAGAAGCCTGCAGTTACATGACACCGGGCCGAGCCCGGCCTTCAGGCCTTGAACTGGCTGACAGCGCCCTTCAGGTCTGCAGCGAGCGCTCGCATCGACTCCGCCACCTGCGCGCTCTGCTCGGCCCCGACGCTCGTCTCCTCGATCATCTCGGCGATATTGGAGATGCTCTTGGCGATCTCTTGCGAGGCGACGCTCTGCTCGCGGGTGGCAGCCTCGATACCCGCCACCTCACTCAGAGTGACCTGTGCTGAATCCTGGATGCGCTGCAGTGCAGTAGACACTTCGCCGGCAAGGTTCACCGTGGCATTCACCCGCTCGGTGCACTCGAAGATGTCTGACGAAGCCGAACGCACGTCCGCCTGAATGGACTCGACGATCTCGCCAATGGCACGGGTGGCCTCACGGGTGCGCTCAGCGAGGCTGCGCACCTCGTCTGCAACCACCGCGAAGCCGCGTCCCGCATCGCCTGCGCGCGCGGCTTCGATGGCAGCGTTGAGCGCGAGCAGGTTGGTCTGTTCGGCCAGTTTGTGGATGGTGTTGACGATGGCATCGATGTCTGCCGAGCGGGCGTCGAGTTGCTCGATGCGCTTGGCCGAATCGCGCACGCGATCAGCGACCTTGAGGATCTCCTGCGACGCGCTGTTGGCGATGGTCTGGCCATCGTTGGCAAGCCGGCCGGATTCGCGCGAGCGGTCCGCCGCCTGCTCGGTGAGCCGGGCAGTCTCGCCGAGGCTGTTGGTCATCTCCTCAACAGCTGCTGCGATGGCCGACGCAGCCTCGCTCTCGTCGCGGGCCGAGCGGCTCGAACCGGCGGCAGCTGCAGCAATGTTGTCTGCCGCCTGGGCGACATCGGCCGACTTGCGCTGGACGTTGTTGAGCAGCGCGGAGAAGCTCTCGGCGATGCGGTTGAAGCGTCGCGCGATGGCGCCGAGTTCGTCGCCGCTGGCGAAATCGACTCGCACCGTGCAATCGCCCCGAGCCAACTCGCTGCTGGCGTCACCGATCTGGCGCGCGCCAGTCGAGATCTGGTGGCTGATCAGCCAGAAGAGGTAGACCACGGCGAGGCCCACCAGCAAGCTGGCGGAGAGTGCGACGGCAATATCCCGCATCCCGCCGCGGATCCGCTGCTCAAGGCCCGCATCGACCGACGCCATCAGCGGCAGGATCACCTGATTCACGGCCTTGTAGAGGTTGTCTGATTCGTCGGCGAAAGCCTGGCCCGAGTGCTCCAGATTGCCTTCGAGCGCGACCTGCTGGATGGACTCGCCCAAGACATCGACGCCCAGTTCGATGTCGGCGAGCTCGGCATTCAGCTGGGCGCCATCGATGCCAGGCAACTGGCGCGCACCTGCGAGCCCGACACGCAGGTCGCGCACGGCCTGCTGCGCGGTCGAACGCGCGTTGAGCAGGCCCACGCGGACATCTAGCGTGAACGCCTTGCGAGCGATGCCTTCGAGGCCATCGATGCGTGCCTGTGCGACAGTCTCGAGCAGCGGCAGCAGGCGGACCAAAGCCATATCCTGACCGTAGTAGGTCGGAAACTCGGGGTCGAGGGTGAGGTTGCTGCGGTTGGCGACGATCTGCACAAACTCCATCCAGTCTGCAGCAAGCCGATCGTGATCACCGCGCACCTGCTCTGCATCGGTCGGCGGGGCTGCATTGATCTGCTCGGTCCGCTCCAGCAAAAGTCGCGCAACGTTGGCGGTATCGAACAGGCGGTCGGCCTGCGCGCCCGCTTCGCGTGCTGCAGCGACCGCCTTGCCCAGGCCCTGCTGGGTCTCTGTCAACGCGCTCTTCTTGGAGGCATCCGCGATCGCATCGAGGGCGCGCTGCCGATGCGCTTGCACGCCTGTGATCACCGGGATCACGGTCTGCAGGTACTCGAGACCGGCCTGCTCGCGTCGAGTGAAATCAACGTCATCCCAGATCAGCACGCTGATCTGCCCGATCAGGCCGACCACCAGGAACAGCGCCGAAGCGCCGATGAAGGCGAACTTGCGCGGGAAGGAGAGACGCAGAAGGAATTTGGAAAGCACTCGAGGGCACCTCAGCAACAGATTGAACAGACTCACCGCAGCGTGGATGCAAACTACGCAACGCTCATAACAAAATTGTTACTGTCTCCGCCAAATGCCGCAAGAACAGCCTGTCAGCTCGGGCAGCCGGCGGCATCAAGGGGCAACTGGACGCATGCCGTGGCGTTACGGACAATAGCTGCGCTGCTCGGCGGGTGGCCACGACAACAAGAAGGATGGAGGCGGCATGGCGCAGCATCACCCGATGAGCAGCGAGGAGAAGAAGGTCATCTTTGCCTCCGCACTGGGTACGGTCTTTGAGTGGTACGACTTCTACCTGTTCGGAGTGATGGCGCTGATCATCGCCGACCAGTTCTTCACGCCGCTGGATGCGTCGACCAAGACCATCTTCACGCTGCTCGCCTTTGCCGCCGGCTTTGCCGTGCGCCCTTTTGGCGCCATCGTGTTCGGCCGCCTCGGCGATATGGTGGGCCGCAAGCACACCTTTCTCATCACGATACTTTTGATGGGCGCGTCGACCTTTCTCGTCGGCCTGCTGCCGAGTTACCACAGCATCGGTATCGCCGCACCGATCATCCTCATCACATTGCGCCTGCTGCAGGGGCTCGCGCTGGGTGGTGAGTACGGCGGCGCTGCCACCTACGTGGCCGAACACGCCCCCGATGGCAAACGCGGCTTTTACACCAGCTGGATCCAGACCACCGCCACCGGCGGTTTGATGCTCGCGCTGCTGGTGATCCTGGGCACCAGGACCTACCTCGGCGAGGATGCTTTCAAGGATTGGGGCTGGCGCGTGCCTTACCTCGTGTCGGTCCTGCTGCTGCTGATCTCACTGTGGATCCGCCTGCAGCTGGCCGAATCACCGGTCTTTCAGCGCATGAAGGCCGAGGGTAAGGGCTCCAAGAACCCACTCGCCGAATCCTTTGGCCAGTGGCGCAATCTCAAGGTGGTGCTGATCGCCTTGTTTGGCGCCGCCGCCGGCCAGGGTGTGGTCTGGTACACGGGCCAGTTCTATGCCCTCTTTTTCCTCGAGAAGATGGCCAAGGTGGATAGCCCGACCGCCAACATCATGGTCGCCACCTCACTCATCCTGGCCACGCCGTTCTTTGTGTTCTTTGGCTGGCTCTCCGACAAGATCGGCCGCAAGCCGATCATTCTCAGCGGCTGCCTCATAGCCGCCCTCACCTACTTCCCCCTGTTCGGCGCGCTGATGCACGCCGCCAACCCGGCGCTGGCGGATGCCCAGCAGCAGAGCCCGGTCGCTGTGCATGCCGACCCGGCGCAATGCTCGCTGCAGTTCAACCCCACAGGCACCGCCAAGTTCACCAGCAGTTGCGACGTGGCAAAGGAATTCCTCGCGAAGAACGGCATCAGCTACCAGAACCAGCCGGCTGAGCCTGGCGCGCTGGCCGAAGTGCGGGTCGGCGAGACGGTGGTGAAGTCCTACGACGGCCAAGCCGACAACGCCAAGGGGGAGGCCGACCGCTTCAAGGCCGAGATGGGCGCCGCGCTGCAGGCTGCCAACTACCCCGGCAAGGCTGACCCGGCCAGCATGAACAAGCCGCTGATCATCGGCATCCTGTTCCTCATGGTGTTCTACGTGACCATGGTCTACGGGCCGATCGCCGCGTTGCTGGTGGAGCTGTTCCCGGCGCGCATCCGCTACACCTCGATGAGCCTGCCGTACCACATCGGCAACGGCTGGTTCGGTGGCTTTTTGCCGGCCACCAGCTTCGCCATCGTGGCGGCGACCGGCGACATCTACAAGGGCCTGTGGTACCCGATCATCGTCGCGGTGATGACCTTTGTGATCGGCTTGGTGCTGGTGAAGGACACGCGCGAGGGCGGCGCATACCACTCTTAAAAAGCTGCTGTGGTGGCCTCACCCGTGGGCGTTGCGGGTGCGGGCGAGCCGCACCACTTCCGGGCGCTTGCGCAGATTGCGCATGACGCTGGCCAGCTGTACGCGATTGGCCACCTCGATGGTAAAGCGCACTGTGGTGTAGGCGCTGCCCGTGTCGGCCTCATCGACCGACACGCCAGAGATGTTGGATTCGGCTTCGGCGATGGCCTTGGCGAGCTCCGCCAGCACCCCAGGCTTGTGCGCACTCACTACGCGCAAAGTGACAGGGAACAGCCCCTCCATGTGCGCGTCCCACTCCACGTCGACCCAGCGCGAAGTGCCAGTGCGCCGGCGCTTGCGGCGCACCGCCGGGCAATCATGGGTGTGCACCACCAGGCCCCGCCCGCGGTCGATGAGGCCGATGATGGGATCGCCTGGCACAGGCTGGCAGCAACTCGCGTACTCGATGGCGCCTGCCTCACGGCCGTGCACCGTGAGGGCGCCAACGGCCTGCGTACCACCGTCGGCGTCCTCGAGACGCAGCAGGCTACGTGCCACCTCCAGCGCCTGCCGCTTGCCGGTGCCGACCTCAACGAGCAACTCGTCGCGCCCAGCCAGATGCATCTGATGCGCAAGTTGCTGCCACTGGCGGGCGTTGACCTCGCCGATGTGATGGTGGAAGGCGTTGAGCGCCTGATCGAGTAGACGCTCACCGAGCGAGACCGACTCCTCGAGCTTGAGCGTGCGCAGGAAGTGCCGGATCTGGTGACGCGCCTTACCGCTCACCACAAAGCTCAGCCAGCGCGGGTTGGGGCTGGCATTGGGTGCGGTGACCACCTCGACGCGGTCACCGTTGCGCAGCTCGGTACGCAACGGTGCAGGCTCGTCATTGACGCGCGCGGCGATGCAGCGGTCGCCGATGTCGGTATGGACGGCGTAGGCGAAATCGACCACCGTGGCGCCGCGCGGCAGCGCCAGGATCTTGCCGGCTGGCGTGAACACGTAGACCTCGCCGGGGAACAGATCGACCTTGAGCTGCTCGAGGAATTCACCTGCATCCGGACTGTCCGCCTGCGTCTCGATGAGGTTCTGCAGCCAGCGGGTGGTGGAGAGCTGGATATCGGAGATGGCTGACTCGGGCTTGCGGTAGAGCCAGTGTGAGGCCACCCCGGTCTCGGCAAAGCGATGCATCTCCTGCGTGCGGATCTGGATCTCCACCGGATTGCCGAAGGGCCCGAACAGTGTGGTGTGCAAAGACTGATAACCGTTGGCCTTAGGAATGGCGATGTAATCCTTGAACTTGCCATGGATCGGCTTGTAGAGCGAATGCAGCGCACCGAGGGCAAGGTAGCAAGTGGGCTGATCGCGCATGATCACGCGCAGCGCGTAGATATCCATCACCTGCGAGAACGACAGGTGCTTCTCCACCATCTTGCGATAGATGCTGTAGAGGGTCTTTTCGCGGCCCTTGACCTCCCCCTCGACGCCGTACTCCCCGAGGCGGGCGATGACCTCATCGGACAAGCGCTGCAAGACCTCTCGGCGCCGCCCCCGCATCTTCGCCAGTTCGTTGTCCAGTACCCGGTAGCGATCGGGGTAGAGGTGCCGGAACGACAGGTCCTCGAGTTCGTCGACCAGCCGCGCAAGCCCCAGGCGGCGGGCGATCGGTGCGTAGATCTCGAGCGTCTCGGCCGACACCCGGCGCGCCTTGTCAGGCTTGACCGCCCCCAGCGTGCGCATGTTGTGCAGGCGATCGGCGAGCTTGATGAGGATGACGCGCACGTCGCGCGACATCGCCAGCAGCATCTTGCGGAAGTTCTCCGCCTGCGCCTGCTCGCGCGAGGCGAAGTGCATGCGGTCGAGCTTGGAGACGCCCTCGACCAGGTGCGCAACCTTGTCGCCAAAACGCGTGCCGATCTCGGCGATGTCGACCCCGGTGTCCTCGACGACGTCGTGCAGCAATGCTGCCGACAGTGCGTGGGCGTCGAGGTGCCATTGCGTGAGCAGCTCGGCAACGGCGATGGGATGCGTGATGTAAGGCTCGCCGCTGGCACGGTACTGACCGCTGTGGGCGTCACGCGCGCACTCGAAAGCGTGCGCCAGCAACTCCCGATCCGGCCCCTTGAGATACCCACCCGAGCGCTCGACAAAGGCACGAAACACCTCGGCTGGATCGACCTCGTCCAGGTCCGGGGAACGGCGTTCGGCTTTGGCAAAGGCGGTCATACGGCGTAAGCGCTGCGTAGTCGAGTGACGTGACCACCAGATTACACGCGACCGGACTCACCCGCATGGCCTCGGCGCCGGCAGGCCCGAGGCGGAAAGGCGGCAGCTAGATGCCGCGATTGAGCAGCTCGCGGCCCACGAGGCCAGCAGCCACCTCGCGCAGCGCTATCACAGTGGCCTTGTCGCGACTGGGCGGAAGCTGGGTGTCGGCGCCATTGGCAAGCTGGCGCGCACGCTGCGTGGCGACGAGGGTGAGCTCGAAACGGTTGGGGATGGCGTGCAGGCAATCGTCGACGGTGATGCGGGCCATGGGTGTCTCCTGGCAGGTTCGAAAAGGGATGACGCCGAGGCGGCGGGTGAGTCTGGGGCGGCTCAGGGCTGCTCGCGCACCGCCCCAAGCAGATCTACATGGCGCACCGCCTGCCGCGCATGGCGCAGCCGGCTCGCCCTGACAACCGCCGCGAGATCGGCGATGGCGGTGTCCAAGTCTTTGTTGACTATAACATAATCGTACTCGCCAGCGCGCGCGATCTCGGCCCGGGCGGCGGCCAGACGGCGCTCGATGACGGCGTCGGTGTCGGTGCCGCGCGCACGCAGGCGGCTCTCGAGCTCGGCCAGCGAGGGCGGCAAGATGAAGATGCTCACCGCCTCCGGCATCAGCGCGCGCACCTGCGCGGCACCCTGCGTGTCGATGTCGAGCACGACGTCGCGGTCGGCTTGCAACTGGGCATCGATCCAGCTGCGCAGCGTGCCATAACGGTGACCGTGCACCTCAGCATGCTCAAGGAACTCACCGGCGGCGATGCGGCGGCGGAATGCCTCGTCGTCGATAAAGAAGTAGTCGACACCCTCGCGCTCACCCGTGCGTGGCGAGCGAGTGGTGCACGACACCGAGTAACCCACCTGCGCGTCGCCGGCAAGCAATGCCTTGACCAGCGTCGTCTTGCCCGCACCCGAGGGCGCTGAGACGATGAGCAGATTACCGCTGGCTGTCATGGCGTGCCCCTCAGGCGCTTTCAGTGAGGTGCAGAAACACCTGCTCGAGGTCGGCGCGGCGCAGCTCCATGTCTTCCAAGCCGGCGCCAGCATCGCGGACGCCGGCCAGCAGCGCCTCGACCTCGACGAGGTCCTCAAGACCGGTGACCCAACCCTCGCCCTCGGCAGTGAAACGCGCCGCCACCGCCGGGGGCAGCCGGCCCGGATCAGCCAGCCGCAGCCAGAGCGTACGCTGGGCATGACGGGCGAGCAGATGCGAGGTGCTCTCCAACGCCACCAGCCGACCTTGCTTGAGCATGGCCACCCGGCCGCACAGCTCTTCGGCTTCCTCAAGGTAATGCGTGGTGAGGATGATGGTGTGGCCCTCTCGATTGAGGCGGCGCATCAGCGTCCAGAGGCCCTGCCGCAGCGCGACATCGACGCCAGCGGTGGGCTCATCAAGGATGATCACCGGTGGCCGGTGCACCAGCGCCTGCCCCACCAACACCCGCCGCTTCATGCCGCCGGACAAACGCCGCATGTTGGTGTCGGCCTTCTCCGTCAGTTCGAGAGCGGCTAGCAGTTCGTCGATCCAGCGGTCGTTGTTGCGCAGGCCAAAGTAACCCGACTGGATGCGCAGCGTCTCGCGCACGCTGAAGAACGGGTCGAACACCAGCTCCTGTGGCACCACGCCGAGTCGCCGGCGTGCTGCCGGGCCATCACGCAACACATCAACGCCCATCACGCGCACTTCGCCCGAAGTCGGCCGCGTCAGGCCGGCGAGGGTGTTGATGAGTGTAGTCTTGCCCGCACCGTTGGGGCCAAGCAGGGCGAAGAACTCCCCTTGCTCCACCTGCAGATCGATGCCATCGAGCGCGCGCAGGGTGCCATACACGCGCACCAGCTGCCGGACATCGACGGCCGGAACGCTCACCGCACCGCCACACCAAGCAGCTCGCCCACCTCGTAGAGGCCGATCAGGCCGGCCAGCGCCACGGGCGGGGCCGTGATGTGCAGATCGACACCCCGTTGCAGCGCGTAGCGACGGATCGCCAGCAGGGTGGCCACGGCCGACGAATCGACGGTCTGCAGACCGCCGATATCGACCTCCCGACAACCGGCGTCGATCGCCGCCAAGGCCGCGCGGAGGGTCGTCGCGGCCTCATCGACCGTGAGCGACTCGGACAACTTGAGGGGCGTCACGCTCACCGGTCGGCCGTCACTTGGCTGCGCTGGACGCCTCACGCGGCGCGTTGCGTTCAGCCAGGTTCTTGACCAAACCGTTCAGACCCTCGCGTTGCACGATCAGGCTGAACTCGCTGCGGTAGTTGGTCACCAGACTCAGGTTCTCGATGGCAACGTCGATCACGCGCCAGCCATCAGGCTGCCGCTCGACCGCCATCTCCATGGTCAGTGGCTGCATGCCGGGGCGCTTGACCAAGCCCTTCACCACCGCGCGCTTGTCGTTGGGGCCCACAGTGACAGGCCGAAAGTCGATCTCGGCACTGCGCAGGGTGTCGAGCGACGCCGCATAGGTCCGCACCAGCAGCGTGCGGAACTCTTGCGAGAGGCGCGCCTGCTGCTCCGGCGATGCGTCGCGCCAGGCGCGGCCCACGGCAAGGCGAGTCATGGACTGGAAATCGAAGAAGGGCAGGATCTTGTCGTCGATGAAGGCCAGTGAACGCGCTTTGTCCTTGCTGATACTCGGGTCCTTGGCCAGAGCGGTGAGGACGTCCTCACTGGCGCGCTTGGCGACCACATGGGGGGCGAGATCGGGGTCGTTGGCGGCGTGCAGGGGCGCCGCGCCAAGCAGCAGCAGGCCGAACGTCAGCAACAAGCTGGAAAAGGTGTTCATGAGGTCTCCGCGGTGACTACTTGCCATCGGCCGCACCTTCGGCGGCCTTGTTGTAGAGGAACTGGCTGATGAGCTTCTCGAGCACGATGGCCGACTGCGTGATCTGGAGCACCGAACCCTGGGCGAGGTTGTCGGCGTCGGCGCCTGCATCGAAGCCGATGTATTGCTCTCCGAGCAGCCCGGCGGTGAGGATCGAAGCCGAGGTGTCGGCCGGAAACACGTAACGCTTGTCGATGGCGAGGGTCGCCCGCGCCTTGTAGGTCTCGCGGTTGAGCTGGATGTTGGCGACGCGCCCGACCACCACGCCGGCGCTCTTGACCGGCGCCCTCACCTTGAGCCCGCCGATGTTCTCGAAGTCGCCGTAGACGGTGTAGGTGTCGGAGACATCGAAAGTGGCACTGGCGTTACCCACGCGCAGCGCCAACACGAGGATGGCGCCGAGCCCAGCCACCACAAAGATACCGACCCAGAGGTCCATGAGAGTTCTGTTCATGACGGTCTCGCTAAGGGTTCATAACCCGGTGAACATGAATGATGTGAGGACGAAATCGAGCGCAAGGATGGCCAGCGCCGACGTGACCACGGTACGGGTGGTCGCGCCGCTCACCCCCTCTGCCGTGGGTGGCGCATCGTAACCCTCAAAAGTGGCGATGGCAGCCACTGCGACACCGAACACGGCGCTCTTGATGATGCCGTTGAGGATGTCGTGGCGGAAGTCTACCGCGGCCTGCATCTGGCTCCAGAAAGCGCCATCGTCAACGCCGATCAGCACCACGCCGATCAGGTAGCCGCCGAACACGCCGACCGCCGAGAACAGCGAGGCGAGCAGTGGCAGGGAGATGACCGCGCCCCAGAAGTGCGGGCCGACCACACGAGCGATGGGATCGACCGCCATCACCTCCATGGCCGATAGCTGCTCGGTGGCCTTCATCAGACCGATCTCGGCAGTGATGGCGCTGCCGGCGCGGCTGGCAAACAGCAGTGCCGACACCACCGGGCCGAGCTCGCGCACCAGCGACAGCGCCACCAGCGTGCCGAGCGCCTCGGCCGAACCGTAGCGCACCAGCGTCTCGTAGCCCTGCAAGCCGAGCACCATGCCGACGAACAGCCCGCTGACGATGATGATGATCAGCGAAAGGACACCGCTGAAGTAGACCTTGCGCACCACCAGCCCGAAGCGCGTAAAGCTGAGCCCAGAGCGCAGCAACAGCAGGAGCAGGAAGCGGGCGGCATATCCGAGCCGCCAAGTGCCGTCGATGACCCGACGCCCGACGTGCGAGAAGCCAGCGAGCAGATGCTTAAGCACGGGTCTGCTCCAGACCGAAGTCCGACGCCATCGAGCCGCCCGGGAAGTGGAAGCGCATCGGGCCGTCCTCTTCGCCGTAAATGAACTGATGGACGAAAGGATCGGTGGTGTGGCGCACCTCGTCGGGGGTGCCGGAGGCGGCGATGCGCCCGTCGGCGATGAAGAACACCTTGTCAACGATCTTGAGCGACTCAGCGACATCGTGGGTGACGACGACCGAGGTCATGCCCAAGGTGTCGGTGAGACGGCGGATGAGATTGCCGGTGACGGTGAGCGAGATCGGGTCGAGGCCGGTGAAGGGCTCATCGAACAACACCAGCGCCGGATCGAGCGCGATGGCTCGCGCCAACGCGACGCGCCGCGCCATGCCACCGGAGAGCTGGTGCGGCATGAGCGTGTGGGCCGCCCGCAGACCCACCGAATGCAGCTTGAGCAGAACCAGATCGCGGATCAGCGTTTCCGGCAAGTCGGTGTGCTCGCGCAGCGGGAAAGCGACGTTGTCGAACACCGACAGATCCGTGAAGAGTGCACCGAACTGGAACAGCACGCCGAGCTTGCGGCGATGTCGCGCCAGGCCCGCGGTGTCCATCCGGTGCACTGCATCCCCCTTGACCAGCACCTCGCCGGAGGTGGGCCGGAGCATGCCGCTGATGAGCTTGAGCAGCGTGGTCTTGCCACAACCCGAGCCGCCCATGATCGCCACCACCTGACCACGCTCCATGGTCATGTCGATGCCGGTGAGGATCTTGCGGGCACCATAGGCGAATTCGAGGTTGCGGATCTCGACCAGGTGGTCGCCCGGCATCAGCGGATCTCCGGTGGATACAGTGACAGGCGCAGATTCTAACAGCAGGGTCGGCCCTGCCTGCCGCTTGCTGGATGTCAGATCAGGACCAGCTCGGCAGCGGCAAGTTGCTCGGGTGTTCCGAGCAGCACCAGCGTGTCGCCCGCCTCGAAGCGCAGATCGGGGGCCGCGGCGAGTGCCGGCCCGGGGCCGCGGCGAACCGCCTTGATCACCACGCCGCTGCCGTCGAGCCCACAATTGCCCAGCGTGCGGCCGACCGCCCGCGCCACCGGCGGCAATTGCAGCGCCTGCAGTCGCGGCGCATCGCCGTCATCGTCGTCGGTGATGCCATGAAAGAACCCGCGGAACAGCTCGTAACGCTGCTCGCGCATCTCGCGCATCTCGCGCAGCACCCGGTTGAGGGGCACCCCGGCCAGCATCAGCGTCTGGCTGGCGAGCATCACGCTGGCCTCCATCACTTCTGCCACCACCTCCGTGGCCCCGGCAGCCCGTAACTGTTCGATATCGGCATCATCCCGGGTGCGCACCAGCACCGGCAGGTCCGGGCGCAGCGTCTGCGTCTGGGCCAGCACCGCCAAGGCCACCCGCGTATCGGCGAAGGTGATGACCAGCGCCTTGGCACGCTGGATGCCAGCTGCCTGTAGCACCTCGCGCCGGGCAGCATCGCCGAACACCACGGTCTCGCCGGTGGCGGTAGCGCTCTGCACATGCTGCGGATCGGTATCGAGTGCGATGAAACCCACACCATCTCGGGCCAGCACGCGTGCCAGTTGCTGCCCGGTGCGGCCATAGCCACAGATGACCACGTGATGCTCGGAGCCCATCGAGCGCACGGCGATCTGTGTGAGTTCGAGCGCCTTGTTCATCCACTCGCTGCCACTCATCCGTCGCAGCAGGCGAGGGCTTCGGCTGATCAGCACTGGAGTCGCCAGCATCGACAGGATCACGGCTGGCAGCGTCACGGCAAGAGCCCGGTCCTCAAGAACGCCCGCTTGCTCGGCCAGCGAGAGCAGCACCAGCGCGAACTCGCCGGCCTGCGCCAGGTAGAGCCCGGTACGCGCCACGCCGAGCCGGTCGGCACTTGCTGTACGTGCGGCCAGCATGGCGAGCACCGCCTTGACGAGCATGAGCAGCGCGGTGAGGGCGAGGATCTCCTGCCAGCTGGCAAGCACCGCCAGCACGTTGAGGTGCATGCCGACGGTGACAAAGAAAAGCCCTAGCAGGATGTCGCGGAAGGGCCTGATGTCGGCCTCCACCTGATAGCGATACTCGGTCTCAGAGATGAGCATCCCGGCCAGGAAGGCGCCCAGCGCCGCCGACAGGCCGGCCGCCTCGGTGAGCGCGGCCAGCGCGAGGGTGGTGAGCAGCACATTGAGCATGAACAGTTCATCGGACTGCCGCAGCGCCACCATGTGAAACCAGCGGCGGGTGAGCTGGGGGCCCAGCGCGATGATCACCGCCAGCACTGCCACCCCTTTCAACAGAGCCATGCCGAGGGTCGAAAGCAGGTCGGCACCATCGCCGGCCAGCGCCGGAATGAGGATGAGCAACGGCACCACGGCGAGATCCTGGAACAGCAAAACGCCCATCACCAGGCGGCCGTGCAGCGTCTCGAGTTCGCCGCGCTCGACCAACAACTTGCCGACCATCGCCGTCGACGACATCGCCAGTGCACCCCCCAGCACCAGACCTGAGCGCCAGTCCAGCCCGAAAGCGAGTCCGGCAAGCAACACCAGCGACGATGTGAGCATCACCTGCAGGCCACCGACGCCAAACACCAAGCCGCGCATCGCGCGCAACCGTGGCAGGCTGAACTCCAGCCCGAGTGTGAACATCAGGAAGACGATGCCGAACTCGGCGAGCGTCTCGGTCTGATGCGACTCCTGCACCCAGCCGAGCGCGTTGGGGCCCAGCACCACGCCGACCAACACATAGCCGAACAGCGCCGGCAGGTGCAGTGTGCGAACCGCCACCACCGCCATCACGGCGCCGGCAAGCAGCAGCAGGACCGACAGCAGGCCGGGTGTCATGGGTTTGATCGCAGTGTCGGCGACGCGGTGGATACAGGTCGATTGTAGGCCCCCCGGCGAACAGAGGGCAGAACCGGAGGCTGACGGCCCACTGCCTTGGGCGGGGTGGGTGGCGGCCCACTACCTAGCGCGGGGTGCCAGGCGGCCCACTGCCTCCGGTGGTGACTTTCCTCGCTCGTCTCGCTGCGCTCGGAAGTCGCTTCGGAAAGACCACCGGACGGGGGCCGCCCCGTGGCGGTTGTGGGTGCTGCGCTGAGCGCCGCTGGCGGGGCGCATCGGGAAAGCTCTTCGCTGCGACTTTCGAACGCAGTGAGCAGGAGCGAGAAG
>CAMDGF010000002.1 GCA_945897555.1 Klebsiella pneumoniae | reverse complement strand
ACCCACTATGGCCGCACTTTCCAGAGCGTTCTGTTAACTAAGGTGCTAAAACTTCCAGGCTGTTCCAATTTCGCTCGCCACTACTTTCGGAATCTCGGTTGATGTCTTTTCCTCCGGCTACTTAGATGTTTCAGTTCACCGGGTTCGCTTCCACGTGCCTATGTATTCAGCACGGGATACCCTTGCGGGTGGGTTTCCCCATTCGGAAATCCTCGGATCAAAGCTTGTTTGGCAGCTCCCCGAGGCTTATCGCAGCCTACAACGTCCTTCGTCGCCTGTATTCGCCAAGGCATCCACGATATGCACTTATTCACTTGACTCTATAACTTTGGTGACGAATCACCGATTTATTTGGCTAGCTGGCCAGTTATAGATCAATTTACAACTTTGCCGATGAATATAACTACACGCGCATACTTGAGAGTTATGTGATTCAAACAATCACAAAACTGGTGATATCCAATACTCATCATATTGGTATCACGCGAAGATCAAATTGTTAAAGAACGAGCAGCCGATACAACATACAACTACTGCAAACTGTTGAAACTGCAAATCTGGTGGAGGTGAACGGGATCGAACCGATGACCCCCTGCTTGCAAAGCAGGTGCTCTCCCAGCTGAGCTACACCCCCGTAAAAACAAATAGCTGCGATGGTGGTGGGTCTGGTTGGATTCGAACCAACGACCCCCGCCTTATCAAGACGGTGCTCTAACCGACTGAGCTACAGACCCGTATTGGCACTTGGCCATACGTGCCGAGCCAGTACCACTGAAACTGACGCTAACAAACAACAACCGATAAGTGTGGACGCAAGGTTGGAACCTGATCTCTTGAAAGGAGGTGATCCAGCCGCACCTTCCGATACGGCTACCTTGTTACGACTTCACCCCAGTCATTGACCACACCGTGGTGATCGCCCTCCTTGCGGTTAGGCTAACCACTTCTGGTGCAACCAACTCCCATGGTGTGACGGGCGGTGTGTACAAGGCCCGGGAACGTATTCACCGCGACATTCTGATCCGCGATTACTAGCGATTCCGACTTCATGCAGTCGAGTTGCAGACTGCAATCCGGACTACGATCGGCTTTCTGAGATTAGCTCCCCCTCGCGGGTTGGCGACCCTCTGTACCGACCATTGTATGACGTGTGAAGCCCTACCCATAAGGGCCATGAGGACTTGACGTCATCCCCACCTTCCTCCGGTTTGTCACCGGCAGTCTCACTAAAGTGCCCAACTAAATGATGGCAACTAGTGACAAGGGTTGCGCTCGTTGCGGGACTTAACCCAACATCTCACGACACGAGCTGACGACAGCCATGCAGCACCTGTGTCCAGGCTCCCTTTCGGGCACCCATCCATCTCTGGAAAGTTCCTGGCATGTCAAGGGTAGGTAAGGTTTTTCGCGTTGCATCGAATTAATCCACATCATCCACCGCTTGTGCGGGCCCCCGTCAATTCCTTTGAGTTTTAACCTTGCGGCCGTACTCCCCAGGCGGTCGACTTCACGCGTTAGCTACGTTACTGAAAGATTTCTCTCCCAACAACTAGTCGACATCGTTTAGGGCGTGGACTACCAGGGTATCTAATCCTGTTTGCTCCCCACGCTTTCGTGCATGAGCGTCAGTTCAGGCCCAGGGGGCTGCCTTCGCCATCGGTGTTCCTCCACATCTCTACGCATTTCACTGCTACACGTGGAATTCCACCCCCCTCTACCGAACTCTAGTCCGCCAGTCACAAATGCAGTTCCCAGGTTAAGCCCGGGGATTTCACATCTGTCTTAACGAACCGCCTGCGCACGCTTTACGCCCAGTAATTCCGATTAACGCTCGCACCCTACGTATTACCGCGGCTGCTGGCACGTAGTTAGCCGGTGCTTCTTCTTACGGTACCGTCATCGACACCCGGTATTGGCGGATGCCATTTCGTCCCGTCCGAAAGAGCTTTACAACCCGAAGGCCTTCTTCACTCACGCGGCATTGCTGGATCAGGCTTTCGCCCATTGTCCAAGATTCCCCACTGCTGCCTCCCGTAGGAGTCTGGGCCGTGTCTCAGTCCCAGTGTGGCTGGTCATTCTCTCAAACCAGCTACGGATCGTCGCCTTGGTGAGCCTTTACCCCACCAACTAGCTAATCCGACATCGGCCGCTCCAATTGCGCGAGGTCTTGCGATCCCCCGCTTTCACCCGTAGGTCGTATGCGGTATTAGCGTAACTTTCGCTACGTTATCCCCCACAACTGGGCACGTTCCGATGCATTACTCACCCGTTCGCCACTAACTCAGGGAGCAAGCCCCCTGAATCCGTTCGACTTGCATGTGTAAAGCATGCCGCCAGCGTTCAATCTGAGCCAGGATCAAACTCTTCAGTTCGATCTTTTTTGGGCTCTCGCTTTGGACCCCGTTGCGTAACGAGGTCCGGGCTTGAGCACCGATTTTGAAGCTTATAGACCTTGCGGTCTTGTCAGGCTTCTCAACCAGGCGCCCACACTTATCGGTTGTCTGTTTTGTTAAAGAGCGGCTGCCTCGGCGTGTGCCGGTGCAGCGAAGAGGCCGAACTATACGGCTTTGCTTGCGGGCCCGTCAACAGCCATGCACAAAAATCCGGAGGAGATTGCGGCCGCTCCTTTTGATCAAGCACTTGCAAGCCACGAGCCGCACGCAAGCAGCGCACCTGGTCGAGCTGTCGCTCAGGCGGTGAGGGTCACGCGTGCGAAGCGACGCTTACCCACCTGCGCCACCACAGTGGCCGGCCCCTCGATCTCGGCCTCGCGCGTGCCGACCTTCTCGCCATCGATCTTGACTGCACCGCCTGCGATCTGCCGGTATGCCTCGCTGGTGCTTTCGACCAGGCCGGCCTGCTTGAGCAGCTGCGCCACCCCCATCGCTGCCGCACCCGCCAGCGTCAGCGTCACTTCGGGGATGTCCTCGGGGATGGCACCGGCACGGAAACGCAACTCGAAGTCGGCGAGCGCCGCGTCTGCCGCAGCGCGATCGTGGAAGCGGGTGATGATCTCCTGCGCAAAGGCCACCTTGATGTCGCGCGGGTTGCGCCCTTCGGCCACCGAGCGACGATCGGCCTCGATCTCTGCGAGTGGCCGAAACGACAACAAGGTCATGTAGCGCCACATGAGTTCGTCCGAGATGCTCATCAGTTTGCCGAACATGTCGTTGGGCGCATCAGCGATGCCGATGTAGTTGCCGAGCGACTTGCTCATCTTCTGCACGCCATCGAGCCCCTCGAGGATCGGCATGGTCAGCACCACCTGTGGGCTCTGGCCCATCTGCTTCTGCAACTCGCGGCCCATCAGCAGGTTGAACTTCTGATCGGTGCCACCCAGCTCGACGTCGCTCTTGAGCGCCACCGAGTCGTAACCCTGGATCAAGGGATAGAGAAACTCGTGGATGGCGATCGGCTGACCAGACCCGTAGCGCTTTGAGAAATCGTCGCGCTCGAGCATGCGGGCCACGGTAGACCGCGCCGCGAGGGCGATCATGTCGGCAGCCGACAGCTTGCTCATCCAGTCGGCGTTGAACACCACCTCGGTGCGCTCCGGGTCGAGGATCTTGAACACCTGACGCTGATAGGTCTTGGCGTTCTCGGCCACCGCCTCCCGGGTCAGCGGCTTGCGCGTCACATTCTTGCCGGTCGGGTCGCCGATCATCCCGGTGAAATCGCCGATCAGGAACAGCACGTGGTGGCCGAGGTCCTGGAAATGGCGCAATTTGTTGATGAGAACCGTGTGGCCCAGGTGCAGGTCGGGCGCGGTCGGGTCGAAACCCGCTTTGACCCGCAGTGGGCGGCCACTCTTGAGCTTCTCCACCAGCTCGGCCTCGACCAAGATCTCCTCGCTGCCGCGTCGGACCAGCTCAAGAGCGGATTGGCAATCGCCGGCAGGCGCTGGGGCGGGATTCGGATGCATGGCAGCGCGGCTCAATGAGGGTGAATCGGCGCGGCGTCGGCAGACCGCCCCGCCGTGTGGTGATGGGAAGGCCGAGCCAGATGCTCGCTCCGGCTGCGCACCGCCTGAGGCAGCAAGGACCCGGCCAACATGCCGACCACGCTCATACCGAGCCCGGCCAACTGCGGGGGGATGATGAAATCATCGCCCACCAGAAACTCGACGCAAAGCCAGGCCGCAATGCCGAGAAAGATGGCGGCATAGGCGCCCTGAGTGGTGGCACGCGACCACATCGCCCCCGCGATCAGCGGCACGAAGGCGCCAGCCAACGTGACCTTGTAGGCGTTCTCGACCATGTGGAAGATCGAAACCGTGGCGTTGAGGGCATAGGCCAGCACAATGCCGGCGAACACCACGATGGTCACACGCATGACCCGCAGGAAGGTGCCATCGGACATCTCGGGAAAGAAACCGCGGACGATGTTCTCGGCGAACGAGACCGACGGCGCGAGCAGAGTGGCCGAGGAGCACGCCATGATCGCCGAGAGCACAGCGCCGAAGAAGATCGCTTGGGCGAACAGTGGCGTGTGGCTCAGGACCAGGCTCGGCAACACAAGTTGAGCGTCGGTCTCGAGCAGCTGGTTGAAGCGCTCCGGATCGATGAGTGTGGCGGCGTAGGCAATGAACATCGGCACGAAAGTGAAAGTGAAGTAGATGCTGGCGCCGATGACGCTCGCCCACAGAGCGATGCGCGCGGTGCGCGCCGAAGTGATGCGCTGGAACACGTCTTGCTGCGGGATCGAACCCAACATCATGGTCATCCACGCGGCGAGGAAAGTGAGCCACTGCGCGAGGTCGGGTGGCGGGAAGAAATCAAGCAGCCCAGCGTTACCGGCATGCTCGATGACCGGCATCACGCCACCGGTCTGTGCCGAGACCAGCCAAGCGATGAACAGCAACCCGCCGAGGATGACCCCCATCTGCACAAAATCGAGGATGGCCACCGACATCATCCCCCCCAGCGTGGTGTAGGTGAGCACCACGAGCGTGCCGATGATCATGCCGGTGTCCTGATCGACCGCCCCGTCGCTGACGACATGGATGATCAAGCCCAGCGCCTTGATCTGCGCCGACACCCAGCCCAGATAGGAGGCCATGATCGCCAGTGTGGTGAGCACCTCGACGCCGCGCCCGTAACGCAGGCGAAAGAAATCGCCCAGGGTCAGGATGTTCATCTGGTAGAGATAGCGGGCGAAGAAGATGCCCGCCAACACGAGGCACATCGAGGCGCCGAACGGATCGGCCACGACGCCGCGCAAACCCTCGGTGGCAAAAGTGGCGGAGACACCAAAGATGGCCTCGGCGCCGAACCAGGTGGCGAACACGGTGGCGGTGACCACTGGCAACGGCAGGTGACGGCCCGCCACGGCAAAATCCTTGCTGCTCCGCACCCGCATCGCCGCCATCAGGCCGATACCGATGGAGACGAGCAGATAGAGCGCGACAAAGGTCAACAGCATGAGAGCTTCCGGAGGGTGGTCAGCGCAGCGTGCCGCGCCAACTTCGACGGCGCAAGTCTAGCAAGCCTCAGCCAGAGAACCAGCGCCACGCCTCAAGGCCCAGCAACAGCGCGAGCAGCACGGTCACGGCGGCAAGCCAGCGTTCGACCCGCTGCAGCGGCATCGGCGTGCGGCTCTCGTTCGCATCGGCGGGGTTCAGCCGCACCAGTGTCTGATGCATGAGGCGCGGCAGTTGTGGCAGCGTCTTGGCCCAGGTGGTGGCCTCGTTCTCCAGCTGCCGGCGGAGGGCACGCCAGCCGATCTGATCACTCATCCAGCGCTCCAGCAAGGGCTTGGCGGTGGCCCAAAGGTCGAGATCGGGATCGAGGTCGCGACCGAGGCCTTCGATGTTGAGCAGCGTCTTCTGCAACAGGACCAGCTGCGGCTGGATCTCGACCTGGAACTGGCGGGAGGTCTCGAACAGACGCAGCAGCACGCGACCGAACGAGATCTCCTTGAGCGGACGGTCGAAGATCGGCTCGCAGCAGGCACGGATCGCCGATTCGAACTCATCGACACGGGTACTCGCGGGCACCCAGCCGGCTTCGACATGCGCCTGCGCGACCCCGCGGTAGTCACGCCGAAAAAAGGCGAGAAAGTTACGCGCGAGGTAGTTCTTGTCGGCCTCGGAGAGGGTGCCGACGATGCCGAAGTCGAGCGCGATGTAGGTGCCGTCGTCGTGCACCATGATGTTGCCAGGGTGCATGTCGGCGTGAAAGAAGCCGTCGCGAAACACCTGGGTGAAGAAGATCTCGACGCCTTCCCGAGCCAGTTTGGGGATGCTGATGCCCTTCTCGCGCAGTCGGGCCACCTGACTGATCGGTGTGCCGCTCATGCGTTGCATCACCAGCACATTGCGTTCGCACCAGTCCCAGTGGATCTCGGGGACGTAGAGCAATTTCGACTTCTCGAAGTTGCGCCGCAGCTGGCTGGCGTTCGCGCCCTCGAACATGAGGTCGAGTTCCTGACCGATGTGCTTCTCGAACTCGGCCACGATCTGACGCGGTTTGAGCCGCTTGCCATCGCGGTAGATGCGCTCGACCAGACCGGCGATGACGAACATCAGCGCGACGTCGCTGGCGATGACCGACTCGATGCCCGGCCTCAGGATCTTGACTGCCACCTCGCGACCATCAGGCAGCACTGCAAAGTGCACCTGCGCCACCGAGGCGCTGGCCACCGGTTGTACCTCGAAACTGGCGAACACCTGATCGAGCGGCTTGCGGTAGGCCCGTTCGAGGACCGCCACGGCCTGCTCGCCCGGGAAAGGCGCCACGCGGTCCTGCAGCAAAGCCAGATGGTCGGCGACGTCGGTCGGGATAAGGTCGCGTCGGGTCGACAGCACCTGGCCGAACTTGACGAAGATAGGGCCGAGGCTTTCGAGCGCGAGTTGCAAGCGCACGCCACGCGGGGTGTGTGTGATGCGACGACCGAGTCGGACGCTCCAGCGCCAGCGGCGTGGAAGCAGCAGGTCGTCGAGCCCGTAGGCCCAGACCACGCGGACGATGCGCAGCAGCCTGAGCAGGCGCATCAGCGCTGCGACTGCAGGCGGTCGATGCGGGCCTGCAAACGGTCAACGGCCTCGCGCAACTCGTCCACACCGGCGAGGAAGGCGCTCATCTCGCCGGGCGTGACCAGCCCCGATTCGTTGTGGATGAAATCACGGGTGAGCTCGCCAGCGCGCTCACCCACCTCGCGCAGGGTGGCCTGGACACGGGCCGCAACCAGGCCCAGCGGCGCAGCGACCGGCGGCGGCAGCACCGATTCCAGTGCCGTGGGCCAATCCCAATAGAAATCGCGGGCGATGGCGGCCAGGGCCTGGGCCAAGGCGGCATCGCCCGTGAAGGCAAGGCCTTCGAAGGCACCGGCATCGCCCATTGCTCGCCGCAACAGGCGATCGGGCGGAATATCCATGCGCAGATCGGGGCTGGCGCCATCGGCCACATGCAGGTCGCCGTCGTCGCCCACCGCAAAGGCCATGCCGAGCCCAGCCACCTCGATGCGCAGAGTCTTGCCCGCGAAAGGGCGCAGCCGCTCCCGCACCGGCGCGTAGAGAGGTGAGCGGCGCAAGGCTGCGGCGAGGCGCTCGGCGGCAGGGGCGAGTAGGGGCGGGGCGCTCATGGTCGTCATGCCAAATCGGTCCGCACGCCACGGTGCAAGGCCACGACCCCGGCCGTGAAGTTGAAGTAGTCGACGCGGCCAAAACCGGCATCGAGCATCATCCGGCGCAGCGACTCCTGATCCGGGTGCATGCGGATGGATTCGGCGAGGTAGCGGTAGCTCTCGGCATCGCCAGCGATGCGTTGCCCCAGCAACGGCAACACGCGGAACGAGTAGGCGTCGTAAAGGGGCCGCAGTGGCGCCGCGACGCGGGAGAACTCCAGTACCAGCAGGCGGCCGCCGGGTTTGAGCACCCGGTGCATCTCGGCCAAAGCGCGATCCTTGTGGGTCATGTTGCGCAAGCCGAAGGCAACGATCACGCAGTCGAACCAACGATCGGGGAAAGGCAACCGCTCGGCATCGCACTGGATGGCCGGCAGGGGCATGCCGGCGTCGATCATGCGGTCGCGCCCGACACGCAGCATGTCGCTGTTGATGTCGGTGAGGAAGACCTCGCCCTCCGGGCCAACCCGCTCGCGAAACAGCCGGCTCAGATCGCCCGAACCGCCGGCCACGTCGAGCACGCGATCACCCCGCCGCACACCGGAGAGTTCCCTCGCGATGCGCTTCCAGACGCGATGCAAGCCGAACGACATCACGTCGTTCATGACGTCGTAGCGCCGAGCGACGGAGGCGAATACGGCGCGGACACGGTCGGCCTTCTCGGCCTCGGCCACCGTCTGGTAACCGAAGTGCGTGGTTCGTGGGTCTGGGTTTGTCATGATGCACTGCATGGTAGCAGGGAAGCCATGCACGACCGTTTTGCCGACACGCACGCACTTTCATGTTTCCGCAACATTGAAGTCATATTGTCGCGTCGCTAGATCTTGGCGACCGGAGCCAGCCCCACACCATGGCCGCAACCATCCTGCTTGTCGAAGATGAACCGGCGATCCAGGAATTGATCGCTTTCAACCTGCAGCACGCCGGGCACCTTGTGGTGCGCGCCGGCGACGCCGAGCAGGCACTTTCGCTGGTCCGACATGCCCTGCCGGACGTGGTGTTGTTGGACTGGATGCTGCCTGGCGGGACGGGACTCGATCTCGCCCGCCGTCTGCGCGCCGATGCGCGGACACGGACCATCCCCATCATCATGCTCACGGCGCGCGCTGAAGAAGGCGACAAGGTGCTCGGCCTTGAGGCGGGCGCTGACGATTACGTGACCAAGCCTTTCTCGCCGCGTGAGTTGCTGGCTCGCATCAAGGCGGTCCTGCGCCGGCGTGCGCCGCAGATGACCGACGACGTCGTGGAGGCCGGCGGCTTGCGACTCGACCCGCAGACCCACCGGGTGAGCGGCAATGGCAATCCATTGAGCCTGGGCCCGACGGAGTTCCGCCTGTTACATTTCCTGATGACGCACCCCGAGCGGGTCCACACCCGCAGCCACTTGCTCGATCAGGTCTGGGGTGACCATGTCTTTGTCGAGGAACGTACTGTCGATGTACACATCCGCCGGCTGCGCGCCGCGCTCGAACCAAGCCATCTCGATGCCCTCGTGCAAACCGTACGTGGCACCGGCTACCGCTTCTCGGCCAACCCCGACTGACCCCGCCATGCGCGGGACCTGCTGAAACATGCCCTCGGCCGGCACCCTCTTGAGTGGGGTTCTTTGGACCGGCGGTGCTGCACTGGCTGGTTCGGCCAGTGCGGGGCCTGATGGAGCCTTGGCGGGTGCCCTGCTGGCGTTGGTGACCATGCTGGCACTGCAAGCCCGGCGCATCGACCGCCTGTACCGGTGGCTCAAAGACCCCTCACAACGCCCCCCCACCAGCGATGCCCTGTGGCAGGAGTTCAACCTGCTGCTCTCGCGGCAGAAGCGCCAGAATGCTGCCGCACTGGCGCGGCTCGAAGCCGAGGTGAATCGCTTCGAAGCCGCCGGGCAAGCCATCCCCGACGGTGTCGTGGCGATCGACGGCGATCGGCGCATCTTGTGGATCAACCGCCTGGCGGCCCGCCACTTCGGGCTTGATCCGCGCGGCGATCGTGGCAACCTGCTGACCCATCTGGTCCGCGACCCCCTGTTCGCCACTTACATGGCGCGCGCCGTCTTTGACGAGCCGCTGCTGATGCACCCGACGAACCAGAGCGGCTTGGCGCTGCAAGTCTCCGTGGTCGAGTTCGGCGACGCCCAGAAACTGATCGTCAGCCGCGATGTGTCCGACCGTGAGCAGGTCGAGCGCATGCGACGGGACTTCGTGGCCAACGTCTCGCACGAACTGCGAACGCCCATCACAGTGGTCTCCGGGTTCGTCGAGACGCTCTCCGAACTGCCCAGCGACGAGGCGACCATGGCCCTGCCCGATGTCCTTCCGCTGCTGCAGAAACAGATGCAGCGCATGCAGAATCTGGTGGCTGACCTGCTGACGCTGGCGCAGCTCGAGAGCGCGCCCGAAGCCCCGCCGATGAAGCCAGTGGACCTATCGGCACTGCTGCAGAGCATGGCCGCCGAGGCACGCGTGGTCGACGCCGGACGCCATACCATCGAAGTGACGGTAGAGGCGGGCTTGCAACTGTGCGGTTCGGCCAGCGAACTGCGCAGCATCGGCGGCAATCTGCTCAATAACGCGCTGCGCTACGCGCCGGCTGGCAGCCGCATCTGGCTGAGCTGGGGCCGGGAGCGGGACAACCACGGCACGGTCCACGGTGTGCTGTCGGTGCGCGACGAAGGGCCTGGCATCGCTGCCGAGCATCTGCCGCGGCTCACCGAGCGTTTCTACCGCGTCGACAGCGGACGCTCACGTGACACTGGGGGCACCGGGCTCGGGCTTGCGATCGTCAAGCACGCCTTGACCCACCACGGTGGCCATCTCGAGGTCGAGAGCGAGCCGGGAGTGGGCAGCGCGTTCAAGGCGATGTTCCCGGAGGAACGGCTCGCCATCGGTGAGGCCGACTTCTAGGCTCGCCTGCCCCTGCACGGCGACTCAAACGTAACGGACGTCGAGGATCTCGTACTCGCGGACACCGCCCGGCGCCTGGACCTCGGCGGTCTCCCCGGCGACCTTGCCGATCAGAGCGCGGGCGATGGGGCTCGAGATGCTGATCTTGCCGAGCTTGAGGTCAGCTTCATCGTCACCGACGATCTGATAGGTGACGCTGGCACGGGACTCGAGGTCCTCGAGTTCCACTGTGGCACCGAACACACAGCGGCCATCGGCATCGAGCGTGCTCGGATCGATGATCTGCGCATTGCCGAGCTTGGCCTCGATCTCGGCGATACGCCCCTCGAGGAAACTCTGCCGCTCTTTGGCCGCGTCGTATTCGGCGTTCTCAGAGAGGTCGCCGTGGCTGCGAGCCTCGGCGATGGCGTCTATGACGCTCGGGCGTTCGACCGTCTTGAGGTGATGGAGCTCAGCCTTGAGCTTCTCAGCGCCGTTTACGGTAAGCGGTGTCTTCTGCATGGTGATCCCCGATCAGTGGGTGCGGCCGTGTAGGCCCTGGAGCGGATAGACCTCAAGGGTATGCAAGTGGCCGATGCCGGTAGCGGCTGCGCGCGCGCCGGCCAGCGTGGTGTAGTAGGTGACCCGACCCTGCAACGCCGCGTTGCGGATCGACCAGGAATCCTCGACCGAACTCTTCTTCTCATCGACAGTATTGATGATGAGAGCGATCTCGCCATTCTTGATGCTGTCAACGATGTGCGGACGGCCCTCGGTGACCTTGTTCACGGGAATCACGGTCAATCCCGCGGCTGACAGCGCCAGCGCGGTGCCACGGGTAGCGACCAGCTCGAAGCCGAGCCGCGCAAGCTCACGTGCGACCTCGACGGTGGCGGCCTTGTCGGCGTCGCGGACGCTCAGGAACGCGCGTCCACCCGCTGGCAGGCGGACGCTGGCGGCCAGTTGACTCTTGACGAAAGCCTCGGCAAAGGTGCGGCCGACACCCATCACCTCGCCGGTCGACTTCATCTCCGGGCCGAGGATGGTGTCGACTCCGGGGAACTTGATGAACGGGAAGACCGCTTCCTTGACCGAGTAGTAAGGCGGCACGATCTCACTGGCGAAGCCCTGCTCGCGCAGGCTGCGGCCAGCCATGCAGCGCGCAGCGATCTTGGCCAAGGGCGCACCGATGGCCTTGGAGACGAAAGGCGCGGTGCGCGACGCCCGCGGATTGACCTCGAGCACGTAGATGGTCTCGCCCTGCACCGCGAACTGCACATTCATCAGGCCGACCACCTTGAGCGCATGCGCCATGCGAGCGGTCTGCCGGCGGATCTCGTCGACGATGGCTGGCGCCAGACTGTATGGAGGCAATGAACAGGCCGAATCGCCAGAATGCACACCGGCCTGCTCGATGTGCTCCATCACGCCGCCGATCAAAACCTCGGTGCCGTCACAGATGGCGTCGACGTCGACCTCGATGGCGTCGTTGAGGAAGCGATCGAGCAGCACCGGGCTGTCGTTGGAGACCTTCACCGCCTCGCGCATGTAGCGCTCAAGGTCGGCCTGGCGATGCACGATCTCCATCGCCCGACCACCCAGCACGTAGGAGGGCCGCACCACCAGCGGGTAGCCGATCTCGCCAGCCTTGGCGATGGCCTCGGCCTCGGTGCGGGCCGTGGCATTGGGCGGCTGCAGCAAACCCAGCGCCTGCAGCAGTTTCTGGAAGCGCTCGCGGTCCTCGGCGGCGTCGATGCTGTCGGGGCTGGTGCCGATGATCGGCACGCCGTTGGCCTCGAGGTCACGCGCGAGCTTGAGCGGCGTCTGGCCGCCGTACTGCACGATGACACCCCAAGGCTGCTCGACCGCGACCACCTCAAGCACGTCCTCGAGCGTCAGCGGCTCGAAATACAAGCGGTCGGAGGTGTCGTAGTCGGTCGAGACGGTCTCCGGATTGCAGTTGACCATGATGGTCTCGAAGCCATCCTCGCGCAGGGCGAGCGCCGCGTGCACACAGCAGTAGTCGAACTCGATGCCCTGGCCGATGCGGTTGGGGCCGCCACCGAGCACCATCACCTTTTTGCGTGCCGACGGCTGCGACTCGCACTCTTCGTCGTAGCAGGAGTACATGTACGCGGTGCCGGTGGCGAATTCGCCGGCACAGGTATCGACCCGCTTGTAGACCGGGCGGATGCCGAGTGCATGGCGGCGCGCGCGGGCGACGTCGCCGTTGCTGCCAGTGAGTTGGCCGATGCGGCGGTCGGAGAAGCCCGCGCGCTTGAGCGCACGCATCTCGTCGGCATCGATGGACGCGAGGTCGCGGCCAACCAGCGCCTGCTCGCGCTGCACGATGTCCTCGATCTGAGCGAGGAACCACGGATCGATCTTGCTGTGGCCGAACACCTCGTCGAGCGTCATGCCGATGCGGAAGGCATCGGCCACGTACCAGATGCGCTCGGGGCCCGGGCTGCCCATCTCGCGAACGATGGTCTCACGGTCGTTGGTCTTGGGATTGAGGCCATCGACGCCGACCTCGAGGCCGCGCAGGGCCTTCTGGAAGCTCTCCTGAAAGCAGCGGCCCATGGCCATCACCTCGCCCACCGACTTCATCTGGGTGGTAAGGCGGTCGTTGGCCTGCGGGAACTTTTCGAAGGCAAAACGCGGGACCTTGGTCACCACGTAGTCGATGCTCGGCTCGAACGAGGCCGGCGTGGCGCCGCCGGTGATGTCGTTCTTGAGCTCATCGAGGGTGTAGCCGACCGCCAGCTTGGCGGCGACCTTGGCGATGGGAAAGCCGGTGGCCTTGGACGCCAGCGCCGACGACCGGCTCACGCGCGGGTTCATCTCGATGACGATCATGCGGCCATCGCGCGGGTTGACCGCGAACTGCACGTTGGAGCCGCCCGTGTCGACGCCGATCTCGCGCAGCACGGCGATGCTGGCATTGCGCATGATCTGGTATTCGCGGTCGGTGAGCGTCTGCGCCGGCGCGACAGTGATCGAATCGCCGGTGTGCACGCCCATCGGGTCGAGGTTCTCGATCGAGCAGACGATGATGCAGTTGTCGGCACGGTCGCGCACCACCTCCATCTCGAACTCTTTCCAGCCGAGCAGGGATTCCTCGATCAGCAGCTCGCGGGTGGGGCTGGCCTCGAGGCCGCGCTCGCAGATGGCGAGGAACTCCTCACGGTTGTAGGCGATGCCGCCACCCGAGCCACCCATGGTGAACGACGGCCGGATGATGGCCGGGAAGCCGACGCTGGCCTGCACCACCAGCGCCTCCTCGATGCTGTGAGCCACGCCCGAACGCGCCGACTCCAGCCCGATGCGGGTCATCGCCTGTTTGAACTTCTGGCGGTCCTCGGCCTTGTCGATGGCTTCCTCACGGGCACCGATCATCTCCACGCCGTACTTCTCCAGAACACCATTGCGGGCAAGGTCGAGCGCGCAGTTGAGCGCGGTCTGACCACCCATGGTCGGCAGCAGAACGTCGGGGCGTTCCTTGGCGATGATCTTCTCGACCACCTGCCAGGTGATGGGCTCGATGTAGGTCACATCCGCCATCTCCGGGTCGGTCATGATGGTCGCCGGGTTGCTGTTGACGAGGATGACGCGATAGCCCTCTTCGCGCAGCGCCTTGCAGGCCTGGGCACCCGAGTAGTCGAACTCGCAGGCCTGACCGATGACGATCGGGCCGGCGCCGATGATGAGGATGGACCGGATGTCGGAGCGCTTAGGCACGGGCAGCCTCCATGTCCCGAATGAAGCGATCGAACAGCGGCGCTACATCGTGCGGGCCAGGGCTCGCCTCGGGGTGGCCCTGGAAGCAGAAGGCCGGCCGGTCGGTGAGCGCGAAGCCTTGCAGGCTGCCATCGAACAAGCTCTTGTGGGTGATGCGCGCGTTGGCCGGGAGTGTGCCGACGTCGACGGCAAAGCCGTGGTTCTGACTGGTGATCATGACGCGGCCGCTCTCGATGTCTTGCACCGGATGATTGGCGCCGTGGTGACCGAACTTCATCTTGAGGGTCTTGGCGCCGACCGCCAGTGCCATGAGCTGGTGGCCGAGGCAGATGCCGAAGGTCGGGATGCGCTGGTCGAGAAACGTACGGATGGCGGCGATGGCGTAGTCGCAGGGCGCCGGATCACCCGGGCCATTGGACAGGAACACGCCGTCAGGGGCCAAGGCGAGCACCTGCTCGGCCGGCGTCTTGGCCGGCACCACGGTGATGCGGCAACCGCGCCCGGCAAGCATGCGCAGGATGTTGTGCTTAACGCCGAAATCGTAGGCCACCACACGGAAACGCGGCGCAGCCTGCGCACCAAAGCCATGACCCAGCTGCCATTCCGTCTGGGTCCATTCATAGGGCTGTCTGCAGGTCACCACTTGCGCCAGATCCATGCCGACCAAGCCGGGAAAGTCGCGGGCGCGAGCGAGCGCCTCGGCCTCGTCGACGCGGCCGGCCATCAGGCAGCCGTTCTGGGCGCCCTTGTCGCGCAGGATGCGCGTCAGGCGCCGGGTGTCGATGCCGGCGATACCCGGCGTGCCGGCATCGCGCAGGTAGTCAGTGAGGGTGCGGGTGGAGCGGAAGTTGGACGTGCGCAGCGGCAGGTCGCGGACGATCAGCGCCGCTGCATGCACTGCAGCGGACTCGGCATCCTCCCGATTGGTGCCGGTGTTGCCGATGTGCGGGTAGGTGAGGGTGACCATCTGCCGGCTGTAGGAGGGGTCGGTGAGGATCTCCTGATAGCCGGTCATCGCTGTGTTGAACACCACCTCGCCGACCGTCGCCGTCTCCGCACCAATGGATATCCCGCGGAACACCGAACCATCGGCGAGGGCGAGCAAGGCGGGCGTAGCGGCAGTCACGGGGTCTCGATAGGCACGTTTTCGGGGTGCGGATGCGACGAGCGGACACCCGCTGGGCGTCCGCTCTTTGATGACAGGAATGATACGCGAGTTGACCTACCCCCGGCAACGGCGAGCCGGCTACGGGGCCTGCGGATCGATCAGACTGAGCCTGGCCGCGCGAGACCGAGCACGTCGCGCATGTCGTAGAGACCGGCGGGGCGGCCCGCGAGCCAGCAGGCGGCGCGCACGGCACCCTCGGCAAAGGTCGCGCGGCTCGACGCCTTGTGGGTGAGCTCGATGCGCTCGCCAGTGCCCGCGAACAACACCGTGTGGTCGCCCACCACATCGCCGCCACGCACGGTGGCAAAGCCGATGGTGCGCGGGTCGCGCTCGCCGGTGATGCCCTCGCGGCCGTAGACGGCGCAGTCCTTGAGATCACGGCCAAGCGCCTGCGCCACGGCCTCGCCCAGACGCAGCGCGGTGCCCGAGGGTGCGTCGACCTTGTGCCGGTGATGCGCTTCGATGACCTCGACGTCGTAACCCTCACCGAGCGCCCGCGCAGCGGTATCAAGCAGGTTGATGAGCACGTTGATGCCGACACTGAAGTTGGGCGCCATCACCACCGGCAACAGTCCGGCAGTGTCGGCGATGGCGCGCTTGCCGGCATCGTCGAAGCCGGTGGTGCCGATGACCGGGCGCACCCCATGGCGCCGGCAGACGGCTAGATGCGCGAGCGTGCCCTCGGGCCGGGTAAAGTCGATCAGCACATCGGCATCGGCCAGAGCCTCGACATCAGCAGTGACAGCGATGCCCGTCGGGCGGCCGATGGCGGCACCCGCATCCTCGCCGATGGCCGGCGCGCCCGCCACTTCGAGCGCCACGGCGAGCATCGCCTGTGGATGCCCGGCCAGGCTTTCGATGAGCGCCCGGCCCATGCGGCCGGAGGCACCGGCCACGGCGACGCGGATCATCGCGCAGCCTCGGCGGGCGCGGCATCGCCCGCTGGCCGGCCGACCACATCGCCCTCCAGACGCAACAGCTTGTCGTCTTCGAAGATCACGGTGAGACGCCGCGACCGGGTCTCCTTGTGACCCTCGGTAAACAGGTAGATGTAGTCCCAGCGGTTGGCGTGGAAGATGTCCTGGACCACGGGTGTGCCCAAAACAAAGCGGACCTGGCTGCGGGTCATGCCCGGCTTGAGCCGGGCGACCATCTCCTGCGTCAGGGCATTGCCCTGCTGCACATTGATCCGGTAGGGCTTGAGGCCAGGCATGTCGTCGAGCCGCGGCGTGCGCATGCTGCAACCAGCAAGAACGAGACAAGACAGGGCAAGTAGGGTCAGATGATGGCGCATGGTGCGCGGGGCAGGACTCTTTGAAGGCTGCGTTATGATAGCGCACGCCACCTCTCGCCCCTCGATGCCGCGTCGACCGAACCATGACCTCCCCGGCAGACAATCTCAAGAGCATCGGCCTCAAGGCGACCCAGCCGCGATTGCGGATCCTCGCGCTGTTCGAGCGCAGCGAGACCCGCCATATGTCGGCCGAGGACGTCTATCGCGCCCTGCTGGCGGAGAACATCGATGTCGGGCTCGCCACCGTCTATCGTGTGCTCACGCAGTTCGAGCAAGCCGGGGTGCTGATGCGCCACCATTTCGAGGGCGACCGTTCGGTGTTCGAACTCAACGAGGGTGGCCACCATGACCATCTGGTCTGCACCAACTGCGGACAAGTGGTGGAGTTCTTCGATGCCGAGATCGAGCAGCGCCAGCACCAGATCGCCGCCGAGCGGGGTTTTCGTATCCGCGAGCACACGTTGTGCCTTTATGCCGAATGCGTCCGCGAAGACTGTCCGGACCGTAGACGGGCCTAGGTGAGGCCCAGTGGCTGAGGAAAGCGACCTCGAAAAGACCGAGGACCCAACACCCAAACGGCTGCAGGACGCCCGGGAGCGGGGGCAGGTCGCGCGCTCGCGGGAGCTTGCTACGTTTTCTGGTCTGCTGGCCGGTGGCGCCGTACTGCTGTTCACCGGCGGCAACCTGTCGGCATCGATGGTCGACGTGCTGTCGCGCAGCCTGCGCTTCGACCGGCGCGAAGCCTTCGATAGCGAAGCTGCGCTGAAGCGTCTGTTCGACCTTCCGGTCGATGCGCTGATCGCGCTGCTGCCGCTGATGGGGGCCATGATCGTAGCCCTGGTGGGCGCCTCCTTGCTGATCTCCGGCTGGGTCCTCAGCAATGAGCCCTTGGTGCCACAGGCGTCACGCCTCAACCCGTTCTCCGGCATCGCCCGCATCTTTTCGGTCAACGGTCTCGTCGAACTGCTCAAATCGGTGATCAAGACCGTCTTCCTTGGTGCGGTGGCGTTCTGGTTCTTGTCTACCCACCTCGAGGAGTGGCTGCAGCTGGCCGACGGCGATCTGGTGAACGCCGTGACCTCGGGCATGCGACGCATCGGCGAGGGCATGATCTGGGTGGTTGGCGCGCTGGCTCTGGTGGCTGCCATCGATGTGCCGTTCCAGATCTGGAATTTCCGCAAGCAGCTGCGCATGACCAAGGAGGAGGTGCGGCGAGAGGCGCGCGAGCAGGATGGCGACCCGCAGATCAAGGCGCGCATCCGACAGTTGCAGCGAGCCGCAGCTCGCCGTCGCATGATGGCCAATGTGCCCAAGGCCACCGTGGTGGTGACCAACCCGGCGCACTACGCCGTCGCTCTGCGCTACGACGGCAACCAGATGTCTGCGCCGCGTATCCTTGCCAAAGGCATCGACCTCATCGCCACACGCATCCGCGAGATCGCCGCAGAGAACCAGATCCCGACGCTGGAAGCGCCACCCCTTGCACGCGCCCTCTACGCGCACGGCGAACTCGAGCAGGAGATCCCGGCCGAGCTCTACACAGCGGTGGCTCAGGTCTTGGCCTGGGTCTACGCTCTCGAACAGGACCACAATGCCCTGCTGCCAACACCAGACATCGCAGTTCCACCAGGCATGGACCCGCTCGAAGCGGACGCCGATGCGGTCAGCCCGGGAGTCGCCCAGCGCAGAAGCCTGCGCGGTGATGTTGAGGCCACGCGCATGCGCGCGGCCGACCGCGGTACCGGGCCGACGGTGAGTGGCGTCGGAGCGATCGACAGATGAACTCGCGCATCGCCATGCCGCTGGTGGTCATCCTCATCCTCGCGATGATGGTGTTGCCGCTGCCGCCGGTCGCACTCGA
This sequence comes from Klebsiella pneumoniae, assembly GCA_945897555.1. GTDB lineage: Bacteria > Pseudomonadota > Gammaproteobacteria > Burkholderiales > UBA3065 > UBA3065. The sequence goes on along the minus strand of CAMDGF010000002.1, from coordinate 122,324 downwards.
CGTCTTCTTCACCTTCAACATCGCGCTGGCGATGATCATCCTGCTGGTAGCGCTCTACACGCTCAAGCCACTGGACTTCTCGGTGTTTCCGACCCTGTTGCTGCTGACTGCACTGCTGCGGCTGTCGCTCAACGTGGCTTCGACGCGGGTCGTGCTGATGGAGGGCCACACCGGCGCCGACGCTGCAGGCCGTGTGATCGAGGCCTTCGGCCAGTTCGTCGTCGGCGGCAACTACGCGGTGGGCATCATCGTCTTCGTCATCCTCGTCATCATCAACTTCGTCGTCATCACCAAAGGCGCCGGACGCATCGCCGAAGTGAGCGCACGCTTCACTCTCGATGCCATGCCTGGCAAGCAGATGGCGATCGATGCCGACCTCAACAGCGGCCTCATCGGCGAGGCCGACGCGCGCATGCGCCGGCAAGAGATCGCGCGCGAGGCCGACTTCTTCGGTTCGATGGACGGTGCCAGCAAGTTCGTGCGTGGCGATGCAGTGGCCGGCATCCTCATCATGATCATCAATATCATCGGCGGGCTGATCATCGGCATGACCCAGCACGACCTCTCTTTTGCCCAAGCCGCCCAGAATTACACGCTGCTGACCATCGGCGACGGTCTAGTGGCACAGATCCCCGCACTCATCATCAGCACCGCGTCTGGCATCGTGGTGGCGCGCGTAGGCTCCGATCGCGACCTTGGCGACGAGGTGTCCGGGCAGATGCTGCAGAACCCACGCGTGCTCTACACCACAGCGGGCATCCTGGCTGCCCTCGGGCTCATCCCCGGCATGCCCAATGTCGTCTTCTTGTTGATGGCGGCCGGACTTGCCGGCCTTGCACGGGCGGTCGAATCACGACCAACGGGGTCTGCCGAGGCCGACGGTGAGGGCGAAGCCGCTGCAGCGGGCACCGACAGTCACGAAGTGACCTGGGATGACGTGGCGCCCATCGACATGCTGGCGCTGGAGGTGGGCTACCGGCTGATCCCGATGGTCGACTCCGCGCAAGATGGCGAGCTGTTGCGGCGGATCCGTGCGCTGCGCAAGAAGTTCGCCGGTGAACTCGGCTTTCTCATCCCAGCTGTGCATATCCGCGACAACCTGCAGTTGCGGCCCAACGGCTATCGCATCCTGCTCAAGGGTGTCGACATCGCCAGCGGCGAGATCCAGGTCGGCCAGCATATGGCCATCAACCCCGGCAAGGTCCTTGGCCCGATCGAGGGCACCGCCACCACCGACCCCAGCTTCGGCCTACCTGCCACCTGGGTCACGGCCGAGGCACGCGAGCAGGCGCAGTTGCTCGGCTACACCGTGGTCGACGCGAGCACCGTGGTGGCCACACACCTGTCCAACGTCATCCAGCGGCACGCCTCCGAGTTGCTCGGCCGCGAGGAGGTGCAGGGCCTGCTCGAACACCTCACCAAGACGGCGCCGAAGCTGGTCGAGGATCTGGTGCCCAAGACCATCAGCCTCGGCATGTTGCGGCAAGTGCTGCAAGGGCTGCTCGACGAGGGCGTGCCATTGCGCGACATGCGCTCGATCGTCGGCATCCTCAGCGAGACTGCCCGGCCGGATTCAAGCCCTGCTGAGCTGGTGGAGCGCATCCGCATCGGCTTGCGTCGGGCCATCGTCCACGACCTCGCGCCGGGCGCAAGCGAGATCGGCGTGCTGGCACTCGATCCAGGCCTCGAACAACTCCTGATGCAGGCGGCCGGCAACCGCACCGGCGACGAGGAGGCCGGCCTCGAACCAGGTCTCGCCGAGGGGCTGCTGCGACGGGCCAGCCAGCTCGCGCAAGAACGCGAGGCGGCCGGCCAGACGCCCGTCCTGCTGGTGCCGGCACCGCTGCGCCAGCTGCTGTCGCGTTTTTTGCGCCGCTCCCTGCCGCAATTGCGGGTGCTCTCGCACAACGAAATCCCCGACAATAGGACGGTCCGCATCGTTGCCACCCTTGGCGCCCAAGCATGATCGTCCGCAAGTTCGTCGCCGCCAGTACGCGCGAGGCCCTGCGCCTGGTGCGAGATACGCTGGGCGCCGACGCGATCATCCTCTCCAACCGCACGGTGGATGGCGAGATCGAGGTGATGGCGGTGGCCGAAGCCGACTTCGACGGGAACATGCCGGTGATCAGCACGATGCCGCCAGCCGTAGCTCCGCGTCACGAGGCGCAGGTGTTCCGCAATGCACGGGCGGGCGCGACGCGCCCCCGGCCGTCGCCCGATGCAGGCTCACTGGCCGATGCGGACGCGCTGACTGGCATCACGGTGAGCGACCTGCTCGCCGAGATGCGCTCGCTCAAGCAGCTGGTCGAGAGCCAGCTGTCGGGCTTCGCCTGGGGCGAAGTGGCGCGGCAAGACCCCTCCCGTGCCGAAGCCTTGCGGCAGTGGCTGGCCGCGGGTTTCAGCCCCGGGCTGGGGCGGGGCTGGCTCGACGAGATGCAGCCGGGGCTGTCGCCCACCGAGATCTGTGCCGCATTGAGGCTACGCTTGCATCGCGAGTTGCAGGGACGGGTGGTCGAATCGGATCTGGTCGAGGAGTCCGGCACCTTTGCGCTGGTCGGGCCGACGGGCGTCGGCAAGACCACCACGGTGGCGAAGATCGGCGCACGTTGTGCCATGCGCCACGGCTCACAGCAGTTGGCCTTCGTGACCACCGACAGCTACCGCGTCGGCGCCGAGGATCAATTGCGCATCTACGCCAAGCTGCTCGGAGTTCCCGTCTTTGCTGCACGTGATGGTGCCGAACTCGACGTCACGCTGGAGGACATCCGGCGTCGGCGGCTGGTGCTGGTCGACACCATCGGCATGGGGCAACGCGACCAAAGGCTGGCCGACCAGCTGCGACTGCTCACCGGTGCGGGTCATGGGGTCCGCCGCATCCTCGTCATCGCTGCCAACACGCAGCTGAGCACGCTCGAGGACGTCATCCGACGCTACGGTGAGGGTGGCCTTTATGGCTGCATCCTGACCAAGATCGATGAGGCGGTGCGGCTCGGTGAAGTACTCGATGTGGTGGTGCGGCACCAACTCCCGGTGCACTACCTGAGCAATGGCCAGCGCGTACCCGAGGATCTGCATCGCCCCAATCCGCTCTATCTCGCCGACCGCGCCTTCCGCAGCGTTGGCCGGCTGCCGCCTTTCGAGGGCCGCGAACGCGACGAATTGGCGCTCTACACCGCAGCGCTGGAAACGCACATCAACGCGCTGAACGCGACATGAACGCTGCTGTGCGGGATCAAGCGGAGGGTTTGCGGCGCATGGTGAACGTGCGCTCGGTCCGCTGTGTGGGTGTGCTGGGCCCGCGCGAGCTCGACCTCGAACTGCTTGCCGATGCCATGGCCGATGCCTGGCAACAGCGCAGCCGGTCGGTGCTGGTGCTCGATCTGCGTGGCGGGACTCCAGCCGGACAAGGCCGTCCAGCCGGCACCACGCTGCCCGCCGCAGGGCTCGAGCTCGGCGCATGGTTGGCGGCCCTGCCCATCGTCGATGTCGTGCTGGGCTTGCTCGACCCGGTCGAACTGCCTTGGCCTTGCCTCGGCTTTGACGAGTTCGTCATGGTGGCCTCGGCTCGGCCTGAACACCTCACCCGCGCCTATGTACAGCTCAAATCGCTGTCGGCAGTCACCGGCCGCACCAGTTGTCACGTCATGTTCACCCGTACCGAACAGGCCGCCGCAACCCTACCGATGGACAATCTGCGAAACACCGCGCGCCGCTTTCTGGGTTGCGTCCCGGAGGCTCTGGGTTGCATACCCGACGACGCGGTCTTGCTGCGATCGGCTCGCGCCGGTCTGCGCGCGGTCGAGGCTCACCCGCGCTCGCCCACCGTACGCGCGCTGCGGCTCGCTGTGGAGCGGCTCGACAGTATGGCCCCACGCACCGACGACTGGTCTGAATGGCTGCAGCGGCTCCGCCGTGCGCAGACTGCCGAGGCGGTGCGCGCATGAATACGCCCGCCGTGTCCGCAGGCACCACCGAACGGCTGGTGATGGAGCACGCGCAACTGGTCAAACGCATCGCCTACCACTTTATGGCTCGACTGCCCTCGAGCGTGCAGGTCGACGATCTGATCCAGGTCGGCCTCATCGGGCTGATGGACGCCATCGACCATTTCGATGATGGTCAGGGTGCACAGTTCGAGACCTATGCCGCGCAGCGCATCCGTGGCGCCATCCTCGATGAGCTGCGTCAGGCCGACTGGCTGCCACGGAGCGTGCGCCGCAACATGCGCCAGATCGAGGCAGCGAATAGTCGCCTCGAACAGAGCCTCGGAAGAGCGCCAACGGAGCGCGAACTGGCCGACGCCCTTGAACTCTCGCTGGACCAGTACCAGCAGCAGCTGTCCGACGGCCGGGGTGCCCAACTGCTCTACTACGAGGATTTTCAGGACGCCGACGACGCCCATTTTCTCGATGGCTATGCGGCCGACGAGCAACTCTCGCCGGCCAGCGTCCTCGAAGACTCGCGTTTTCGTGAGCACCTGGTCGAGGCGATCGACAACTTGCCCGAACGTGAACGCCTCATCATGGGCTTGTACTACGAGCAGGAGCTCAACCTCAAAGAGATCGGCGAAGTGCTCGGTGTGTCGGAATCGCGCGTCTGCCAGCTGCACAGCCAAGCCGTGGCGCGCCTTCGGGCCCGCCTGCGCGACTGGACGGCCGCCTCCTGACCGGACATCTCACGCCGCCTTTGCCGCCAGCGACGCGGCAGCGCTCGCCTACAACCTCAGGTCAACGCGACGATCTGCGTACCTGATCGATGAGGTGATCGGCCACCTGAAACATCTGCTCAGCGCTGCCAGCCATCGACGGGGAGGTGCGGTACTTGCCCGCGATGACCAGCGTCGGCACGCTGGTCAGGCCGTAATTGACGTTGAGCTGGCGCGCCGCCTGCAACTTGCTGTTGACGCCAAAGGAGCGGTAGGCCTCACCGATCTTGCGGCTGTCGGCGCCTTGCTTGCCAACCCACTGCAGAAAGGTCTGCTCGTCGCTCAGGTTGATGTTCTCCACGTGCATGGCGCTGAACATCTTGGCGTGCAGGTCGACGCCGGTGGCTTCGAGCGCGTAGAACGATTTGGCCATCGGCTGCCAGTGCGCCGCCAGCACCGCCGGCACCCGCTTGAACTGTACATCCTTGGGCAGCTTGGCGACCCACGCTTCCAGCTTGGGATCGAGCGTGAAGCAATGCGGGCAGCCATACCAGAAGAACTCGGTCACCTCGATCTTGCCCGCTGCAGTGGCCTGCGGCAGCGGTACGGTGGCGAAATCCTTGCCCTCGACCGGGTTGGCCGTGGCGGCTCCGGCGAAGAACAGGGACATCAGGAATGCCATCACGGCGGCGGCACGGTCTGCGAAGGTCATCGGGATCCTCATGGGCTGGCGGTGGTCTCGGGTCGCATGGGTATGCTGTCGATACCGTTCTCGCTGAGAAAGGCGCGGACCTGCTCGAGTTCCGCTTGCGTTGCAAAAGGGCCGACGCGGATGCGGTGAAGCAGGCTTTCACCGACCTGCACACGCTGGACCACCGCAGTCTGGCCGAGCAGATTGAGCTGTGCCTTGCGGTCGTCGGCATCGGTCGGGCTGCGGAAGGCGCCGGCTTGCAGATAGAGCGCCACCGGCAGGTTGATGCGCGGCCGCGCTACGGCGGTCGCTTCGGTGCCAGGCAGGATCTCGTAGAAATCAAAGCGCTGGCCATTGCCAGGCTCGTCTTCCGCTGCATCTGCGGGTTTCGCGACGGCCGGCGGCGCCTGAGCAGGCCCGACGGGGGGAGGCACCGTCAGGGCCGGCAACTCCGCTGGCACCTCGCGCTCGCTAAAGGGAGAGCCGCGCACGTTGAGCCAGATCGCCACAGCCAGCGCCAGCCCGATGCCAAGCAGCACGCCGATGAGGATGCCGGCGCCGAGACCCGGCGCGCGAGAGGCACCGCCCCCCGACGCCGCAGCGGGTTTGCGCTCAGCCATGGCTACATCCGCTCCGGCGCACTCACGCCGAGCAATTGCAGGCCGTTGGCAATGACCTGCCGCGTCGCCGCCGCGAGCGCCAATCGCGCCTCACGCAAGGCTGTCTCGTCGACAAGGAACTGGCTGGCGTTGTACCAGCTGTGAAAGTCGGCCGCGAGGTCTTTCAGATAGAAGGCGACACTGTGTGGCGCGAGTTCGGCGGCTGCATCCGCCACCACTTGCACAAAGGCCTCGAGACGGTTGATGACGGCGCGCTCGTGCCCGCTCTCCAGTGGCGCCAGATCGACCGAGGCCAGCGCCATGACGTCGCCGCCCCACTGTTCGAGCACGCTGCAGATGCGCGCGTGGGCATACTGGATGTAGTAGACCGGGTTGTCGTTGCTCTGGGCGCGGGCAAGGTCGATGTCGAACACCAATTGCGAGTCGGCACGCCGCGCAGCCAGAAAGTAGCGCGTCGCATCGGCCCCCACCTCGTCGATGAGATCGCGCAAGGTCACGTAGCTGCCGGCACGCTTGGAGATCTTCACCTCCTCGCCGCCACGCATCACCGTCACCATCTGGTGCAGGACGTATTCCGGCCAGCACTCCGGGATGCCGACGCTCAGAGCCTGCAGGCCAGCGCGCACGCGGGTGATGGTGCTGTGGTGGTCGGCACCCTGCTCGTTGATGACGCGGCCGAAGCCACGCCGCCACTTGGCAGCGTGGTAGGCCACATCGGGCACGAAGTAGGTGTAGCCGCCCTCCTTCTTGCGCATGACGCGGTCCTTGTCATCGCCAAACGAGGTGGTGCGCAGCCACAGCGCGCCATCCTGCTCGTAGGTATGCCCCGAATCCACCAGCGCTTGCACCGTGCGCTCCACCGAACCATCGGTGTAGAGCGCGGATTCGAGGCTGAACACGTCAAAGCGCACGCCGAAGGCCTTGAGGTCGAGGTCCTGCTCGTGGCGCAACCAGGCCACGGCAAAATCGCGCACCGAGACAGCATCGTCAGGGTCGCCGCTGGCGGTCACCTGTCGGTCATCGGCGGTCACTGTCTGACGAGCCAAGAAGGCGTTTGCGACCTCGACGATGTAGTCGCCACGGTAGCCGTCCTCGGGCCAGGTCGGGTGGTCGGGCCCAAGGCCGCGCGCCCGCGCCTGCACCGAGAGGGTGAGGTTGTCGATCTGCGCGCCGGCGTCGTTGTAATAGAACTCGCGTGTCACCTGCCAGCCAGTGGCCTCGAGCAGGCGGCACAGGCAATCGCCGACCGCGGCACCGCGGCCGTGGCCCACGTGCAGCGGCCCGGTGGGGTTGGCCGAGACGAACTCGACCTGCAGCTTGCGACCCTGCCCGACATCCGAGCGCCCGTACGTATCGGCGCCGGCCAGCACTGCGTGAACCACGCCATTGCGGGCCGCCGCATCGACGAACAGGTTGATGAAGCCGGGCCCAGCGATCTCCGCACGGGCGATCAGGCCCGGCGCGTCGAGCGCGGCCGCGATGGCCTGCGCCAGTTCGCGCGGGTTGCGCTTGAGCGGCTTGGCCAACACCAACGCGATGTTGCAGGCGAAGTCGCCATGACCCGCCTGCTTGGGGCGCTCTAGCACCGGTTCGGCACCCGCTGGATCCACACCGGCGCGAGCGATGGCATCGCGCAGGGCGGCGGCGAGGGTGTGCCTCAGGTCAGCTGAATGCAGCATGGCTCGAGCAGGCAAAGACCCGCATTATAAGCGTCTTGGCGCGCCACCCCGAGGCCCGCGCCTCAAAGGCCGCGGGTGTCGTCGGGTGCCACCACGGCGTGCCGACGCAGATCGTCGAGGCTGACATAGGCGAGCGCCGAGAAATGCGTGGCTTCGAGGATCACCGGCGGTGCCACATCGGCCTCGAGCGCCTCCTTCCAGCGCGCCGCGCACAGGCACCAACGGTCTCCCGGACGCAAGCCAGGGAAGCCGTAGTGCGGCGCCGGAGTGATGAGATCGTTGCCGCGCGTCAGCGAGAAGCGCAAGAACTCGTCGGTCACCACCGCGCACACCACATGCAGGCCGACGTCACCTGGCCCGGTGCGGCAACAGCCGTCGCGGAAGAAACCGGTGACCGGGTTGAGCCCGCAGGGCAGGAGGTCGCCGCCAAGGACGTTGGCTTGACTGCCGCCCTGGGGGGAGGTGGAAGATTGGCTCATGGTGGCCCCATTGTAGAATCGACTCTAGATTCTGAACCCTTCCGCGTCCACGGGACCTTGCATGCCGCAACCGCGCTTTGTCCATCTGCGACTGCACAGCGAATATTCGGTCACCGACGGCACCACGCGCATCGACGATGCCATCGAGGCGGCGCATGCAGACGGCCAAGCGGCGCTGGCGCTGACCGATCTGGGCAACCTGTTCGGCCTGGTCAAGTTCTACCGGCAGGCGCGCGCGCGCGGCGTCAAGCCGATCTGCGGCGCCGACCTGTGGCTCGCCAGCCAGGGCGAGAGCGACGTCACGCGCCTGCTCCTGCTCGTGCGCGACCATTCCGGCTACCTGGCGTTGTGCCGGCTCATCACCCGTGCTTACCGCGAGGGCATGCAACGCGGTCGCCCGGTGCTGCAACGTCAGTGGTTCGATGCCGAAGACTGCGGCGGGCTGATCCTGTTGTGCGGCGCCCGCCACGGCGAGATCGGCCGCGCGCTGTTGGGCGGCCACGCCGACACCGCGGAGGCGCTGGCGCGCGAATGGTCGCTGCGCTTTCCCGGCGCCTTCTACCTCGAGGCGCAGCGCGACGGCTCGCAGGAGGCCGAGACCCACACTCGCGCAGCGGCACGGCTTGCTGGCGAGCTCGGCCTGCCGCTGGTCGCCACCCATCCGGTGCAGTTCCTCACCGCCGACGACTTCAAGGCGCACGAGGCGCGCGTCTGTATCGCTGAGGGTTATGTGCTCTCCGACCGGCGGCGGCCGCGCCTCTACACGCCGCAGCAGCACTTCGCCAGTCAGGCCGAGATGCTGGAGCGCTTCGCTGATCTGCCGCAGGCCTTGGAGAACGCGGTGGAGATCGCGCGGCGCTGCAATCTCATGCTGACACTGGGCAAGTCGCGACTGCCGCTGTTTCCGACGCCCGAGGGGGTGTCGCTCGACGACCACCTGGTGGCGGAATCGGAGGCTGGCCTCGAGCGACGCCTGCTGCAACTGTTCCCCGCCGCCGCCGAGCGCGAAGCGCAACGCCCGCGCTACCGCGAGCGGCTCGCCTTCGAGTGCCGGACCATCGTCCAGATGGGCTTCCCCGGCTACTTCCTGATCGTTGCCGACTTCATCAACTGGGCCAAGAACAATGGCGTGCCAGTGGGCCCAGGGCGAGGCTCGGGTGCCGGCTCGCTGGTCGCCTACAGTCTCGGCATCACCGACCTCGACCCGCTGCGCTACGACCTGTTGTTCGAGCGCTTCCTCAACCCGGAGCGGGTGTCCATGCCCGACTTCGACATCGACTTCTGCCAAGAGGGCCGCGACCGCGTCATCGATTACGTGCGGCAAAAGTACGGTGAGGCCTCGGTATCGCAGATCGCCACCTTCGGCACCATGGCATCGCGGGCCGTGCTGCGCGATGTCGGGCGGGTGCTGGAGTGGGGCTACAACCGCACCGACGAGCTGGTCAAGCTGATCCCCAACCCGCCGGGCAAGACGGTCACGCTCAAACGCCGCACCGACCCCGACGACAAGCAGACGATCTACGCCCGCGAGGCCGAACCGCAGCTCGAGGCGCGCGAGGCGCAGGACGAGGAGACGGCGCAGCTGCTGGCATTGGCCGAGCAGCTCGAAGGCACCATCCGCAACGTCGGCATGCACGCCGGCGGCGTGCTAATCGCGCCGGGCAAGCTCACCGACTTCTGCCCGCTCTACATCGCCGAGGGCGGCGACCCGGTGAGCCAGTTCGACAAGGACGATGTCGAGGCGGCCGGGCTGGTGAAGTTCGACTTCCTCGGCCTGACCACGCTGACCATCCTCGCCGCCGCCGAGCGCTACGTGCGCGCGCTGCCGCCGGAGGAGGGTGGCGATGCGGCCTTCGACATCAACGCCATCCCGCTCGACGACCGCGCCACCTTCGAGCTGCTGGCCGGCGCCAACACCACCGCGGTGTTCCAGCTGGAATCGCGCGGCATGAAGGACATGCTCAAGCGCGCCCGGCCCGACCGCTTCGAGGACATCATCGCGCTGGTGGCACTCTACCGGCCCGGCCCGATGGACCTCATCCCCGATTTCATCGAGCGCAAACACGGCAAGCAGCGTGTCGAGTATCTGGACGAGCGCCTGCGCCCGATTCTCGGCGAGACCTACGGCATCATGGTCTACCAGGAGCAGGTGATGCAGATCGCCCAGGTGATCGGTGGCTACTCGCTCGGCGGCGCGGACCTGCTGCGCCGCGCCATGGGCAAGAAGAAGCCCGAGGAGATGGCGGCGCACCGCGTCACCTTCACCGAAGGCGCGGGCAAGAACGGTGTGCCCGAAGCGCGGGCGACCGAGCTTTTCGACCTCATGGAACGCTTTGCAGGGTACGGCTTCAACAAGTCGCACGCCGCCGCCTATGCGCTGGTGGCATACCAGACCGCTTACATGAAGGCGCACCACCCGGCCGCTTTTGCCGCGGCCAACATGAGCTCGGCGATGGACGACACCGACAAGCTGCGCGTGTTCTTCGAGGACGCGCGACAGAACGGCATCGACATCCTGCCGCCCGACATCAACGCTTCGGACTACCGTTTCCGGCCGGTGAGCCGCAAGGTGGTGCGATATGGCCTCGGCGGCATCAAGGGGGTCGGCGAGGGTGCGATCCTCAGCCTGATCGAAGCGCGGCGAGGCGAGGGACCGTTCGCGAGTCTGTTCGACTTCTGTCGGCGGGTGGACCGCCGGCTCGCCAATCGTCGCACCGTGGAGGCACTCATCCGCGGCGGGGCGCTCGACACGCTCCATGGCGAACGCGCCGCGCTGATCGCCTCGGTAGGCAACGCCATGGAAGCGGCGCAGCAGGCCGAGGCCAACGCCAACCAGGCCAGCCTGTTCGGCGACGACCCCGCGGCAGCACCCAGCCAAGCGCTCACGGCTTGCACGCCCTGGTCCGACGAAGAAAGGCTCGCTGCGGAAAAGGCGGTACTGGGCCTCTACCTGTCGGGCCACCCGTTCGAGGCTGTCTGGCCGCGACTGCAGGGCTTCGTCAAGACGCGCCTGAAGGACCTTCAGCCAGCGCGCGAGACACAGGTGCTGGCTGGCGTGGTGGTCGGCTTCAAGGTCGTGACGAGTGCACGCGGGCGACGCGGCATCCTGCAACTCGACGACAACACTGCAGTGGTGGAAGTGACAGTCTTTGGCGAGACACTGGAGGCCAGTCAGGGGCAATTGGCAGAGGAGCGGATGGTGGTGATCGAGGGCCGCGCCAGCCATGACGAGTACTCCGACAGTACGCGCGTGGTGGCAGATGCGGTATTCGACCTCGATGCTGCACGCACCCGCTTTGCGAGACGCATGACCCTGCGCATGAACGGCGGCTCCGACATGGCGCGCCTGCGCGGGCTGCTGCAGCCCCACGCCAGCGGCGCCACAGCCATCCGCATCGAATACTGCAACGGCGATGCCGCCGCGCAGATCGACCTTGGCCACGATTGGCGGGTGCGGCTCACACCTGGGCTGCTCGGCGCGCTGACCGATTGGCTCAGCGCCGACAACATCGGCATCGAGTATGGCCTGCCCGATGCAGGCGAGGGCCGCGCGCGTCGCCGCGAGCGCAACGAGCGCTACTGACACGGCCAGTACCGGCCGGATGCGCGGACACGCACTTTGTCCCATCCCCGCGCTGGTCTAGAATCGGCGGCCCTGCAAACCAAGCCTCCGCGGCGCGCCCCCATGCAAGATGTCAAACCCCGCCTCGCGTGGGGCGTCACCGGCTCCGGCCATTTTCTGCGCGAGTCGCTCGAGGTGGCACTCTCACTGCCGCACTGTGACCTGTTCCTCACGCGCGCGGCCGAGGAGATCCTGCCGATGTACGGCATCACCTTGGCGTCGCTCCGCGAGCGCACCCGCGTCTACCGTGACAGCACGGCCAGTTCGGTGCCGGTCGGGTTGTTCTATTACGGCCACTACCACACGGTGGTGATCGCCCCGGCCACCAGCAACACCATGGCCAAATGCGCGCTGGGGCTTTCCGACAGTCTGGTGAGCAATATGTTTGCGCAGGCCGGCAAGACGCGCGTGCCGATCTATGTCTACGCCTGCGACACCGAGCCGGAGATGGACACCGAGGCGCCCAAGGACTGGGTCAAGGTGTACCCGCGCGCGATCGACCTCGAGTACACGCGCCGGGTCGGCGAGATGGAGGGCGTGACCGTGCTCGATTCGGTGGAGGCGCTGCGCGTGGCCATCGAAGAGCGCCTCCGGGTGGCGCCGCAGCCCACCCTCGGCGAGGTGCATCGCGACCTCGACCTGCTCATCGGCGAGGGCGCCGGGTCCAGCGAGCCCGACGCGGGCAGTGGGGCCACACCCTGATGGCTGAGCACATCCTCTTCCTCACCGGCAAGCTGGCGAAGAAGAGCCTGGAGCAGATGCTCGAGGGCATGGCGCCCACAGGCTTCGACTACACCGTCCATGACATCGGCATCTCGGTGGCCGGGCTGATGACCACCGACATGATCCTGCGCCGCCTCGACAACGCCATGGGCGCCACGCGCATGGTGTTGCCCGGGCGCTGCCGCGGTGAGCTCGAGCCACTGGTGGCGAGATATGGCATCCCGGTCGAACGCGGCCCGGACGACCTCAAGGACATGCCGCAGTTCTTCGGCCGCGCCGCCACCCGGCCGGACCTGTCGCGGCAGCGCGTGCTGATATTCGGCGAGATCGTCGAAGCGGCCCAGGTGAGCGTGGCACGCATCGTCGAACGCGCCACCTATTACCGCGAGAGTGGCGCCGATGTGATCGACTTGGGCTTTCTCCCTGGTGAACGGTTCGAACATCTCGAAGAAGCCATCGTTGAGCTCAAGCGCATGGGCTTGCGGGTGAGCGTCGACTCGCTGGCGCCCGAAGACCTGATCCGCGGCGGCCGTGCCGGTGCCGACTTCCTGCTCTCCCTGCACGAAGGCACCTTGCACGTGGCCGACGAGGTGGCGAGCACCCCGGTGCTGGTGGGCCAGCCGGCGCAAGACATGGCGAGCCTGGAGCGCGCCATGGAGGCCATGCACAAGCGCGGCCGCGCGATGCTATGCGACCCCATCCTCGAGCCGATCCACTTTGGGTTCACCGAGTCGATCGTGCGCTACCGAGACTTCCGCGCCAAGTACCCCGATGTACCGATGATGATGGGTGTGGGTAACCTCACCGAACTCACCGACGCCGACACCGCCGGCATCAACGCCCTGCTGTTCGGCATCATCTCCGAACTGCGCATCGACGCCGTGCTCGCCACCGAGGTCAGCCCCCATGCAAGGAGTGCGGTGCGCGAGGCCGACCGCGCGCGGCGCATCATGTTCTGGGCGGGCGAGCGCAACCGTCTGCCCAAGGATGTCGACGACAGCCTGATGAATCTGCACGAACGCCGGCCCTTCCCCTACACGCCGGAGGAGATCGCCGGCTTCGCCGCGGCGGTCAAGGATGCCAACTACCGCATTCAGGTCAGCGAGGCTGGCGTACATCTCTACAACCGTGACGGCCTGATCAGCGAGGGCGACCCCTACGACTTCTTCCCCAAGCTGCGCGATGCGCTCGGCCACGATGCGGGACATGCTTTCTACCTCGGCGTCGAACTGGCACGCGCCCACATGGCCTGGCGGCTGGGCAAGCGCTACGATCAGGACGAGGATCTGAAGTGGGGAGCGGCACTGCCGCCGGTGGTCGAAGACCTCACCCATCAGAAGGCGATGGGCACCACCATGCCCCTGCGACGGCGTAACAAAGGTCGTGAGCCTGATTCCGGGAAAGACGTTGAGTAATCACTTCATCCGCGAAGTCATCGTCACCACGCAATCTGCCGATGGCCAGCCGCACATCGCACCGATGGGGGTCTGGGAGGAGGATGGGCTCATCACCCTCGCGCCGTTCCGCCCGTCTCGTACGCTGGAGAACGTGCTCGAAAGCGGCGTGGCGGTGGTGAACGCCTGCGACGACGTACGGGTCTTTGCAGGCTGTCTGACCGGACGCCATGGCTGGCCGCTGATGCCCGGTCGCACCCCCGGCACGCTGCGGCTCACCAGCGCCGTGAGTCACCAGGAACTCGAACTGGTGCGTATCGACGAGGATGACCTGCGGCCAAAGTTGCGCTGCCGGCCGCTGTGCACGGAATCGCACCGCCCCTTTGAGGGCTTCAACCGGGCCCGCGCCGCCGTACTGGAGTGCGCCATCCTGGTGAGCCGTCTGCATAGGCTGCCAGCAGAAAAGATCCGCAGCGAGATGGCTTACCTCGCCATCGCCATCGACAAGACTGCCGGCACCGCCGAGCGCGAGGCATGGGCTTGGCTGGTAGAGCGCATCGAGTCGCATCTGGCTGGCGCCGACGCCCCCCGGCCATGACACGGCTGCTGATCAGTGTCGCCTCCGCTGCCGAGGCCAGCCTGGCGCTGCAGGGTGGCGCCGACATCATCGACGGCAAGGATGCCGCTGCCGGCCCGTTGGCCGCTCTGGCCACAGACACACTGCGGGCCATCGTGGCTGCTGTGGCCGGTCAGCGACCGGTATCGGCCACTATCGGTGACTGGCCTGCCGAGCCCTCGCTGCTTCTGGAGCAGGCGGAGCGGATCGCAGCCACCGGCGTCGACTGGGTCAAGATAGGCTTCTATCCGGGCGGCGATTGGCAAGCCTGCCTCAGGGCACTTTCGCCTTTGGCCCGCCGTGTGCCGATGATCGGCCTGCTTTTTGGCGACCGCACGCCCACGCCGCACAAGCACGTCGCTGATTTTTCCGAGGCCGGCTTCAGCGGCGTCATGCTCGACACCGCCGACAAATCCGGTGGCGGGTTGCGCCGCCACCTCGACAATACCGCGATCGCCCGCTTCGCCACCGAAGCGGCCGGCCACGGCTTGCAGTGTGGCCTCGCCGGCTCGCTGACCGTGGAGGATATTGCCACGCTGGCCGCCATACGGCCCTCTGTACTCGGTTTCCGTGGCGCAGCATGCCGACATGGCCAGCGCGCCACCGCCATCGATGCCACCCGGCTCGCCGCTTTGCGTGAGGCCCTCGATCACGCCTTGGCAGCCACGGCCGGCTGACGCTCTCTGCCGCCGCGGCTGCAGCGCCCGGTGGCGGGCGCTATGACTGGAACTACCTCAAGCCGCCTGGGGGGCGATGGGCAGCGCTGAACGGTCACCCTGCGAGCTCATAGCGGCAGAGGCCGGCGACGCCCCGCTGATCTCAAAGCGCTCGACCAGCTCAGCCATGCGCGCGGCCACTTGGCGCAAGGTCTCGCTGGACGCCGAGATCTGCCGCGCACCTTCAGCCGAATCGCTGGCCACCGCACGCACGCGCTCGATGCCGGTGGCGACATCTGCAACCACGCCACTCTGAGCGGCGGATGACTCGACGATCATGCGGTTCATGTTGTTGATGGTGGAGATGGCGTTGACGATGCGCGACAGCGACTCACCGGCACCGGCGGCATGCTCGACGCTCTCTTGGGTGCGCAATTGCCCGGCGTCCATGACCTCGGCAGCATTGCTGGCGATCGCCTGCAAGCGCTCGATCATGGCTTGGATCTCTTGGGTCGACTGCTGCGTACGCGAGGCCAGCGTGCGCACCTCATCGGCCACCACGGCAAAGCCGCGGCCATGGTCGCCGGCGCGGGCAGCCTCGATGGCGGCGTTGAGGGCCAAGAGGTTGGTCTGCTCGGCGACCCCCTTGATGACATCCACCACGCGTCCGATCTGCGCGCTGTCCTCACGCAGGTTGTTGATGACCTCAGCGGTGCGACGCACCTCATCGGCCAGCATGTCGATGGCTTCGATGGCCTTGAGCACCACTGCCTTGCTGGCGTCAGCCTCGAGGTTGGCCTCGGCGGCAGCCTCGGCAGCCGCCTGTGCGTGGCCGGTCACCTCGTGCATCTGGGCGGTCATCACATCGATGGACTGCGCCATATTGTTGGTGTCCTCGTACTGCCGGGATACGTTGCCGCCACCGCGCTTCGTCACTTCAGCGAGATCACACGCAGAAGCGGTGAGCGAGATGACGGTCGAGCGGATATCCTGCACGATGCTCACCACCGACTTGCGTACACAATCGACCTCGTACGCCATCCACGCGAATTCGTCACGCCCCGACATCTTGACCTTCTGGTCGAACTTGCCGGCCGCCATCTCGTGCAAAGCGCTGGCGATGCGATTCGCGCGGTCGCCCGAAGACTTGCCGAGGAGGGTGGCAAGCGCGAACGACAGGATCAGGCCCACTGCAAAAAGGGTCGCGGCGACCGTCTGCAAGGATCCGTCAGTCGAAAGGACGAATGTGGCGGCCAGGATGGCGGCGGCCGGTAGCATGGCCAGGCCGGCGATGATCTGCATCTGAATCTTAAGGCTGAGACTCTCGAACATGTTTTCCCCTTCGGTGGCGGCGCACATCTTAAGACAAAACCTCTATCGGCCGATTGGCCGGTTTTCCTGAGCACAGATCGCTGCGATGTCTGAATCACGCCTGCCCATCCTCCTGCTCACCGGCTTTCTTGGCGTCGGCAAGACCAGTTGGCTCAATCGCTTGCTGCGTGAGCCGGGCTACGCGAACACTGCGGTGGTGATCAACGAACTCGGAGCCGTGGGGATCGACCACCAGTTGGTGCGTCATGCCTCCGATCAGATCACCGTGCTCGAGAACGGCTGCCTGTGCTGCGTCATGAACGGCGAGTTAATCGATACCCTGCGTGAGCTCTACCTCAAGCGGGTGAAGGACGAGGTGCCCGAGTTCGATCGCGTACTCATCGAGACCACCGGCCTCGCCGATCCGTCGCCGGTGGTGGGGATGTTGTCGCGCGATGCCTTCCTCGACACCTACTATCGATTTGATGGCGTGCTGACACTGGTCGACGCGACTGCCGGCATGGCCACGCTCGACTCTCATTTCGAGGCCATTCAGCAGGTGGCGATGGCCGACCGCGTGGCCTTGACCAAGCGCGACCTCGTCTCAGACGCAGCAACGGCGGATGCATTGGCCAAGCGCATCGGCCAGATCAATCCGGGCGTAGAGGTGGCCGACGCGCTCAGCGAGCCGCCCGCCGCGCTCATCGGGAGCGTGCAGCGACGCCCCGGGGTGGGCAGCGATGCGCGACGCTGGCTGGCGGCGGACCGCTTCGTCGCGGTCAGGGGTATCGGCGGCATCGCACCGCCAGCCGCACGGGGAGCTCACGGGCCCCACGATGGGCGCGTGCAATCGTTCTGCGTGACCTTCGACGAACCGGTGCAGCGCGACAACCTGCGCGCAGCGCTGGAGATGCTGTGCGCGTTCCGCGGCGAGCATCTGCTGCGCATCAAGGGCATCGTCAACGCCATCGGCCAAGAGCAGCCGCTGGTGGTGCACGCGGTGCAGCACACCCTTTACCCGATCGAGACGCTGGATGCCTGGCCCGACGAGGATCGCCGCACACGGCTGGTGTTCATCGAGCGCGACCTCGATGCCGAATTCATCCGGCTCACCCTGCAAAGCTTCATTCAGGCCGGCGACGGCGTCTTCGGGTGAAAAACGGCGTTTTTCCGGACTTGGCTCAGCGCACCACGGCGGCGAGTTCGCCCTTCTCGTAGCGCTGGAACATCGCCTCGAGCGAGACCGGCTTGAGCTTGCTGGCTTGGCCAGCGGTGCCGAAGGCCTCGTAGCGGGCGATACAGATGTCGCGCATGGCAGCAGTGGCCTTGGCCAGATACTTGCGCGGGTCGAACTCCTTGCGGTCCTCGTTGAAGAACTGCCGGATCGCGCCGGTGCTGGCCATGCGCAGATCCGTATCGATATTCACCTTGCGTACACCGTGCTTGATGCCCTCGACGATCTCCTCGACCGGCACGCCATAGGTCTGACCCATGTCGCCCCCGTTGTCGTTGATGATCTTGAGCCAGTCCTGCGGCACCGAGCTCGATCCGTGCATCACCAAGTGGGTATTGGGGATGCGCTCGTGGATCGCCTTGATGCGATCGATGGCCAGAATGTCACCGGTGGGCGGACGAGTGAACTTGTAGGCGCCGTGGCTGGTGCCGATGGCGATGGCCAGCGCATCGACCTGGGTCGCCGCGACAAAGTGGGCGGCTTCTTCGGGGTCGGTGAGCAACTGCGAGTGGTCGAGCACGCCCTCGGCGCCGATGCCGTCCTCCTCGCCAGCGGTGCCGGTCTCGAGCGAACCGAGGCAACCCAGCTCACCCTCCACCGAGACGCCGCAGGCGTGCGCCATGGCCACCACCTCGCGCGTCACGCGCACGTTGTAGTCGTAGTCGGTCGGCGTCTTGCCATCGGTGCCAAGGCTGCCGTCCATCATGACGCTGGAGAAACCCAGCTGGATCGAACGCTGGCACACCGAGGGGCTGGTGCCGTGATCCTGATGCATGCACACCGGGATGTGCGGGAACTCCTCGATGGCAGCGAGGATGAGGTGGCGCAGGAACGGCGCACCGGCATACTTGCGCGCGCCGGCCGAGGCCTGGACGATGACCGGCGAATCGGTCTTGTGGGCCGCCTCCATGATGGCGCGCATCTGCTCGAGGTTGTTGACATTGAAGGCCGGGACGCCATAGCTGTGTTCGGCGGCGTGGTCGAGCAATTGTCGAAGCGAGATGAGCGCCATGGCGTTTCCTAGGGGATCCTGACGATTTTGAGGTTATTGGTCCCGCCCGGCTGGCCGATGGGCTCGCCGATGGTGATGGCGACCAGATCTCCGGCATCCACCACGCCGAGACGCTTGAGTTCGTCGCCAGCACGCGCCAGCACCACCTCAGGATCGGTTGACGCCTCTTCGAAGCGGATGGGGTAGACGCCACGGAACAGTGACGCACGGCGCCGTGTCTCGACGTTGGGCGAGAGCGCATAGACCGGCAGGTTGAGGTTGAAGCGCGACATCCACAGCGCGGTGGTGCCCGACTCGGTGAGTGCGGCGATAGCTCGCAGCGGATAGTGAGCACTCACAAATACCGCCGCCAGCGCGATCGACTGCTCAACCGACTGGAAATCGGTGCCCTCAAAATCCTTCTCGGGGATGAACTCGGCGACCTTCTCCGCCTCGATACAGACGCGGTTCATGGCGGCAATGGTCTCGACCGGGTACTTGCCCACCGCACTTTCGGCCGACAGCATCACGCCGTCGGTGCCGTCGAGCACGGCATTGGCGACATCGGACACCTCGGCACGGGTGGGCACCGGGTTGTCGATCATCGACTCCATCATCTGCGTCGCCGTGATCACCAGCTTTCGCTTGGCGCGGGCGGCGCGGATCATGCGCTTCTGCAGGCCCGGCACGGCGGCATCACCCATCTCCACAGCGAGGTCGCCACGCGCCACCATGATGCCGTCGGAGGCGTCGAGGATCTCCTCCAGCGCCTCGATGGCCTCGGCGCGCTCGATCTTGGCGATGATCTTGGCGTCCCAGCCGGTCTGCCGCAGCAGCGCTCGCGCCTGGTCGATGTCGGCACCACAGCGCGGGAAACTCACTGCCACATAGTCGGCCTTGATCGCGCCGACGGTCTTGATGTCCTCACGGTCCTTGTCAGTCAATGCGGGTGCCGACAGGCCACCACCAAGACGGTTGACACCCTTGTTGTTGGACAACACGCCGCCCTGCACCACGGTGCAGAGGATCTCGCTGCCCTCCACGCGGTCGACGGTCATGATGATGAATCCATCGGCGAGCAGCAATGTGTCGCCGGCGCCCACGTCTTGGGTCAACTCCTTGTAGTCCAGCCCCACGCGGGTCTGATCACCGACTTCGCAGGCGGCGTCGAGGATGAACCGCTGGCCCGGCTCCAACTGGACCTTGCCCTCGGCAAAACGGCCGATGCGGATCTTGGGCCCCTGCAGGTCGGCGAGCACGCCCACCGCGCGCTTGCGTTCGCGCGCCAGTGCCCGCACCCGCTCGGCCACATCGGCGTGGTCGGAGCTCTTGCCGTGCGAAAAGTTGAGGCGGATCAGGTCGAGCCCGGCATCCATCATGCGGCCGAGCACCGCATCGGTGCTACTGGCTGGACCGAGGGTGGCGACGATCTTGGTGCGGCGGCGAATGAAAGGTGTCTGCATCGGATTCCCGGACTCAGGCGGCGCGCTCGGCGAGGATGGCCACCGCCGGGAGCGTCTTGCCCTCAAGAAACTCGAGGAAGGCGCCGCCGCCGGTGGAGATGTAGGAGATGTCGGCTTCGAGGCCGTATTTGGCGATGGCCGCGAGGGTATCGCCGCCACCGGCGATGCTGAAGGCATTGCTTGCGGCGATGGCTCGACCGAGCGCCTCGGTACCGCCCGCGAATGCCTCGAACTCGAAGACACCGACCGGGCCGTTCCACACCACCGTGCCCGCCGCTGCAAGGGTGGCGCTGTAGGTGCGAGCCGTGTCGGGGCCGATGTCGAAGATCATGTCGTCATCGGCCACATCGGCCACCGGCTTGACCACACCCGGTTCGTCGGCGGCAAAACGCTTGCCCACCACCACGTCGGTCGGCAGCGGGATGTCTGCGCCGCGAGCCTTGGCCGCGGCCATCAGCCGCCGCGCCTCATCGAGCAGGTCGTCCTCGCAAAGCGACTTGCCGATCGGCAGGCCAGAAGCCTTGAGAAAGGTGTTGGCGATACCGCCACCGACGATGAGCTGGTCGACCTTGCCAGCCAGCGACTCAAGGATGGTGAGCTTGGTCGAGACCTTGCTCCCGGCCACCACCGCCAACAGCGGACGCGCCGGTTGCTGCAGCGCGCGGCCGAGTGCGTCGAGTTCGGCAGCGAGCAGCGGGCCGGCACAGGCGACCTTGGCGTACTTCGCGATACCGTGGGTGGTGGCCTCGGCGCGGTGAGCGGTGCCGAACGCATCGTTGACGTAGACGTCGCACAGCGTGGCCATCTTCTGCGCCAGCTCGTCGCTGTTCTTCTTTTCACCCTTGTTGAGGCGGCAGTTCTCGAGCAGCACCACCTCGCCCAGCGCCACCTGAACGCCGTCCACCCAATCGGCCACCAGCCGCACGGGGCGGCCGAGCAACTCGGCCATGCGCGCAGCGACTGGCGCCAGACTGTCTTCCGGCTTGAACGCGCCCTCGGACGGGCGGCCCAGATGCGAGGTGACCATCACCGCGGCGCCCGCCTCGAGTGCGTACCTCACCGCTGGCATCGACGCGCGGATGCGCGTGTCGTCGGTGATCGCGCCGGCCTCACTCTGCGGCACGTTGAGGTCGGCGCGGATGAAGACGCGTCGGCCCGCCAGCGCGACCTCACTCATGCGACGAAAGACGGTCACTGCTGCAGCCTCATTGGGCGTTCATCAGCGCGACGGCGGTGTCGAGCATGCGGTTGGAGAAGCCCCACTCGTTGTCGTACCACGACAGCACCTTGACCAAGCGGCCATTCACCTTGGTCTGGGAGGCATCAAACGTGCTCGAAGCCGGGTTGTGGTTGAAATCGGACGAGACCAGCGGCAGGGTGTTGTAGCCAAGCACCCCCTTGAGTGGCCCCTCGCTGGCCGCGCGAATGATCGCGTTGACCTCCTCGGCGCTGGTGTCGCGTGCGGCCGCAAAGGTCAGGTCGACCACCGAGACATTGAGAGTGGGCACGCGGATGGCAAAGCCGTCGAGCCGGCCATCGAGTTCGGGCAGGACCAGCCCTACAGCCTGCGCTGCGCCGGTCTTGGTCGGGATCATGTTGTGCGCGGCGGCACGGGCGCGGTAGAGGTCCGAGTGGTAGACATCGGACAGCACCTGATCGTTGGTGTAGGCATGCACCGTGGTCATCAGCCCGTTGACGATGCCGATCTCGCGGTGCAAAGGGGCTGCGACTGGCGCCAGACAGTTGGTGGTGCAACTGGCGTTGGAGATGACGGTGTGGCTGGCACGCAGGGTGTCGTGGTTGACGCCGTAGACGATGGTCGCGTCGGCCTCGTTCTTGTCGGCTGGTGCCGAGATGATCACCTTGTGCGCACCCGCATCCAGATGCGGCTGGCAGCGCGATTTGGTGCGAAAGATGCCGGTGCACTCCATCACAACGTCGATGCCGAGGTCGCCCCAGGGTAGCCGGGTGGGGTCACGCTCAGCGAAGCAGGCGATGCGCTCGCCGTTGACCCGCATCTCGCCTTCGGCGGCCGTCACCGTGCCCGGAAAGCGGCCGTGCGCGGTGTCGTACTGGGTCAGGTGCGCGTTGGTGGCAGCGTCGCCGAGGTCGTTGATGGCGATGATCTGTACATCGCGCCGCCCGGATTCAAAGAGTGCGCGCAGAACATTGCGGCCGATGCGGCCGTAGCCATTGATCGCGACACGGATCGCCATGGGTCTCAGTCCTCTTGCTTGATGTGATGGGTCAACAGCGTGCGCGCGGTAGCGACCACGTTGTCCACCGTAAAGCCGAAATGCTTGAACAGGGCACTCGCGGGCGCCGATTCGCCAAAGGTGTCGAGACCCACCACGGCGCCTTCGAGGCCGACGTACTTGCGCCAGCCGTCGGTCACGCCCGCTTCGATGGCAATGCGCGGGATGCCGGCGGGCAGCACCTCGCTGCGCCATGCCGGTGGCTGGCGATCGAAGACGTCGCAGCAGGGCATCGAGACCACGCGAGCGCCGATGCCGGCCGCGGCCAGCGCCTCGCGCGCCTTGACCGCCAACTCGACCTCGGAGCCGGTGGCAATGAGCACCACATCGAGCCGGCCGATACCGCTCTCGGCCAGCACATAGCCGCCCTTGCGGATGTGCGACGGGTCGATGCTGCCGCTGACGAAGGGCAGGTTCTGTCGACTGAAGACAAGGCTGCTCGGGCCGTCGTTGCGCTCAACCGCGGCCACCCAAGCCACCGCCGATTCCAGCGTGTCGCAGGGGCGCCAGACGTCCATGCGCGGGATCAGGCGCAGGCTCGCCAGGTGCTCGACCGGCTGGTGTGTGGGGCCGTCCTCGCCAAGCCCGATCGAATCATGCGTGTAGACAAAGATCACGCGCTGCTTCATCAGCGCCGCCATGCGAACGGCATTGCGGGCGTAGTCGGAGAACACCAGGAAGGTGCCACCGAAGGGGATGAAGCCGCCATGCAGCGCCATGCCGTTGAGTGCGGCACTCATGCCGAACTCGCGCACACCCCAGTTCACGTGGCTGCCGGTGGCGGCGTGGCGCCACGCCGAGCAGGCCGGCCAGTTGGTGAGATTGGACCCGGTGAGGTCGGCCGAGCCCCCAACGAACTCGGGCAGCACCGGCGCGAGGCCGGTGATGGCCAATTGCGAGGCCTTGCGGGTGGCCACCGTCTGCGCCTGCTCGCGGGTCTTGGCATACAGCGCGGACACGGTCTCGGCCCAGTTGGCAGGCAGCTCGCCCTTGGCGCGCCGGCTGAGCTCGGCAGCAAGGTCCGGGTGCGCATCGGCATAGGCAGCCAAGCGGGCGTCCCACGCTTGCTGGGCAACTGCGCCAGGGGCGCGACGGTCCCACTCGGCGCGGATGTCGGCGGGGATCTCGAACGGGCCGTGGGCCCAACCCAGTGCAGCGCGTGTCGCGGCGATCTCTTCGGCCCCGAGCGGCGCACCGTGCACGTCGTGGGTGCCAGCCTTGTTCGGTGAACCTTTGCCGATGACAGTACGGCAGCAGATCAGGGTCGGCTTGGCGGTCTCGGCGCGCGCGGCCTGCAGCGCGATCTGGATGGCAGCGGCATCGTGGCCGTCGACGGCGCGGATGACCTGCCAACCGTAGGCCTCGAAGCGCGCCGGCGTGTCGTCGCCGAACCAGTGCTCGACATGCCCGTCGATCGAGATGCCGTTGTCGTCGTAGAAGACGATGAGCTTGCCTAGACCCAGCGTACCGGCCAACGAACAGGCCTCATGACTCACGCCCTCCATCAGGCAGCCGTCGCCCGCGAACACATAGGTGTGGTGGTCGACCACTGTATGGCCCGGCCGGTTGAACGTCTCGGCGAGGCGCTTCTCGGCCATGGCCATGCCCACCGCATTGGCGAGCCCCTGACCGAGCGGGCCCGTGGTGGTCTCGACACCTGGCGCGTACCCATATTCCGGGTGCCCCGGCGTGCGTGCGTGAAGCTGGCGGAACTGCTTGAGGTCGTCGATCGAAAGGTCGTAACCGGTCAGATGCAGCAGTGCGTAGAGCAACATCGACCCATGACCGTTCGACAGCACGAAGCGGTCGCGATCGAACCAATGCGGGTCGGCTGGGTTGTGCTTGAGATGGCGGCGCCAGAGGACTTCGGCGATGTCGGCCATGCCCATCGGGGCGCCCGGATGTCCGGAATTGGCCTGCTGAACCGCGTCCATGGCGAGGGCGCGGATGGCGTTGCTGAGCTGGGAGGTGGTAGGCATGAATCGCGGGGCCGCCCGCGAGGGCGCGTCAAAGGCCCGGATTATCGCGCAGGGGCCGATGCTGGACAAGGCGGATGCGCGCCGCAACGGCTTCGATCACGCATGGCATCATCGCGCGGCGGGCGCAGCAGTGCGCCCGAGGGGAGCGGAGATGGCATCTGACAAGGGCTTCATAAGGGCCGCGAAGGCGACCGGGGTCGCTGCACACTGCCACGTCGGGGCTTGCCTCGGGCCTGGCACCCAGGTCGAACTCCCGCGCGAACTCGCCCATCACCTCGGCCGCGTCCTGCGCCTCGCCGACGGTGCGATGCTGTCCTTGTTCGATGGCAGCGGGCCGGCGTGGCTGGCAAGACTGCGCTTGAGCCACAGTGGGCCGGCTACAGCAGACATCGTCGACGCCATCGATGACGACCGCGAATCGCCGCTGCGCGTGGTACTCGGCCAAGGCCTCTCCAGCGGCGATCGCATGGACATCACCGTACAGAAGGCGGTCGAACTCGGCGTCAGCGGCATCGCGCCGCTCGCCACCGCCCGCGCAGTGGTGAAGCTCAGCGGCGATCGCGCCGATCGGCGCCGCGAGCACTGGCAACGCATCGCCATCGCCGCCTGCGAGCAATGCCGACGCAGCACGGTGCCGAGCGTGAGCTCGGTCCGGCCTCTGCGCGACTGGCTGGCGAGCCTGCCCCCAGATGCGCCGAAGTGGCTGCTGTGCGCACGCGACGGTCAGCGCTTGGCCGAGCTGCCACCGCCCACCCAGGGCACGACCGGCTTTCTGCTAGCCGGGCCCGAGGGTGGCTTCAGCGAAGAGGAACGCGCCCTGGCGGTCGAGGCCGGCTTCTTGCCGGTACGCCTCGGCCCGCGCGTGCTGCGCACTGAGACCGCCGCGATGACAGCGCTGGCAGCGATGCAGACGCTCTGGGGCGACTTCTAGCCGCGGATGCCAAGCTGCTTGAGCTTGCGGTAGAGATGTGTCCGTTCCAGCCCGACATAGTCGGCCAAGGCAGCGACCTGACCCCCCAGCCGCTCCAGATGATGCTCGAAATAGGCTTTCTCGAAGGCGTCTCGCGCCTCGCGCAAAGGCGCATCGAACCATCCACCAGGGCCTTCCAGCGATGCGACGGCGACCGCAACGGGGGCGCTGACGGCAGGCGCCGGACCATCGGCCGGCACCCCTTGGCGCGTCCAGTCGACCGCGTCCACGCCCAGCACGCGCACCTGCTCGAGCAGGGCACGCAACTCCACGAAGTCACCGGGCAGCCGACGCTCGGTGATGGCATGGCGCACCGCGTCGTGCAGTGCGTCGGCCTCGGGCGCCAGATGCGTCAGGAGGCAGGCGGCGATGGCGGCGGCATCGTGGCCCGGGTCGTGCAGGTGCGGCAGATCGACCCGCCCCGGCCCGAGCAGCGCGAACAAGCCGGGCTCGATGCGCCCGTCGGCGAGCAGGCGTGAGGGGTCGGCCGAGCAGCCGACCGCCAGCCTAAAACCGGTCTGTACGCGCCGGCCAGCCACGATCGCCAGACCGCGCGCCTCGATACGGGAGAGCGGCACCAGATCGGCCAGCCAGAGTGTGCCTCCAGCGGCCCGTTCAACCAGTTCACCCGGCGAATCAGCCAATTGCGACGCACGCTCGACCGACACCCAGGGGCCACCCGGTCGCCGCAACATGGGCAGAAAGAGTTCGAACCCGGCGCCCGCCGACCCCACCAAAAAGAGGGGCTGACCACGCGCCAACAGCCCCTCTGCAGCCACCCGCGCACGTTCGAAAGGGGGCGATATGCGACACAGCGCACCCAGCAAGTCATCGCCACTGGCCGCGTCTTCGACCGGCAGGTGCCGCCGCACGGTCTCCAGCAGCCGCGCCAATGCCACCGGCTTTTCGAGGAAATCGGCCGCACCGACGCGCGTCGCCTCGACCGCGGTATCGATGGTGGCGTGCCCGGACATCATCACCACCGGCATGTCGAGCAGGCCGCCGCGCGCCCATTCCTTGAGCAGCGTCACGCCATCGGTGTCCGGCATCCAGATGTCGAGCAGGACGAGGTCGGGGCGGATCGCCGCGCGTAACGCCCGCGCCTCGGTGGCGTTGGCGGCAAGCATCACTGAGTAGCCTTCGTCGGCGAGGATGTCGGCGAGTAACTCGCGGATACCGGACTCGTCGTCCACCACGAGGATCTGATGGTTCATGCAGTGACTCCAGAAGGCAGGTAGATGCGCACACAGGCACCCTGCGGCTCGACATTGGCGATGCTCACCCGGCCACCATGCGACTCGACCAGCTTGCGCACGATGGCGAGGCCAAGGCCAGTGCCCTTCTCCTTGGTCGTGGTGTAAGGCTCGAAGGCACGGGTGATGAGCGCCTCGGGGAAACCCACGCCATTGTCGGTCAGGCACAGCTCGATGCCAGCTTCGGCTTGCCGCAACTCGAGCCGCAGGCGCGGGGCCGTCTGGCCCTCGAGCGCATCCTTGGCATTGCTGAGGACATTGTGCAGGACCTGCCGCAACTGCGTCGGGTGGCCCGCGAGGCTCGGCAGGCCTGGCTCGATGCGCCGCTCGAGGATGGGCTCAAGCTCGCCGTAGAGACCCAGAACCTCGTCGGTGAGCGCCGCCAGATCGACCGCCTCCGGCGGTTGCGCCACCACCGGTCGGGCAAAGTCGGCGAAATCGCGCACCATCGCTTTCATCGCATCGACCTGATTGATGATGGTGGCGGTGGCACGGTGCAGCACCTGGGCATCTGCCGGTGTCAGTCGCGCCGCCAGTTTGTGCTCCAGCCGCTCGGCCGACAGGCGGATCGGCATCAGCGGGTTCTTGATCTCGTGGGCAAGACGGCGCGCGACCTCCGCCCACGCCATGTCGCGCTGAGCCTGCACCACGTCGGTGATGTCATCAAAGACGACCACGTGCCCGCCCTCGGCGACATCCTCCAGCGGGCTGCCACGCAACAGCAGGATGCGCTCGCCCTGCCGCCCGCCAAGCCGGTGCTCAAGCGTCCAATGGCCGGCCGCGCCAGCGATCTGTGCGCGCAGTGCGACGCCCAGCGCCGCCACACCGATGACGCCCGGACCGCGGAGCGCCGCATCAAGCTCGGCAGTGCCGGCCCCGGCGAGCCCGAGTCGTTCGGCTGCCAGTGCATTGCTCGAACGCAAGTCTCCCTCGCGACCAAACACCAGCACGCCCGAGGAGAGGTTCTCCAGCAGCGCCTGCAGGTAGGCGTTGGTCGCCGAGAGCGTCGCCTGCTGATCGATGAGGTCCGCGCGCGCCTCACGCAATTGCTGCGTCATGCGGTTGAAGGCGCCGGCGAGGCGGCCGAGCTCGTCGCGGCCGTGCGCCCGCAATTGCACGGTCAGGTCGCCCTCAGCCACCGCTGCGGTGCCAAGACCCAACTGCGCCAAGGGCGTACTCAGACGGTCGGCAAGATAGATGCCGATGGCCACAGCGATCATCCCAGCGAGCCCCAGCGCCAGCGTCAGCGACAGCAGGAACAGACGCTTCAGGCTGCCACGCGCCAAGGTGAGCGACTGATACTCGGCCCAGCCGGTCTCCACCTTCTCGGCCTCAGCCGCGATCTCCGCCGGCACCGGCTGCTGCAACTCGAGGATGCGCGGCTCCTGGCCCGGCCGGGCAGGCGTGACCCAATACATGCTGCGCAGCAGCAGGGTACCGTCGTCTGCCGTCTGCACGCCGGCGTACTGGCGCTGCGTGCGCAGGCTGCCGAGCAGCGGCGCGATCGGCAAGCTCGGCGCGACCTGCTGCTGAAAGCGTCCCCCGACGACCATGAGCACCGCGCCGCGCGCGTCGTAGAGGATGGCCTCGCGCGCTGTGGTGCGATCGACCACCTCGCTCAGCCGATCGAAGTGCTCGGTCTGGGCCGATTCGGCCAGATCGAGGGCCAGCGTGGCACCACGTCGATGCAGATCGCCCAAGAGCTTGTCCACCGCACCCCGGCCAAGGCTCAGACCACCCTCGATGGCGCGCTCGATTCGGACATCGAACCAGCTGTCGATGCTGCTGCGCAGAAAGTAGACCGACACGCCATACACCAAGGCCCCGGGCAGCACCGCCATCAAGCTGAACAGCAGTACCAGGCGCGTCATCAGACGGCTGCCGAAGGCGCCCGACCGGCGTCGCTGCCAAAGGTCTCGCAGCTGCATCGCCACCAGCAATACCACCAGCAGCAGCAAGGCCGAATTGAGCCCGACCAGCCACGGCAGCCCAGCGGCCAAGGCCTCGGTGTTCCGTGTCGCGGCGAGCAGCAGGGCGAGTGAGATGAGGCCAGCGAGGCTCGCGCCGATGATGAGGCGGCGGCTCCAGAGCGTCTTCAAGGCGCGAACTCCCACTCCACCGAGACCTCGCTCGACCAGTCACCCGGGCCGATCGCCGTGATCTGCAAGGGTTTGGGCAGGCGACTGCCGTCGAGCCGCAGTTCGAGACGCGCGCGGTAGCGCTCGGAGGGGCGCAAGCGTGCCGCTTCGGCGACCGGCCAGCCGCGCACGCTCGATACCGCGCGCAGAGCCTCCGCCAAGTTCGGATAGCTGAGCGCGATGCCACCCACTGCAACGCGGTATTGCCGGGTCAGGGCGTGATAGGACACGCGGTAGTCACGCTGCAGGTCGATCACCTCGGCGTCCAGCCAGTACCAGCGCGGCCGCGTCACCAGCAGGCGCAGCGTAAAATAGAGTGGCAGCCCCCGCTGCAGCGCGGACTCGAGACTCGGGCTGAGTTGCAGGTCGAGGTCTGCGCCGAGTTCCCACTGGCCATCCTCGCGGCGCAACTGCGGTGCCACCGTGCCACCCAAGCCTGCAGCAGGAGCCACTGCGACGGCCGCGCCCTGAGGCACCACCTGCAGCGGCGGGTCGGCAGCCTGCACGGCGGCTGTCGCCATCAGCGCCACAAACAGAAGCGACCATCGCCACAGCGTCGGGCGGCACGGGTCGCCAGGCAGCAGCGCTCTAGGTCTTGTCGAAAGCAGCGTAGAAGAAACCGTCATGGTCTGGCGATGGCAGCGCCTGGCCGTCGCGCAACGCCGGGTGGTCGAGCGCCACCGGACGGGCATCGGCGTGGCGGCGAGCAAATTCGTGCGCCTGCTGCCGGTTCTCCTCGGGAAAGATCGAGCAGGTGACCATCAGCAATCTACCACTCGGAGCGAGCAGCGGCCAGAGCGCGTCGAGGATGCGTCGTTGTTGCTCGGCGAATCCGGCCAGATCGCCCGGTTTTCGTAACCATTTGATGTCCGGGTGGCGACGCACCACGCCCGAACCGCTGCACGGCAGATCGGCGAGGATGCGGTCGAACGGGCGGCCGTCCCACCATCCTTCCGGCTGTGCAGCATCGGCGCAAAGGCTGGGCACGTTCAAGCCGAGCCGCTCGAAGGTCGCCAGCGCGCGCTGCAAGCGGACCGCGTCCGCTTCGACGGCCAATAGATCGAGATCGATCCGCTCGGCCAGATGCGCAGCCTTGCCGCCCGGCGCAGCACAGGCGTCGAGAACCCGCTGGCCCGGGCGCGCGTCCAGAAGGTCGGCCGACCACTGCGCCGCCCAGTCCTGCACCGAGACGAGGCCATCGAGGAAGCCGGGCACCTCCTCCACCGACAGGGCTTGCTCGAGCCGCACCGCCTCGCCGCCCAGATGGCGCGCCGCAATGCCGGCGTCATCCAGCCAGGCAAGGTAGTCGGACACCGCCATGCGCTGCACGTTGACGCGGAGGGTGAACGGCGGATGCTCATTACCGGACGCGAGCGCTGCCATCGCAGCATCGCCCCAAGCATCCTCGAGGGTATCGACCCACCACTGCGGGTAGGCGAGACGGGTCGCCACCGTGGCATCTGCCAGCGCCTCGAGTTCCGCTCGGCGACGCAGCGCATTGCGCAGCACCGCATTGACGAACCCCTTGCGCGTATGGGGTGCCGCCTCGACCAACAGGTTGACCGCCGTGTGTGCCGGCAGGCGGCCATAGAACAGCCGGTAGAGCCCGACCTGCAGCAGAGCTCGCAGGCCCGGCGCGGTATCCGAACGCGTCAGCAGGCAGCCGAGCATGGCGTCGATGCGCATGCCCCAGCGCAAAGTGCCATAGACGGCATCCTGAACAGCCGCCCGCTGGCCGCCCCCCAAGCCGGGCGAGGACAAGGCCTGCGGCAGCACTTGCCCCAGCGAAGCGCCTTGCGCCACCGCGGCGACTGCGGCCGCGGCGATGCGGCTGACTTCGGGCACCCCCGCCTAGCCCTGCGCCATGGCCATCAACCGGGCGACACGCTCCTCGGTGGCGGGGTGGGTGCGGAACAGGCCGCCGATGCCGCCGCCCGACAAGGGGTTGACGATCATCATCTGCGCTGTCTCCGGGTGCTCGTCGGCGACATCCATCGGCGTGCCACGGGCATAGGCCTCGATCTTTTGCAAGGCACCGGCAAGCGCCGCGGGGTCGCCGGCGATCTCCGCACCGCCCGCATCGGCACCGAACTCGCGGGCGCGGCTGATGGCCATCTGGATGAGCATGGCGGCGATCGGGGCAATGATCATCACCAGAATGGTCAACGCCGGATGCACGCCACGCCCGTCGCGGTTGTTGCCTGCAAAGAACATGCCGAAGTTGGCCAGCATCGAGATGGCGCCCGCCACCGTAGCCGACAGCGTGGAGATGAGGGTGTCGCGGTTCTTGACGTGCGCCAGCTCATGCGCCATCACGCCGCGCAATTCACGCTCGGAGAGGATGCGCATGATGCCGGTGGTGGCGGCCACCGCCGCATGCTCGGGGTCGCGACCAGTTGCAAAGGCATTGGGCTGCGCCTCGTCGATGATGTAGACGCGCGGCATCGGCAGCTGCGCGCGCTGCGCCAGCTCCTCGACCATGCGGTAGAAGCGCGGCTCGCTTTGCGCATCGATCTCACGGGCGTTGTACATCCTGAGGACGATGCTGTCCGAGTTCCAGTAGGCGAAGACGTTCATCCCGCCGCCGATGAGCAGCGCCAACAACATGCCTTGAGCTCCGCCCAACGCCAGGCCCACGGCGCCGAACAAAGCGACGATGGCGGCCATCAGCAGGCCGGTTTTGAGCCAGTTCCCGAACATCCGTCTCCCCTCCGATCAAGCCGCGCGATGCGGCGTCCGTTTGTTAGATGCCTCTTACGGCCAAGAATTCAAGTCGACCACCCATCGAAGCGGTCACCGACCTTGAGCCCCAACCCCTGGCAGAAGGCGCGCGCTGCACCGCGCCGCTGGCCCGGACGCTGCAGTTCACCCAGCAGCACGCTGCCCTCACCGCAAGCCACACAGAGGGCCTCGTCGTTCACCGCAAGGATCTCGCCCGGCACGCCGCCCCTGAGCGGCGCGATAGAGGATTGCCAGACCTTGACTCGCTCGCCGCTGATCTCGCTCCAAGCGCCGGGGATCGGGTTGAAGGCACGCACCTGGCGGTCGACGGCGGCAGCGGCTGCGGTCCAGTCGATACGCGCTTCGGCCTTGTCGATCTTGGCGGCGTAGGTCACGCCTTCTGCCGGCTGTGGTGTCGATTCCCACGGTCCCGGCTCTGCCAGCACGGCGCGTAACGCCTCGCCTCCGAGTGCGGCCAAGCGGTCGTGCAACGACGCTGTGGTCTCGTCGGGAGCGATGGGTGTGGCGATACGATGCGCCACCGGCCCGGTGTCCAAACCCGCATCCATCTGCATGATGCAGACACCGGTCTCAGCGTCGCCTGCGAGGATCGCCCGTTGCAGCGGCGCGGCACCGCGCCAGCGCGGCAAGAGTGAGGCATGCACATTGAGGCAGCCCCATCGGGGCAGCGCCAACGCCTCAGGGGGCAGCAAAAGTCCGTAGGCCACGACGACCAGCACATCAAGCCTGGCATCGGCGAGGGCCTGCCGACCCCTATCCGTCTTCAGCGTCTCCGGCTGGGCCACCGGCAGCCCCTGCTCGAGCGCGAGCCGCTTGACCGCACTCGGTTGCGGTGCGAGGCCACGGCCAGCCGGGCGGTCAGGCTGCGTGAGGACGATGTCTGGCCGGTGCCCGACATCGACCAGCGCCTGCAGCACGCGCGCGGCGAATTCCGGCGTGCCGGCAAAGCCCAGCCGCATCAGGCGTCGACCCGATCGCGCCTGCGCTTGCGGAGCCTCTGCACCGCGCGGTTACGCTTGAGCGGCGACAGGTGTTCGACAAAGACCCTGCCCATCAGGTGGTCCATCTCGTGCTGGATGCAGACCGCGAGCAGGCCGCTGGCCTCGAGGATGAACAACTTGCCATCGCGGTCGAGCGCCTCCACCACCACCCGCTCGGCGCGCTTGACCTCCTCATAGATGCCAGGCACCGAGAGGCAACCTTCCTCGAACAGTTGCTCGCCATCGGCCTGCTTGATGACCGGGTTGACGAAAGCCAGCAGTTGATCGCGCGAGTCGGACACATCGATGACAAGGACGCGCTTGTGCACGTCGCACTGGGTCGCTGCGAGCCCGATACCCGGCGCCGCATACATCGTCTCCGCCAGATCGCCGATGAGCGTCCGGATGCTTTCGTCTAACGTGGCAACCGGCTCGGCGATGCGGTGCAGCCGCGGATCGGGATATTCGAGGATAGGGAGAATAGCCATGCGTAGATTATACGGCGGTGCCCGGTGAGGTCCGGGCTGTCAGAGAGCAGTGCGGACCGGCTGGCCGATGACCGGCTCGGCTGGCTCGGCATCGCGTTGCGGCCCCGCTTGTCCTGGGTGCGACTCGAGCCGGCGCTGGTGGCGGCAGGCTCACCCTCGGCATTGCTGAGCTTGCCGTCGCGCCAGCTCGAAGCCATCGGCGGACGCGGTCTTGCCGAAGCGGTCGCTGCGACACCCGAGGCCGGTTGGTGGGCTGTCGCGCTCGACTGGCTCGAAGCGCCCGGCAACCGGCTGATCACCATCCACGACGCCGACTACCCGCCCCAGTTGCGCCAGACCGCCGACCCGCCAACGGTATTGTTCACCAGCGGCCAACATCCGCTTCTGCAGGGGCCAGCGCTGGCGGTGGTCGGCAGCCGCAACCCCACACCAGCGGGTATCGAGAACGCCCGCGCCTTCTCTGCGGCACTGTCGCAGGCTGGGATCACGGTGGTCAGCGGGCTCGCCCGCGGCATCGACGGCATCGCCCACAGCGCTGCGCTGCACGAGGCCGGCTCTACGGTGGCCGTGCTCGGCGTCGGCCCCGATGTCACCTATCCCAAGGCACATCGTGGCTTGCAGGCACAGATCGCGAAGACCGGTTGCGTGGTCAGCGAGATGCCCCCCGGCATGGGCCTGCGGCGCTACGCCTTCCCGCGCCGCAACCGCATCATCGCCGGGCTGTCGCTGGGTTGTCTGGTGGTGGAGGCGGCCCCTGCCAGCGGCTCGCTCATCACCGCCCGAGATGCACTCGAGGCTGGCCGCGAGGTGCTTGCCATACCGGGCTCGATCCACTCGCCGCAGTCACGCGGCTGCCACCGCCTGATCCGCGAAGGGGCCGTGCTGGTCGAGACGCTCGCAGACATCCTCGATGCTCTGCCGCTCGGACGACTCGAGACGGGTTCAGGGCGAAGGCCAGCGGCCAGCCCCGCGTCAGGTGCGGCGCCTCTGCCGGCGTCGCCGCTGCTCGCCGCGCTGGGTCACGAGCCGAGCAGCCTCGACGCGCTGGTCGCCCGCAGCGGACTGCAGACATCCGCAGTGCTGGCCGGACTCATGGAACTCGAGCTCGATGGCCACGTGGCCCGTACAGCAGACGGGTACTTTCAGCGCATCGGTTGTGGCGCGCCCGACGTGCCAAGGAGCCGGCCGATCAGCCCGGCGGGCTGAGCTCGGCGAGCGGCCAGCGGGGCCTTACGCACACGGCCCGGCTGTGTGCCGCATCCGCCACGGGGCTGGCGTGCAGCAAGCGGAGTGCCCCGGCCAACGCGATCATCGCGCCGTTATCGGTGCAAAACTGCAGATCAGGGAAATACAGGCCCGAGCCGACACGCTCAGCCTCGACCGCGAGCCGCTCACGCAAGCGCCGATTGGCCCCCACACCCCCGGCCACCACCAGCCGCCTGGCGCCGCACCGGCGCAGCGCAGCCATGGCCTTGGCCGCCAACACGTCGGCCACCGCGGCCTCGAATTCGGCGGCGAGATCGGCCCGAGCCTGGAGCGCGTCCGGCGAATCGCCATCGGGCAAGTCGCGCAAAGCCATCACCACCGCCGTCTTCAGACCGGAGAAACTCATGTCGAGGTCACCACTGTCGATCATCGGGCGCGGCAGACGGAAGCGTCCCGCACGGCCCTGCGCCGCAAGGCGGGACAGCGCCGGTCCTCCGGGATAGCCCAGGCCCATCAGCTTGGCCGTCTTGTCAAAGGCCTCGCCGGCCGCATCATCGAGTGACTCGCCCAGCAGTTCGTAGCAGCCAAGGCCACTGACGTGCATGAGCTGGCTGTGCCCACCCGACACCAGAAGCGCGACAAAAGGGAATGCTGGCGGACGCTCGCACAGAAGGGGCGAGAGCAGGTGACCTTCGAGGTGATGCACAGGTATCAGGGGCTTGCCAAGGGCCAGTGCGAGCCCCTCGGCAAAGGCTGCGCCGACCAACAGCGCACCGGCCAGCCCCGGGCCTTGGGTGTAGGCGATGCCGTCGACCGCGTCGAGACGCAGGCCCGCGTGCGCCAGCACCGCGCGGGTGAGCGGCACGATGCGGCGGATGTGGTCACGCGAGGCCAGTTCCGGCACCACGCCACCGTATTCGGCATGCATCGCCGCCTGCGTATGCAGCGCGTGGGCCAGCAGGCCGAGCCGCGAGTGGTACAAAGCCACTCCGGTCTCGTCGCAGGAGGTCTCGATACCGAGCACGCAGAGGTCTGCTGCCACAGCCGCCCGGCCGGTCTCGACTCGCACAGGATCCAATCCAGCGCCCCGCAGAAAAAGGTTTTCAAGTCACGCCCGGCGGGTATAATCACGGGCCTTTGACGAACCGCCGGCCGACGCCGGCATCAGCCCGGAGTGTAAATGCCTAGCGTACGTGTCCGCGAGAACGAAGCCTTCGAAGTGGCCATGCGCCGCTTCAAGCGCACCATCGAAAAGACCGGCCTGCTCACCGAACTGCGAGCCCGCGAGTTCTACGAGAAGCCCACCTCCGAGCGCAAGCGCAAGCTCGCGGCTGCCGTGAAGCGCCACTACAAACGCATCCGCAGCCAGATGCTGCCCAAAAAGCTCTACTGAGCGCGAGGGACCGTGTCCACCGAGACACAGCCCCTCAAGACGCAGATCGCCGAGGCTATGAAATCGGCGATGCGTGCCAAGGATGCGCCGCGCCTCGCAGCCATTCGCCTGTTGTTGGCAGGCATCAAGCAGCGCGAGGTCGACGAACGCATCGAGCTTGATGATGCCGGCGTGATCGCCATCGTCGAGAAGCAGATCAAGCAGCGCCGCGACGCCATCGCCCAGTACGAGGCCGGCGGCCGGCCTGAACTCGCTGCGACCGAGCGCTTCGAGATGGAAGTGCTCGAGGCCTACCTCCCAGCCCGCCTGTCCGACGCCGAGATCGATGCGATCATCGCTGCCGCCGTGGCCTCGACAGGGGCCGTTGGCGCCAAAGACATGGGTAAGGTGATGGCGGAGGTCAAAGCCAAGCTTGCCGGCCGCGCTGACATGGCTTCAGTTTCGGCCCGTATCAAGGCCGCCTTGACCTGACGGCAGCGCTCGCCCGAGGCGTCGCGCCCCGGCGGCTGTCGTGTCCCAATCGGCGCCGGCCCCAGCAGTTGTTGGGGTGTCGGCCGGCTTCTGGTCGAGTGTCCAAGAGACC
Source organism: Klebsiella pneumoniae (assembly GCA_945897555.1). GTDB lineage: Bacteria > Pseudomonadota > Gammaproteobacteria > Burkholderiales > UBA3065 > UBA3065. The sequence goes on along the minus strand of CAMDGF010000002.1, from coordinate 86,213 downwards.
TGTAGCCCTATAATCCACGCACGGGCTGCCCCGCCAGCCTACACCCGGTTGCGCGATGATCCCGCAGTCATTCATTGACGACCTGCTCGCCCGCCTCGACATCGTCGACGTGGTCGGCAAGCGCCTCCAGCTCAAGCGCGCTGGCGCCAACCTCAGCGCCTGCTGCCCATTCCACGACGAGCGCTCACCGTCCTTTACCGTCAGTCCAAGCAAGCAGTTCTATCACTGCTTCGGCTGCGGGGCGCACGGCACCGCCATCCGCTTCGTCATGGAATACGAGAACCTTGGTTTTGTTGAGGCGATCGAGAGCCTCGCCGCCAGCCTCGGCCTCGAGGTCCCCAACGAACGCGGCACCGGCTCCAACCCCAGCCGCAGCCGCTCGGAGGCATTGCGCCCCCTGCTCGATGCCGCAGCGGCGCTCTACCGGCAAAGACTCAAAGAGACGCCGCGCGCCGTCGACTACCTCAAGGGCCGCGGCCTGACCGGCACCGTAGCCAAGCGCTTCGGGCTCGGCTACGCGCCGGAGGGCTGGGACACGCTGTCTGGCATCTTCCCGGACTACCGCAGCAACGCCGACCTCATCGAGGCCGGGCTGGTGGTGGCCGGCGAGGCCGGCAAGCGGCACGACCGCTTCCGTGACCGCATCATGTTCCCGATCACCGACGGCGCCGGCCGCATGATCGGCTTCGGCGGCCGCATCCTCGACCGCGGCGAGCCCAAATACCTCAACAGCCCGGAGACGCCGCTCTTCAACAAGGGCCGCGAGCTGTTCGGCCTGTGGCCAGCCAAGGACGCCATGAAGCGCGACAACCGCGCCATCGTTGTCGAAGGCTACATGGACGTGGTGGCGCTGGCGCAACACGGCATCGGCAATGCGGTGGCGACCTTAGGCACCTCGACCACACCGACCCATGTGCAGAAGTTGCTGCGCATGGTCGACGAGATCGTCTTCTGTTTCGACGGCGACGCGGCCGGCCGCAAGGCTGCCTGGCGCGCACTCGAGAACAGCCTTGGCGTGCTGCGCGATGATGTCCGGCTCAAGTTCCTGTTCTTGCCCGACGGAGAGGACCCAGACACCTTCGTCCGTGCGGTCGGGGCCGAAGGCTTCGTCGATGCGCTCGGCCGCGCGCTGTCGCTCGCCGAGTTCATGGTGCGCGAACTCACCGCGCAGGCCGAGGGTGATGCGGTGGAGGCTTCCGCGCAGATCCTGCACCGCGCCGAGCCTTTGCTGCGGCAGATCCAGGCCCCTGCGCTGGCGCTGCTGCTGCGCAAGCGGGTCGCCGATGCTGCGGGATTGTCCTCCGGAGAGGTCGATGGCCTGATCGGCCAGGCGGCGCGTCAAGAGCGCCCAAGGGCGCCACCCATCAAAGCTCGCCAGCCGGCTGGCTCACTCGCCGCGATGCTCCTCGCACGCGTGCTGCGTGCGCCCATGCTTGCCGACCGGATCGACCCGACGCGGGTCGCCGATCTGGGCGACGAACCGGCCACCCGCGCCCTGCTCGCGGTGCTCGAGATCTGCGCCGGTCAAGCCGGTGTGTCGGTAGAGAGTCTGGCCGGCCAACTGCGTGACAGCCCTCATGCAGCCGCCTGCCGCGATGCCGCACGCTTGACCCGCGACCTGCCGGAAGACGTCGACCTTGCCCAGGAAGTGCTCGAACTCGCTCGGCGCCTGCCCGACAGGCACCGCGAGCCTGACGCCATCGATCTGGCGGCACTGGCGCCCGAGGCGCGCGCAGCCTGGCTTGCCGACCTGCGCCGTCGCAAAGGCATCACCGGCGCCTGAGGTCCGGCGACGCCGAGATACCTTGATATAATGGAAGGTTATCGCATCCGTAGGCCAGACATGAGCAACACGCCCCTCACTCCGCTGCAAACGCTCGACCCCAGCAACGACCTTGACGATCGACGGCTGCGCCTGAAGAGCTTGATCGTGCTCGGCAAGGAGCGCGGCTTCCTCACCTACGCCGAGATCAACGACCACCTCCCCGAGAACATGCTCGACGCCGAGCAGCTCGAGGGTGTGGTGAGCATGATCAACGACATGGGCATCCAGGTGTTCGATGAGGCGCCGGCCGCGGACGAGGTGCTGAGCCCGGATTCGCCGGCCCCCGTGGCCGATGAAGACGCCATCGAAGAGGCCGAAGCCGCGCTGGCCGCCGCCGACAGCGAGTTCGGCCGCACCACCGACCCGGTGCGGATGTACATGCGCGAGATGGGCACGGTCGACCTGCTCACCCGCGAGGGCGAGATCGAGATCGCCAAGCGCATCGAGGAAGGCCTCAAGCACATGATCCAGGCCATCTCGGCCTGCCCCAACACGGTCGCCGACATCCTCGCCCTCGCCGCCAAGGTGGAGACCGAGGAGTTGCGCATCGACGAGATCGTCGATGGCATGGTCGACGAGAACGGTGCCGACCAGGCACCGCCGCCGGTCGAGGCCGCCGAGGTGGGCGACGACGAAGTGGCGGACGAGACTGCTGAAGATGACGAGGCCGACGAGGCCGGCGATGGCGGCGCATTGGCTGCCGCCGCGTTGGCGCAATTGCGCGCCGAAGCCATGGATCGCTTCACCACCATCCGTGCCCTCTACGAGAAGATGGACGCCGCCCTCAAGAAAAAGGATGGGCACAGCAGCAAGGCGTTTCGTCAGACGCAAGAGGCCATCTCCGCCGAGCTCCAGCATTTCCGCTTCTCGGCCAAGCAGATCGAGGCCCTGTGCGACAAGCTGCGTACCACTGTCGATGAGGTGCGCCGCAGCGAGCGCGAGATCGGCAGCTTGTGTGTCGAGCGTTCGCGCATGCCACGCGCGCACTTTGTGTCGCGCTTTCAGGGCAACGAAGGCAAGGAGGCCTGGATCGACGAGGAGATCGCCTCGGGCGCCGCGTGGTCGGTCACGCTGCAGAAGCATCGCCCGGCACTGATCGAGGCGCAGAAGCGCTTGGCTGCCATTCAGGCTGAGGTGCGCATCCCGCTCAAGGAGCTCAAGGAGATCAACCGCCAGATGACCACTGGCGAGAGCAAGGCTCGCCGCGCCAAGCGCGAGATGACCGAGGCCAACCTGCGTCTGGTCATCTCGATCGCCAAGAAGTACACCAACCGCGGCCTGCAGTTCCTCGACCTGATCCAGGAAGGCAACATCGGCCTGATGAAGGCGGTGGACAAGTTCGAATACCGCCGCGGATACAAATTCTCGACCTACGCCACCTGGTGGATTCGCCAGGCCATCACGCGCTCGATCGCTGATCAGGCTCGCACCATCCGCATCCCGGTGCACATGATCGAGACCATCAACAAGATGAACCGCATCTCGCGGCAAATCCTGCAGGAGACCGGCGAAGAACCGGATCCAGCCACGCTCGCCGAGAAGATGGAGATGCCCGAAGACAAGATCCGCAAGATCATGAAGATCGCCAAAGAGCCGATCTCCATGGAGACGCCGATCGGTGACGACGATGACTCGCATCTGGGCGACTTCATCGAGGACACGGCGACCATGGCGCCGATGGATGCCGCGGTCTATCGCAATCTGTCAGACGCCACGCGTGATGTGCTGGACAGCCTGACCCCGCGCGAGGCCAAGGTGCTGCGCATGCGATTTGGCATCGAGATGAACACCGACCACACGCTTGAGGAGGTCGGCAAGCAGTTCGACGTCACCCGCGAGCGTATCCGCCAGATCGAGGCCAAGGCGCTGCGCAAGCTGCGCCACCCGAGCCGCTCGGACAAGCTGCGTAGCTTCCTCGACGGCGAGACCTGAGCCCGACGCCAGGCGCCAGCCTGGTCGGGCGCGGTAGCATCGCGACACGGGCCTCTAGCTCATGCTTGGTTAGAGCAGCGGACTCATAATCCGTTGGTGCCGGGTTCGACTCCCGGGGGGCCCACCACCCATGCGCCGTGGATCTCTGGGGTAGACTCCACCGATACATCGGTTGGATACGCCGGGAGGTAGGTGTTGGAAGCAACGCGAGCACAGAGGCTCGGGGTCTTGCTCAAGCTTGTCGACCTGCACCTCGCCGCCGCCCAAGCGTTGGGTAACGACGCCGCTGAGCGCATCGCGACCGAGCTTGCCGTGGCACCTGAACTCAATGCCAGCGGCCTCTCCACGGCCGCTCAAGATCGGCTTCAGGCCTCCGTCGACACCATGCTCGATGCCTTGCAAGCGCAAGATCGCATCAGCCAGACTCTGCAACTGGCTCGCCACATGGTCGCCGCAGCCACTGTGGCCGGGTCGGACTCTGACAAGCAAAGCGACGAGGCGCTGATGGTCGACCTTGCCCGCCGCTCTCAGTCGGTCCAGCCCGAGCTCGTCGCCGAGGTCGCGAAACTCATCGAAAGGCATCTCGGCCAGCGCAGTGCCGGTTGAGAGGGCCCCGGCATGGCACTGACCATCCTCGTTGTCGACGACTCCAGCTCGATGCGAGCAGTGATCCGCATCGCCCTCAGCCGCGCCGGCTATGAGGTTCTCGAAGCCGACGATGGTGAGACCGCCGTGAAGTTGCTCGATGGGCGGCGCATCGATTTCATCGTCAGCGATGTGAACATGCCGATCATGGATGGACTCACATTCGTCAGCCACGTCCGCGCGAGCCCCGGCTACCGTTTTACGCCGATCGCCATGATCACCACAGAATCTTCGGATGAGGTTAGGATGGAAGGAAAGCGTCGGGGCGTTAACGTCTGGATGGTGAAGCCTTTCAAGCCCGATGCGCTGCTTTCAGCCGTCGCCTTACTGACCTGCTCGAGGGCTTGAAATGGCGGTCGAAACCGGGCCTGAACAAACACTCTGGAAGCTGCCGACACTCGTCAACATCTATGGCGTGAGCGAGCTGCGATCAGACTTGCTGACTGCTTTGGCTGAAGGTCGCGACATCTTGATCCGTCTCGAAGAGGTCGAGGAGTTCGATGGCGCCGGCGTCCAACTGTTGCTCGCGGCCAAGACCTTTTCAGAACAACAGGATCGCAGCGTGCGCCTGACCGGATCCAAGCCGGCCATCGCAGATGCGCTGGTGACCATGGGTCTCGGATTCTTGCTCGAAGAGGCTGGATGAGCACAGATCCCGCACTCGCCGCTTTCGAGGAGGAATCCCGCGAGATGCTCGCGGAGATGGAGCGCAGCCTGCTCGAGATCGAAGCCAACGGCAGCAACAGCGACCTCATCAACGCCATCTTCCGCGCCGCCCATACGATCAAGGGCACCGCCGGGATGTTCGGACTTGAGGGGGTGGTCGCTTTCACCCATCACGTCGAAAGCGTGATGGACGATGCCCGCAAGGGAAAGCTCACCGTCACCCCAGACCTCGTGACGCTGATCCTACGCTGCACCGATCACATGGGCTTGCTGGTGGCTCAAGGCTTGGGCACCGGCACCCGCAGCAACGAAGAGGCCGAACACGAAAAAGCCTTGATCGAGGCGCTGATGTCTTTCGTCGGCGGCGACGAGGCGGTGGCGCGTCGTGCCGCTGCCAAAGCTGCGACCGCAAGCGATGCGCTCGTTGCAACCGACAACACCGACAGTGCTGCACCCAGCGGCGACGAAAGCGCTGCGTATGAGTTGGACGGCTGGCACGTGCGCGTGCACTTTGGCCCCAACGTGATGCGCGAGGGCATGGACCCCCTCGCATTCATGCGTTTTCTCGCGACCAAAGGGACGGTGAACTGGATCCGCAGCGAACTCGTCGAGCCGGGCTCGCCCGACAACTTCGACCCCGAGACCTGCTACATCGCCACGGAACTGGTGATGTCCGGTGGCGTCGACGAAGCCTCCATCCGCAGCGTGTTCGACTTTATCGCAGACCAGTGCCAAGTCACTGTCGAGCCCTGCTCTACCGCCTGGCTCACGGAGGCTCGACGCTTTCCGCCCGCTGGCAAGGCAGCGGCTGTCGAGCAAGCTGTTGCAGAACCTGACCCGATGGTCGCCACCGCAACGGCCGCACCCGCCGGGCCGATCGAAGAACCGGCATCGACACCCTCCGTCGAGGCCTCGCCTGACAACGCCGCCGTGGCCGCGGAACGCACGGAGAAGGGTGCACCGGGTGCAAAAGCCACAGAAGGCCGGTCGGGAGAGTCGCGCTTCTTGCGCGTCGAGGCGGACAAACTCGATCAGCTCATCAACCTGATCGGCGAGCTGGTCATCGCGGGTGCCTACAGTTCACTCATCGCCCAACGCCTCCGCAACGCCGAATTGCGTGAAGCCATGTCGAACGTGACCGGCCTCGTCGAATCACTGCGGGACACCGCCCTCAATCTGCGCATGGTGCAGATCGGCGCCACCTTCACGCGCTTTCAGCGCGTGGTGCGCGACCTCAGTGCAGAACTTGGCAAGGATGTGGAGTTGCACATCAGCGGCGCCGAGACCGAGCTTGATAAATCGGTGGTGGAGAAGATCTCCGACCCGCTCACCCACCTGGTCCGCAATTCGCTCGACCACGGTCTGGAGACGCGTGAGAAGCGCATCGCCGCGGGCAAGTCGCCGATCGGCCGCCTGCAACTGCATGCTTACCACGAGTCTGGCAGCATCGTCATCGAGGTCGCTGACGATGGCGGCGGCCTCAACCCCGAAAGGATCCGTGCCAAGGCGGTAGAGCGGGGACTGATCACCGCCAACGCTGCGTTGACCTCTCGCGAAATCAACAACTTGATCTTCGAGCCCGGCTTTTCCACTGCCGACACCATCACCAACATCTCCGGGCGCGGTGTCGGGATGGATGTTGTCAAACAGAACATCCTGAGCCTGCGCGGCACCATCGACATCGAAAGCGAGGTCGGGGTGGGCACCATCACCCGGATCCGCCTGCCGCTGACCCTCGCCATCATCGATGGCTTTGTGGTGAACGTCGGCGGAGATGCGTTCGTCATCCCCCTCAACATGATCGTCGAGTGCCTTGAACTGCGTCGCGACGACATCGAGACCGCGTCGGGCCGTAACTATCTCAATCTTCGCGGCAAAGTGCTGCCTTTCGTGCGCCTGCGAGAAGTGTTCGAAAAAGAGGACGCAGCCGAACTTCGCGAGAACATCGTCGTGGTCAACTACGGGGGCCGTGTAGCCGGATTGGTGGTGGACGATCTGGTCGGGGATTTCCAGACCGTCATCAAACCCCTTGGGCCCCTGTTTGAGACGCTCAGGGGCATATCGGGCTCGACCATCCTCGGCAGTGGCGAAGTCGCGCTCATCCTGGACGTTCCGGCCCTCATCGACCTCGCGGCCCGTATCGAGCAGTACGAATCAGGTCGGGTCGAAAGGTCGGCCCTGTGAACCGGAAGGCAGAGGCCCGCGAATTTCTGGCAGAACAGGGCCAGTACCTCACTTTCAGCCTGAATGAGGAGTCCTTCGGCCTCAACATCCTGTGCGTCAAAGAGATCGTCGAGTACAAACAACTGACCAGCGTCCCCCAGATGCCGCGCTTCATCGAAGGCGTCATCAACCTGCGCGGCCATGTCGTGCCCGTCATCAACCTGGCCCTGCGACTCGGCAAAGAACCCACCCCACCGCAAAAGCGCACCTGCATCGTCATGGTTGAGATCGGCTTTGAGGGCGGGAACGCAGACGTCGGTATGGTCGTCGACAGTGTCAGCGAAGTCATCGACGTGGGTCGCTCCGAGATCGAACCAGCACCCGCATTCGGCGCTTGCATGCGCGCTGAGTTCATCGCCGGCATGGCGCGACTGGGCAGCTCATTCATTATCTTGGTGAACATCGAAAGAGTGCTGTCGATCGATGAGATGGCATCACTCGCGAGCGTCAATGCGCCGCTGAGCAGCCTTGGTAATGGGGGTGAGTGCTGATTCGGGCCGCTGTCGGGGAGAAGAATCTTTCGGAAAGAGACTTTCTGGCCTTCCAGCGAATGATCAGCGAGATGGCGGGCATCTATCTTGACGAAAGCCGTCGATCCCTGATCATGGCGCGTCTTGGCAAGCGTCTGAACGAACTGCAGCTGGACAGTTTCCGTTCCTACCGCGCGATTCTCGAATCAGGCAAGGACCTTGCCGAACGCCAGCGTTTCGTCGATCTGCTCACGACCAACGAGACTTATTTCTTTCGCGAACCGGCGCACTTCGAACTGCTCCGTGACCGCATCGCGCCGGAGTTCCTGCGTAGCCGCAAACCCCTGCGGGTATGGAGTGCCGCCTGCTCTACCGGGGAAGAGGCCTACAGCGTCGCCATGGTGCTCGCCGATCGGCTCGGCAAGGCCTTCGATTGGAAAATCTTTGGCACCGACATCAGTCAATCCGTAGTCGAGGCGGCGCGAGCGGGCCACTACCGCATGGATCGTCTCGACATGATGCCGAAGCAGTATCTGCGGGATTACTGTCTGCGCGGCACTGGCCAATACAACGGTACGCTGCTCGTTGAGCGTTCGTTGCGCCAGAGCGTGAACTTCGAGCGAATGAACCTGGCAGCACCGATCGCAGACATCGGTCAATTCAACGTCATTTTTTTGCGCAATATGCTCATCTATTTCAAACCCGAGAAGAAGCACGAGATCGTGCGGAGGGTGTGCCATCACCTCGATGCAGACGGCTGGCTGATCATCAGCCACTCCGAAAGCCTGCGCGACATGGATGACGAACTCGTCTTGGTGGCGCCCTCGGTCTACAGATGGCGCTCATGAAGAAGATCCGGACCTTCATCGTTGATGATTCGGCCGTTGTGCGGGAGATGGTGAAAAAGATCCTCGACAGCGACCCTGACATCGAAGTCATCGGCATGGCACCGGACCCCCTGTTCGCCATTGACAAGATGATGCGTGATTGGCCCGATGTGATAGTCCTCGACATCGAGATGCCGCGCATGGATGGCCTGACCTTCCTGCGCAAGATCATGGCCGAGCGGCCGACGCCGGTGGTCATCTGTTCGACGCTGTCGCAGCGAGGGGCCGCCGAGACGTTCGAAGCGCTCAGAGTCGGAGCGATCGCATGCATCGGAAAACCCAAAGACCTACGAAACCACTTCGTTGAGGATGCCGGCGCGGATCTGGTCACCCAGGTCAAGGCCGCATCGCAGGCGCGCTTCCGCCCCCGCCAGCCAGACGCAACGCCGCAGCCCCCCCTGCAACCGACGTCGACACCTGCAACCCATACCAAAGACATCGTCGATCGGCCCTTGGTACCGCCCGCGCCGGTGCGCAAATCGATCGGCACAGGGTCTCGCCTGGTCGTGGCGATCGGCGCCTCGACCGGCGGGACCGAAGCGCTCGAGTCGGTGCTGCACCGATTGCCCATCTCGGTGCCCGGTCTCGTCATCGTCCAGCACATGCCCGAACATTTCACCGCAGCCTTCGCCAGAAGGCTCAATGATGTCTGCGACATCGAGGTGGTCGAAGCGGTGAGCGGCATGGACGTGGTGGGTGGGCGGGCGATCATCGCCAGAGGCGGCAAGCAACTCGCGGTCAGACGGGACGAGACGCGCTACTACGTCGATGTGCTCGACGGGCCTTACGTCAACCGCCACCGACCCTCGGTGGATTTCATGTTCCGCTCCGTGGCACTGGCTGCGGGAGCCAATTCGTTCGGCGTGATCATGACCGGCATGGGCAACGACGGCGCAGCCGGCTTGCTGCGCATCCGCGAGAGCGGCGGCCGCACCGTCGGGCAGAACGAAGACAGCTGCGTGGTCTACGGCATGCCGAAGGAAGCCATGCGAATGGGCGGAGTGGAGCGTGAGATCGACCTCGAAGAAATCGCTGGTGAGATCTCTAAACTTTAAGTTAGGCTCCCGCTCATGTCCTGATCGAGCGCAGGGTTGTGGGGAGCGTCTTTAAGTATGGGGCTAGGGCTATCCTTGAGAAGGGCCACTGACACCGGCGTCCCCGTGGAACACGCTGAGGACGTCGATTTTGGCACTGGCAGCCAATACCTCACCTTCAGGTTGGGTGCCGAGCGTTTCGCAGTGCCCATCCTGTCCATCCTCGAGATCATCGAGTATCAGCCGCCGGTCCCGGTCCCCGGTCTGCCGCCCTTGTTTTGCGGCGTCATCGATCTGCGCGAGACGGCCGTTCCAGTGATAGAACTGGCTTCCTGCCTCAAGCGTCCAGTCGGCGCCATCAGCAAGCGCACCTGCATCCTGATCGTTGAGGCCATCGGCAGCGCTGAACAATGGCGCGTCGGATTCATCGTCGATTCGGTGAACGAGGTCATGGACATCGCTGCCGATACGATCGCACCCCCGCCAGTCATCGGATCGATCTCTGCGGAGCCCTACCTCTTGGGCACCGGTCGTGTCCCGCGGGATCCCTTTGACGTCGAGGACTCCGAAGTCATCGTGCTTGTCGATTTCGAACCGCTGATCGCCATGTTCGCGAGCGCAGATCCGACCGGCCTCGAGGCCGCTTGATGCCCCCACCCGATCTGCGAACCGCACGCTAAGAACCCCAGACTCAGCCTATTCAGGAGCACCGCAATGAGCATCACCACATCGATAAGCGCGGCCAAAAGGATCTACCTCTTGATTGCCGCCGCGGCTGCTTCGATCCTCATCGTAGGCATCTGGGGCGTATGGCAGATGGAGAGCGTCTTTGCCTCGGCCAACCATGTGGCGGTCAACACCCAGCCAAGCATCGTGGCCCTCGACAAGGCAGCGAGCAGCTTTGGGCAATACCGCTTCGAGATCTACCGACAGATTCTCAACACGGACGAACGTTCGACCGTCGAGATCGAGAAGATGATCAAAGATTCCAGAGAAACCCTTCTCAAATCGCTCAAAAAATATGAAACGCTGATCGCCAACGACCAAGACCGCGCATACCTCAACACGTCCGTCGAATTGCTGCAGCAATACGAAAAGATGGTGGATGAGGCGCTGGCCCATTCGCGGGCGAACGAGCGAAAAGAAGCGCTCGACATCGTGACTTCCGCGGTCCCGCTCACCGAGAAGCTTGCAAAGAATCTGGATGACCACATCGCCCACAACGTCCAGATCGCAGAGGAAGCCACCCAAATGGCACTGGAGACCAAATCCAATGCGCTGATTGAGTTGGCAGTGGTCGGCGTGGTCTTGTTCGCCATCATCACGGCCTTCGGTCTAACGATCGAGCGGCGCTTGATAGCGCAACTGGAATGGATGGCTGATCTGGCACGTCAGATCGCCCAGGGCAAGTTGACCGTTGCCAAAGACATCGAAGTCGAAGCCGGTGATTCGACCAGTATGGAGGCGGGCCTCAAGGCGATGGCTGCCAAGCTGCAGGACGTGATGTCCGAAGTCAGGAGCGCAGCGGATTCGGTAGCCTCTGCAGCGGAACAGCTCTCAGCGGCGGCACAATCGCTGAACGACAACTCCAACGAGCAGACCATCTCGGTGGAGAGGACCAGTTCGGCTGTCGAGGAGATCACCGCCACTGTGACTCAGAACGCCGAGAACGCGAGAATCACCGACGAGATCGCCTCGCGCTCGTCGAAAGATGCTGAAGATGGGGGCGGAGCCGTGAGAGAGACGGTGACGGCCATGCGCCAGATCGCGGCAAAGATCGGCATCATCGACGACATCGCCTATCAGACCAATCTGCTGGCGCTGAATGCAGCCATTGAAGCAGCGCGCGCTGGCGACCATGGCAAGGGCTTCGCGGTGGTCGCCGCCGAGGTCCGCAAGCTGGCCGAACGTTCGAGCATCGCCGCACGAGACATTGGCGAGGTCGCCGCCACCAGCGTCGAGATGGCGGAGCGAGCCGGTCATCTGCTCGACGAGATGGTGCCCGCCAGTCGCAAGACTGCCGATCTGGTTCAAGAGATCTCAGCTGCCTCGCGCGAGCAATCGTTGGGGCTTGGCGAGATCGGCAAAGCCATCCACGAGGTCGCACGGTCGACACATGCGTCGGCGTCGGCATCTGAGGAGCTCACCAAGACATCGCAGGAACTCAGCGCACAGGCGACTCAACTGCAAGGCTTGGTCGGATTCTTCAACCTCGGCAAGTCGTCGCGTGGGTCGCGCGAACGCAAAGCTGACTCTGCCGGTACACAGCCGTCGGGGCAGCAGACCACCGGTACGCCTTCGGGCGCTGGCGATGGGGATATGGACGAGTCGGCTTTCACACGCTTCTCCTGACCAGCCAAACCGGACGCCCCGCGATGAGCATGACCCCACCACCCAACACCCGATTCTTGATCATCGATGACGTCGCATCGATGCGCATCCTGATCCGGAGCCTGCTGGCCAGGCTCGATTACAAGAATGTGCTGGATGCGGACACGGTGCCCTCCGCCATCGCTCTCTTGGAAAAGTGCGTCGCTCTGGGGGAGCCCGTCGATGTTGTTCTATCGGACTGGGAGATGCCGCAGTACACCGGTCTTGAGATGCTCAAAGAAGTCCGCAGCAACGAAAAATTCGCCAAGCTGCCCTTCATCATGGTGACCGGTGTTCGCTCTACCGATAACGTGATGGCTGCCTTGCAGGCCGGCGTATCGGGGTACCTCGTCAAGCCATTCAGCGAGGCACAGTTGCTTGCCCAACTCGGCCTTGCCTGGAAAAAGTTGAACAGCTGATGCCCTCCACCCTTGCTGCTTCGATGGATGTCATCCGATCAAGGCGAGGGCAATCATCCCCCAAACAGACAGCGTAGCGGCTATAGGGCGGGCGCCCGGCGACGCTCTGCTACAATCGCGCGGCATCCGCGATGCATGGAGAAGTGACCGAGCGGCCGAAGGTGCACGATTGGAAATCGTGTGTACGGCTTAACACCGTACCGAGGGTTCGAATCCCTCCTTCTCCGCCACAGCGTCTGCTGCAAAGAAGTCTCAAAGAGGCACCGGCCCGCCTTGCCGAGTGCCACCCACAGGAGGTAGGCAAGATGCGTCACGCCGTTTTCCTGCTCTCGGGCCTTGCCATCGCGCTCCCGGTCTATGCCGGCGGCGATGCGGCCATGCGCGCACTCGAAGCCACCATCCAGCAGCAAGCCATCATCCAGCAGCAGCAACGCGAACAGCAGATGCGGCAGCAACAGGAGCAGGTCCGACAGCGAGAGGCCCTGCAGCCCTCGTTGATCACCGGCCCCGATGGCCAAGCGATCGACGGCAACGACACCCGACGCTCCGACCGCCAGCCAGCCCGCGACTGACTGGCTCAAGCCTCTTCGAGGTGGGTGGTCTTGCCACCGAAGATGCGGTAGGAGAATGCGCTGTAGAGGATGATCGGCGGCAGGATGATCACCACTCCCAGCAATATCATGCGCAGCGTGTCGTCACTGGCTGCAGCATCCCACAGCGTCAGCTGGTCGATGACCAGATACGGAAAGGCGCTGTAGGCGAGCCCTGCGCCGGACAACAAGAACAGACCCACCGTCACTGCGAGCGGCAACCAGGCGCGGCTGTCATCACGAGCCGGTTCGAAGCGAGCCAGCCAGCGCGACAACCCTACGACCCCCGCGCCCACCAACACGGCCAGCGCAAGCATCCATGGTGCGGCATCCAGAGCCAGCCACTTTTCGAGGATGCGTGGACTGACCAGCGGGGTCGCCACCGACACTGCGGCCATGGCCGCCGCCGTGAGCCACAAGGCGGTCTGGGCCCATGCAGCAGCTCGACGCTGCAGCTCGCCTTCGGTCTTGATCAGGAGCCAGCTTGCGCCCAGCAGAGCGTAGCCTGCAACCAGAGCAGGAGCCACCAGACAAGCGAAGAAAAGAGCCGAAGGGTCGGTCCGGAAAGCCACCACGAACTGACCCAACATGAACCCTTGAGCCAGAGCTGCAGTGGCTGAGCCGACAATGAACAGGGTGTTCCATTGTTCGAGATGCTCCGGCGGCGACTTGACCCGCAACTCGAACGCAGTGCCGCGCAGTATCAGGCCGACCAACATCACCAGCACCGGGATGTAGAGCTCTTTGAGGATGATGCCGTGCGCGAGCGGAAAAGCCACCAACAGAATGCCTCCGCCGAGCACCAGCCAGGTCTCGTTAGCGTCCCAGAACGGCGCGATGGCATTGACCATCTCGTCGCGGGCATGTCCCTTGGCGCGCGACAGCAACACCCCGACACCGAGGTCATAGCCGTCCAGTAACACGTAGGCCATGATGGCCACACCCATCAGCCCGCCGAACAGCAGGACCAGATGCTCGTGCGAGAGCGCGTCCATGACCAGGGCTCAGGCGGTTGCCGGCTTGGCGCCAGCCAAAGGCGTGGCGTGGTAGCCATGATGCCCGCCACCACTGCGAGCCATGTAGAACAAGGTCGCCACGTAGATGACGATCAAGACCGCATAGAGCGCCAGGTAGGTCACCAGCGACCCGGCCACCACGCTGGCCGGCACCTGCGAGACCGCATCGGCGGTGCGCAACACGCCCGTCACCAGGAATGGCTGGCGGCCGATCTCGGTCACATACCAACCGGCCAGCGTCGGCACCCAGCCGATGAACGTGCAGGGCACCAGTACGCGCAGCAACCAGCCCGGCAACTCACCCCGACGGCGCAGATACCACACCGACAGCCAGGAGAGCGCCAGCATCAGCATGCCGGTGCCGACCATCACGCGAAAGCCCCAGAACACCGGCAGAACCGGAGGATGTTCGCCCTCGAACTCGTTGAGCCCCTTGATCTCGCCGTCGAGTTCGTGGGTGATGATGAGGCTCGCCAGATTCGGGATCGCCACCTCGAAATGGTTGGTGCGGGCCTTGTCGTCGGGAATCGCGAACAGCAACATCGGCACGCCCTTCTCGGTCTGCCACAGTCCCTCCATGGCAGCGATCTTGGCCGGTTGGTGCTCGTGCGTGTTGAGGCCGTGCATGTCGCCGACGACGATCTGCAGCGGCATGATCAACGCTGCCAGGCTCGCGCCGAGCTTGAGGGAGCGCGACACATCCTCGCCGCGGTGTCCTTTTAGGTGCCGGTATGCCGCGACACCCATCACGAAGAACGCTGCGGTGAGCATCGACGCAAGGAACATGTGCACCGTGCGGTAGGGCATGGATGGGTTGAAGATGATCGCCAGCCAGTCGGTGGCGACCACGCGGCCATCAACGATCTCGTAACCCACCGGCGTGTGCATCCAGGAGTTGAGCACCAGGATCCAGAACAGGCTGAGCGTGGTCCCGCCAGCCACCAGCCACACCGACAAGCGATAGATCCCCGGTGAGACCCGGTTCTGCCCCCACAGCATGATGCCGAGGAAGGTCGCTTCGAGAAAGAAGGCCGAGAGCACCTCATAGGAGAGCAGTGGTCCTGCCACCGAGCCGACCTTCTCCATGAAGCCGGGCCAATTGGTGCCGAACTGGAACGACATGGTCACACCGCTCACCACGCCAAAAGCGAAAGTCAGGGCAAAGGCCTTGACCCAGAAATGGTAGGAGGTCTCCCAGATACCGCCGCCTGAGCGATCGGCCATCTCACGGATGTAGACCAGAAACCATGCGAGCCCGATCGATACGGTCGGGAAGATGACGTGGAACGAGATGTTTGCGGCGAACTGGATTCGCGACAGCATGGCCGCGTCGAGCGCAGGACTGTCCATGCGGGGCTCCATGGCTTTCAGGACAGAGTCCAACATAGTCGGAAAAGCGCTTTATATCCACCGCTTGCAGGTGAATTCTGCGCCCCCCACCGGAATCGGCACTGCGCTCACATGCCGGGCATCATGCCCTTGAAGTTGCGAGCGAGCTTGGCCAGGTTGCCGCCCTTCATCATCTTCATCACCTTCTGCATCTGCTCGAACTGATTGAGCAGCTGGTTGACCTCCTGCACCGAAACGCCGGCGCCGGTGGCGATGCGCCGCTTTCGGCTGGCCTTGATCAGCTCGGGTTTGCGTCGCTCCAGCGGCGTCATCGAATTGATGATGCCCTCGGTCCGGCCGATGCGCCTCTCGTCCGGCTGCTGGCCTTTGAGCTGCGCGGTGAGCTGACCGGGCAGCTTGTCCATCATCGCCGCCAGACCACCCATCTTGCGCATCTGCACGATCTGCTGCTTGAAGTCCTCCAGATCAAAGCCCTTACCCGACTTGAGCTTGTCGGCCAGCTTCTGCGCCTCGGCTACGTCGACCTGGCGATGCGCCTCCTCGACCAGCGACAGCACATCGCCCATGCCAAGGACCCGCGAAGCCATGCGATCGGGGTGGAAGGCCTCGAGCCCGTCCATCTTCTCCGAGACACCCACGAATTTCACCGGTGCACCCGTGATTTGACGCACCGAGAGCGCTGCACCGCCGCGCGCATCGCCGTCGAGCTTGGTCAAGATCACGCCTGTGAGCGGCAGCGCATCGCCAAAAGCCTTGGCGGTATTGACCGCGTCCTGGCCGAGCATGGCATCGACCACGAACAGCGTCTCGGTAGGCTTGAGCGCGCCGTGCAGCGCCGTGATCTCAGCCATCATCGCTGCGTCGACGGCCAATCGGCCGGCGGTATCGACGATGAGTACGTCGAAGAAATGGCGCTTGGCGTGATCGAGCGCGGCTGCGGCGATGGCGCCCGGCGAGTCGCTGCTGGACGACGGGAACACCTCGGCGCCGACCTGCTCACCGACCACCCTCAGCTGCTCGATGGCGGCCGGACGATAGACGTCACAGCTCACCAACAACACCTTCTTCTTCTGCCGCTCGATGAGGTGCTTGGCCAACTTGGCTGAGGTGGTGGTCTTGCCTGCGCCCTGCAAGCCGGCCATCAGCACGACCACCGGCGGCACCGCAGCCAGGTTCAGCCCCTTGGACTCCTCACCCATCACGCGGGTGAGTTCGCGATGCACCACGCCGATCATGGCCTGCCCCGGGGTCAGGCTGCCGACCACCGCCTCGCCTACCGCCGCCGCCCGCACGGCAGCGATGAAGTCCTTGACCACTGGCAAGGCGACGTCGGCCTCCAGCAAAGCCATGCGGACCTCACGCAGAGCGTCGCCGATGTTGTCTTCAGTGAGCCGCGTCTGGCCGCGCAGCTGGCGAACGACCTTTTCGAGGCGCTGGGAGAGGTTGTCGAGCATGGCGGTTCCCGAATGATGCGCCGTCGTCATCGAGACACGGCTGATAGACTCTTGGTATGGCACAGAGTCTACTTCAGCCCGATCGGACACGACCCGGCCCGGCAGGGGTCGCCCCATGAACCCGTCGCTGCTAAGCATCGGCGCCGCTCTGGCTTACGCCGTCTTGGGGGGCCTCGCGTGGCGTGCGCCGGCGGTGGCGCGCCAGCGGTCGATCTTGTTGCTGGTGCTCGCCGTCTGGTTGGTCCAAGGCGCTGCGCTATGGCAGGTCTTGTGGATAGACGGACAACTCTTTCTCGGCGTCGGTCACAGCATCGCTGCCTTCACATGGATCGCAGTAGCCACCCTCGGCGTGGTCTCGATGCGGGACAACGCGAGCACCTTGGGCATGCTCGTTTGGCCCCTCGCCGCCCTTGGCTGCCTGGCCACGGAGGTCTGGCCCGAGGTGCACTTGATCGCCGGCAGCGACCGGCCCTTGCTCGAGGCGCACCTGGTCGCCGCCATCCTCGCCTATGCGTTCTTCACCCTGGCCGGCCTTCAAGCCTGGCTGATCCAGTGGACCGAGGGGCGTCTGCACGCCGGCCGGGTCGATGGCTGGGTGGCACAACTGCCGCCAGTCATCACGCAGGAGAACATCCTGTTCCGGCTGATCTGGTCGGGCTTCGTGCTGCTGACGCTCAACCTCGTGAGCGGCGCGCTCTTCGCCGAGGAGATCTTTGGCCAAGCGCTGCCGTTCAACCACAAGACCGTGCTTGGCATCACCAGCTGGCTGATCTTTGGCTGGCTGCTCGCCGGCCGACATCTCGGCGGGTGGCGCGGCCGCATCGCCGCGCGCATGACACTGGCCGGCTGCGTCGTGCTGCTGCTCGCCTACATCGGCGCGCGTTTCGTCGCCGAGATCCTGCTGGGTCGCGTCTGACGGCGTCAGCATCGAACCAAGGGCCAGACATCACTTGCCCTCAACGCCCGATGCTCCGCATACTCAGCAGGTAGCCTCAGCCCACCCCGCGTTTGGACAATCTGTCGACCGGCACCCTCCTCGCCGCACTTGGCGTCCTGCTCGCGCTCTCAGCCTTCTTCTCCATGGCCGAGACCAGCATGATGGCCCTCAACCGCTATCGCCTGCGTCATCTTGCCAGCGGTGGGTCGCGCAGCGCGCTGCTGACGCAGTCGCTGCTCGAGCGCACCGACCGCCTGCTCGGCGTGATCCTGCTCGGCAACAACCTCATCAATGCATCAGCGGCGATGCTCACCACCATCATCACGCTGCGCCTGTTCGGCGAGGGCGAGCTGGCCCTGTCACTGGCCACGCTGTTGCTCACCTTCGCCATCCTCGTCTTCTCCGAGGTCACGCCCAAAGTCATCGGTGCGGCCTACCCGGAGCGCATCGCGCTGCCTGCAGCCTTCATCCTCGCACCGCTGCTGCGGCTGTTCTCGCCGGTGGTGTGGTTCGTCAACCTGTTCGTGCAGGCCATCTTGCGCCTGCTGCGGCTGCAGCCACCCACCTCCGGACCGCAGCCGCTGACGCAGCAGGAACTGCGCACGCTGGTGCTCGAGGCCGGCCGCTACATCCCGGCGAAGCACCAGAGCATGCTGCTGAGCCTGCTTGAACTCGAGAACACCACGGTCGATGACATCATGGTGCCGCGCCAACAGATCGAGTCGGTCGATCTCGAGGCCGACGATGAGGAACTGCGCCACCAGCTGGCGACCTGCCATCACAACCGCGTCCTCGTCTGCCGTGGCAGCGCCGACGACGTGGTCGGCTTGCTGCATGTGCGGCGCATCCTGCACCTGTGGCAGACCGACGAGTTCTCGCGCGAGGCGCTCGAGGCGCAGGTCAAGCCAGCGGTGTTCGTACCGTCCGGCAGTAACCTGCTGAGCCAGCTGCAATCGCTGCAGGAACAACGCGAGCGGGTCGCCCTGGTGATCGACGAATATGGCGAGATCATGGGTCTGCTGGCCATCGAGGACGTGCTCGAGGAGATCGTCGGCGAGTTCACTACGCAATCGCCCCAGCGCACCACTGCGTGGGCAGAGGATGCCGAAGGTGGCTGGGTGGTCGATGGCAGTGCGCCGCTGCGCGACCTCAACCGCAAGCTCGGCCTCGGCCTCAGCCTGGAGGGTCCGCGCACGCTCAACGGCCTGGTGCTCGAGCAATTGCAAGACCTGCCCGAAGCAGGGGTCAGCCTGCGCGTGGGCGACATCACACTCGAGATCCTCTCAGTACACGAGCGCGCCGTCCGCTCTGTCCGGCTGCGTCGCATGGAACCCGCGGAGGCACCCGTCTCAACCGATTGACCGATGCGTCGAGCCATGGCGCTGCGGCAGGATGGCGGCATGTTCGAACCCGAACCCGCCGCCGTCGCCCTGTTCGATCCTCGCTGGCTGCATGAGGGGACCTGTCTCCCGCTCTCGGTGCGCAACGGCGTGTTGCGCATCGCGGTAGCCGACTCCAACCCACCAGACCTTCTGGAAGCCATCCGCTTTGCCACCGGGCACCTGCTCGAAGTGGTACCCGGCGAGGGCAGCGCCATCGCGGCAGCCAGTCGATCCTTGCTCCAGCGGCTTTTGGCCGATGCGCGAAGTCGCAACGAGCTGGCCATGGATCGCGAATCGCGCCCCAGCGGCACCGTGACGGCTGAGACGGACGATGCCGCCGAGGGCGACACCCCCGTGGTGCGCTATCTGCAGGACATCCTCGAAGAGGCCGTGGCTAGCGGTGCCTCTGACATCCACCTAGAACCCTACGAGCAGCTCTATCGGGTGCGCTTCCGCCGCGATGGGCTCTTGCAGGAGGCGCGACAGCCACCGGTGGCTGTCCGCGAGCGGCTCGCATCGCGCATCAAGGTGCTGGCGCGGCTCGATATCGCCGAACGGCGCCGGCCACAGGATGGCCGGCTGCGCGTGCAACTGGAGCGCTCAGGGACGGTGGAGATGCGGGTCAGCACGCTGCCGACCCTGTTCGGCGAGAAGGTGGTCCTGCGACTGATGCCTGGCGAAGCAGCAGGGCTCGACATCGACCGGCTCGGACTCGAGCCCGCCCAAAGCTCGGCGCTGCTCGAAGCGCTCGAGCGACCCGACGGGATGATCCTCGTCACCGGCCCGACCGGCAGCGGCAAGACCATCACCCTCTACACGCTGCTGGCGCGCCTCAACCAGCCTGATATCAACATCTCCAGCGCCGAAGACCCTGCCGAGATGCACCTGCCCGGTATCAACCAGGTCAGCATCAACGAACGCAGCGGGCTGGGGTTCGCAGCCGTGTTGCGGGCGTTTCTGCGGCAAGACCCGGATACGCTCATGGTCGGCGAGATCCGCGACCTCGAGACCGCCGACATCGCCATCAAGGTGGCGCAAACCGGCCACCGGGTCCTGTCCTCGCTGCATACGCGTGATGCGCCGGGCACCCTTGCGCGCCTCATGAGCATGGGGGTGGCACCCTTCCAGCTGGCCAGCGCTGTGCGCATCATCACCGCGCAACGGCTGGTCAGATTGCTCTGCAGGGCTTGCTGTCGGCCCGACCCTGAGGCTGCAGCGCGGTCAGGGCTCGCCGGGGCGGCGACGGCTGACGGTTGCCCGGCATGCGGATGGACCGGCTTTTTGGGCCGGACGGGAGTGCATCAGGTGATGCCGGTCTCACCGGCCATGAACCGTCTCATCCTGCAGCAGGCGAGCGCTGATGACTTGGCGGCGCAGGCCCACTCAGAGGGTGTCTTGACACTGCTCGAAGCGGCCATGCTCAAGGTGCGCGCGGGTGTCACCTCACTCGCCGAGGCGGAATCGGTCTGTCGTGGCTAGCGCGCGTCGCGGCCCGACAAACAGCCGCGTGCAGTCGCGCGACGTCGACGCGGCCACGCGTCAACTGGCCACCTTGATGCGCGCCGGCATCCCACTGGCGCAAGCCTTGCGGACTCTGGCACAGAGCCACGGCGACGCGCTTGGCCGCGTGTTCGAACGGGTCCGGCGCGACATCGAGGCGGGCTCGACACTCGAGCACGCCCTCGCCGGCCATCCACGTGTTTTCGATGGGCTCTACCGCAGCCTGGTGGCAGCCGGCGAACTGGGCGGCCTGCTCGACGTCATGCTCGAGCGCATCGCCTGTCACCGCGAACGGACCAGCCGATTGCGCAGCAAAGTTCGCTCTGCGCTGGTCTATCCCTGTGCCGTCCTGACCATCGCCAGCGCAGCGGTCGGCGTCATCCTCGTCTGGGTAGTACCCACCTTCGGCGCCATGTTCGACCGTGCTGGCTCCGAGTTGCCGCTGCCGACACAGTGGGTTGTCGCTGCTTCGGAATCGCTGCTGCACCACGGGCCGACATTGCTGCTGTTGCTCGGGCTGGCAGCCGCATGGTTGCTTTTCGCCTTGCGCCGTTCGCCGCGGGTTCAGCGCCTGGCCGAAGGCTGCCTGCTGCGTATCCCGAAACTCGGCGTTGTACTGACCGAGGCTGCGGCCGCGCGCTGGTGCCGTACGCTCGGCCTCTTGCTCGGCGCAGGTGTGCCACTCACCGACGCCCTCGATACCGTCGGCCGCGTGTCCGGCCAGCATCGGCTCGCCGACGACACCCGACGCATCCGCCGTGACATCGCGATGGGCCAGCGGCTGGCGCCAGGCATGGCGCGCAGCCCTTGCTTCTCGGCGGTTGCCGTGCAGATGGCGGAGATCGGCGAGGAATCCGGCGCGCTCGACAATCTGCTCGGCAAAGCCGCGGAATTCCTGGAGCAATCGGTCGAAGAAGCGGTGACAGAGATGACGACCTTGCTTGAACCGGCCATCATGCTGATCCTGGGTATCGTCATGGGTGGTGTCATCATCGCTCTCTATCTGCCGGTGTTTCGGCTGGGTTCAGCTGTCGCATGACCATCGACCTGCTTGTTGCCGGGCTTACAGGCCTCGCTGTGGGCAGCTTTCTTTGTCTCGTTGCCCATCGTTTGCCCGTGATGCTCGACCGCGAGTGGGAGGCGTACTGCGCAGAGACCGACGCCGCCCCTCTTGCGCCGGCATCGGACCGCATCGAAGACCCTGCTGCGGACGGGCTGCGCGCGAAGCAGACGCCCTACAACCTGCTTCTACCCCCGTCACATTGCCCGGCCTGCGGGCACTCCCTCTCGATCATCGAGAAGATCCCGCTGCTGTCGTGGCTGATGCAGCGAGGCCGCTGCCGAGCCTGCAGTGCCTTCATAGGTTGGCGCGAGCCGCTGGTGGAGGTGCTCGCGGCTGCCCTTGCGATGCTCGCGATATGGCGATTCGGCCTGGGCTGGGACGCCTTGCTGACGGCCATGCTGCTCTGGATGCTGTTGCTCGCCTCGGTGATCGACCTTCAGCGCGGCTGGTTGCCCGATCAGATCACTCAGCCCCTGTTGTGGCTCGGCCTGCTGGCGAATCTCGAGGGCCGCTTTGTCTTGCTCGAGGATGCCGTCATCGGCGCGGCGGCGGGGTATCTGGGGCTGTGGGTCGTCTACTGGAGCTTCCGCCTCGCGACCCGGCGAGAGGGCCTCGGCATCGGTGATCTGCATCTGTTGGCGGCCATCGGCGCTTGGGCCGGCTGGCAGGTGCTGCCCGGCCTGGTGCTCCTTGCCGCCCTGCTCGGACTCGTCTGGGCCGGCGTGGCGATCCTCGCTCTGGGGCGGTCACGCGCCGATCCGATGCCCTTCGGACCGATGCTCTCGATAGGGGGGCTCGTGGCCATGCTATGGCCCGATCGGCTCGAAGGACTCCTCCTCTATGGCCTCGCACCTTAAAGCCATGGACAGACCCCTCGCCATCGGCCTCACCGGAGGCATCGGCAGCGGCAAGAGCGTGGTCGCCAAAGCATTCATGGCGCTCGGCGCACCGGTCATCTGCACCGACACTCTGGCGCGCGAACTGGTCGAACCCGGTCAGCCGGCGCTCACCGAGATCACCACACGATTCGGTGCAGCGGTGCTGCTGCCCGATGGCAGCCTCGACCGCGCAGGCATGCGTCAGCGCGTGTTCGCCGATGCAGAGAGCCGGCGTGCGCTGGAGGCCATTCTCCATCCGCGCATCCGCGACGCCGTGCGGGCACGTCTTGCCGCAGCCAAGGCGCCGTATGTGGTGGTCGACATCCCGCTGCTCGTCGAGACCGGGGCCGCCTACCGTCCGCTGCTCGACCGTGTGCTGGTGGTGATGTGTGCCGCCGACCTGCGCCGTCAGCGGGTCATGCTGCGCGACGGTGCAAGCGCCAGGCAGGTTGATGCGATGCTGGCGGCGCAGGCGAATGACGAAATGCGACAAGCGCTCGCCGATGACACCGTTGTCAACGAAGGCTCGCTCGAGGAACTGGCCGACCGCGTCGCAGCACTCGACCGCAAATACCGCATGCTCGCAGGTGGTTGACAGGCGAGCGGCCGCATTTGCGCGGCGCCGTCCGCTTCAAACCTCGATAACGCCGGCGAAAACAGTCTCAGCCGGACCGGTCATCCACACCGGCCGCCCCTCGCCCGCCCATGCGATGTCCAGCCCGCCACCCCGCGTCTCGACCCTCACCGGCGACTCGAGCAACCCGCGCTGGATGGCTGCGACCGCCGCGGCACATGCGCCGGTGCCACAAGCCAAGGTCTCACCGGCGCCGCGCTCGTAGACGCGCAGGCGGGCGCTGTGCCGGTCAATGATCTGGAGAAACCCGGCGTTGACCCGCTGCGGAAAACGCGGATGCGACTCGATGAGGGGCCCCTCGACGCTCACCGGCGCTGTGTCGACGTCAGCCACCACCTGCACCGCGTGCGGGTTGCCCATCGATACGGCAGTGATGTAACGCGTCGTGCCGCCGACCTCGAGTGCCTGCAGAAGCGCATCGGAATCAGACACAAATGGAACCTCGGCCGGCAGGAGGCGCGGCGCACCCATGTCCACCGTCACGCGGCCATCGTCGCCCAGTCGGGGGCGGATCACGCCGCCTCGGGTGCGCACCGTGATCTCGCGCTTGGTCGTGAGGCCGCAATCCACTACGAATCGCGCAAAGCAGCGCGCACCGTTGCCGCACTGCTCGACCTCGCCGCCGTCGGCGTTGAAGATGCGATACACGAAGTCGACATCTGGCCCATCGGCCGGTTCGACCACCAGCACCTGATCGCAGCCGACGCCGAACCGCCGGTCGGCCAAACGCCTCGCCAATCCGGGCGTCATCTGCACCGCTTGGCGCACCGCATCGACCATGACGAAGTCGTTGCCGAGGCCCTGCATCTTGGTGAACCTGAACTCCATGGCTCGATTGTAGGCGGAGCGATGGGCAAAGGTGCTGTGTGGCAGGCTGAGTTCTCGGTCGGGATGGTGGGCTGCCCAACGCCGCAAGGCTCAGTGTCGCTATACTCCGCGCACCGCCGAGTTAATCAGGACAACTTGCAGGGCGGCTGACCAGACCGGTGTCTGGCGGGAATCTGCTAAAGCGTCGCCTGCTCCGATCCCCGGGCTGGCCGTCGCCGGCCAATGGGGATTGTGTTTTGCGGCGCCGCCGCAGCAGGAGCAGATGTGAGCGATTATCTCTTTACCTCGGAGTCGGTCTCCGAGGGCCACCCCGACAAGGTCGCCGACCAGATCTCGGACGCCATCCTCGATGCGATCCTCGAGCAGGACCCGGTCTCGCGGGTCGCTGCCGAAACGCTGACCAACACCGGCCTCGTGGTACTCGCTGGCGAGATCACGACGCAGGCCAATGTCGATTACATCCAGGTCGCCCGCGACACCATCAGCCGCATCGGTTACGACAACACCGAGTACGGCATCGACCACAAGGGCTGTGCGGTGCTGGTGGCATACGACAAGCAGTCGAACGACATCGCACAAGGGGTCGATCGCGCATCCGACGACTACCTCAACCTCGGCGCAGGCGATCAGGGCCTGATGTTCGGCTATGCCTGTTCCGAGACGCCGGTGCTGATGCCCGCAGCCATCCACTACGCCCACCGCCTGGTCGAGCGCCAGGCTGCGCTGCGCAAGGACGGTCGTCTGCCCTTTCTGCGGCCCGACGCCAAGAGCCAAGTGACGCTGCGCTACGTCGATGGCAAGCCGGTGAGTGTCGACACCGTGGTGCTCTCGAGCCAGCACGCACCCGAGATGTCCGATGGGCCGAGCATGAAGCCCGCCTTCATCGAGGCGGTGATGGAAGAGATCATCAAGCCGGTATTGCCCAAGGAATGGCTGACGGCGGATACGAAGTACCTGATCAACCCGACTGGACGCTTTGTCATCGGGGGCCCGCAAGGCGACTGTGGCCTCACCGGCCGCAAGATCATCGTCGACACCTACGGTGGCGCCTGTCCGCATGGCGGCGGTGCCTTCTCCGGCAAGGATCCGACCAAGGTCGACCGTTCGGCCGCCTATGCCGCGCGCTATGTCGCCAAGAACGTGGTGGCTGCGGGCTTGGCGACGCAGTGCCAGATCCAGGTCGCCTACGCCATCGGCGTAGCGCGTCCGATGAACGTGACGGTGAACACCTTCGGTGGCGGCAAGATCGCCGATGAGCGCATCGCCGAGTTGGTGAACGCTCACTTCGACCTGCGGCCCAAGGGCATCATCCAGATGCTCGACCTGCAGCGGCCGATCTACCGCAAGACCGCAGCCTACGGTCACTTTGGCCGCGAGGAACCCGAGTTCACCTGGGAGCGGACCGATCGTGCCGCGGCATTGCGGAGCGCCGCTGGCGTTTAGGTGTTCTGCGCGTGGCGTGCGCTGTCACGCGGCGCGCATCCGGGTCTGCCACAATCTGCCGCTCCGGCGAATGTCGCGCCAGCAAGAGACCGTCTAACTTGACTGCCCCAGAACAGACGACGCCTGTGGACCTGCTTCGGTCCACGCCCAGCCTCAGGGATGTGACATCGCTGACGGCGATCCTGTTGCTGCTCGCAGCCTGCTCGCCGACACCAGCGACGAACGACAAGGCCAAGGCAGAAGCTGAAGCCGACAAGCCGGTACCGGTCGCCACCTTGCAGATGCGTCCCACTCAGGCGGCGCAGACCATCGAAGCTGTCGGCCAGGCCGAGGGGCGACGCGAGGTCGAGGTGCGCGCGCGCGTCGGAGGCATCCTGCTGCAACGCGCCTATGTCGAGGGCGAGCCGGTGCGTGCCGGGCAGACCCTGTTCCGCATCGACCCGGCACCATTCGAAAACACGGTCGCGCGCGCCGAAGCACAACTCGCCGAAGCCGAAGCGCGGCTCGAGCAGGCCGAGCGCGAGGCCGCTCGTACCGCCCGGTTGGCCGAACAGCATGCCATCGGCCGCAAGGAGGCCGACGATGCCGCCTCGACCCTGTCACTGGCTCGGGCTCAACGCCAGACCGCGCAGGCAACGGTCCGTCAGGCGCGTCTCGATCTCTCTTGGACCCACGTCGAAGCGCCGGTATCGGGCATCAGTGGTCGCGCCCGTTACTCCGAGGGCGCCCTGATCGCGACGAACGGTGGCGAAGCGCTGACCGTCATCACCCAGAACGACCCGATCTGGGTCCGCTTCAGCCTGCCCGACGCCGACCATGCACGCCTGACCCGCAATGATGAGATCCGTAGCGTGCGCAAGGTCGAGGCGTTATTGGCCGATGGCAGCATCCATCCCGCGCCGGGACGACTCAACTTCGCCGCCAGCCAGGTCGAGGCGCGCACTGCCAGCGTCACCCTGCGAGCCGAATTCGCCAACCCCGCTGGCAGGATCCTGCCGGGTCAGTTCGTCCGCATCCGCCTGACCACCAGCGCACGTGACGGCCTCTTTCTGGTGCCGCAGTCGGCTGTCCTGCAAGGCGACAAAGGCCGCTTTGTCTACGTCGTGGAAGAGGGCGGAAAGCCGGGCAAGAGGCCCATCGCGACCGCGGGCTGGGATGGCAGTGGCAACTGGATCGTCACCGAGGGCCTCAAGGCAGGTGACCGACTGGTACTCGACAACCTTTTGCGCATCAAGCCCGGTTCGCGACTTGAGCCGCTGCCCGAGACCAAGGCTGGCCCGCCCAGTGGCGAACGCGCCGCAAAGTCGGGGGTTACACGTGGCGACGCGGGTCGGTAACGGCTCGTGAACAGCAGGTACTTCATCGACCGGCCGGTGTTCGCCATCGTCATCGGACTGGTGCTGATGGTGGCAGGTCTGGTCGCCCTGCCACAGCTGCCGGTCTCCGAATACCCTGAGGTCGCCCCGCCAGCCGTACAGATCGAGGCCACTTTCCCTGGTGCCAGCGCAGAGACCTTGGCCCGGACCGTGGCTGGCCCGATCGAGGAAAAGCTCAACGGGGTCGAAGGGATGCTCTACTTCAACTCCCAAGCTGCATCGAATGGCACGCTGTCCATCAGCGTGACCTTCGAGACCGGGACCAACGGCGATCAAGCCGCGATCAACGTCAACAACCGCATCCAAGCCGCACTGCCGCGCCTCCCCGAGGAGGTGCGCCGCCAGGGCTTGACGGTCAGCAAACGCTCGCGAGACCTCCTCATGGTCACCGCCCTGCGTTCGACGGATCCCTCCCACGACACCTTGTTCCTTTCCAACTATGCGCGCATCAACATCGTTGATGAAATGAAGCGGCTGCCCGGGGTCGGTGATGCCTCGGTGGTTGGCGCACGGGACTACTCGATGCGGATCTGGCTGCAGCCCGACCGCCTCGCACAGCTGGGCTTGACCACGGCCGAAGTGGTCAACGCGATCCGTGCACAGAACAACCAGTACGCCGCCGGCAAGATCGGACAGGATCCGGCGCCGAACGGACAGCAGTTGGTCTACACGGTCACCACTCCGGGCCGGCTGCTCGAAGCAGAGGCTTTTGGCGACATCATCGTCCGCGCTGCCGGCAACAGCGGCGTGCTGCGCTTGCGCGACGTAGCCGACATCGAATTGGGCGCACAGACCTACGACCAATCGAGCGGCGTCAATGCAGAACCCGCCACACTCATCCGCGTGTTCCTGCGCCCTGGAGCCAATGCCCTCGACGTTGCGACCCGCGTGCGTAGCCGCCTGACCGAATTGCAAGGGGGCTTCCCGGAGGGCGTCACCTGGTTCATCCCTTTCGACACCACCGAGGTGGTGAGTGCTTCGATCAAGGCAGTCCTTGTCACCCTGCTCGAAGCCGCAGGGCTGGTGGTCCTGGTCGTATACCTGTTCCTGCAGAACTGGCGAGCGACACTCATCCCGCTGCTCACAGTCCCGGTGTCCTTGATCGGCACTTTGGCCGGCCTTTACCTCCTCGGCTTGTCTTTGAACCAGTTCTCCTTGTTTGCCATGGTGCTGGTGATCGGTATCGTCGTCGACGACGCCATCGTCGTCCTGGAGAACGTTGAACGCCTCATGCGGACCCGCGGCTTAGCTGCGCGCGAGGCTGCCATCGAAGCCATGGGTGAGGTATCGGGCGCATTGATCGCGATCGTGCTGGTGCTGACCGCGGTGTTCGTGCCGATCGCCTTTGTCGGCGGCATCGCCGGCGCGCTCTACAAACAGTTCGCGATCACCGTGGCCATCGCTGTGGTGCTCTCGGGTGTTGTCGCGCTGACGCTGACGCCCGCGCTGTGCGCGCGCCTGCTGCGGGTGCCCAAGAGCAAGCCCTGGGTGTTCGAGGCGTTCAATCAGGCCTTTGGCAGGTTGACCGGCGCCTACTCCAGCATCGTCGCATCCATACTGCGCCACGGCATCATCGGCACCTTGTTTTTCGTCATCCTCTTGTCCGCCGACGCTTGGCTGCTTGCCAGGACACCGACAGCCTTCGTGCCGGCAGAGGACCGTGGCTTTGTGGTGGGCAGCCTGACGCTGCCCGAAGCCGCCAGCCTCAACCGCACGAAGGCCTACTCCAATGAGGTCGCCAGCCGACTCCTGGAGCACCCCGACGTCGCCTATGTCTCTCAGTACATGGGCCTCGACTTCATCAGCGGGGGTAGCCAGACCAATGTCGGCACGCTATTTGTCGTGCTGCGGGACTGGGATGAGCGGCCCGGCCGCAAGGCCATCGACCTGGTGGACGAGTTCAGCGCCAAGATCACCGATCTGCGTGACGGTACGGTTCGCTTCAACAACCCGCCGCCGATCCGCGGCATCGGTACCGCCGGGGGCTTCGAGGGCTTTATCCAGAGCCGGGTCGATGGCGAGGCGGAGGGTCTGGCAAAGGTCGTCGGCGCGTTCACCGATGCCTTGAAGGCAGACCCCATGCTCAAAGACGTCCGGACGACGTTCAAACCGAGACTGCCGCAGCTGCGAGTCGAGGTCGACCGGGAAAAGGCCCTCTCACTGGGGGTCTCCCTGAATGACCTCTACGCCACCCTGCAGGCCACCATCGGTACGCTTTACGTGAACGATTTCAACCGTGCTGGACGCACTTTCCGTGTGCAGGTGCAGTCAGCGGCGGAATACCGCAGCAGCCCTGAGGACATCGGCAAGGCCTACGTGCGAGGCGGCGACGGCAACATGATCCCGCTTGCCAGCCTTATCTCCATCCAGCCCGTCAGCGGGCCGGAATATCTGGAGCGCTTCGATGGATTCCTGGCTGCCAAGATTCTGGGGGGAGGCATTCAAGGCAGCAGCTCTGGCGAGGTCATCCGGCGGGTCGAGGAGATCGCCGCGCAGACGCTGCCGCCCGGCTATTCCTTGGCGTGGACGGGCCAGGCTTTTCAGGAAAAGCGAACCGGCAACACAGCCTTGGTGGCTTTCGGCTTTGCTGTGGTCATGGTGCTGCTGATCCTCGCCGCACAGTTTGAGCGCTGGTCACTCCCGCTGGCGGTGGTGATGTCGGTACCGTTTGCGCTGCTCGGTGCGCTGCTGGCGGTCGCGATCCGGCAGATGCCCGCCGACATCTACTTCAACATCGGGCTGGTGGTGCTGGTCGGACTATCGGCCAAGAACGCCATCCTCATCCTCGAGTTCGCAGCGCAGAAGATGGCGGTGGGTCTGAGCCCAGCCGAAGCCGCGCTGGAAGCCGCGCGACAGCGCTTCCGGCCCATCATCATGACGTCCCTGGCGTTCATGCTGGGAGTCGTCCCATTGCTGTTTGCGCAAGGCGCCGGCGCCGGCGCGCGACAATCGATGGGCACCGGGGTGTTTGGCGGCATGCTGCTGGCCACCTTCGTCGCACCATTGTTCGTACCCTTGTTCTTCAGGCTGTTGACGCGGGTTCGCGGCACGCGCGCCGACGCGGACAAACGGCACGAGACGGGCAGCGCATGAACCTGCCGTGCCGTCTTGCTCGAGCCAAGTCCGTGCGGCGCCGCGCCAACGACACGCTGCCCACCGTTCGGCCCACCATGGCGGTAGCAGCCCTTGGCCTGCTGTTGACCGGATGCTCGGCGCTCAAACCTTTTGGTGAGCCCGAAACGCGCCTGCCAACCGACTACGCCGTTCGTCCCGAGACAGAGGTCGCCGCGCTCGGCAACCCGCGCTGGTGGACGCTGATCGACGATCCCGACCTGCCGGCACTGGTCGAGACCGCGCTGCGCAATAACCGCGACCTGCGCCGTGCCGTGGCCCGCATCGATGAGGCCGATGCCCTGCTGCGCCTGAACGGCGCAGCCCTCTTGCCACAGATCAACGTCGAGGCGGGTGCCACGCGCAATCGCGCCACTGAGGTCGGCGCGGTGCCATTGCCGGCCAATGCACCGGTCTACCGCGCCGATCAGCGACTGGCGCTCACCACCAGCTATGAAGTCGATGTCTGGGGCCGCCTGCGCTCCTCGCGCGAGGCCGCGCGCGCCAACCTGCTCGCGAGCCGTGAGGCTGCCGATGCGGTGGCGATGACATTGGTGGCCACCGTGGCGCAGACGGTGGTGAGCCTGCGGGCGGTCGATCTTTCGCTCGCGCTCACCCGCAAAACGCTCGCGAGCCGCGAGGAGAGCCTGCGCCTGATCCGTATTCGTCGCGCTGAGGGCGTCGGCAGCGAACTCGAGGAACGTCAGGCTGAAGCAGCGGTGGCAAACCTGAGCGCACAAGGCTCGCTGCTGGAGCGCTCGCGAGGACTGCTACAGAATCAGCTCGCTTTGCTTTGCGGCGAGCCGGCGACGCAATTGGCCCCGCAACGGGAGCGAGCGATGCCCGAGGCACCGGTGCCGCCAGCCGGGTTGCCCTCGGCACTGCTCGAGGACCGGCCGGACGTGCGCGCAGCGATGGCGCAGATGCAAGCAGCAAGGCTGCAGACACAAGCGGTGCGCGCCGCACGCTTTCCGCTGATCTCGCTCACCGGTTCACTGGGCCAGCAGAGCGGCGAATTGGCCGACCTGCTGACCGCCCCGGCTCGCATCTGGACGCTTGCGGCCGGCCTCACCGCGCCCCTGTTCGACGCCGGCCGCGCCGAGGCGCGCACCGACCAGGCACGCGCACAGGCCATGCAAGCCCAAGCCACCTATGAGGCAACAGTGCTCACGGCTTTCCGCGAGGCCAGCGACGCGTTGATCAGTCTGGAGCAGAATCGATCGATCGAGACGGCGGCAGCGGCCCAGCGCGATGCCAGTGCGGCGGCGGCCAAGGTTTCGCGGGTGCGTTACGAGGGCGGCTATTCCGGCTGGCTCGAAGTGCTCGACGCCGAACGCACCGCCAACGCCGCCGAGCAGGCCTGGGTGACGGCCCGGCAAAACCGCATCGCAGCCACCATCGATCTCCTCAAGGCCCTCGGGACGGGGTGGACATCGCGCTAGATTCACCTAGAATCACGGGCACTTCCCGAGGAGCGTTGCGAGGCTCTGCCCCCAGGCTCGGGTGCCGCTGCGGCGGACAACGACGCTCACCCTGATCGATAACCCGTGCCGGGCACGGGCAGAGGGTGAGCCCACCGCCTGCCTCCCGGCCACCGTTCAAGGAGAGAACATGAACGCTGTGGCTGACCTGATTAAAGCTGACCTCAACAAGGATTTTGCGATCGCCGACATCTCCCTGGCCGAATGGGGCCGTAAGGAGATCAAGATCGCCGAGACTGAGATGCCTGGCCTGATGGCCATCCGTGACGAGTTCGCCAAGAGCCAGCCGCTCAAGGGCGCGCGCATCACCGGCTCGCTGCACATGACCATCCAGACCGCGGTGCTGGTCGAGACCCTGCAGGCCCTGGGCGCCGAGGTGCGTTGGGCATCGTGCAACATCTTCTCCACGCAAGACCACGCCGCCGCCGCGCTGGTGGTCAAGGGCACGCCGGTGTTCGCCTACAAGGGCGAGAACCTCGACGATTACTGGGACTACACCCACCGCATCTTCGAATTCGGGCCCGCCGGGGCGGCCGACGAAGGCCCGAACATGATCCTCGACGATGGCGGCGACGCCACCCTGCTGATGCACCTCGGCCAGCGCGCCGAAAAGGACATCTCTGTGCTGGCCAACCCGGGCAGCGAGGAAGAGACCTGCCTGTTCAACGCCATCAAGGCCAAGCTGGCACAGGACGCTACCTGGTACACCCGCAAGGCCGCACAGATCATCGGTGTGACCGAAGAGACCACCACCGGCGTGCTGCGTCTCAACGAGATGTCGGCCAAGGGCACGCTGCAATTCCGCGCCATCAACGTCAACGATTCGGTGACCAAGAGCAAGTTCGACAACCTCTATGGCTGCCGCGAGTCTTTGGTGGACGCCATCAAGCGCGCCACCGACGTGATGATCGCCGGCAAGGTGGCAGTGGTGGCCGGCTACGGCGACGTCGGCAAGGGTTCGGCCCAAGCACTGCGTGCGCTCTCGGCACAAGTGTGGGTCACCGAGATCGACCCGATCAACGCCCTGCAGGCCGCCATGGAAGGCTATAAGGTCGTCACCATGGAATACGCTGCCGACAAGGCCGACATCTTTGTCTCGGCCACCGGCAACAAGAACGTGATCCGCTATGAGCACATGGCCGCCATGAAGGACGAAGCCATCGTCTGCAACATCGGCCACTTCGACAACGAGATCGACGTCGCCGCGCTCGAGCATCTGCAATGGGACGAGATCAAGCCGCAGGTCGACCACGTCATCTTCCCCGATGGCAAGAAGATCACCCTGCTGGCCAAGGGCCGTCTGGTGAACCTAGGCTGCGCCACGGGGCACCCGAGCTTCGTGATGTCGTCGAGCTTCGCCAACCAGACCATCGCCCAGATCGAGCTCTTCACCAAGAGCAAGGATTACGAGATCGGCAAGGTCTACGTGCTGCCCAAGCACCTCGATGAGAAGGTCGCCCGTCTGCACCTGAAGAAGGTCGGCGCCATGCTGACCGAGCTCACCGACGAGCAGGCCGCCTACATCGGCGTGAAGAAGGAAGGCCCGTACAAGGCCGACACCTACCGGTATTGAAATCCTTCCACCCGCGCAAAGGGCGGCCACCCAATCCGGGGCACAAGGCACACGTCAGCCAGCCGTCCCCCGACCATGACCTGCGCGTCGACACGGTGCTCGTCGCGCAGGGTTTGGCCGAATCGCGCACCGCGGCCCAGCGCCTGATCGACGCCGGGCGGGTGCTGTTGGCCGGGGTGCCGGTCAAGCGCGCCTCTACGCTTGCGCCTGAGCCGGGCGAACTCAGCGTCGTGCCCGACCCGGCCGACCGCTACGTGTCGCGCGGCGGGCTCAAGCTGGCGGGTGCGCTTGAGCGCACGGGCCTTGATGTTCAAGGACTGCACTGCCTGGATGTCGGTCAATCCACCGGGGGGTTCACGGATTGCCTATTGCAGGCGGGCGCGGCCAGCGTACTCGGCGTGGATGTCGGGCACGACCAACTTCACCGCAAGTTGCGCGAAGCTGAACGCAACACAACGCTCGAAGGCATCAACGCGCGGCAACTGTCTTCATCTGACGTCAACGAGCAGACATTCGATGTCATCGTCTGCGATGCGAGCTTCATCTCGGTCACCTTGCTATTGCCCTGCTGGCTCGCGCTTCTCGCGCCGGGTGGTCACGTCCTGAGCCTGGTCAAGCCGCAGTTCGAGCTGCAGCCGGCTGACATCGGCAAGGGTGGCTTGGTGAAGGATCCGGCGCGCTACGCCGATGTCGAGTCGCGGGTCAGGGCTGCATTCACTGAGGCTGGCCTGCAGGTGCTCGACTGGTTCGACAGCCCGATCACCGGCGGCGATGGCAACCGGGAGTTCTTCGTGTTTGCCAGACCCGGGAACTGAAACCCTTAGCGATGGACTGAGCGTGACCATCCGTGAGTCGCCCGCCCATGCCAGCCATCGATTCTGCCCTCGTCTGGTTCCGTCGCGATCTTCGCAGCCATGACCACGCGCCCTTGCACCACGCGCTGGCCAGCGCCGCGCGGGTGCACTGCGTGTTCGTCTTCGACACCGGGATCCTCGACGCGCTGGACGACCGCGCCGACCGCCGCGTCGAGTTCATCCATGACTCGCTGGTCGAACTGGACGCGGGCTTGCGCGCTAAAGGCGGCGGCCTGCACGTGCTGCACGGCCGCGCCCGCGACCGGGTCCCGGCGCTGGCACGCGATCTCGGCGTGCAAGCGGTCTACTGGGGCCGCGACTACGAACCCGCCGCGCGCAGCCGCGACGCTGACGTCATCGCTCAGCTGCAGGCGGCCGGCATCGAGCCCTGCCCGGTCAAGGAGCACGTTGTCTTTGAGCGCGACGAGGTGCTCACCCTCGCTGGCAAGCCCTACACCGTCTTTACGCCCTACAAGAACGCGTGGTTCAAACGCCTGCACGCGGCCGAACCGCCGCTGGTGGATGTGGCTGCATACCCGGTGGACCCTCGACCGGGCCAGCTGCAGCCGCCACCGGCAGACGCGCGCATCCCGTCGCTCGCCGACATGGGCTTCGCATCCACCGACAACGGAGCGCTCGGTATCACCCCCGGCATGACCGGTGGCCGCGAGCGGCTGGCCGATTTTGCTCAACGGATCGATGGCTACAAGGAGCGGCGCGACTTTCCTGCGGTCAAGGGCGTGTCGTATCTCTCCGTGCACCTGCGCTTCGGCACGGTGAGCATCCGTGAGTGTGCGCGGCTCGCGCTGGGGCTCGGCGGTGTAATCAACGGCCCCACTGATCCGAACGTCACAGCAGCCATGCCATCAGACGCGCGCGCCCTGACCGAGGGCCGCATCGGATGGCTCAATGAATTGATCTGGCGCGACTTCTACTTCGCCATCCTGCACCACTTCCCGCACGCTGCCACCCAGCCGTTCAAGCCGGAATACGAGGCACTTGTCACCGACGACGATGCGGAGCGGCTGGCCGCCTGGCAAGAGGGCCGAACCGGCTATCCGCTGGTCGATGCTGCGATGCGCCAACTCAACACCACCGGCTACATGCATAACCGGCTGCGCATGGTCACAGCGAGCTTCTTTGCCAAGCACCTGCTGCTCGACTGGCGGCTGGGCGAGGCCTATTTCGCGCGCAAGCTCATCGACTTCGATCAGTCGGCCAACAACGGTGGCTGGCAGTGGGCGGCAAGCACCGGCTGCGATGCGCAGCCCTATTTCCGCATCTTCAACCCGATCAGCCAGTCGGAGAAGTTCGACGCCGAGGGCAAGTTCATCCGCCGCTACGTGCCGGAACTGGCCAAGGTGCCTGCGAAGTACATCCACGCGCCGTGGACCCTACCGCCGCTCGAGGCGCAGGCGGCGGGCTTCGCCATCGGCCGCGACTATCCACCACCGGTCGTCGACCACCCCACACAACGCGCCGAAGCGCTCAAGCGCTACGCCGCAGCGGCCAAGAAGTAGCTACATCCGCTCGACCATCGCCTCGCCGAACTCGGAGCATGACACCTCGGTCGCGCCCTCCATCAGCCGCGCGAAATCATAGGTGACGACCTTGTCGGCGATCGCAGCTTCCATGGCGTGGATGACCAGATCGGCGGCCTCGCGCCAGCCCAGGTGCCGCAGCAGCATCTCGGCGGAGAGGATGAGCGAGCCCGGGTTGACCTTGTCGAGGCCGGCGTACTTGGGCGCGGTGCCGTGGGTGGCCTCGAACACGGCGTAATCATCGGAGATGTTGGCGCCGGGCGCGATGCCGATGCCGCCCACCTGTGCGGCCAGCGCGTCCGACACGTAGTCGCCGTTGAGGTTGAGCGTGGCAATGACGTCGTACTCGGCCGGCCGCAGCAGGATCTGCTGCAAGAAAGCATCGGCGATGGCGTCTTTGATAACAATTCCACTCGGTAGCTTCATCCACGGGCCGCCGTCCATCAACTCGGCACCGAACTCGTTCTTGGCGAGCGCATAGGCCCAATCACGGAAGCCACCCTCGGTGAACTTCATGATGTTGCCCTTGTGGACGATGGTCACGCTGCGGCGGCTGTTGTCGATGGCGTAACGGATGGCCGCGCGGACCAACCGTTCGGTCCCCTCGCGCGAGACCGGCTTGATACCGATGCCGGAGGTCTCGGGGAAGCGGATCTTCTTCACGCCCATCTCGTTGCGCAAAAAGCCGATGAGCTTCCTGGCGCCCTCGCTCTCCGCCTGCCACTCGATGCCGGCGTAGATGTCCTCGGTGTTCTCGCGGAAGATCACCATGTCGGTCTTGGACGGATCTTTGAGCGGACTCGGCACGCCCTTGAAGTAGCGCACCGGACGCACGCACTGGTAGAGGTCGAGCTCCTGGCGCAGGGCGACGTTGAGCGAACGGATGCCACCGCCCACCGGGGTGGTCATCGGGCCTTTGATGGACACACGATACTTCTTGAGCGCATCGAAGGTCTCGCTGGGCAGCCACTCGTCGGGGCCATAGATCTGCGTCGATTTCTCGCCGGCGTAGACCTCGAGCCAGACGATCTTGCGCTGGCCGCCATAGGCTTTGGCGACGGCCGCATCGATGACGCGGATCATCACCGGGGTGATGTCGACACCGATGCCATCGCCCTCGATGTACGGGATGATGGGGTCGTCGGGGGTGGGCTTGCCGGGCTCGATGATGCTGCCGCTGGCGGGGACCTTGATGTGAGATGTCGCGTTCACGGTTGCATCCTTTTTCCGGGCGTATGGAGAACTGATACCGATGTTCGATGCTGCCGCCCGCCGGGCGTTCCCGGCGCGCACGCCGAGCCGCGACCCCACCGCGAGGGCTTCGCGCAGGTGACGCAACAAGTGTACGCCTCGGGCACAATGGCCGCATGGAACGCCGCATCCTCAACATCGCGCAGCCCAACAAGGAAGCTGTCGCCGAGAGCATCGCCGAGGCATTGATCGAAGGCTTCGACCGCCATTACAGCCTGTTCCGCGAGGCCAGCGCGCGTGCCAAACAACGCTTCGAGCAGGCGCGCTGGCATGAGGTGCAGGACGCCGTGAGCGAGCGCATCCGTTACTACGAAGACCGCGTGCGCGAGTGTGTGGCGCGTCTTACCGATGAGTTTGCAGCAGCGACTCTCGACGATACGGTGTGGCAGCGCGCCAAGCTGCTATTCATTGGCAAGCTGATCGACCACAAGCAGCCGGAACTGGCCGAGACCTTCTTCAACTCAGTCACCACCAAGATCCTGCACCACACCTACTTCCGCAACGACTTCATCTTTGTGCGGCCGGCCATCTCGACCGAGTTCATCGAATCCGACCCGCCCACCTACCGGTGTTATTACCCGCGCAGCGGCGGGGGCATGCGTGCCTGCATCCGCCAGATGCTGCTTGACGAGGCGTGGACGCGGCCTTTCGAG
This sequence comes from Klebsiella pneumoniae, assembly GCA_945897555.1. Classification (GTDB taxonomy): domain Bacteria; phylum Pseudomonadota; class Gammaproteobacteria; order Burkholderiales; family UBA3065; genus UBA3065. Next base: position 48,827 of record CAMDGF010000002.1, on the reverse strand, counting down.
GACCTCGACCGCGACGTCGACCACATCATGCAGGTGGCGCTGGCGCAGATCGGTGGCGAGTGGCCGGCGGTGGAGGCCAACTGCCAGATCCAGGTGCTCAATTCGCCCTTCTATCGCAACAAGGGGGCGTATCTCATCGGCCGTATGTTCAACGGCCACAAGGAGTGGTCTTGGGCGATGCCGATCATCCATGGCCCCGCAGGCGGCCTTATGGTCGATGCCATCATCCTTGAGGCATGGCGCATCTCGGTGCTGTTCTCGCTGTCGCGCGCGTACTTTATGGTCGACATGGAAGTGCCGTCGGCCTACATCCAGTTCCTGCGCCGGATCATGCCCAACAAGCCGCGCTCCGAGCTCTACACCATGCTCGGGCTGGCCAAGCAGGGCAAGACCATGTTCTACCGCGATCTGCTGTTCCACCTGAACCATTCAGACGACCAGTTTGTGGAGGCGCCCGGCATCCGCGGACTGGTGATGCACGTCTTCATGCTGCCGAGCTACCCCTACGTCTTCAAGATCATCAAGGACCGCTTCGGCAGCTCCAAGGACATCACCCGCGAGGGCGTGAAAGCCAAGTTCATGATGGTCAAGAACATCGACCGCGTCGGCCGGATGGCCGACACACTCGAGTTCACCGAGCTGGCACTGCCGCGCGCGCGCTTCTCCGACGAGCTGATGGCACAACTGTTCGACGTGGCGCCGTCCATCGTCCACGAGGAAGGCGACAACCTCATCGTCGACCACTGCTACATCGAGCGCCGCATGACGCCGCTCAACCTGTATCTGGAGAACGCGTCGGAGGAGCAGATCGACGAGGCGGTGCGCGAGTACGGCAACGCGATACGCGAGATGGCTCGCGCCAACATCTTCCCCGGCGACATGCTGTGGAAGAACTTTGGCGTGACGCGCTACCGGCGCGTGGTGTTCTACGACTACGACGAGATCGAGTACCTGACCGACTGCAACTTCCGCCGCATCCCGCCCGCGCCCAACGAAGAGGCGGAGATGAGTGGCGAGCCCTGGTACTCAGTGGCGCGCAATGATGTCTTCCCCGAGGAATGGGGCACCTTCTTGCTCGGTCAGCCCAAGATCCGCAAAGCTTTTTTGAAGTACCACCGCGACCTGCTCGATGTGGATTTCTGGCAAAAGACGCAGGAGATCATCCGCCGGCGCGAGCTGGAGGACTTCTTCCCCTACCCTCAGGATCTGCGGTTCTGCAACCGGCACTTCGCCACACCCGCTGCGTGATGGAAGTGCGCGATCAGCAGACCCACCCGCGAGCACACGTGTTGCACCGCAAGCGCTCGGTTGTCTCGTGATGTCGTCTCAGATCGATCTCCAATACTGGGACATCGAGGCGATCGGTCACGAGTTGGCTCAAGCCGAGCGCGCATTGCACAACCTCGGCCCGGCGATCGCGATGTTCGGCAGCTCGCGTATCGATCCGCAGGACCCGCTCTGCCATCGTGCCTTTACCCTCGCTCGCGACCTTTCGAGTGCGGGCCTTGCCATCATCACTGGCGGCGGTCCGGGTCTCATGGACGCCTTCAATCGCGGGGCACAGGCAGGCGGCCGTCCGAGCGTTGGGCTTGGCATCCGCTTGCCGTCGGAGACGCAGCCCAACCCTCACATCGACATCTATCTGCACTTCGAGCGCTTCTTTACGCGCAAGGCCACATTCGTACGGTACTCGCAGGCTTTCGTGGCGATGCCGGGCGGCCTCGGCACGCTCGACGAGATCTTCGAGGTGCTGTGCCTGATGAGCACGCGCAAGGCGGCGCGCGTGCCGGTCATCCTCATCGGTGATGGCTATTGGGATAGCCTGATGCACTGGCTCGAGGAATCGCCCGTACGTCGAGGAATGATCGAACCCGAGCATCTCGGCGTGTTGCACAGAGCCGATACGGCAGCCGAGGTCCTGACGATCCTGGCTCGCCAAACGGCCTAGTTCAGGCGATCTGCCAGTCCAGTGTGGTCGCGGCACCCTCGTCGAGGGCCAGTTGCGCCTGCAGCCAGGGCATGACCGGCTGCAAGGTCTTGGGCAGCGTCCACGGCGGGTTGAGCACCACGAGCCCAGACCCATACAAGCCCTCTGCGCTGCGCGCGCAGACATCCAGCGCCACATGCAGCCAGTTATCGGGGCTCGATCGGATCAACTTGGCCGGCAGCGTCTCCGACTCGCGACGCGCCAGACGCGGGTACCACACGGCGATGGTGCCGCTGGCAAAGCGCTGCATGGCCTCGGCGACTGCGTCTGCCACCTGCGCGTACTCGGTCTTGACCTCATAGGACGGGTCGATGAGGGCCAAGCCGCGGCGCGGCGCCGGTGGCCAGCTGGCCCTCAGGCCGGCGTAGCCATCGCCAGCGGTCACCTTGACCACACGGTCGCCACGCAGGCTTTCGATGAGCGCAGGGGCGTCGCTGGTGTGCAGTTCGAACACGCGCAGGCGATCGTCCGGGCGCAGCAACTGGCGGGTGATCCAGGGCGAGCCAGGGTAGACCGCGGGTTCGCCCTTCGCCACTGCATCCGGGCCGAGACCATTTGCGGCACGAACCAGCGCGAGGTAATCGGCGATCGCGGCGGGGGCGCCCGTGGTGTTGTAGACACGGGCGATGCCCTCGCGCCACTCGCCAGTCTTGCGCGCGAAGGTGTGGTCGAGACGGTAGAAGCCGGCACCGGCGTGGGTATCGACCACCCAGAACGGCTTGTCCTTGAGCGCGAAGTGCTTCAGCAGCGCAACCAGTACCGTGTGCTTGAGCACATCGGCGTGGTTACCGGCGTGGAAGCCGTGGCGGTAGCTCAGCATGCGCCGACATCCTCGGGCGCCCACCAGCAGACACTCCACACCCGCATGAAAGGCGCAGTGGCGAGTAAGGGTTTCGAATAAAAATGGAGGCCGAAGCCTCCATTTTCAACGCAGATGGGCACTTTTACGGCTCTGAGTGACTTCTCTGGGTAACCGGCCGCGATCAACGGACCCACTTGCCGGTGGATGCATCGAACATGTCGTGCTTCACCGAGTGGCGGGTCTTGATCAGGTCATCGACGGTCGGGGTGTTGCTCAGCGCACGCTGGATGGCCAGTTGGGTGGCCTCGTAATTGGTGCGATAGAGATCTTCCATGTCGAGGTTGGGGTCGGTGGTGGTGCGCGGGTCGATCCACACGAGGTCGATGATGCAGAGGTTGTCGGCCTGATCCTTGGGGATGATGCCCTCTGCCACGCAGTCGACCACGGCGTCGGCGGTGGCGGACTGAACGACGCCACCGAACAGGTTGATGTAGGCCGAGTTCTTGATGGTCACCTTGGTCGCCATCATGGTCGCCGGGCGGACCTGATGGTTGCAGGCGCGCACCGCGAACATGCAGGTGTGGCCGGCCGACTGCGCCATCATGTTGGCGAAGGCCTGGCCCACCGGGCCGGAGACGTCGCCGATGAGGATCTCGGGCATGGCGTCGGTGAACTGGCCTTCCTTGGCAAATACTGTGGCTTCGCCAGTGCGGAAGAGGATCTTTTCGGACATGGAGTGGCTCCGGGAGATGGAAAAGTGGATGCGGGATTGTATCCCAGCGCCTCAGTGCGCTTTTTCCCAGTTCGGCCCGGCACCCACCTCCACCAGCAGCGGCACAGAGAGGCCCTCGACGCCCTCCATGATGCGGTGCAGCTCGAGCTTGATGGCATCGACCTCGCTCTCGGGCGCCTCGACCACCAGTTCGTCGTGCACCTGGAGGACCAGCCGGGACCGCAGCCCCGATGACTTGAGCCACGCCTGCACCCGCAGCATGGCCAGCTTGATGATGTCCGCAGCCGTGCCCTGCATAGGCGCGTTGATGGCGGCGCGCTCGGCGGCGGCACGGCGCGGCCCACTGCCGCCGCGGATGTCCGGCAGCCACAGCCGGCGCCCGTACACCGTCTCCACAAACCCCTGCTCACGGGCCAGCGCGCGCGTCTCTTCCATGTAGCGCTTGACCCCAGGGTAGCGCTCGAAGTAGCGCTCCATGTAGGTCTGCGCGGCAGAGCGCTCGATGTCGAGGTTCTGCGCCAGCCCAAAGGCGCTCATGCCGTAGATCAGGCCAAAGTTGATAACCTTGGCGGTGCGCCGCTGGTCGGGCGTGACCTCGATCGGCGTGACGCCGAAGACCTCGGCGGCGGTGGCGCGGTGGATGTCCTCGTTGTGCGCGAAGGCGCGCAGCATGCCCGGGTCCTGCGATACGTGCGCCATGATGCGGAGCTCGATCTGCGAGTAGTCGGCACTTACCAACATGTGCCCCGGCGGCGCGATGAAGGCCTCGCGGATGCGGCGACCCTCGGCAGTTCGGACCGGGATGTTCTGCAGGTTGGGCTCGCTCGAAGAGAGCCGGCCGGTCACCGCCGTGGCCTGGCCAAAGCTGGTGTGCACGCGACCGGTCGCCGCATTGATCATGCGTGGCAGCTTGTCGGTGTAGGTGCTCTTGAGCTTGGAGAGGCTGCGGTGCTCGAGGATGAGCTTGGGCAACGGGTAGTTGAGCGCGAGTTGCTGCAGAACATCCTCATCAGTACTCGGCTCACCGCTCGGCGTCTTCTTGAGCACCGGCAGCTGCTGGCGGTCAAACAGGATCTCGCGGATCTGCTTCGGGCTGCCCAGGTTGAAGGGCTGGCCAGCGGCCGCGTAGGCCTTTTCTTCCAGCCCGGCCATGCTGCGGCCCAGCTCGCCCGATTGCGTCAGCAGCAGCGCCGGGTCGACCAGCACGCCGACCCGCTCCATCTCAAACAGCGCCTGCGCCAGTGGCAGCTCGATGTCGCGGTAGACGCGCGCCAGGCCGGGGTTGGCAGCGATCTGCGGCGCCAGATGAGCATGCACCTGCAGGGTCAGGTCGGCGTCTTCGGCGGAATATTTGGTGGCGGTATCGAGATCGACCTGATCAAAGCCGATCTGCGATGCGCCCTTGCCGCAGATCGACTCGTAGCTGATCGAATCACTGTCAAGGTGCCGGCGCGCCAGCGACTCGAGGTCGTGGCGTAGGTGGCTCTCCAGCACGTAGGACTGCAGCAGCGTGTCGCCCGCCACACCGCCAAGCGCGATGCCGTGGTTGGCCAGCACGTGGCGATCGTACTTGAGGTTCTGGCCGATCTTGGGGTGGTCGGATTCGAGCCAGCCCTTCAGCCGCGACAGCGTCTCGTCGAAGGGCAACTGGTCCGGCGCGCCGGGGTAGCGGTGCGCCAGCGGGATGTAGCAGGCGTGGCCGGCCTCGGTGCACAGCGAGATGCCGACCAACTTGGCGTTCATCGGATCGAGGCTGGTGGTCTCGGTGTCGATGGCGACGGGTTCATCTTGCGAGATGCGGGCCAACCAGTCTTCAAGCTGGGCAGTGGTGAGGACGCTTTCGTAGGCGGCCACCGGCGCGCGTTGCGCCGGGGCGGCGCCTTCGCCGGCGAAAGCGCTGGAATCTGCGGCGGCTTTGGCAGCAGGCCGAACCGGCACGGCGCCACGCCCCGACAGGCTCGCCGCGCCAGCCCCTTCCCCGGTGGCGACACCGGCTTCGCCGGCCTTGCCGCTGTCCAGCGCGGCCAGTGCGCTGCGCATCTCGTAGCGCGAATAGATCTGGCGCAGCTCTTCGATGTGCGGTGGCTGAGCGGCGATCTCGTCCAGCGCCACCGGCAGCGGGATATCGCGACGCACGGTGACCAGCTCGCGCCCAAGCGGCAGAAAGTCGAGGTGCTTACGTAGATTCTCGCCGACCACGCCAGAGATCTCGGCCGCATGCGCGATGACACCATCCAGCGAGCCATAGGCCTGCAGCCATTTCACAGCCGTCTTGGGTCCGCACTTCTCGACCCCCGGCACGCCATCCACGGTGTCGCCCACCAGGGCAAGGTAGTCAATGATGCGTTCCGGCCCGACACCGAACTTGGCCTCCACCGCAGGGCGGTCGAGCACCTCACCGCTCATGGTGTTGACCCAGAGCACGTGGTCGCCAACCAGCTGCGTGAGGTCCTTGTCGCCCGTAGAGATGACAGTCTGCCAGCCGCGCGCGGAGGCCTGCGCGGCGAGCGTGGCGATCACGTCATCGGCCTCCACGCCATCGACCATGAGCAGCGGCCAGCCCAGCGCGCGCACTGCGGCATGGATCGGCTCGATCTGCGCGGCGAGGTCCTCTGGCATCGAGGGCCGGTGGGCCTTGTATTCGAGGTAGAGGTCGTCGCGGAAGGTCTTGCCCTTGGCGTCGAACACCACCGCCCGGTGCGCGCTGGGGTATTCGCCGGCCAAGCGCCGCAGCATATTGATGACGCCATGCAGCGCACCAGTTGGCTCGCCGCCGCGGGTGCGCAGGTCGGGTAGCGCGTGGTAGGCGCGGTAGAGGTAGGAGGAGCCGTCGACGAGGAGAAGGGTGGACATGACCCGATTATGCTCGGCCGGAGAGGCTCCAGCGGGGACGCATGAGCAGCAGGATCCACAATAGGGCGACCAGCGAACGCGTTGCCCGCTCTCGGATTCCCCGATGTAATCCGAGGGTCGCCACCGTTCCAACCGTCGCTCCCACCACCCCAAGGCACAAACTCAGGAACCTCGCAACCCACAAAGCGCACGCCACAGACCGCGGAAAATGTTTTCTGATGTAATAAAAGCGCGAGCGCATGGCTTCGAGTTGCGCTGGCAAACGCACCTCACGAGTGGACGCGCCTCTACCGTGAACGACCTTGAGGTCAGGCAGGTACCACACTTCGAAGCCCGCATGACGGACCCGGACCGACAGGTCGATATCCTCTTCGTAGAAAAAAAAACCTTCATCCCAGCCACCGATTCGTTCAAAGACGAATCTCGGCAACGCCACGCAAGCACCGACAACAGCCTCGACCCGGGCCGCTCGCGCAGGGTCCCTGAAACCACGACGCACTCGCTTGCGCAGCCCGCTCTCCGATAGCAGATCGGGTGTCACTGACGTGCCGCGCTGGGCTCTTCCATCAAGCCCGACAAGGTGGCAGCCCACCTCTCCCGCCAAGGGCGTCTGCTCAAAGAATTCCGCTAGGCGATCGAGGAGATCTGGTGGAACCATTGCGTCGCTGTTCAAAAACAAGACAAAACGGCTTTGCATCAAGGCTGCCCCCTGGTTGCAGGCCGCTGCAAAACCTTTGTTGCGATCATTTCTCAACCATCTCACGTCCGCGAACTCATCCGCGAGAACCGCGCCCGACCCGTCCAAAGATCCGTTGTCCACAACCACGACCGCATCGACAGGTCTTGTAGCAAGCAACACGGCGCTCAGCGTGGCGCGCAAAAGGTCAGCACCCTTGTAGTGGGGTATGACAATGACGAAGCGGCAAGGCTCGATTGCAGGCATCAACCGAATATCGCACATAGGATCGCTGCCATCCTTGCGCCAAAGATGGCGACCGCTGAAGCTATTCATACATCCATGCACCCGGCAGACCTTGAACGCAAAGCGGGAGGGCCCGCGAGCGTATCGGTCAGCGTAGAAAACTCAACGCGGGACGTTACACGTGTTCATTTGAGCGGCAAGCGGGATGGGCTCGATTCGCCGCCTCCCGAAAGGGCGGCAAGGTAGAGACATAAAAACAGCCATATCAACGGGAATATCCAAAAAAGATAGAGCGGGGGATGCAAGGCGCCAGGGAACAGATAAGTGATGAGCAATACTGCATATGGGCGCGCCGCTGCGCGTGCCGATCGCTGTGCTTTGCCCCACCAACGTACCGCAAGCACCAGCGCCGCAAGTAGTCCTGTAAGCCCAATGATCCCGGTTTCCGCAAAGATGGCGAACCACACATGGTGTGCATGGTTGATCTCGATTCCCGCACCCGCGAAGACAACGCGCGGGTCTCCGGGGGCGGCGAATGAGGCATATGCCTCGGTGAATGCTGAGGCCCCCACGCCCGCGAACCGGTCCACCCCCATCGCTAACGCAATCTGCCAAGTCGAAAGCCTACTCGAGCTCAGAGTATCCAGAGTCTCGAACCACCGGTCACTCTGCAGCAAAGTTGACAAAGCGTGGGTAGCAACAATGCCCTGATCCACCATACCAATGCCTGCTGCCAACCCCACTATCGCCAGCAAAGAAACCCACAGCAACCTGGGGTGCCGAACACTCGGTGCAAACGCCGGCAACAATGCAACGGCACCGATCATCAAGGTGACGATCTGGGCCCTGGTGCCACCCAAAACCACGACCGCCGCACCCATGACCCACAGCAGTATCGCGACCATGGTTCGGCCTTGCGATGCGAGGAAGGCGACGGCACCGGCGACCAGCAGGGATAAAAAGACAGGGAATCTGAGGTTCCCAGAGAAAGGTCCAACTACCCGACCATCGTCAGTTTGGGGAATGCCGAACAGATCAGTCGCAAAGAAAGCCTGCCAAAAACCGTCCACACAAGAAAACAACACCAAAAGGACGAGCAACCGATCAAATCTCCATCGAGCCTCAGCTGACTCAAGAAAAAACAGCCAGCAGAGGCCTGCTGGCAAAGCTGACACGAGTACGCCCAGAACCTTCCAGGTCCCCAGCGGATCAACACTGCCTGGCAATGAGAGCATGACGGGCAGCGCCAAGAGACTCCAGACCAAGCACAACCTTCGCGCAGACAGCCCCCACGGAGACCGTCGCAAGACAAGCAGGATGCAGGCGCCTATCAAAACAGAGGCCCAGAACACGGGGCGTCCGCCCCCTGGCAAGGGCAGGCTCAACAACAGGAGAGCCGGCAGGGCCCAGCCGTATCGCCTGAGATGATCAACGTTGAGCAGGGTCATCATCGGTTCTTGCTAGCCAAACACCGGCAAAAGCGTGCTCCAGAATCAAGGCGAAGTGCCCGGGCGCCGTGGCAAGCCGACAAGCCCGATACAATCAACATACTCGAAACCAGAGGGCCGCCATGCTGATCTTCGCCGTGTCTTTGGCGGCCGCAATCCTGCTGGTGCTTACAAAACCGATACACGGCGCGCTGACGACCCGCAGCGCGGCAACGGGGCATGGGACTCATACCAAGGCCATCTCACGGATCGGCGGGCTTGCGATCTTGGCTGGCTTGGTAACGTCGCGCATGACCCACCCGGACGTGCAGTTGCTGCATCACGTACTCGGTTTTGGCTCTGTTGCATTCGCCATCGGCTTTATTGAGGACCTGAGCCATCGGGTAACCCCGCTCCAGCGTTTGGCAATGTGTGGCGTTGCGGCGGGTTTGGCTGGCGTCTATGGCGGGCATGTGATCGAACGCCTTGACGTTCCGCTGATCGATTCACTCTTCGAAGCCGAGGTGGTGGCTCTGGTTTTCACCGCTTTTGCGGTGTCGGGATTGTGCTCAGCGATCAACATGATCGATGGAAAAAACGGGCTTGCCACGGGTAGCGTCATGATTTCCCTGATCGGGGTCTGGTTTGTCGCCCAAGCATCCGGGCAATCCCAGCTGGGGATCACGGCCTCTTCGCTGATCTTTGCTTCGCTTGGTTTCCTTGCGCTCAACTGGCCAATGGGGAAGATCTTTATGGGCGATGGCGGCGCCTATCTTCTCGGATTCGGACTGGGTCTTTGTCTTGTAGACATGCCACGAGAAGGCTCTGTGTCAGCGTGGACGAGCTTGGTGCTGGTGCTCTACCCAGTCACTGAAGTCCTACACTCCGCCTGCCGAAGGAACAGGCAGAAGAGGCGAATCGACGAACCCGACCAAGAACACCTGCATCATCTGCTGCAGAGTCGATTAATTGACCGTCTGGTCCCTGCGTGGGGGCGCACCAGCCGGAACTCAGCCGTAGCCCCATTGGGCTGGGTACTTGCCGCAATCCCCGCACTCTGGGCAGTGGTCTTTAGGTCCCAGCCAACCGAACTCATGATCGGCTCGGCCGTTTATATCGTGAGTTATTTCGGCTTGCATCATGTCCTTTCCCGAAGACATGGATGAAGAGTCGTAACGCGGAGTTCAGCCATGCCAATATCCTCGGTCGGCGGCGAGCCCCTGAATATCCTAAGGCTGGTTGATGAGCGGCCGGGACACCTGGCACAGACGGCAGGGCTTTGTTCCGCATTGGGCCGGCTGACACGAGTGATGGCCACTGATGTGCCGACGTCAGGCGCTTGGCGCAGCGTTCGGCGCGCTCTGGCACGTGGTCCGTCGCCTGTAGTCATCGCCAGATCCGGGCGCGGCCCTCAGGCCTCGCAAACCACCGAAACGCTCATCCTCTGCTGCGGCCATACCACTCACCTCTCGGGCCTGGCGCTACGCAGGATCCACGGCGGTCGGCTGGTGGTGCTCATGCGCCCGACTCTTCCTACAGTCCTGTTCGACCTTGTCGTAGCGCCTGACCACGACAGCCTGAAGGAGAACGACCGGATCATCCTGACGCGAGGGGTCTTGAACCCCATGACATCGGCAGGAACCCACTGCGCAAACCGGGGCTTGGCCCTTATCGGGGGCCCTTCTCGCCACCACCTCTGGAATGACGCTGCCATAGCAGCTCAGGTCGAGGAGATCGCAAAAGCAGAACCAGAGGTCCAATGGACCGTCACCACATCGAGGCGGACCCCGGTGGAGACCGCCCGCGCACTCCTCTCGCTCAATCGTCCCAATATGAACGTGGTGCCGATAGAGCAGACCGGGCCGGGCTGGGTCGCCAAGCAATTGGCCGATGCCTCGACCGCATGGATCACCGAAGATTCAGTCTCGATGGTGTACGAAGCGCTGACGGCGGGTGTATCGGTCGGACTCATCGAGGTTCCTGCCCGGCGCGCGAGTCGCATCACACGCGGCATCAGGACACTCGCAGACGAGCGACGGGTGACCCGTTTCGGCGACTGGCGCCCCGGCGAGGCACTCCCTCGAGTCATCCCGCTCGCCGAAGCCGATCGCATCGCAGCCGAGATACTGCGACGCTGGTTCCCGGCACGGCTTCGCAAGGCCGATCACGCTTGAAGCAACGCCTCGCCATCTTGCAGATGCTACCCGCGCTCGACTCGGGCGGCGTGGAACGCGGCACGCTCGATGTCAGCCGGGCACTCGTCGCCGCAGGGCATCGCTCGATGGTGATGTCGATCGGCGGCCGGTTGGTGGCCAAACTGGAGGCGGAGGGCGGTGAGCACCTCACGCGCGACATCCGCACCAAATCCCTGCTCACCCTGCGCCATGTGCTTACGCTGCGCCGCTTGTTTGCCTCGGAGCAGGTCGACATCGTGCACGCGCGCTCGAGGGTGCCGGCGTGGATCGCGTGGCTGGCGCTAAAGACCCTTCCGGCATCGCGCCGTCCGCGTCTGGTCACCACCGTGCACGGCCCCTACACTCCCAACGGGTACAGCGCCGTCATGGCGCGCGGCGAGCGGGTGATTGCCATCAGCGAGACCATCCGCGACTACGTTAGGCGGCACTACGCGGTGCCGGAGGAACGCATCCGCCTCATCTACCGCGGCATCGACCCGGTCGAGTTCCCCTATGGCCACCAACCCGACCCGGTCTGGCTGGAGCGTTGGAGAGCTGCATATCCAGAGCTTGAAGGAAAGCGAGTACTCACCCTTCCAGCGCGGCTGACACGCTGGAAGGGTCAGGAGGACTTCATCGACCTCATCGGCCGGCTGGTGGCGGCCAAGGAATCGGTGCATGGGCTCATCGTCGGCGACACGCAGAGCGAGAAACGGGACTTCGCGGCGGAACTGCGGGCCAAGATTGCGTCCAGTGGTTTGGCAGCACACGTCACCTTCACCGGCCACCGCAGCGACCTGCGCGATGTCATGGCCGCGTCCGACATCGTCTTCTCGCTGGCGCGCGAGCCAGAAGCCTTCGGCCGTGTGCCGGTTGAGGCGCTCGCCTTGGGCGTGCCAGCCATCGGCTACGACCACGGCGGCGTGGGTGAATCGCTGCGGGCCATCTACCCGGCTGGGCTGGTGCCAATGGGGGACATCGACGCACTCTCCGCAAAGACACGCGAGTTCCTTGGCTCGGCGCCCCACGTCCCAGCCGACCAACCCTTCACCCTGCAGCGCATGACCGACGCCACGCTGGCGGTCTATCAGGAGCTGGTCGAGAGCCCTCGCCACCCCTGAAGGCGTAAAAAGCCGGACCCTCGGGCCCAGCTCTGCGGTCATCACACACATTGCGGTAGGTCAGGGTCGAGTCGGCGCTGACACTCAAGCTCACCCCAACCACAGACTCCGCTCAGTTCACTGGCACCGCCACCAGCCTGCCACCCTTCATCTCCGGCACCAGGATGAACTGGCTATCCGGTGTCGAATCGATGTCCGCCGAGGCGGCAAAGCCCTCGCGGACCAACACCGGCTTGGCGCCCGATGCGGTGATGTCGAGACTCCAGAGCTTGCCGCCCTTCCAGTCGGAGATGTAGAGCTTGGTGCCGGCCATGGCGATGCCGTCGCCGCCGCCGAAGCCCTCAGCCAGCTTCTCGATCGAGAAGTCGCGCAAGCGGATGCGGTAGAGGTCGCCGGTGTGAAAGTCCACCACCAGGACATAACCTTTGACCACCGTCGACAAGCCGTTGGGGCTTTGCACCAGCGGGTTGATGGTGGAGTCGGCGATGAGATGCACGCGCGCATCGGGCGTGGCCCGGAAAATGGCTCCGCCACCGCCGTTCTGGATGTCGCCGCTGTCCGAGATGTACATGATGGTGTTCATATCGAACGCCAGATCGTTGAGGAACTGCGGCTTCTTGGGGAACTGCTCTGGCTTCAAGAAGGGCTTCACCGTGCCGTCGGCGAGCACCATCATCACGTGGTCCTTGTCGGCGACATAGATGATGCCGTTGCGCTCGGCCAGGCCCTTGGGGTCGTTCAGGCCGGTGGCGTAGACGCTGCGCTGGCCGTCCTTGATGCGCACAATGGCACCGTCGCCGTCCTTGCCGAACTCACCGATCTCGCTGATGAGGATGGTGCCGTCGCGCAGCACGAGCACCGATTCGGGTGTGCGCAGGTCGGTGACGGTTGCGGGTGCCATGTCGGCGTTTGCCGCGGCAGAAACGCTGGCTGCCAGGAGGGCAGAGACGAGGTAGGGAACGAGGCGCATGGCTACTCCAGATCGCTAAAGGGCAGCCCTTGGGCGGCCAGTGGGCGGTTCTAGTTCCCGCACAAGCAGACCGGCCGCGTAAAAGCGTCGCGGGGTTCGCGCCCTAATCGATCTGCTGCGGATCGACGTCGACAACCCAACGCACGCTGCGGCCGGCGATACCGGGCAGGCACGGCACCAAGCTGGCCAACACGGCCCGCAAAGCCGGCCGCTGCGCCGACTGCAGCATGAGCTGCCAGCGGTGCTGCCCGGCCACGCGCTGCAGTGTGGCCGGCACCGGGTCGAAGGCCTGCACCACACCGCGCTGCGCGCGTTGCCGGCCCGCTGCGGCGATGTCGCGCACGGTGTGGGCCACCGCTTCGAGGAAGCGCTCGCAAGGCTCGTCGGCCGCAGCCTCGGCGCGGACCATCGCCAGATGCGCGAAGGGCGGCAGCCCGGCAGCGCGCCGCTCGGCCAGCTGCTCGGCGGCAAAACCCTCGAAGTCACCGCGCAGCAGTGAGTCGAAGAGGGGGTGCTCCGGCAGGCGCGTCTGCACCAGCACCTCGCCCGACGCGTCGCCGCGCCCGGCACGGCCGGCCACTTGCAGCAACTGCGCGAACAGCCGCTCCGGTGCGCGAAAGTCGCTGGCGTAGAGGGCGCCGTCTGCGTCCACCACACCCACCAGCGTGATGCCGGGGAAGTCATGCCCCTTGCTGAGCATCTGTGTGCCGACCAGCACGTCGATGCGACGCGCCTCGATGTCGGCGAGCAGCTGCGGCCAGTCTTCGCGGCGGCGCACACTGTCGCGGTCGACGCGGGCGACGCGCGCGCCCGGCAACAGGTCGGCCAGCAGCGTCTCGATGCGCTGCGTGGCCTGCCCGATCGGCTGCAGGTCGAGGTTGCCGCAATCCGGGCAGGCCTTCGGCGTGACGTGCTCGGCGCCGCAGTGGTGGCAGCGCAGCGCGCGCGGCTGCCGGTGCAGCACCAAGTGGGCGCTGCAGCGTCGGCACTCGGCCGACCAGCCGCAGTTGCAGCGCAAGGTGGGCGAATAGCCGCGACGGTTGATGAACAGAAGGCTCTGCTCGCAACGCGCCAGCCGTGCCTTGAGCGCATCGAGCAGTCGCAAGCTGATTCCGGGTGCCGCCATGGCGCGGCGCAGGTCCACCAGTTCCAGCCGTGGCAAGGCCGCCGCGCGGGCACGCTGGCGCAGCGTCACGCGGCCGATCGCCCCCGCCTCGGCGCGCGCCCACGTCTCCAGCGAAGGCGTCGCGCTGCCCAGCAGCACCGGCACCGCGCGCTGCTGGGCGCGCCACAGGGCAAGGTCGCGGGCGTGGATGCGCGCCCCTTCCTGCTGCTTGTAGCTGGCGTCGTGCTCCTCGTCGATCACCACCAGCGCGAGGTCGGGCAGTGGCGCGAACACCGCCAGACGCGTCCCCACCACTACGCGTGCCGCACCCGACTGCGCCGCCAGCCAAGCGGCCAGGCGCTCGCCATCGGCCAGCGCGCTGTGCTGTGCGACCACGCCAACAGCTGGAAAGCGCTCGCGGACCCGCGCCATCATCTGCGGCACCAGATTGATCTCCGGCACCAGGATGAGGGCCTGCCCACCACGCGCCAACACCGCCTCGAGCAGGCGCAGGTAGACCTCGGTCTTGCCGCTACCGGTCACGCCGAGCAGCAGGGTGGTGCAGAACCCGGCGCCGAGTTGCGGGGCGAGTGTCGCCAGAGCGTTGGCTTGCTCTGGGGTGAGTTCGGGATGGGGTGGTCGGGCCGCTGCAGATCCTGTGAGCGCTGCAACAGCGGCTACACCGCTGGCACCCCCCGTTCCCGCAGCCGCCCGCGGCGTCCGCCACTGCCGCGTCGAGCGCAGGGCCGGCGGCAGCGCCGGCAGCAGCACCTCGCCCAGATTGGCGCGGTAGTAGTCGGCGGCGAATGCGGCCAGCGCCAAGACCTCTGCCGGCACTGGTGGCGCCCGGCGATCGATGCTCTCGATGGCCTTGAGCTGCTCCGGTGGCCAATCGCTGGCCACGTCCACCGCCAGCACCACCCCAGCCACCCGCCGGCGACCGAACGGCACCACCACGCGCCGGCCGACATCGTCCGCGGTCAGCGGGTCGTCGTGCGGGGCAAGGTAATCGAAGGGACCGGCGAGCGGCACGTCGAGTGCGACACGGGCCACCGTGGGCGCATATGTCAGCCCCGAGCCGGCTTCACCAACAGCTCGTCCCGATGTGGCGCGCTCGGCAACTTGCCCCGGCGGGCTTGCAGCAGCTCCCGTGACCGGGCCGTCAGGCTGCGACCGGCTGGGCGTGGTATTGCCGGCTGAGGCTGTGGACGGCGTCGATGAGGGCGGCGACATGCTCCGGTGGAGTGTACTGGCTGATGCCGTGCCCGAGGTTGAAGACGTGCCCCGATCCGTGGCCAAAGCTGGCCAGCAGCCGCGCCACCTCGTCGCGGATCGCCTCTGGCGGCGCGAACAGTGCCGAGGGGTCGAAGTTGCCCTGCAGCGCAACCTTGTCGCCGATGCGCGAGCGCGCATTGCCGAGGTCGGTGGTCCAGTCGAGGCCCACGGCATCACAGCCGGTCGCAGCGATCATCTCCAGCCACTGGCCACCGCCCTTGGTGAAGACGATGTTGGGGATGCGCACGCCCTCGTGTTCCTTCTTGAGCCCGGCAACGATCTGCGCCAGATAGCGCAACGAGAACTCGCGGTAGGCATGCGTCGAGAGCGAGCCGCCCCAGCTGTCGAACACCATCACCGCCTGCGCGCCGGCCTCGATCTGCGCGTTGAGGAAGGCGATCACAGCCTTGGCGTTGATGTCGAGGATGTGGTGCATGAGCTCCGGCCTGGAGAGCATGAGCGTCTTGATGTTGCGATAGTCATCGCTGGCGCCGCCCTCGATCATGTAGCAGGCCAACGTCCACGGCGAGCCGGCAAAGCCGATCAGCGGCACGCGGCCGTCCAGACCCTTGCGGATCTGCGTCACAGCATCGAGCGCATATTTCAGCGTCTCGGTCGGGTCCGGCACCTGCAGCGCCTTGATGGCGGCCTCGTCGCGCAGCGGCCGCTCGAACTTGGGGCCCTCACCCTCGGCAAAGTAGAGGCCCAGCCCCATGGCGTCAGGGATGACGAGGATGTCGGAGAAGAGGATCGAGGCGTCGAGATCGTAGCGGTCGATCGGCTGCAACGTGACCTCGGTCGCGAAGTCCGGGTTCTTGCACAGCCCGAGGAAGCTCCCCGCGCGCTTGCGGGTGGCGCAGTACTCGGGCAGGTAGCGGCCGGCCTGGCGCATCAGCCACAGCGGCGTGTATTCGGTGGGCTGACGCAGGAGCGCGCGCAAGAAGGTGTCGTTCTTCAGCATGTGGCTGTTCCGGTTGTGTTTGTTTTGTCTACGCTTGGAAAGCGTAACACGGAATTGACACTTTTCTGGACAGCAAAAAGCCCGGCACAGGGTTCGATCTTTATCTTGATGCCATATCCAGATGCCACCACTCGGCTTGGCGACACCGGTCATCCGGACGATGCGGGCGTGTAGCGGACTGCGGATGATGTGACGCATGGAGACAAGCACATCCGTTGACGGGGCACCCCCATGGAACCAAAATGGTTCCACTTAGAAGGCGCGAGATCCGGAGTTGCCCACGATGCCCGTCACCATCACGCTCAAGAACATCCCCGAGTCGCTCTACGAGAGCCTCAAGGCTGCAGCAGCCCAGAACCGGCGCAGCCTGAATGGCGAGGTGCTCGAGCGTCTTGAATCGAGCGTCGAGACGACACGCGAGCTGTCGCATGAAGAGAAGGTCTTGGCTGTAGAGAAGGTGCGGGAGATGCTCCGCGGACGCAACTTCGATCTCGACCTCGTCGATGTGTTCAAGCGCGAGGGGCGCCCTTGATCGTTGTCGATACGAATGTTCTGGCGCATCTGCTGCTGCCCGCTCTCGACGCCTCCCCAGCGCGGAGGCTGTTCGAACAGGATTCGCATTGGGCAGCCCCTGTTTTGTGGCGTAGCGAGTTCCGCAACGTTTTAGCCGGCTACATGAGGCGCGGCTCGCAGTCGCTTGAAGAGGTGCGCGGCATCCAGCTGTGCGCGGAACGGATCCTTTCGGGCCGCGAGTACCAGATGTCCTCGACGCCTGTTTTCGACCTCGTCGCTGCGAGCACCTGCACCGCCTACGACTGCGAGTTTGTGGCGCTGGCGCTGCGGCTAGGGGCGCCGCTGGTCACCTGTGACCAGCATATCCTGCGCGATTTTCCGGAGGTGGCGGTCGACCTCATGACCACCTGAAGGCGCCATGCCATACACGCCCAACAAAAAGCCCGGAACGAGTCCGGGCTTTTTTGTTTTAGCAGCGAGGCCCTGGCGGGCCAGCGTCTTTGCCGAGGTCACTGCTTTACCAGACCCCCAGCCTTATCCAGCCGCGAGTTCACCACACCCCCAGATGCGCCAGGATGCCCTTGGCCGCCTCGCGGCCTTCCCACACCGCCGTCACCACCAGATCTGAGCCGCGCACCATGTCACCGCCGGCAAACACCTTGGGGTTGCTGGTCTGGCCGGTCGGGCCATTCGGGTTGAGCTTGATGCGGCCATCGCTTTCGGTAGCGATCCCGAACTGCGCCATCCACGGCGTGGGGCTCGGGCGGAACCCAAAGGCGATGATGACGTTGTCGGCGGGGATGATCTCCTCACTGCCCGCCACCTCGACCGGCACGCGGCGGCCGCTCGCATCCGCCGGGCCGAGTTCGGTCGTCACCACCTTCACGCCCTCCACCTTGCCATCGCCAACGATCGCCACCGGCTGGCGGTTGAACAGGAACTGCACGCCCTCTTCGCGGGCGTTGGCCACCTCGCGTCGGCTGCCAGGCATATTGGCCTCGTCGCGGCGGTAGGCGCAGCTCACGCTGGCCGCGCCCTGACGCACGGCGCTGCGGTTGCAGTCCATGGCGGTATCGCCGCCGCCGAGCACCACCACGCGCTTGCCCTTCATGTCATGGAAGACCTCGCCCGGCTGCGCCCAACCCTGGTTGCGGTTGACGTTGGCCACCAGATACGGGAGCGCCTCGACCACGCCCGGCAGGTCCTCGCCGGGGAAGCCACCCTTCATGGACGTGTAGGTGCCCATGCCAAGGAACACCGCGTCGAACTCGTCGATCAGCTGCTGGAACGGGACATCGTGGCCAACATCGACACCCAGCCGGAACTCGACGCCCATGCCTTCCATCACCTCGCGGCGGGTCTGCACCACATGCTTCTCGAGCTTGAACTCGGGGATGCCGAAGGTCAGCAGGCCACCGATCTGCGGGTAGCGGTCGAACACCACCGGCTTCACACCATTGCGCACGAGAATATCGGCGGCGCCGAGACCCGCCGGGCCGGCACCGATGATGGCGACGCGGAAGTCGGTCGGCACCACGCCGCTCATGTCCGGGCGCCAGCCTTGGGCGAACGCGGTGTCGGTGATGTACTTCTCGACCTGACCGATGGTCACCGCGCCGAAGCCCTCTTCCAGCGTACAGGCACCTTCGCAGAGGCGGTCCTGCGGACAGACGCGGCCGCACATCTCGGGCAACGAATTGGTCTGGTGCGACAGCTCGGCGGCCTCGAACAGGCGCCCTTCCTGGATCAGCGCGAGCCAGTTGGGGATGTAGTTGTGCACCGGGCACTTCCACTCGCAGTAGGGGTTGCCACAGGCCAGGCAGCGTCCAGACTGCTCGCTGGCCTGCTCGGCGTCCATGGTGGCGTAGATCTCGCGGTAATCCTTGATGCGGATGACCGGCTTGGACTTGTCGCCGTCGCGGCGCGGCTTGTCGAGGAACTGGAAGGGATCGCGTTTCATGGTCTTTTCAGGCCGTCAGGGTCTCGGCAGTGCGGGGCAGGTCAGCCACGAGGGTCAGCATGGTCATGCGGCGCGGCTTGACCAGCCAGATGCGCTGCAGGGTTGCATCGAAGTCAGCGAGCAGGGCGGTGGCGCGGACCGAACCGGTGAGGACAGCATGACGTTCCAACTGCGTCTTGAGGAAGTCGCGATAGGGCGCGCCGTCGGCATCGGTGATGCGGAAGAGGTCGACCATCTCACGGTTGACGCGGCCGGCAAACAGCCCCGACTCGTCGTAGATGAAGGCCATGCCGCCGCTCATGCCAGCGCCAAAGTTGACGCCGGTGTCTCCCAACACCACCACGCAGCCGCCGGTCATGTACTCGCAGCCGTGGTCGCCCACGCCCTCGACCACCGCCGAGGCGCCGCTGTTGCGCACGCCAAAGCGCTCGCCGGCCATGCCGGCAGCGAACAGCTCTCCAGCGGTGGCACCGTACAGGCAGGTGTTGCCGATGATGATGTTGCGGCAGGCCTCGTACTTCGCGGCCTTGGGCGGGAAGACGATGATGCGGCCGCCGGCCATGCCCTTGCCGACGTAGTCGTTGGCGTCGCCCTCGACGCGCAGCGTGAGACCCGGCGCGTTCCACACGCCCAGAGATTGCCCAGCACTGCCCTCGAAGTCGACCGTGATGCAGTCGTCAGGCAGACCGGCAGAGCCCCACTTCTTGGCGATCTCGCCGGAGATGCGGGCGCCGATCGAACGGTTGTAGTTGCGGATGCCGTAGCGCAGCTGGACCGGCGTCTTGCCGGCGATAGCAGCCGCCGTATCGAGCACCATCTGCTCGGCCAGCTCACCCTTGTCGAACGAGGGGTTGCGGTGCTGGATGCAAAAGCGCGGCTCGTCGGCAGGGATGTCACCGTGCGACAGCAGCACGTCGAGCTTGAGGCGCTGCTGACGCTCGGTCTCGCCGGGCAGCAGCTCAAGCAGGTCGGTGCGGCCGATCAGCTCCTCAAGGCTGCGCACGCCCAGCTTGGCCAGCCACTCGCGGGTCTCTTCCGCGACGAAGCGGAAGAAATTGACCACCATCTCCGGAAGGCCAATGAAGTGCTCGCGGCGCAGGGTGACGTTCTGCGTCGCCACACCGGTGGCGCAGTTGTTGAGATGACAGATGCGCAGGTATTTGCAGCCCAGCGC
This sequence comes from Klebsiella pneumoniae, assembly GCA_945897555.1. Classification (GTDB taxonomy): domain Bacteria; phylum Pseudomonadota; class Gammaproteobacteria; order Burkholderiales; family UBA3065; genus UBA3065. The sequence goes on along the minus strand of CAMDGF010000002.1, from coordinate 28,850 downwards.
GATCATCGGCGCGGTGCCAAAGCCAAAGCTCTCGGCACCCAGAATCGCCGCCTTGACCACGTCGAGGCCGGTCTTGAGGCCGCCATCGGCCTGCACCAGCACGCGGCCGCGCAGGCCGTTGGCGCGCAGCACCTGCTGTGCTTCCGACAGGCCCAGCTCCCACGGTGTGCCGGCGTACTTGACGCTGGTCAGCGGGCTCGCGCCAGTGCCGCCGTCATAGCCTGAGATGGTGATGAGGTCGGCGTAGGCCTTGGCCACGCCCGCTGCCACGGTGCCCACACCAGGCTCGGCGACCAGCTTGACCGAGACCAGCGCGTCCGGATTGACCTGCTTCAGGTCAAAGATCAACTGCGCGAGGTCTTCGATCGAGTAGATGTCGTGGTGCGGCGGCGGCGAGATGAGCGGCGTGCCCGGCTTGCAATGGCGCAGCCGTGCGATGGTCTCGCTCACCTTGTCGCCCGGCAGCTGCCCCCCCTCACCCGGCTTGGCACCCTGCGCCACCTTGATCTGTAGCACCTCGGCGTTGACCAGGTAGGTCGGCGTCACGCCAAAACGGCCCGATGCCACTTGCTTGATCTTGGAGGTCTTGATGGTGCCGTAGCGCGCCGGGTCTTCGCCGCCCTCGCCCGAATTGCTGCGGCCGCCGATGCGGTTCATGCCCTCGGCCAGCGCTTCGTGCGCCTCCGGTGAGAGCGCGCCCAGCGACATGCCGGCCGAGTCGAAGCGCTTGAGGATGCACTCGACCGGCTCGATCTCGTCGATCGGCAGCGGCGCATCCAGCGTCTTGACGCGCATCAGGTCGCGGAACATAGCGACCGGGCGGTGGTTCACGGTGTCGGCGTACTGGCGGTAGAGCGCGTAGTCGCCCTGCTTGACTGCCTTTTGCAACTGCTGCACCACGTCCGGGTTGTAGGCGTGGAACTCCTCGCCGAACATGAACTTGAGCAGGCCGCCCGCGGTGAGCGGACGTTGCGGGTTGTGGGCGAGCTTGGACAGCGCCTTGAGGTCGTCCTCGAAATCCTTGAAGTTGGCTCCCGAGATGCGCGACACCGTGCCCTTGAGCGCAAGCTGGACGACCTCTTCGTTGAGGCCGACGGCCTCGAACAGTTGCGCGCCGCGATAGCTCGACACCGCCGAGATGCCCATCTTGGAAAGGATCTTGTAGAGCCCCTTGTCCATGCCCTTGCGGTAGTTGGCCAGCGCCTTCTCGAGCGGCTGCTTGACCTCGCCCGAACGGACAAACTCCGCGATCACCTGATAGGCCAGCCACGGGTAGACAGCGGTGGCGCCATAGCCCACCAGGCAAGCGTAGTGGTGCGGGTCGCGCACCGAGCCGGTCTCGGCGACGATATTGGCGTTGCAACGCTGGCCGGCGTCGATCAGGGCGTGGTGCACGGCGCCGACAGCGAACAACATCGGCACCGGCAGGTAGCCCTTGGGCACCTCGCGGTCGGTCAGCATGATCACCACGTTGCCCGCACGCACCAGCTCGACGGCCTGCTTCGCCACACCAGCAACAGCGTCCTTGAGCGACTGCTGCGCCGGGTCGTAGGCCAGCGACAGCGTTGTCGCCTTGAACGCCGGGTCGGTGAGGGTGGTGAGGGCATTGAAGGCGTCGCGCGACAGGATCGGCGACTCGATGCCGATGCGGTGGGCGTGATCTGCGGTCTCCTCGAACAGGTTGCGCTCGGGACCGAAGCAGGTGGCCAGCGACATCACGATCGCTTCGCGGATCGGGTCGATCGGCGGGTTGGTGACCTGCGCGAACTGCTGCCGCAGGTAGTCGAAGGGTGAGCGGACCTTGCGGCTGAGCACCGCCATCGGCGTGTCATCGCCCATCGAGCCGATCGCCTCATTGCCGTCCTCGGCGAGCACGCGAATGATCTGGTCGCGCTCCTCGAAGCTGACGTTGAACAGCTTTTGCTCGACCAGCAAGGCCTTGTGGTCGAGTTGCGGCAGGTTGGCGTCCTGCTGGTCGCCGAATTCGCAATGCTGCGAGTGCTGATCGAGCCAGGCGCGATAGGGGTGGCGACTCTTGAGCAGGTTGTCGATGTCCTCGGACATCAGCAACTCGCCGGTCTGCAGATCGGCGGCGACCATCTGGCCCGGCTTGACACGGCCCTTGCGCACCACCTTGGCCGGGTCGGCCTCCCACACGCCGATCTCCGACGCGATGGTCAGGATACGGTCTTCGGTGAGCGCCCAGCGCGCCGGACGCAGGCCGTTGCGGTCGAGCGTACAGACGGCGTAGCGGCCGTCGGTCAGCACGATGCCGGCAGGCCCGTCCCACGGCTCGCCGTGCATCGAGTTGTATTCGTAGAAGGCGCGGATGTCCGGGTCCATCGCGTCGTTGTTCTGCCACGCCGGCGGCACCAGCAGGCGCAGGCTGCGAAACAGGTCCGAGCCGCCCATCACCAGCGCCTCGAGCATGTTGTCGAGCGACATCGAATCGGAACCGGTGGTGGAGACGATCGGCCGGATGTCGGCCATGTTCGGGATCAGATCGGACTCGAACTTGACCTCGCGGGCACGCGACCAGTTGCGGTTGCCGGCCACCGTATTGATCTCGCCGTTGTGGGCAAGCATGCGGAACGGCTGCGCCAGACGCCACTGCGGCCAGGTGTTGGTCGAGAAGCGCTGGTGGAAGACGATCAGGCTGGATGCAAAGCGCGGGTCATTGAGGTCGGTGTAGAAGGCCGCCAGGTTCTCCGGCAGCACCAGACCCTTGTAGCTGATGACACGGCTCGACAGAGTCGGCTGGAAATAGACCGGGTCGACCGGGAACAGCGCCTTCTCAATGCGGCGACGGGCGATGTAGAGCGCGCGCTCAAAATACACTTCGTCGAGGCTGGCAGGCGCGTTGACGAACACCTGTTCAAAGTGCGGCAGGCTCTCCAGCGCGTACTTGCCCAGCACCGAAGTGTCGATCGGCAGCACGCGGAAGCCGGCGACCTCGCAGCCCTGCGCAGTCAACTCGGCGCGAATGGTGGCACGCGCGTGCTCGGCAGCGGCCGGGTCGCGCGACAAAAAGACCAGACCGGCCGCGTAGAGCGGGGAGAGCGTGATGCCGGCATCGGCCGCCACCGCGCGCAAAAAAGCATCCGGCTTCTTGAACAGCAGGCCGCAGCCGTCACCCGACAGGCCATCGGCAGCCACCGCGCCGCGGTGGGTCATGCAGGCCAGCGAGGAGATCGCGGTTTGCACCAGAGGGTGCGCGGGTTTGTCGTCGATCTGGGCAATCAGGCCGAAGCCACAACTGTCCTGTTCGAAATCGGGGCTGTAGAGGGTGTCCTTGAGCCAGTCTTGACGGTTCATGCGCGGCGAGTTCCTGCTTCGGCGATCGAGACAAAAAAGGCCCGCGTGGCGGGCAGAGGACCCTGTAGTTTAGGACCGCCCGCGCGTTCGGGCAATTGAAAATGACGCACTGCGATGGGCTCGCCACCCCTTTGCAGCGGGGTCTGCGCAGCCGGGTCAGACCTTCGGCAAGACTTCGCCACCCCCGAAGATGTGCGCGTGGACATGGAAGACCTCTTGGCCGCCGCCCTTGCCGGTGTTGATCATGGTTCGGAAGCCCTCGGTGAGCCCTTGCTGCGGTGCAAGGCGAGCACCCAGCAGCAGCATGCGGCCGATCAGGTCGCTATCAGACGCATCAAAGTGCGCCAGCGATTCGACGTGCCGCTTGGGGATGACCAGAAAATGCACCTTGGCGATCGGCCGGATGTCGTTGAAGACGAAGAAGTCGTCGTCCTCGTGGACCTTGCTGGACGGGATCTCTCCGCGCACGATCTTGCAGAAGATGCAGTTGTCGCTCATGGTCTTCCTCGGTCTGGTATTGGCATCAGGGTCATGGGTCTGCGGTCGGACGCCTTGGGTCACGGGCCTTTGCGGTTGCAACTCCAGCACTTGCCGCCGCTTAGCCCTCGCGTGCGGCCTTCTCAGCGTGGCCAGAGACACCCTCGCGACGCTCGAGTTCGCGGCGCACAGCGGCGGCGTCAAGGTCCAGGTGCGTAAGCAGCACGAGCGTATGGAACCACAGGTCTGCGACCTCGCGCACCACGTGGTCGCGATCACCGTCCTTGGCCGCCATGACCGCTTCGGTGGCCTCCTCGCCGACCTTCTTCAGGATGGCGTCTAGACCCTTGTGGTGCAGCTTGGCCACGTAGCTCGAGTCGGGGTCGGCGCCGCGGCGCTCCGCCAGCAGGCGTGACAGGCGGTCGAGGATGTCGGTGGATTCGCTCATGGCTGTATCGGGCTTGTGGGGTTGGCGGATCGCGTCCAACGCATGGCAGCCGAAGGTATCCCAAGTCGGCATGAATGGGGTGTGCGGGATGCCGGTGGCGCGCTCAGGGCTTGCGGTAGATGGAGGCCGGGTCCTTGACCACCGGCAGTGTCTCCACCCACTTGCCGTTGCTCAGAGTGCGGAAGAAGCAGCTGCGTCGGCCGGTGTGGCAGGCGATGCCGCCGACCTGTTCGATGGTCAGACGCACCACGTCGCCGTCACAGTCGAGGCTCACGCTCTGCACCGTCTGCGTGTGCCCGGACTCCTCGCCCTTCATCCATGGCCGGCCGCGCGACCGCGAGTAATAGTGAGCAGTGCCGGTCTCCACTGTGCGTGCCAAGGCGTCTCGGTCCATCCACGCCACCATCAAGATCTCCCCGGTGGCGGCGTCCTGCGCGATGGCCGGCACCAAGCCCTGCGCATCGAAGGCGACGGCATCCAGCCAGCTGCCGGGGCCGCTCATGCCGCGCCCTCGAGCATGCGCACCGGGATGCCGCGCTCGGCCATGCGGCGTTTGGCGTCGCCGACGGTGTGCTCGCCGTAGTGGAAGATGCTGGCCGCCAGCACCGCATCGGCGTGGCCCAGCGTCACGCCATCGGCGAGATCATCCAGACCGCCGACACCGCCCGAAGCGATCACCGGCACGTCCACCGCATCGGCTACCGCGCGCGTCAGCTCCAGATCGAAACCGCTGCGGGTGCCGTCGCGATCCATCGAGGTGAGCAATATCTCGCCGGCGCCGAGTGCGACCACCTTCTGCGCCCACTCCACCGCATCGAGGCCGGTGGCGTTGCGGCCACCGTGGGTGTAGACGCCCCAGCGGTCTCCCTCGCGCTTGGCATCGATCGCCACCACGATGCACTGGTTACCGACCCGGTCCGATGCCTCGCGCACCAGGTCGGGGTTGAGGATGGCTGCGGTGTTGATGCTCACCTTGTCGGCGCCTGCGTTGAGCAATCGGCGCACGTCTTCCACCTTGCGCACGCCACCGCCGACAGTGAGGGGAATGAAGACCTGCTCGGCCACCGCACTGATGATCGGCAGGATCAAGTCGCGGCCATCCGAGCTGGCGGTGATGTCGAGGAAGGTGATCTCGTCGGCGCCTTGAGCGTCGTAGCGGCGCGCCACTTCGACCGGGTCACCGGCGTCGCGCAGGCCGAGGAAGTTGATGCCCTTGACCACGCGGCCAGCGTTGACGTCGAGGCAGGGGATGATGCGTTTGGCGAGCATTTTCGGAGGCTGGCGGCTGGATGGCTGCGCGGGCGCGCGGCGCGGGCTCAGCCGACCGCAGGCGCCTGCAGTGCGTCGGCCAGCGACTGCGCGGCGGCGAAGTCGAGCGTGCCCTGGTAGATGGCGCGCCCGGTGATGGCGCCCATGATGCCGTCCGGCTCCACTGCGCAAAGCTTGCGCACGTCGTCGAGGCCGGTGATGCCGCCGCTGGCGATGACCGGCACGCTGAGCGCCTGGGCCAGGCGAACGGTCGCCTCGACGTTGACGCCGCTGAGCATGCCGTCGCGGCCGATGTCGGTGTAGATCACGGCCTCGACGCCGTAATCCTGGAACTTGAGCGCGAGGTCGAGCACGTCGTGGCCGGTCATCTTCGACCAGCCGTCGATGGCGACCTTGCCGTCCTTGGCATCGAGCCCGACCATGACGTGGCCGGGGAAGGCCGAGCAAGCGTCGGACAGGAAGCCGGGTGTCTTGACCGCCTGCGTGCCGATGATGACGTAGCTGATGCCGTCGTCCAGATAACGCTCGATGGTGTCGAGGTCGCGGATGCCCCCGCCGAGCTGGATCGGGATCTCGTCACCGACCGCCTCGACGATCGCCTTGATCGCCGCCTCGTTCTTGGGGATGCCCGCAAAGGCGCCGTTGAGGTCGACCAGGTGCAAGCGACGGGCACCCTGCGCTACCCAATGCGCGGCCATGGCGGCGGGCTCTTCGGAGAACACGGTGGCGTCTTCCATGAGGCCCTGCTTAAGGCGGACACAGTGTCCGTCCTTGAGGTCGATGGCAGGGATCAGCAGCATGGAAAGGGCAGGTGCAATTGGGCCACTAAAAGCATAAAGCATGAGGATAGCCGGGGTACCGGCTCAGACGGATCCGCCATCCCAGTTCACAAAGTTTCGCAGCAGGATCAGACCTGCAGTCTGACTCTTCTCTGGGTGAAATTGTGTGGCGAACAGGCCGCCTTGTGCAACTGCGCAGCAAAAGCGGCCGGGGTACTCGCTGGTGCCGGCGGCCAAGTGCGGATCCGCAGGCTCGACGTAGTAGCTGTGGACAAAGTAGAAGCGGCTGTCGTCGGCGATGCCGCGCCACAGCGGGTGCACCGCACCGCCACTGGTGGGCGCATCAGGCACCTGCCGCACCGTGTTCCAGCCCATGTGCGGCACCTTGAGGCGCTCGCCGCCGCTGTGGGCGCCGGCCGGCGGCGCAAAGCGGCGCACACGCCCGGGCAGGATGCCCAAGCCAGCGCAGTCGCCCTCCTCCGAGTGCTCGAACAAGGCCTGCAAGCCCAAGCAGATGCCGAGGAAGGGTTTGGCGGCGATGGCCTCGCGCAGCACCGGCACCAGGCCGCGGCCGGTCAGCTCGCGCATGGCGTCGGGCATGGCGCCCTGGCCGGGGAAGACGACACGGTCGGCCGCAGCGATGGCAGCAGGGTCCGCGGTCACGTCGATGTGGGCGCCGGGCGCCGCATGCTCCAGCGCCTTGGCCACCGAGCGCAGGTTGCCCATCCCGTAGTCGACCACCGCGATGCGGCTGGACATTCTCATCAGCCTCGAAGAATGGCGATCAACCCTGCAGCGCGCCCTTGGTAGACGGGATGGTGCCGGCGGCACGCGGGTCGGGCGTCACCGCCACACGCAGGGCCCGCGCGAACGCCTTGAACACGGTCTCGGCCTGGTGGTGGGCGTTGCGGCCGCGCAGGTTGTCGACATGCACGGTGACACCCGCGTGGTTGACGAAGCCCTGGAAGAACTCGTGAAAGAGGTCGACATCGAAATCGCCGATGCGCGCACGGCTGAACTCGACATGGAACTCCAGACCCGGACGGCCCGAGAGATCCACCACCACACGCGACAGCGCCTCATCCAGCGGGACGTAGGCGTGCCCGTAGCGGGTCAAGCCCTTCTTGTCGCCGACCGCCTGCGCGAAAGCCTGCCCCAGCGTGATGCCGACGTCCTCAACCGTGTGGTGGGCGTCGATGTGCAGGTCACCGGAGGCCTTGACGTCGAGGTCGATCAGCCCGTGACGGACGATCTGGTCGAGCATGTGGTCGAGGAACGGCAGCCCCGTATCCAGCGAGCCCTTGCCAGTGCCATCGAGGTCGATGGCGGCGCGGATCTGCGTCTCGAGGGTGTTGCGGGTGGCTTCGGCGCGGCGCATGAGCGGTTCTGGGGCTGTGTCAGCCCGGTTAAAAAGTGCGCAAATGATAGCATCGCAGCGCTTCGCGGCCTTGCCGAGCCATGCCGGCAGGGCGCGCGCCATCTAACCTGAGAGTCTTTGCTGCCCGACCCGCGAGCGAACCGATGAGCCGCTACTGGAGTGACGTCGTCCACCGACTGACACCTTATGTGCCGGGCGAGCAGCCGCGCATGGCCAACCTGGTCAAGCTCAACACCAACGAGAACCCCTACGGCCCGGGGCCGAGCGTGCTGGCCGCGATTGCCGCCGCCAACAGCGACGATCTGCGCCTGTACCCCGACCCGACCGCGTTGGAGCTGCGCCGCGCCATCGCCGCGCATCACGGTGTGGCGGTTGAGGAGGTGTTCGTTGGCAACGGCTCGGACGAGGTCCTGGCGCACGCCTTCTGCGCGCTGCTCAAGCACGAGCGGCCGTTGGCATTCCCCGACATCTCCTACAGCTTCTACCCGGTCTACTGCGGGCTCTACGGCATCACGCCGCACGTGATCCCGCTCGCCGAAGACTTCTCGATCCGGGTCGAAGACTACATCGGCGCCGACATCGGCGCGGCGATCTTCCCCAACCCCAACGCGCCGACCGGGATGGCGCTGCCGCTGGCCGAGGTGGAGCGGTTGGTGGCAGGGCGGCCCGACATTCCGGTGCTGGTCGACGAGGCGTATGTGGACTTTGGCACCGAGAGCGCGGTCGGTCTGGTGCACAAATACCCCAACGTGCTGGTGAGCCACACCCTGTCCAAGGGCCGCGGGCTGGCCGGGCTGCGCGTGGGCTACGCCATCGGCCAGGCGCCGCTGGTCGAGGCGCTGATGCGGGTGAAGGACAGCTTTAACAGCTACCCGCTGGACCGGCTGGCGCTGGCTGGTGCCGCGGCGAGTTTTGCTGATGCGGAGTGGTTCGAGCAGACCCGGCGCCGCGTGATGGCGACGCGGGACGTCATGGTCCGCGGTCTACAAAAGCTTGGATTCGAAGTGCTGCCGTCCGCGGCCAATTTCGTGTTCGCGCGGCACGGCAGCGCCAACGCCGGCGAAATCAATGCCAAGTTGCGCGAACAGGGCGTCATCGTGCGGCATTTCGCGCGGCCAGAGCGGATCGCGAGCTTCCTGCGGATCACGGTGGGGACGGATGAACAGACGGCGGCGCTGATGGCGGCGCTAAAGGCTCTTCCCCTCGGCCGCGACTGACTCCTCCTGTCGCTCCCGCATTACGCGAGGTCGCCACGAAGGGACGTTGATTCCCTTGCCGGTGACGGTGACCGGCCGGGCTGCGGCACACGTCAACTTTTGACGCGGTACTCCGCACTCCTGGCGTGCGCCTGCAAGCCCTCGCCATGGGCAAGGATGCTCGCGGCGCGGCCCAGCACCTGCGCGCCGGCCTCAGAGATCTCCAGGATGCTGGTGCGCTTCTGGAAGTCGTAGACGCCGAGAGGGCTGGAGAAGCGCGCCGAACGCATGGTCGGCAGCACGTGGTTGGGGCCGGCGCAGTAGTCGCCCAGCGCCTCCACCGAATAGTGGCCGAGGAACATCGCGCCGGCGTGGCGGATCTTTGGCACCAGCGCGCGCGGATCCTCGGTGCAGATCTCGAGGTGCTCGGGCGCGATGTGGCTGGCGATGTCGCAGGCCTCGTCGAGACTGCGTACCAGCACCAGCGCGCCGCGGTTGGCCAGCGAGGTACGGATGGTCTCTGCGCGCGGCATGGTCGGCAGCAGCTTTTCGATGCTATTGAGTACGCGTTCGATGAAGTTGGCGTCCGTACACAGCAGGATGGACTGCGCCAGCTCATCATGTTCGGCCTGCGCGAAGAGGTCCATCGCCACCCAGTCCGGGTCACCGTGGCCGTCGGAGATGATCAGCACCTCGGAGGGGCCAGCGACCATGTCGATGCCCACCGTGCCGAACACGCGGCGCTTGGCCGAGGCCACGTAGGCGTTGCCGGGGCCAGTGATCTTGTCGACCTGCGGGATGGTCTGCGTGCCATAGGCCAGCGCGCCCACCGCCTGCGCCCCACCGATGGTGAACACGCGGTCGACACCGGTGACGGCCGCAGCGGCCAGCACCAGCGGGTTCTTCTCGCCGCGAGGGGTCGGCACCACCATGATCAGCTCGCCGACGCCAGCCACCTTGGCCGGCACCGCGTTCATCACCACGCTGGAGGGGTAGGACGCCTTGCCGCCCGGCACGTAGAGGCCGGCGCGGTCGAGCGGAGTGACTTTTTGGCCGAGGACGGTGCCATCCGCCTCGGTGTAGTCCCAGTCGGTCATCAACTGGCGCTGGTGGTAGGCGCGGACGCGCTCGACCGCCAGTTCCAGCGCCTCGCGCTCAGGCACCGGCAGCGCGTCGCGGGCGCGCAGCAACTCGGCGCGCGGCAGCTCGAGCGCGGCCATATCCGGCGCGTCGAGGCCATCGAAGCGGCGCGTGAACTCGAGCACCGCGGCATCGCCCTCGCGGCGGACGCGGTCGAGGATCTGGGCGACGGCTGTCTCGATGGCGTCGTCGGTCGAGGCCTCGAAGGCGAGCAGCGCGGAGAGCCTCTGCTGGAAGTCGGCGTCGCGGGAATCGAGTTTATGAATAAGTGCCATGCGTCTCTTCAAAGCATCGGGTTTGAACGGATCTCGCGGGCTTGAGTGCGACTTGCATTCAGCGGACCTTCTGATTGCCGATTCTGGACTGAGTTCGTTCGGCGCCCGTCTCTCGACCGGCGCCAAGCCCTCTAAGCCGGCGCCAGCGCCCCGGCGAAGCACTGGATGATCGGGTCGATCTCGGCGCCGCGCAGCTTGAGCGCGGCGCGGTTGACCACCAGCCGCGAGCTGATCGGCATCACCTCCTCCACCGCGACGAGCTTGTTGGCCTTGAGCGTGCCTCCGGTGGAGACCAGGTCGACGATCACGTCTGCCAGCCCGACCAGCGGCGCCAGCTCCATCGAGCCGTAGAGCTTGATGAGGTCGACGTGGACGCCCTTGGCGGCAAAGTGCTCGCGGGCGATCGAGACGTACTTGGTGGCGACGCGCAGCCGCGCACCAGACCTCACCGCGCTGGCGTAGTCGAAGCCCTCGGCGCAGGCGACCATCATGCGGCAGCGCGCGATCTGCAGGTCGAGCGGCTGCACCAGGCTGTCACCCCCGTGCTCGAGCAGCACATCACGGCCGGCCACGCCGAGGTCGGCGGCGCCATGCTGAACGTAGGTCGGCACATCGGTGGCGCGGACGATGAGCACGCGTACGTCGGGCCGCTCGGTGGCGATGATGAGCTTGCGCGAGGACTCGGGGTCCTCGAGCGGACGGATGCCGGCCGCCTCGAGCAGAGGCATAGTCTCTTCGAAGATGCGGCCCTTGGAGAGGGCGAGAGTGATGCCGGTCACGGTGTTCTCGCGGGGTCGTCGCCACAGCAACGGGGGCCGCAAGTTTAGCGGCGAAGCGCGTTGCCGACCACCGACAGCGAACTCGCCGCCATCGCCGCGGCAGCGATGGCGGGGGTCAGCAGGCCGGCCGCGGCAGCCGGGATCGCCAGCACGTTGTAGCCGAGTGCGAAACCCAAGTTCTGCCAGATCCGCCGCCGCGTGACGCGCGAGAGCTCGATCGCCTGCGGGATGGCCGCCACGGCGTCGCGCATCAGCACCACGTCGGCGGTCTCGATGGCGGCTGCCGAGCCACCCGCCATGGCAAAGCTCACCGAGGCCGCCGCGAGTGCCGGCGCGTCATTGATGCCATCGCCAGCCATGCCGACCATGCGGCCCTCGGCGCGCAGGGCCTGCACCGCATCGGCCTTGGCCTGCACGCTGACGCCGGCGCGCCATTCGGTGATGCCGAGCTCGGCCGCAACCGGCCGCACAGCGGCCTCGTTGTCGCCGCTGAGCAGGATCAGGCGCACGCCCAGGCCCTGCAGCGCGCTGATGGCGGCCTTGGCGTCCGGCCGCAGGGTGTCTGCCAGCCCCCAGGCCATGCGGACCCGGCTGGCATCGGCCAGCCCGACCACGCTCAGGCCACGCTGGTGCGCCTGCGCCAGCCAGTCCTCGGGCAAGGGCGTGCCACGCGCGGCCAGCCACTCGGCTGAGCCGAGCACCCACTCCACGCCATCGAGCTCAGCGCGCACACCGCGGCCGGCGACGGTGCGCACGCGAAGCTGCACGGCAGCGACCGGCGCCGCCCCGGACTCGCCCGCCGGGCTGGCCTTTGGCACCTTACGGCCAGCCGCGGAGCCTTTGTCGGCAGCGAGGTGCTCGGCGATCGCGCGTGCCAGCGGGTGCGTCGAAGCAGACGCCATACGCGAGGCGATGTCTGACGCCTCCATGTTGGAGAGGCCGCGCGGCAGTTCCCCCTCATGCACCCCGGTCTTTTGAGTTGCCCCGCGGACGGATGCAGCCTGCGGGCGATCGGCGTCCGCGTCCACTCGACCCATACGCCGCCACCCCGCCTGCACCACCACCTGCGGCTTGCCGACCGTCAGCGTGCCGGTCTTGTCGATGACCAGCGTGTCGATGCGCGCGGCGTGCTCCAGCGCGGCGGCGTCGCGGAACAGCAGGCCACGTCGCGCGGCGCGTCCGGTGGCCACCAGGATGGCGGTCGGCGTAGCCAGCCCCAGCGCGCACGGGCAGGCGATGACCAGCACGGCGATGGCATGCACCAGTCCGTCGCCGGCTAGCCCGAACCATGCCCAAGCGGCTGCGGTGGCGATGGCAAGACCCACCACCACCGGTACAAAGACGCCAGAGATGCGGTCGGCCAATCGCTGGATCGGCGGCTTGGCGGCCTGCGCCGCGCGCACCCGCCGCACGATGCCGGCGAGCACCGTATCGCGACCCGTGGCGGTGGCACGCGCAAGCAGCAGTGCGCCGACGTTGAGCGTGCCGGCGAAGACCGCGTCGCCATGCTTGCGCGCCACCGGCAGCGACTCGCCGGTGAGCATGGACTCGTCGAGGTGGGCCGCGGCGATGTGCTCGTCACTCTCGTCGAACAGCACACCATCCACCGGCACCGACTCGCCGGTCGGCACACGGAATGTCTCGCCGGGCAGCAGCGTGGCGGCATCGACCTCCTGCCAGACGCCCTCCCGCTCGACCCAGGCACGCTGCGGAGCGAGGTCGAGCAGCGCCCGCAGGTCGCGGTTGGCGCGCAGCCGCGCGTGCTCCTCAAGGCGCTTGCCGACGCGCACCAGGGCGATGATCAGCACCGCAGACTCGAAATAGAGCGGACCACCGCTGTGCCAAGCCCACAGGCTCAGGCCGTAAGCGGCCGAGGTGCCGAGCGCCACCAGCACGTCCATATTGGCGAGCCCGCCGCGGATGGAGGCCCAGGCGCCACGGTAGAAACGCGCCCCGGCAATCAACTGTACTGGCGTGGCCAGCGCCAACTCCAGCCACGGCGGCAGCACGAGCGCGTGCACGCCAGCTGCCATCGCCAGCATCGAAGCGAGAAAGGGCAGCGCGAGCAGCACCGACATCCACAGCAGTGGGTCGTGCTCGCCCTCTGCCGTGGGCGATCCGCTTGCAAGCACCCGGTATCCCGTCGCCTCGACCACCTTGGCCAGACGTGTGGCGTCCGGGCCATCCGCTGCCAGAACCAGATGCGCGCTGGCGGTGGCGTAGTTCACCTCGGCATGCCGCACACCCGGCTCGGCGGCGAGCGCCTTCTCCAGACGCAAGGCACAGCCGCCGCAGTGCATGCCTTCGATCTGGAGATCGATGGAAGTGAGAGCGGCGGTGGCGTCGGAGGGCACGGTTCTTTGGTCGGTCGGTCGGTCGTTGCGATGGTGCTACGCGGGCAGCGGGCCGGCCACCTCAGTCATCCGACACCTTGACCCGCTCCGGGTGCGACGCCAGTTCACCAAAACGCAGCGGATCGAGCCGGCGGACAAGGTCACGCGGCAGCGGCAGCGGCTCGCCGCAGACCCTGCTGGCCAACAATTCGCCGCAGAGGGGCGCGCAGGTCAGGCCGCGACTGCCATGCCCCAGGCTGGCGAACAGGCCGGGCGCGAGCGCGCCGACCAGCGGCAAGCGGTCCGGCGTGGCGGCACGCACCGAGACCCGTGCCGAGGTGAGTGGCTGGTCTCCCCAGCCGGGTACCAGCCGGCTGAGCCGCCAGCGGTTGGTCTCGTCGTCCTCATCGCGCGGGGCGAGGTCGGCATCGTCGCGCTGGAAGGTGGCGCCAACGATGTGCCGGCCATCCAGGGCCGGCGTGACGTAGCCCTCGCGGCAGACGATGGCGTCCAGCGGCCGCGCCGCGTCAGCCTCGGCCCAAGACAACTGGCCCCTCACATGTCGGAGCGGTAGGTGCAAGTGACCACTCACTCCAAATGCATTGGCGACGATCACGAGTGGCCAAGTGCAGCTGCTGCCATCGGCCAGGGTCACGCGCCAGGCTGCCTCCCCAGCCGGCAACTCGCCGCCCGCCGGCTGGCACTCGACGCGCCGAACCTCGCCCTTCACCAGCGTGGCCCCCGATACCGTGAGCATCTGCCGCACCAGATCGCCGGGTACCACGCTCAGGCCATCCGCGATCCAGACACCATCGCCGGCCACCGCCTGCCCCGTTCGCGCCATCGCCTGATCGGCGGGCATCCAGTGCATCCAGTCAGCAGGTGCCGCATCGGCGTGCTCGCGCAGCCGACGCACATGCTTGTCGTCGCGCGGCAGACGCAGGGCGCCGCAGCGTTCATAACGGACCGCCGCGCTGCCCGGCCCCTGTCGCTCAAGCCAGCGCTCCAGCCACCAGGTCGACCAGGCGGTGAGCGCAGAGATCGGGTGATCGATACCCGAGGGCTCCGGCCGCACCACGCCGAGCGGATTACCGGAGGCGCCGCTGGCTGGCGCGTCAGCCTCGATCACCGTCACGGCGATGCCGCGCGCAGCCAGCGCTACGGCGGCGCTCGCCCCAGCGATGCCGGCGCCGATGATCAGCGCACGCTCCGGGATGGCAGAGTGACTCGCGGGAGGTGCCTCTGGGTGGCCCGCAGTGCCGCGTGGACCGTCGCTGGCCGGGAGAGCGGTAGGTGGGGCTTTCGCAGCAGACTGCGGAGCCATCTGCAAGGAAGCCCCACTACCGGTAGGCCCGGCCCGCCACCCTAAAACACGCTCGAAGCGGGCCACCGCCTCCAGCCGCTCGCGCTTGGCCGCGAAGCCGGGCTTGCGCTCCACCTGGCAGCCGGCTGCCTCAAGCGCACGCCGAACCTGGCCGGCCACGCACCAACTCGCGATGCGGGCTCCTGGGCGACAGTGAGCGACAAGCTCCGCAAGCACCTCAGGCCGCCACATGGCCGGGTTGCGGTCGGGCGCGAAGCCGTCGAGGAAGACGCTGTCGGCCCCACACTCCAGCGCCTGCAGCGCCGCCAGTACCTCATCGAACACCAAGGTCAGGGTGAAGCGCTCGCCCAGCGGGATGCGGTAGAACCCCTGCATCGGCAGCGGCCACGCAGCCAGAAGCGCCTCACGCCAGGGTGCCAGCTCGTCGAAGGGCGCCAGCGCCAGCGCAAGGTCGTCGCGCGACAGCGGGTGGGCCTCGATGCCGACGTAGTGGATATGGCAAGCATCGGCGGTCGATGCATCGGAAACGCGAGTTCCGGAGGAGGTCCTTAGGCCAGGAACAGGGGTACCGTCGAGTGGCAACTCCGCCTGCATCTGGGCCAGCGCCAACGCATTCAGCCCGGTGCCGAAGCCGGTCTCCAGAACCGTGTGCGAACGCCCGGCAAGCCGTGCCGGCAGGTCGCAGCCGGCGAGGAACACCGCGCGCGACTGCGCCAGCGCCCCGGCCCGGCTGGCGTAGGTGTCGCCAAAATCCGGCGCCAGCAGCGAGCCGTCGTCCTGCTGGACGATGCGGCCGGGCTGCAGCCGCCGCACCGGCTAGCCCTCGCGCTTGAGCGCGGGGAAGAGGATGACGTCGCGGATGGCCGGGCTGTCGGTCAGCAGCATGGCCAGGCGGTCGATGCCGATGCCGCAGCCGCCGGTGGGTGGCAGGCCATATTCCAGCGCGCGGATGTAGTCGGCGTCGAAGTGCATCGCCTCGTGGTCACCGGCATCCTTGGCCGCCACTTGCGCCTGGAAGCGTGCCGCCTGGTCCTCGGCATCGTTGAGCTCGGAAAAGCCGTTGGCGATCTCGCGGCCGACGATGAACAGCTCGAAGCGCTCGGTGATGCCGGGGCGCGTGTCCGATTCGCGCGCCAGCGGGCTCACCTCGACCGGGTAATCGATGATGAAGGTCGGCGCCCACAGGTGCGACTCAGCGGTCTCCTCGAACAGCGCCAGTTGCAGCGCACCCAGGCCGGCGTTCTTGAGCTGCGGGCCCTCGACGTGCGCGCCCAGCCGCTTGAGCTCGCTGCGCAGGAAGGCCGCATCAGCCAGTTGCGCGTCGGTGTAGTGCGGCGCGTGCGCCTTGATCGCCTGCACGATGGTCAGCCGCGCAAACGGCTGCGACATGTCCAGCTCGCGGCCCTGGTACTGCAGCAGCGCGCTGCCGGTCGCCTCCACAGCCGCGCGGCGGATCAGCGCCTCGGTAAAGTCCATCAGCCACACGTAGTCGGTGTAGGCCGCGTAGAACTCCATCATGGTGAATTCGGGGTTGTGGCGCGGGCTCAGGCCCTCGTTGCGGAAGTTGCGGTTGACCTCGAACACGCGCTCGAATCCGCCCACCACCAGCCGCTTCAGATAAAGCTCCGGCGCGATGCGCAGGAACATCTCCTGGTCGAGCGCGTTGTGGTGGGTGATGAAGGGCTTGGCCGCGGCGCCGCCCGGGATCGGGTGCAGCATCGGCGTCTCCACCTCGAGAAAGCCGGCTTCGACCATCTGGTTGCGGATCGCCGACATCATCTTGCTGCGCGCTAGGAAGGTCCGGCGCGTGTCTTCCGAGACGATGAGGTCGACATAGCGTTGCCGGTACTTCATCTCCTGATCGGCCAGGCCGTGGAACTTGTCCGGCAGGGGGCGCAGGCTCTTGGTCAGCAGGCGGATGGTGGTGGCCTTCACGGTGAGCTCGCCGGTGCGGGTCTTCATCAGCGTGCCCTCGACGCCGAGGATGTCGCCCAGGTCCCAGTGCTTGAAGGCCTCCAGCGCGTCGGTGCCAACGGCATCCAATTGCACGTAGATCTGCATGCGGCCGCTGCTGTCTTGCAGGGTGCCGAAGGCGGCCTTGCCCATCACGCGCTTGAGCATCATGCGGCCGGCGATGCAGGCTGGCACCGGCGTAGCTTCGAGCTCCTCGGCACTGGTGTGGCCGTGCGCGGCATGCAGCACAGCGGCTTGATGCTGTGGGCGGAAGTCGTTGGGGAAGGCCGGGCCGGCCTCACGCAGACGGGCCAGCTTGGCGCGCCGCTCGGCGATGATGTGGGATTCGTCGACCGGGGCTTCGCCGGCTTCGGGTCCGTTGGCAGACGGGTTGGTGTCGGTCATGGCATGCCGTCGCAAGAGGGACGGGCGGTTCGCGGAAAGGCGCGATTGTACGGCGGAGCGGCGCGAGCGTCTGATTCCGGGGCCTTGTCGCCGAGCCGGGTCGGCGGAGGCCGAAGGTGCGACTACGTATTTTCATGAGGCTAGTTCAAGCAGCCTGCGCAAGCATCCGGAGGGGCCAGCGCTGATACTCCACCCACAGCAACGCACCGCGCTGCCCAGTCAACCAACAAGGAGCATCACCATGTGGACCAAGCCCGCTGCCTCTGACCTGCGTTTCGGTTTCGAAGTCACCATGTACATCGCCGCCCGCTAAGCGAGCCGCGTTGTCTGCAAAAAAGCCACCCACGGGTGGCTTTTTTGTTGTCCACAGACCACGGAGACGCAGCGCGGCCTTCAGCGCCGCCAGAGCGTACCCTGCGGCGTGTCTTCCAGAGTGACCCCAGCGGCCGCCAATTGGTCGCGGATGGCATCGGAACGGGCGAAGTCGCGGGACGCCCTCGCAGCGCGGCGCTCGGCCACCAGCGCGTCGATCTCGGCATCGCTCAAGCCATCGGCGGCGGCTGGGCCGCGCAGATAGGCGGAAGGGTCGGCCTGCAACAGGCCCAACACCCCGCCGAGTGCATGCAACAGCCCGCTCGCCTCGGCCGATTTACTGCGGTTGGCCTCGGTCGAGAGCTCGAACAACACCGCCAAGGCCTCGGGCGTGTTGAAGTCGTCGTCCATCGCCGCGGCAAAACGCGCCGCACGCAGCTCGGCCCAGTCGATCGCCGTGGCCGCCGGCGGCACATCACGCAGCGTGATGTAGAGCGAGTCGAGCGCACGGCGGGCGTCGTCGAGGTGCGCGTCGGAATAGTTGAGCGGGCTGCGGTAGTGCGCACGCAGGATGAAGAAGCGCACCACCTCGGGAGCGTACTTGGCCAGCACCTCGCGCACGGTAAAGAAATTGCCGAGCGACTTCGACATCTTCTCGTCGTCGACGCGCACAAAACCGTTGTGCATCCAGTAGTTGGCAAAGGTGCACTGATGCGCGCCCTCACTCTGGGCGATCTCGTTCTCGTGGTGCGGGAACTGCAGATCCTGGCCACCCCCGTGGATGTCGAACTGGCGCCCCAACAATGCGCCAGCCATGGCCGAACATTCGATGTGCCAGCCCGGGCGCCCGGCGCCCCATGGGCTCGCCCAGCTGGGCTCGCCAGGCTTGGCCGCCTTCCACAGCACGAAGTCGAGCGGGTCCTCTTTGGCCTCACCCACCTGCACGCGTTCGCCAGCGCGCAGGTCGTCAGGGTCTTTGCCGCTCAGCTTGCCGTAGCCAGCAAAGCCGCGCACCCGGTAGTACACGTCGCCATTCGGCGCCGCGTAGGCCAAGCCACGCGTCTCCAGGGTGCGGATCATGTCGAGCATCTGTGCCACGTACTCGGTGGCCTTGGGTTCAAAGTCGGGGCGAGTCACGCCGAGCGCGTCGGCGTCCTCGTTCATGGCGGCGATGAAGCGGCCGGTCAGATCGCCGATGCGCTCGCCGTTGTCTGCGGCGCGCTTGATGATCTTGTCGTCAATATCGGTGATATTGCGCACATAAGTCACTTTCATGCCGCCTTCGCGCAACCATCTCACCACGACGTCGAAGACCACCATGACCCGCGCATGGCCGACATGGCAGAAGTCATAGACGGTCATGCCGCACACGTACATGCGCACCTCACCCGGCACGATCGGCTGAAAGGTCTCTTTTTGGCGGGTCAGGCTGTTGTAAAGGCTCAGCATCTTTGGGCCTCGAGCGCGGCTTCTGCGAGCGGCGCATTGGGGAAAGCTGTTTTCTTTTTCGGATGGGGGTGCATCGGTCCGTGAGCCGTTCTACACTCGCTGGCAGGACAGCTCGAGACGCCCCCGGCAGCAGGGTTCTGAGAGGCGCGGAGCATAGCATGACGGGGCGCAGACCCCGGACCAAGAGCCGCTAGAGGAGACCATGGCACTGCGCGTGTACATGGCGCTGAGCCTGATGCTGGCATGGTTGCCAGCTGCAGGCCAAGTCGCCGCCGAGCCTTTTGTCGAATTACGGACCAGCGAGGGGCGTATCGTCCTCAAGCTGCACCCCGAGACCGCCCCGCAGACGGTCGCGAACTTCCTCGCCTACGTCGACGACGGCTTCTATGCCGGCACCGTGGTGCACCGGGTGATCCCAGGCTTCATGGTGCAAGGCGGTGGCTACGATGCGACGTTGCGCCCGCGTCCGATCCGCGAGCCGATCGACAACGAGGCGGCCCGCTGTCTCAAGAACCGCCGCGGCACGGTGGCCATGGCGCGCAGCATGGCGCCGCGCTCGACCACCAGCCAATTCTTCATCAACGTCGAGGACAACCCTCATCTCGACCATGTCCGTCCGCAGGCCGGCTACGAGGGTTACTGCGCATTTGCCACGGTGGTCGAAGGCATGGATGTGGCCGATCGCGTGAGTCGCATGCCGCGCGGCACCGCCGGAACTGTCTTTGAGGACGCGCCTTTGCAGAGCGTCGTCATCAACGAAGCCTCGCGGATCGATGGGCCACAGAGTGTCGCCGAAGGCAGCAGCGCCCCCGGGCTGGCTAGCAAGCCACAGGCCAGCGCCACTAAACCTGCGCCGGGGTCCACAATAGGGCAGCGTGCGCCCCAGCGGCGCACTACGCCCTGACAGAGCGCAGGCCCTCTTTCGACCAGGAAACGCAATGAGCAAGGTCCGATTGACCACCAGCATGGGTGACATCACCCTCGAACTCGACACTGAGAAGGCCCCGGAGACCGTCGCCAACTTTCTCTCGTATGTCCGCGATGGCCACTACGCCAACACCATCTTTCACCGGGTCATCAAGGGCTTCATGATCCAGGGCGGTGGATTCGAGCCAGGCCTCAAGCAAAAGCCGACGCGTGCGCCGATCCCCAACGAGGCCACCAACGGTCTTGGCAATCAGCGCTACACCATTGCCATGGCACGCACCTCAGAACCGCATTCGGCCAGCGCCCAGTTCTTCATCAACGTGGTCGACAACGATTTCCTCAACCACACCGCACCCAGCGGTCAGGGTTGGGGCTACTGCGTGTTCGGCAAGGTGGTCGAGGGCACCGAAGTGATCGACAGCATGGTCAAGGTGCGCACCGTCAAGCAAGGGTTCCATGCCGACGTTCCGGAACAGGACATCGTCATCACCGGCGCCGAGGAAGTCGCCTGAAGCCACTGCATCGCTATCGGGCGGGCGAGGGTCGTGGTGCGGTGCTGTTCGCCTCCGACCTGCATCTCTCGGCGCAGCACCCGCAGGGTCTCGACGAGTTGCGCCAGCTCGTCGAGCGCACCCCCGCCGCAGACGCGCTCTATCTGCTCGGCGACATCTTTGAATACTGGGTCGGCGACGATGACTTGCGCGAGCCGTTCAACGAGGCGGTGGCCGAAGCGCTGCACGATGCCCGCTGCCCGGTCTACCTCATGCACGGCAATCGCGATTTCCTGCTAGGCCACGCCTTCGAGGTGGCGGCCGGAGCCACGCTGCTGCCCGAGCCGACCCTGATCGACCTCTATGGCACGCCGACGCTGTTGCTGCATGGCGACACCCTTTGTACCGACGACATCGGCTACCAGCGCTTCCGCGCGGTGGTGCGGCGCGGCTGGGTGCAAATGCTGTTCCTGCGCCTGCCCCATGCGTGGCGACGGCGCTTTGCCGGGTACACCCGCCAGCGCAGCCGCTCGGCGCAAGCGCGCGTGCCCATGGCGGTGCTCGACGTCACGCCGCAGGCGGTCGATGCGGTGCTGCGCGAGACCGGCGCAGCACGCCTGCTGCACGGCCACACCCACCGGCCGGCGCAGCACAAGCTCAAGGTCGCGGGCCGCGAGTGCGAGCGCTGGGTGCTGGCTGACTGGTATGGCGTGGGTACAGCGTTGCAGGTGACCCCCGACGGAGCCGAGACGCTGCGCCTCGCCGATTAATCGGCCTCGTCGTCCATCTCGCCGTCGCCATCGATGGCTATCTCGGCAAAGCTTGCCGGCAGCGGTTCCACTGCCACCGCATCAAAGGCGGTGTCGCCATCCTCGCGGGCGACACCATCAGCTCGCACCGCCCTGAAGTCGTTGAGCTGATGGTCGAGCAGATGGGTGGGCACCACCTGCGACATGGCGCGGAAGGTGCTCTCGACCCGCCCCGGGAAGTCCTTCTCCCATTGCCGCAGCATGGCCTTGGTCTCGGCGCGCTTGAGGTTGGGCTGCGAACCGCACAGATTGCACGGGATGATGGGGTAGCCGGCCATCGCTGCGTACTTCTCGATGTCGCGCTCCGGCACATAGGCCAGTGGCCGGATCACCACGTGGCGACCATCGTCAGAGACCAGCTTGGGTGGCATGGTCTTGAGCTTGCCGCCGTGGAACAGGTTGAGGAAGAAGGTCTCGAGGATGTCGTCGCGGTGGTGGCCGAGCGCGATCTTGGTGGCGCCGAGCTCATCGGCCACGCGGTACAAGATGCCGCGGCGCAGGCGCGAGCACAGCCCGCAGGTGGTCTTGCCCTCCGGCACCACGCGCTTGACGATGCTGTAGGTGTCCTGCGTCTCGATGTGGAAAGGCACGCCGAGCGCGGTGAGGTACTCCGGCAGGATGTGATCCGGGAAACCCGGCTGCTTCTGGTCGAGGTTGACGGCGATGAGCTCGAAGCGCACGGGTGCCACGGCCTGCAACTTGAGCAGGATGTCGAGCAGGGTGTAGCTGTCCTTGCCGCCGGAGAGGCAGACCATGATGCGGTCGCCGTCCTCGATCATGGCGAAGTGCTCGATGGCCATGCCGGTGAGGCGGCGGATGCGCTTCTCCAGCGCCACCTGCCGGCGCGAGGTGCCGGTGGAGCGGCTGAAGCCGCGACGGCCGTCAGGCGTCGCCGGAAGCCCTGTCTCGCCCCCTGCGTCGGCCTCGTGCCCGTCCCGCTGCGGTGCTGGCCGCTGACGAAAGCCGATGGTCTGGGCGCTCATGAGCAGACCAGGGGAGCAGCATGAGCGAGCGCGATGGTCATGCCCGGTGCCGTTAGATCACAGATGCGCACTGCGGCCGCCATCGACGTTGATGATGTGGCCGGTGACATAGGGCGCATCATCGACCAGAAAGAGCACCGCGCGCGCAATGTCGTCGGGGTCGCCGACACGGCGCAGCGGCACCGTGTTGATGATGCGCTGCCGGGCCAGTTCGTCCTGCCAGCTCGCATCCTCCGGCCAGGTGATGGCGCCGGGGGCGACGCCATTGACCCGCACCTCGGGCGCGAGTTCGCGCGCCAGCGATCGGGTGAGGTTGGCCAGACCGGCCTTGGCGGTGCTGTAGACGACATAGTTCTTCATCGGCCGGTCGGCGTGAATATCAACGATGTTGACGATGCAGCCACGGTGCGCCCGCAGCTGCGGCATGGCCGCTTGCGACAAAAAAAGCGGCGCCAGCAGGTTGGAGCCGATGAGGTCGTCCCAATCCTTCTTGGTGATCTCACCGACTGGCGTAGGGCTGAAGCTCGACGCATTGTTGACCAGCACATCGAGGCGGTCGAAGGTGCGTACAGTCTCATCGACCAAGGTGTTGAGTCCCTCGATGTTGAGCAGGTCCGCTTGCACCAGCGCCACCGAACCCGGGCGGATGTCGTTGAGCAAGGCCTGCAGCGTGCGTGCGTCACTCTCCGAACTACGATAGTGGATCATCAGCTGGAAACCGGCGGCATGCAGGCGCCGCGCGATGGCTGCGCCGACTCGCTTGGCACCGCCAGTGATGAGCGCAACACGCGGTGGATCGCCAATCTGGCTGTTGCTGGATTCGGCTTTTTGCATGGGCCAAAGGGTACCATAATCAGATGCTTAGACTTCCTCCAGCACCTCCAGGCGAGCCCCCCACGAGCTCAGCGCTGCGGCCGCGAATCGAGGCCGACATCGAACAAGCGGGTGGCTGGATACCTTTCGCCCGCTACATGGACATGGCGCTTTACGAGCCCGGCCTGGGCTATTACAGCAGCGGCCGGCCGGTGTTCGGAGTTGGCGGAGACTTTGTCACCGCCCCTGAGACCGGAGGGCTCTTTGGTGCCACGCTGGCCCAGTGGCTCGATGCGAATTTGCCGTCAGATGCACGCACGATCACGGAATTTGGCGCAGGAAGCGGGCTTTTGGCATCGCAGCTTCTGAGCCACCCGAGCCTCGCCGATGTGCGCTACCGCATCGTCGAGGTGAGCGCTCCGTTGGCGGCCCGGCAGCGCGAACGCGTGGCCTCCATACCGGGTGCGCTGGCGCGAACCGAGTGGCTCAGTGCTTTGCCTGAGCGCATCGAAGGTGCGGTGTTGGGTAACGAGGTGCTCGACGCCATGCCGGTGCATCTGCTGGTGGGCCACGCAGGGGGCGTGCTCGAGCGCGGGGTGAGCTTGGTGCAGGGCGAGCTGGCGTGGTCGGACCGGCCGCCGACGGCGGATGCGCTGGCGGCGCGGGC
The DNA here is from genome assembly GCA_945897555.1 of Klebsiella pneumoniae. Taxonomy (GTDB): domain Bacteria; phylum Pseudomonadota; class Gammaproteobacteria; order Burkholderiales; family UBA3065; genus UBA3065. The sequence goes on along the minus strand of CAMDGF010000002.1, from coordinate 5,328 downwards.
CATCCAGCGCGTGCACGCCGGCGCATGGCCGGACGGCTACCTCAGCGAGGTCCACCCCCGACAGGAGGCTTTTATCGCCAGCCTCGCCGAGCGGCTGACGCGTGGCCTGCTCCTGTTCGTTGACTACGGCTTCGACGAAGCCACCTACTACCACCCACAGCGTGCGCAAGGCACCCTGCGCTGTCACCATCGGCACACCGCCAACGACGACCCGTTCTGGCTGCCCGGGCAGCAGGACATCACTGCGCACGTCAACTTCGATGCGCTGGACGAGGTCGCGGCCGAGGCGGGGCTGGAGGGCGGCCACGTGGGCTTTGCACGGTTCCTGATCGACGCCGGCATCCTCGATGTGCTGTCGCGTACGCCGGCTGATGACCCGGCGCGCTACCTGCCGCTGTCGGCAGAGGCCAACCGGCTGCTCTCGCCGGCCGAGATGGGAGAGCTGTTCCGGGTCGCGGTCTGGGGGCGGTAGTCGGGAGGCGGCCTGTTGTCCGCAGGAGCATGCCAAGCGGCCCACTACTTCCAGTGATGGAGGGCGGCCCACTGCCTCCGGTGGCGACTTTCCTCGCTCCTCTCGCTGCGCTCGGAAGTCGCTTCGGAAAGACCACCGGACGGGGGCCGCCCCTTAACGGTTTGCGGTGCTGCGCTGAGCTCCGCTGGCGGGCCACCGCCAACCGCATCACCTGCGCCGAGCCAATATCCCGAGCAGGACGATCGCAGCGAGCCCGACCACCAGCCAGTCGCCCCAACGCTGGTAAGGCGTGGTGCCAGTGCGGCCCTGCAGCTCGACCGCCAGCACACCCGGCTGGAAAGGCGGTAACGCGGCAGTCAGGCGCCCACGGTGATCGGCCGCCAGCGTCACGCCATTGTTGGTGGCGCGCAGCAGCGGCCGCGCGTTCTCAAGCGCCCGCATCTGCGATTGCTGAGCGTGCTGCCATGGCGCTGCGGTCTGCCCGAACCACGCGTCGTTGGTCTGGTTGACGAGCAGCGTGGCATCCCGCCCGCGCGCAGCCACCTCGCTGGCAAAGATGTCCTCGTAGCAGATCATGAAGGCGATGCGCTGTCCGCTGAGCTCGAACGGCGGCTGATCGCGTGCGCCGCGACTGAAGTCCGCCAAAGGGATGCTCACCGCATCAACGAACCAACGGAAGCCCCACGGCACGAATTCGCCGAACGGCACCAGATGGTGCTTGCTGTAGGGGATGGCCGTGGTGGCGCCGAGCGTGACCACCGAGTTGTAGTAGCTATCACCCTCCAATGTCGGTAAACCGATGAGCAGAAAGGCGTCGCGCGCGCGAACGGGCTCGTGCAGTGCGCCCAACACCGCGGCCGGCATCTGCTGCAGAAAGAACGGCACCGCTGTCTCCGGCAGGATCACCCAGCGCGCGCTGGAGGCGCGCACCTGACCGACCACTTGATCGACCACCCTCTGCGAGTGGGCCGGATCCCATTTGACCTGCTGCGCCACATCGGGCTGCAACAGTTCGACCCTTACAGGCTCGCCCACCGGTTCGCTCCACGCCAGGTTGGCCAGCGCAGCAGCGAGCCCGAGGGGCACCCACAGCGCCGCTGCCCCGGCCAGCAGCAGTGGACGCGCGGCGCTGACCCGATCGGTCGACGCAAACCCGCCTTCGCGCGTGTACTCGCCGGGGTGCGCGCGTCGCCTGGACGCCCAGCAAAGTGCCTGCGCCACCAACACCAGCCCACCAGCGGCCGCAACGATCAGCCCCGACAGGCCAAAGTGCCCGAGCACCGGCGCCAGCGGCGCCAGCCAACCATCGGGGGCCTGTGAATCGCCGAGACTGAGCCACGGGAAGCCCGTGAACACCCAACCACGCACCCACTCGGCAAGCACCCAGGCGGCGGGCGCTGCAAGCAGCAGCCTCACCGCCATGCAGCCGCTTGCGCGCGCAGCGCCCCACAGCGCCAGCGCCGGAAACAGCGCAAGAAAGGCCGCCAGCAGCGCAACAGCCAGCCAGCCCAGCAGCGGGTGGAGCTCGCCATAGACCGATAGGCTCACCTGTATCCAGCCGATCCCCACCATGAACATGCCAAAGCCCCACGACCAACCGAGTCGGGCCGCCGACCCGGGCGTGCGGGGCCGCAGCAGCGCGAGCCAGAACAGCGGCGCGAGGTCGAGGGGTAGCAGCCACCACCAGCCGGTCGGGGCAAAAGCCAACGGCGCGGTGGTGCCGAGCAGCAACGCCGCCAGCGGAGTGCGCCAGCGACGCATGAGGGGCTTCACGCCAGCGGTCAGTCCGGTTCGCCGAACCGCTCGGCGATCAGCTTGACCAGCGCCGCCATGGCGTCGGCCTCATCGGCGCCGCTGACTTCGAGCGTGACAAGGCTACCCTTGGGCGCGGCCAGCATCATGACCCCCATGATCGACTTGGCGTTGATGCGGCGGCCGTTGCGGGTCATGAAGACGTCGCTGCTGAACTTGGCAGCGGTCTGCGTCAGCTTGGCCGATGCCCGCGCATGCAGGCCCAACCGATTGACGATCTCGACATCACGCTGCTGCACCGCCTATTCCTCGTCGCCGTAACACTGATCGGTAGACAGCCGGATGATGCCTTCCTTGGCACCGTGTATGACCTTGCCCACAGCGATGTTGAGCGGCAGGTTGCGGTTGGAGATGGCGCGCAGCAGCATGGGCACGTTCACACCGCTGATGGCCTCCACCTTGCCCTTCTCCATGAGTCGGGCAGCAATGTTGCAGGGGGTGGCGCCAAAGATGTCCGTGAGGACGAGCACGCCGTGGCCGTTATCAATGGCCTCCACCGCGGGCCACAAGCGGGCCACCATGGTCGCCTCGTTGTCGAACATGTAGACCTCGATGGCGGCGACGCGGTCCGGCAGTTCGCCGAGCACATGGCGGGCGCACTCAAGCAGGGCGTGACCTAGATTGCCGTGCGCGATGACGAGGATGCCAAGCATGTCTGGGTCGGTGACCGAGTCCGGGTTTCTGTCTCACTCTAGCCGGTTTTGCGCCGCCTGCGTTTTACGAGTGCCGGTCGATCGCTGCGACCAACCGGGCCGCCGGATCGATGCTGGTGTCGCGGAAGATCTCGACCATGCAGGTCGGGCTGGTCACGTTGAATTCGGTCATGCGGTCGCCGATCACATCGAGCCCCACCAATATCAAGCCATTTTCACGACAGTAAGCGCCCACTCTGCCAGCAATATCCTGCTGTACCGAGCTCAGGGGCCGCACCTCACCGCGGCCACCCGCAGCCAGATTGCCGCGCGTCTCCCCAAGCCGCGGGATGCGCGCCAGCCCGAACGGAAAAGCCTCGCCGTCGATCACCAGCACTCGGGTGTCGCCATCGGCGATCTCGGGCAGGAAGCGCTGCAGCATCACGTGGCGGTGGCCGTGGTGCGTGGCGGTCTCGGTGATCACGCCCAGGTTGTGGTCGCCAGCGCGTACGCGAAAGATGCCCGCGCCGCCCATGCCGTCCAGCGGCTTGACGATGATGTCGCCGTGCAGGTCGAGGAAGTCGGCGATGTCGTGCGCATCGCGCGTTACGCGCGTCGGTGGAATGAGATCCGGGAAGCGCAGGATGGCGAGCTTCTCGTTGTGCGTGGCCACCGCAACAGGCCGGTTCCAGACGCGCGCGCCTTCGAGCTCGGCCAGTGCCAGCAGCTGCAGCGCGGTGTGATAGCCGGCATCCACCGGCGGGTCCTTGCGCATGAGCGTGGCGGCAAAACTCGACACCGGCCGTACTGAGCGCGAGCCCTCGGCGCGCCAGTCGGCATCTCCAGCCGGATGGATGGTGAGCGGCGTGGCATGTGCCAGCACCGTCTCGCCGTCGGCGAACAGATGCCCGACCTCGCACGCCCAGACCGCATGGCCGGCAGCCTGCGCCGCCCGCATGATGGCGATCGACGAATCCTTGGCCGGCTTGAGATGCGCCAGCGGGTCGGTGACGAAGAGCCAGTCGCGCATGGCGCTACACCGGCTCCGCTTGCCCGGCCTCGGCCGGCAGCGGCTGCTCGGCGTAGCCCTCAGTCACCAGAGCCTCGATCTCGTTGGAGGCGGCGAGCAAAGAGAGCCGCGCGATCACGCCGTAGGCATAGAAGCGGTTGGGCGGCGCGTCGGGCTTCTTGGCCTCGTCCGGTTCGGAACAACACTGCTCGAAGGCGAGCGGCTCAAAGTGCATGCCCGGCGCGTTGAGGTTCTCGTCGTCGCCACGCCCGGTGTGCACACGGTAGAAGCCGCCGATGACAAAGCGGTCGAGCATGTAGATGACCGGCTCGGCCACCGCGTCCTTGAGCGTCTCGAAGGTCGGCACGCCCTCCTGCACCAGCACGTCGGACACCGACATGCCCTCCTTGACCACTGCCATCTTGTTGCGCTGCTTGCGGTTCAGGCCGATCACCTCGGAAGGGTCCTTCACGCTCATCACGCCCATGCCGTAGGTGCCGGCGTCGGCCTTCACCATCACAAAGGGCGTCTGCTCGATGCCCAGCTCGCGGTACTTGCGGCGGGTCCGCTCAAGCACCTCGCGCACGGTCTCGGCCAGACATTCCTCGCCGGTGCGGGCCTGAAAGTCCACCCCGGTGCAGACCCCCCAGTAGGGGTTGATGACCCACGGATCAACGCCAATGAGTTCGGCCAAAATGCCTGCCACCTGGTCGTAAGCAGCGAAATGCTTGCTCTTGCGGCGGGTGTGCCAGCCCGCCTCGGGCGGCGGCATGATGGTCTGATCGATGCCCTGCAGCATGGGCGGCAGGCCGGCCGAAAGGTCGTTGTTGAGCAGCACCATGCAGGGGTCGAAGTCGGCCAGCCCGAGCCGGCGTCCGCGTCGGATCAGCGGTTCGAGGGTGAGGCTGTTGCCGTCCGGCAGCTCGATGGGGGTGGGCGCGGTGATCTCTGGCAGCAACGAGCCCACGCGCACCTTCAGGCCGGCCAGCCGCAGGGTTTCGCGCAGCGCGGCGACGTTCTGCAGGTAGTAGAGGTTGCGGGTGTGGTTCTCGGGGATGATCAGCAGGTTGGCGATGCCCGGGCACAGATGGTCGACGGTGACCTGCGCGGCCTGGATGGCCAGCGGCCGGAACACCGGGTTGAGGTTGTTGAAGCCGGCCGGGAACAGGTTCATGTCCACCGGGGCCAGCTTGTAGCCGGCATTGCGCAGGTCGACCGAGCCGTAGAAGGGCGGCGTGTGCTCCTGCCACTGCGTGCGGAACCAGCCCTCGATCTCGGGCATGGCGGCGAGCACGCGCTTCTCCAGGTCCAGCAGCGGGCCGGTGAGTGCGGTGGTGAGGTGCGGAACGGCCATGTCGCGGGGCCTCGCAGGCACATCGGGGGGCTGATTGTAGCGCCGAGCG
>CAMDGF010000001.1 GCA_945897555.1 Klebsiella pneumoniae | reverse complement strand
CGCGCCACCACCTTGGTGTACTTGCTGTCCTCGGCGAAATTGGCCGGGTTGTGGCAGTAGACGCAACCTTGCTGAGGCGCGACCCATTGCGTGATCGAAGCCATGTGGCGAGTGAACTGCGCCACCGACAGATCGCCCAACACCTGCACGTTCTTATAGATGTCCTTGGCTCGCGGACCCTCGTCGGGGGCCGCCGGCAGTGCCACCGGCACCTGATTGAGATCGGCCTGCTTGGCCACCGTACGCGGGTTGTAGACCTGAGCCATGCCAGTGCCGCGGTAGCCGTGCTGCACCATGTCGACCGGTGGACGCTCCCAGCACCCGGCGAGCAGCGAAGCCGCCGAGAGAGTGAGCCCGAGCCCGAGTATCTGCTTGATGTTCATGTACAGGTCCCTCAGTTGGCCGGTGCGGTCAGGGTGGCGGGATCGACCAGAGTGGCCGGGTCCCAGACATCCGGATAGGCCGGCGCGACGTGGTGCTTGACCGCCCACAGATACCAGTTGTCGACCACCGTGCCCGTGAGAAGGATGCCGATGCCACCCGTGACGCAGGTGAGCACGGCGAACCACCAAGCCCAGCGGTGAACCGACTCCATCGTGGCGTTGAAACCCATGGTCCAGCGCCAGAACAGTGCCGCGCGCTCCGAAGCGGTACCACGGTCAACGATCTGCTCGATCTCACGCTCGCCACCGTAGCGGCTCACAGCCAGGATGGTTGCGCCGTGCATGGCGAACAGCAGGGCCGAGCCGTAGAGGAACGCGATCGACAACATGTGGAACGGGTTATAGAACAGGTTTCCGTAGCGGATGGAAAAAGCTGCTGTCCAGTCGAGATGGGGGAAGATGCCGAACGGCGGCGCTTCCGACCAGCTGCCCATGAGGACCGGACGGATCAAGCCTAGTACAAGATAGAGCCAGATGGCGGCCGCAAAGGCCCACGGTACGTGCGTGCCCATGCCAAGCGCCTTGGCGCGGCGATACATGCGCAGCCACCAGAGCAGGATGGAGGTGGTGATGAACAAGCCGGCGAGGTTCCACCAGCCGCCCTCGTTGAGTGGTGCGAGCTTGAGGCCGTACTCCGGCTTGGGCGGCTCCAGCGCGAGCCAGAACAGCTGACGGATGAACTGGACCGGGTTGTAATCCACCTGCACCAGCATGTTGAAGCCGATGGTGGTGAATCCGACGAGGAAGAAGAAGACCGAGGCGACGCCAAGGAAGCCGAGGTAGATCGGCCCGATCTGGGCGTTGCCGAACCAACCCAGCAGCTTGACGTGGATCGGCTCGCCGATGCGCTCGCGGGTGTCGCGGTCGCGTTCGAGGGGCACACCCGGATAGCTCGGAGCGTGCGCCTGCACCTGAGTGAAGATGTTCTGATATTCAGCCATTTTTAGTCTCCCGGGCGCTCAGGACCAGATCGGAATGTTGAGCCACCAGTCCCACCATTCCGGCCAACCACGTGTCCAGAACGGTCCGCTGATGACGATGCACACGGCGCTGAAGAACACGGCGCCGAGGGCGAGGAACAGACCCAGGCGGTGGATGCCGAGGGTGCCGATGGAGTAGCCGATGGTGTCGCGGAAGAAGGTGTCCTCGTGTTCCGGGGTCTTGACCGGCTCACCGGGCGCCGGATTGGTCGCCGACAGGATGAGCGACCCGTGCAGCGCGAGCGCGAAGGCATTGGCGAAGAACAGGCTCACCGCGATCATGTGCGCGGGGTTGTAGTGGAAGTGCAGGTACTGGTAGCCGATGTTCGACACCCAGTCGAGGTGGCTGAGGATGCCGTAGGGGAAGCCGTGGCCCCAGGCGCCCAGCAGCAGCGGTCGGATGACCACCAGAGTGACGTAGGCGAGGATGGCGAAGCTGAAGGCGAAGGGCACGTGCAGCCCCATGCCGAGCTTGCGGCTGATCTCGACCTCGCGCAGCGCCCAAGACGCGAAGGCCCCGATGGCGCAGACGGTGATGACCTGCCAGAGGCCGCCCTTCATCAGTGGCGCCAGCCCCAGCCCATATTCGAGGTTGGGGGGCGCGATGTTGATCGTCCACGGGTTGAACACTCCGGCCTGCGAGGTCCCGTAAAAGATCATCGCGGTACCGACGAAGCTGAAGAAGATGGTGGTGAGGCCGAAGAAACCGACATAGAAGGGGCCGACCCAGAAATCGAAGAGGTCGCCGCCGACCAGGGTGCCACCCCTGACCCGATATTTTTTCTCAAAACTAAGCATTGCCATGATCAATCTCCCGGGCCGGATGTGGGCTTTCGGACCTTGCTTGAAACGGATTCTCTGAAGCGGGCGAGGAAGGAGCCGGAGCCCCGACCTCGCCTACCCTTGCTGCACCTGCTGCGGCTACGGCGTGCCTGAAGACTGCTCAGGACTCCGAAGCAGAAGCCGGCGGGGTGGCCGAGGCGCCCATCAGCTGCGCTTGGCTCTTGCCGTCCAGCCAGTTGAAACGGTCGGTGCTGAGCAGGATGAGATGGATCATCGCTGCCAAGCCGAACAGAAAAACGCCTTGGGCCACCATCGCCCGCAGCGGGTCGTACAAACGCCAGATTCTCCACATGGTTCCAAACTCCTAAGTGAGGTACGACATGAACGTGTACACGGCGGACCGGACGTCGCCGACCAGCGTCTCACCGCCCTCGGCACCCGGGAACCAGGTGCGCCACTGCAGCGGAAGCAGCTGAACAACAACGGCTACGGCCAGAAACACGACGAAACTCACCGCATAGATTCCGCGGAACGTGATCGAGTCACGCTTCAAGGTGTCCTGCAACGCGTTGTCAAGATTGCTAGCCATGGCATCCCCCTTGTAAACGTGGTTCAGTGGAACCAAGGACGCCAGGCCCAGACCAGGATGTGTGCGATCACCGCGATGGCGGTGAAGCCCACCAGACCCTGCATATAGAACTGGTGGAATTCCTGGGCTTCCTGGTCAGTCAGGCCGGAAATCGAACCCGATTGCTGTGCCATAGGATGACTCCTTCTACCAAGTGGCCTTACGGCCGTTACCGCGCAAAGCCCGCGCGGCGAGGGCAGCTGTCACGGATGTGACAACATCGGTGCACGCGAACCCGACGGGCCGCGTGATGTTCTGGTGATGCAAGACGGCGGTCATGCCGCCACCCCACTGCGCAGGGCAGCCGAGGCCGCCACCACGCGTGCAGCGTTGACCCGGGCCTCGCCGGCCTGACGGGCATCGCGCTCGGCGCGGTCGCGCAGGCGCTTGGCCGCGGAGATCTGCACCAGCACGGGCTGGTTCTGCACCCACTGGTTCATCAGCTGCTGGGCGTCGAGATCCCACTCAAGGGTCTCGGCCTCGTGATCGGCACCCCGCGCCAGCGTCTGCTCGACACGGTCCATGTCGGTGGCCAGCGGCAGGATGTGGAACAGCGCGTCGAACAGGCCGTTGCAGAATTCCTGGATGAGATAAGTGGCGCCCGAGTAGCCCATGTAGGGCGTTCCGGTGTGGCGACGGACGATGGCGCCGGGCAGTGAAGCGGGGATGTAGGTGGCGCGGCCGCCGACCTCGGCGAGGTACATGCGCTCGTTGTAGGAGCCGAACAGCACCAGCGGCGTCTTGGTCTGCACCAGCTCGCGGATGGCGGCGTTGTCGGTCTTCTCGCCGGGCTTGCGCGACACCGCGAAGTTGCACGGCATGCCGAGCTCATCCTCGAGGAAACGGCGCACGCCGCGCGCGTAGGTGTCGTTGGCGACGATGCCGAAACTGGCAGTGCCGAAGAAATCCTGCGTCACCGAGCGCCAAAGGTCCCACACCGGCTTGATGGTGGTGTGCTTCTCGCGCTCGATGAACGGCTCGGGGTCGAGGCCCAGCAACGTGCCCAGGGTGCGCAGGAAACGCGTGGTGCTGTGCAGACCGATGGGCGCTTGCAGATAAGGGCGCTCGAGCGCCTCGCAGAGCATGCGGCCGAATTCGCGATAGAGGCAGATATTGACGTCGGCCTCAACCAGGCGCGACACCTCAGCGAGGTGGCTCCCCAGCGGGAACACCATGTTGACCTCGGCGCCGATACCCTCCACCAGGCGGCGGATCTCGGCAAGGTCGCTGGCCATGTTGAAGACGCCGTAGCAGGGCCCGATGAGGTTGACCCGCGGCTTCTCGCCGTCTGGCCGCTCGGCGAGGGGTTTGCGTGCAGGGATCTTCTTGACGCCGTACTCCGACCAGAGCCAGTAGATGGCGCGATTGGCGCACTGCCACTGATCCTCGTCGATGGTGCGCGGCAAAAAGCGCTGGATGCCGGTGCCCTCGGGGGTCACGCCGCCACCGATCATCTCGGCGATGGAGCCGGTGACGACGACGGCCGGCAGGTCGGGGTCGAGCACGCTGTGCGCGCGCTTCATGGCGCCTTCGGTGCCGTGCTGGCCGAGCTCTTCCTCGGCAAGACCGGTGACGACGATCGGCAGCTCGTGCGGCGGCAAGGCGTCGGTGTAGTGCAGCACCGAGGTGACCGGCAGATTCTCGCAGCCGACCGGGCCGTCGATGACCACCTGCATGCCCTTGATGGCCGTGAACACGTAGACGGCGCCCCAGTAGCCGCCGGCGCGGTCGTGATCGAGGACAAAGTTGGGCGTCGCGCTCATGACCCCATCGCCTCGTTCTCGAGTTTCTTCTGCAGCTTGATGATCTTCTTGCGGGTCTGCTCGCGGAAGGCGGGGTGCTCAACCGGCACGCCCTCCCAGACGCCTGCCTTGTCGCCACTGCCGACGTCGCCAAAGAACGCCTTCATGGTGTCGAAGCGACCCTTGTTGGCGATGGCGGCGTTGATCACCTGCGCCAGCGAGCCGGCGCCAGCCGGACCCATGAGCGGGCGGGCGGAGATGAGGTTGGTGAAGTAGAGCGAGGGGATGCTGGCCTGCTTGGCGGCCTGCACCACCGGCGTGGTGCCGATGGCGAGATCTGGCCGGAACTCGTCGACGGCGGCGAGATCCTGCTCGAGCGAGGCGCGGAACTGCACCTGCACACCCTTGGCTTCAAGCCACTCGCGGTCCGAATCGCTCCACACGGTGCGCGGACAGGCGCTGCCGACGTAGCGCACGTCGGCGCCGGACTCGACCAGCAGACGCGCCACCAACAGCTCCGAGCCTTCGTAGCCGGAGAGGGTGATGCGGCCCTTGATCGGCGTCTTGGCGAGCACGCCGCGGATGGCCGGCAGCATGGCGTTCTTGGCGGCGTCGATGCGCGCCTGCGGCACGTTGGCGGCGCTGCCGATGGCTTGCAGCCAAGCTTCGGTACCGTCATGGCCCACTGGCGCCGAGCCGACCACCGGCCGCACCGCAGCCTCGAACTCGCGGATGCTAGCGGTGTAGAAAGGATGGATGGCGGCCACCGCAGCGCAATCGAGCGCGGCATAGAGCTCGCGCCACTCGCGCGTTGGCACCACGGGGCCAGCGGCCAGCCCCATGGGGGCGAGCATCATGCCGATGCCGACCGGGTCGGCCGGGAACATCTCGCCGAGCAGGGTGACGGTGGGCAACTGCGCGCGGCCGTTGCGCGGCGCAGCGACCGGGCCGGCCAGCACCTCTTCGCGCGCGTAACGCAGCATGGCGCCGGCCAGAACGTCCTTGGCCTCGGCGTGAGTCGGCACGCCAAAGCCGGGCACGTCGATGCCGATGATGCGGACACCGTTGATGGCCTTGGGCAGGAGCTGCAGCGGCACGCCGCTGGCGGTCGGTACGCAGAGGTTGATGATGACCACGGCGTCGTACTTCTCCGGGTCGGCTTCCTTGTGCACCGCGTCGCGGATGTCCTCAAAGAGCTTGCCGGTGACCAGCGTCTCGGAGTTGAACGGCACGTAGCCCACGCTGCGACGCGCGCCGTAGAAGTGGCTGGTGAAGGTGAGCCCGTACACGCAACAGGCCGAACCGCTGAGGATGGTCGCGGTGCGGCGCATGCGCAGACCCACACGCAGCGAGCCGAACGCCGGGCACATGCTCTGCGGCTGGTCGTGCGGGCCGGCCTCTGGCGCGAGCGGATAGTCGCGCGCGTATTGCTCGAGCACCTCACTCTTGCCCGCCTGCTGCGCGGCGGCAAGCATCTCGTCCCGGCCCGAATGGCAGCCGAGGCCGTCGCCCTGGACAGCCTCAGGCTGGGCCAGATCTGCCACGAGACGGGGTGGGCGCGGGTCGTTCACCTCAGGCCTCGTCGTAGATGACTTCGAGCGACTCGCGGACCACGTCTTCGCGGCCGAGCATGTCGCACACCGTGGCCGGCTCCAGCACCACATCGCGGCCGGTGTGCGAAGCCGAGAACAGACCGAGCAGTTCGTCCTGGCTGAGCGGCTTGGGGCGCTGCGGCGGCGCCTCGGCGACGTTGGTGGCGAGCCCGGCAAACAGCGGGCCCCACTCGCCATCGGGCTTGCCGATGATCTCGTAGGACGCACTCTTGCGGCGGATGTCCTCATGCGCGGGGATGGAAGCGAGCACCGGGATACCGGCGCGATCGGCAAAGGCCTGCGCCTCGCCGGTGCCGTCGTCCTTGTTGATGACCATACCGGCCACGCCGACATTGCCGCCGAGCTTGCGGAAGTACTCGACCGCCGAGCAGACATTGTTGGCGACGTAGAGCGACTGCAGGTCGTTGGAGCCGACGACGATGACCTTCTGGCACATGTCGCGGGCGATCGGCAGACCAAAGCCGCCACAGACCACGTCGCCGAGGAAGTCGAGCAGGACGTAGTCGAAGCCCCAATCGTGGAAGCCGAGCTTCTCGAGCGTCTCGAAGCCGTGGATGATGCCGCGCCCGCCGCAACCGCGGCCGACCTCGGGCCCGCCGAGCTCCATGGCGAACACGCCGTCGCGCTTGAAGCAGACGTCGCTGATGGTCACCGTCTCACCGGCCAGCTTCTTCTTGCTGCTGGTCTCGATGATGGTGGGGGTGGCCCTGCCGCCGAACAGCAGGCTGGTGGTGTCGGACTTGGGGTCGCAGCCGATGAGCAGGACCTTCTTGCCCTGCTGCGCCATCATGTAGCTGAGGTTGGCCAGCGTGAAGCTCTTGCCGATGCCACCCTTGCCGTAGATGGCGATGATCTGCGTCTCGCTCTTGACCTCGCCGGTGTGCACCGGATCCGGCTCGTGGGCCGCTTCGGCGCGCAGCGCCTGCTGGTTGAACTGCACTGGCGATACGGTGCCGGTGGCGCAGGATTGGCTCATTGCAGGTGTCTCCAGTCGAGGACCATCTTCAGACAGTCAGGGTCGCCGAACGCCGTGCTGTAGGCGTCTTCGGCGAGATGTGGGGCGCTGCGGTGGGAGATCAGGCCATCGAGCGAGAGACGGCCGTCGGCCACCATCTCGCGGACCTTGAGCAGATCGGCCGGCTGCCACTGTGCGGCGATGCGCAAGCGCGCTTCGCGCATGAAGGCCGGCGGGAAGGTGAAGCCAAGGGGCTGGTCGTAGAAGCCGGCTAGCACCACCTCGCCGCCCGGAGCGAGGTGCGAGATGAGGGTGTCGAGCAGACCGGCGGCGCCGCTGACGTCGCAGATGCAGCGATAGTCGCGGCGGGTGTCATCGGCCGGGTCGATCACTGCGTAACCCTGCGCGCCATCGCGGCGCGTGGCGTTGGTCTCCCAGACCACTGGTGTGGCGCCATGGGCGACGGCGATGCGGGCGATCATGCGGCCGAGCACACCGTGACCGACGATGAGGTCGGGCTGCAGGGCGCCCGGCACGTGAGTGACGTGCAGCGCGGTGGCGGCGAGCGCGAAAAGCACGCCGCGCTCACCCAGGTGCTCGTCGATGGCGAGGATGCGCTCGCCGGGCACGACCACGCGCGAGGCGGCGCCACCGAACAGGCCACGCACGTCGCCGTAGCACTTGGCGCCGGGCACGAACACGCTCTGCCCGACCTCGAAGCCGGACTCGCGGCCAGCGCCGACCACCGTGCCGACCGACTCGTAGCCTGGCACCAGCGGATAGCCCATGCCTGGGAACTGCGGCATGCGGCCGCTCCAGAGCAGCTTCTCGGTGCCGGTGCTGATGCCGCTGTAGGCGATGTCCACCACCACGTCCCGCGCTGTGGCGGGGGTGAGCGGCAGGCGACACAGAGCCACCCTTTCGGGCTCCTCCAGTACCACCGCCAAGGTGCTCATCGCGACTTCAGATGTCATTTTTTATGTACCTGCCAAAATGTCAGGGCAACCTGACATGTGTGCATGCTAAGCCTCTGTGGGACCGAGTCAAGAAAAATCTTTTTGACAGATTCAAGGTTGCATGGCCATCAAGGCCTTGCGATGAGGACGCGGGTCTGCAGCGGCAGGTGGGTGGCGAGGATGCGCAGCCGCGAGAAGCCCGCTTGCTTGAGCAGCGAGCCGAGTTGGTCGGGTGTGCGCGCCTCGCCTTTACCCATGGCGAGCAGGTAGAAACCGAAATAGGCGTCGCCCATGGCTTCGGCGCCCGGCGTACCCGCCATCGGCTCGGCGAGGATCAGCGTGCCGTCCTCCGGCAGGGCGCAACGCACGGCACGCAGGATGCGCAGCGCATGCGCGTCGTCGTGGTCGTAGATGACGCGGACCAGCGAGGCGATGTCGGCGCCGGTGGGCAGCGGGTCGTCGAAGAAGCTGCCGCCGCAGGCCTCGGCGCGGTGGGCGATGCCCTGCGCCTCGAAGCGCTGGCGGCCACGCTCGGCCACCGCCGGCAGGTCGAACAGGCGCAGCCGGAGGCCGGGCACGCGACGCGCGACCTGACAAAGGAAGGTGCCCTCGCCGCCGCCGACGTCCATCAGGCAGCGGTGCCGGCCGAGGTCGTAGGCGTCGATGATCTGATCGGCCACCAGCGGCTGGGAGGCCGACATCAGCGCCGAATACTCAGCCACCTGCTCGGCCGTGAGCTGGCGCGCCACCTCGCTGCCTTGGTCGCCGGCATAGGCCCAATAGCCAGCGAGGCGGGTGGGCGAGTCGCGGCGCAACAGCGCGACCGGGTCTGCGAGGTCGAGGTAGACCGAGGCGTGGTGCTCGACCATCGCCGCGACCGCGCGGTTGCCGACCATCACCGCACCGAGCTGGCCGAGCGCGTAACGGCCATCGGCACGGCGGGCGAGGAGCCCCAGCGAGGCAGCGGCGGCGAGCAGACGTTGCGCCGAGTTCTCCGAGAGGCCCAGCCGATGCGCGAGGGTGGTGACGCTCTGCGGACCCTCGGCAAGCATCTCGAACACACCGAGGCGGACGCAGGCCAGCAGCACCTGGCTGTAGACAAAGCCGGCGACAAGGTCGAACAGTTGTGCCGCCTGCCGGCGCGCGATCGGGCGGGTGAGCGGGAAGGCTGCAGCCCAGCGCTGGAACGTCGGGCTGGCCACCAGGCGGTCGCGCCAGGCGAACAGACGGTCGATGAGGGAGAGGTGCATCGTCTCGGCCATAGGGGGTCTCCTCGACGGGTCGGTGCCGCTTGCAGCTCAGCTGCCGACGCGGGCTGGAAGCGGCCGTGCCGGCACAGCCTGCCCCGAACGGATGCGGCTGACCCACGATTTGGGCACCAGGCGCTCCGACTCCGACTGCACCAATGCGCGCAGCGCAGCCGCGCCGCGGCAGTCGGGAATCGAGCGCGCGGCCTGATCGAGCAGCTCATCGAAGTGCGCCACGGCACCCGCAAGACCCAACTCGCGCGCCGAACTCATGCGGTCGAGGTCCTCGTCGCGGCCGGTCGGCTTGCCCAGCAATGCCGGGTCGGCCATGACGTCGCGGATGTCGTCGGCCACCTGGTAGGCCTCGCCCAGCCAGTCGCCGAGGCTGCGCCAGGCATCAGGGTCGTGCCCGGCGGCTTGCGCCCCGGCGGCGGTGGCCGCGGCAAACAGAGCTCCGGTCTTGGTGCGTTGATAGGTGGCGAGGTCGGCCTTGAGTTCGCACTCCCAGGCCTGCCCGGCCACGATGCCCTCGGGCGCGCCGACGCCATCGGCCACGGTGGTGACCAGACGGCCGAGGCGCTCCGGCGAGTCACGGCCGGCCACCGCCAGCGCGCGGAAGGCGAGGACGATGAGCGCATCGCCCACCAGCACCGCCAGACGTTCGCCATAGGCTGCATGCACGGAGGCCTGACCACGGCGCATGGCCGCATCGTCAAAACACGGCAGGTCGTCGTGGACCAGCGAGGCGCAGTGCATCAACTCGATGGCGACGGCGGCGGCGTCGGCGAGCAGCGGACGGTCGTCGCCGCAGGCCCACGCCACGGCGAGGCAGAGACGCGGCCGGATGCGCGCGCCGCCGGGGAACACCGCATGCCGGGTGGCGGCCACCAGGCGCGGCGGCGCTGCCTTAGACTCGCCAAGGCGCAACGCGGCGTCCAGCGCCTGCTCGATCCGCAGTTGTGTATCCATGCCGCCCTCCCCCGTCGACGGCGAAACCTCTGCGCCGACTGTAAGTTTGTTCTGACCACCAGACTGTCAGTCACAATAGACACCCGCCCTGTCCGCGTCAACCGACACCCCGGAATCCCGATGACCTCGACCCCAGCCCATGACATCCCGGCCGACTGGCCCAACCGTGAACACAGCCGTCGCGTGCAGGCCGCCGGCCTCGACTGGCACCTGCAGATGGCGGGCGAGGGCCCACTGGTGGTCCTGCTGCATGGCACCGGCGCCTCGGTGCACAGCTGGGCACCGATGTGGCCACTGCTCACCAAGCATGCGCGGGTGCTGGCGATGGATCTGCCGGGCCACGGCTTCACCCATGGCGCGGATTACGAGCGCCTCGATCTGGCGAGCATCGCGCAGCAACTCGATGGGCTGCTCGAAGTGCTCGGGCTCGGGTCGCCGGCCGTGGTGGCCGGACATTCGGCAGGCTTCCCGCTGGCGCTGCGCTGGTCGTTGCTGGGGCGGCATCGCGCTGGCGCGCTGGTGGGCTACGCGCCCTCGCTGGTGCCGCCGCCGCCCGCCTATGCCTTGTTCCTCGGACCGCTGGTGAACCCGCTGGCGACCTCGAGCCCGGTAGCCGCCTTGCTTGCGGCCACCATCGGGCCCTCGGGTATGGTCGACCGGCTGCTCGACTCGACTGCATCGATCCTCGACGAGGGCCAGCGACGCCGCTATCGCACGCTGTTCTCCGACAGCGCGCATGTCCGCGGAGCGATGAACTTCATGGCCGCAGCCGACCTGCCCGTATTGCTTGAGGATGCCGCGCGGCTGGCCGCACCGATGCGGCTGGTGGTGGGCGACCTCGACGCCTGGGTGCCACCCGAGCCGCTGCTGCAGGTGATCGCACGGTACCTGCCGCACGCCCGGGTGGAACGCTGGAGCGCTGGCCATCTCATGCACGAGACCGGGCCTGAGCGCGCGGCGCAGGTCGTCATCGACCTGCTGGCCGGCGGCTGAGGCGGCGCCGGCTCAGTTGCCGCCGCTCAAGGCCCTGACACTGGCACCGATGCGCGCACCAAGCGTACGCGGATCGGCGTAGGGCAAGGGCTGGTAGAGCGCGCCGAGTTCAGCCGCGAGCCGCTGGCCATGAAGCGCCGGCTGTGGCGAGGTGTCGACCAGCAGGCTGGCCATGCCACTGAGTCGCGCGCGCCGCGCAGCGGCCATCGCATCGGCTTCGGCCTGGGCGCGGCCGGGTTTGCCGGCGCGGTCGAGGTTGCCGCGGCCATCGGTGAGCAGCACCACAACGACGCTGTCACCGCGCCGCGACAACTGTTCGTACAACTGCTGCGCCGCCTCGATGGCAGTGGCCATCGGCGTGCCACCGCCCCCCGGCAGGCCAGCGAGGCTGCGCTTGGCACGGGTGAGCGAGCGGGTCGGCGGGAGGATGAGGTCGCAACCCTTGCCGCGAAAAGCCATCAGCGCGACGCGGTCGCGTCGCACGTAGCAGTCGGCGAGCAGCAGCTCGACCGCGCCCTTGGCCTCGGCCAGCCGGTGCAGCGCCGAGGAACCGCTGGCGTCCACCACAAACAAGGTGGTGGTCTCGCTGCGCTGCTGGTAGCGCGTCACTTGGAAATCGTCGGGCCGGATGAGGACGCGGCCGTGCACTGCCAGGCCGGCAGTCTCCCGCTCGCGGCGGCGCAGCGGCTGCCAGGGTGCGGCGTTGCGCAGCGTGTCGATGACGTTGAGGCGGATGCCCGGGCGCAGGCTGCCACGTCGCGAGCCGGTGGGCCGGCCGCGCCGGTAGTGGGTCTGCGTGGCGCCGGACTTGCCGCTGCTGCGACTGCGGCCCATCAGCAGCGAGGCCTGCAGCATGGCGAGCAGACCCAAGGGGATGGCTGCTGCAGCGGCTTCGAGTACGGTGTCCTCGAGCGGCTTGTCGGGGATGTCGTCGGGGTCGTCGGCAGGCGGGTCCTGCTCGGGTGGCGGTTGCTGGTCGCTGGGCGGCTCGGGCGCCTTCTCAGGGGGCGACTCCTCGCTTGGCTGTGGCGGCAGGCGGGTGGCGCGCGGCGCGAAGACCAGACGCGCGGCCAGCGTGCAGTCGTCCGCGTCGACCTCGTCGCGGCCGTCGAGAGCGGCCGCCATGCGCGCCAGGTTGTACGCGGCGAGACCGAAGCGCGGCGAGTCGACACCGAGCGCCAGCGCCGTGCTGCACAGCGCCTGCAGCACATCGTCGCCAGCGCTCACGCTTCGCCACGCGCCGCGCGCTGCGGCAATGTCGCGCTGCCAGACCTGCAGTTCGGCAGCTGGCGGAATCTCGCACAGGCTCGGTAACAGCCCATCGAGCGCAATGACCAGACCGAGGCGCTCGGTGAGCACGGTGGCGGGCGGCTCGTCGTCGGCAGCGGCCTCGTCGAGCGCGACGACACCGATGCGCGCCGGCAGGCGGCTGTCGATGCCGTCGCGGGCCACTAGAGCCTCACCGCTGTCGAGCACCTGCGCGAGACGGGTGGCGGTGGCGGCAGAGACCCGCTCCGCCATGGCCAGGGTGACCACCCCGCCGTGCGCCTCGGCCAGCACGCCGCGCTGCGCCACCGGACGCCCCGCCTGGAGCGTAGCGGCGAGGTCGAGGCCGCCGAGCAAGCGCTCATCGACGATGTTGAGCGGGATGCGCCGGCGCGGCATATCGCCGGGCAGCAGCGCGTCGAGCAGGGCCAGCCAGCGCTCACGCACCGGGCCGGCGCCAGCCTTGAGCCAGACGCCACCCAGCGCGGCCGGCTCGATGGCGAACAGCGCAGCGGCGTGCAGGGCACGGCCCCACACCTCGGCGGCATGGACCACCGGGTCCATGTCTGGCGCAAGGGCTGGCTGACGCTCGAGCTGCACAGCCTCGCTCAGCGTGTTCAAGCCGCCACGGTCTCGACGCCGAACAGCTCGCCGAGGGCGCGCTCGATGCGCACACCAGAGCCGGTCTCATCGAGCGGGTCGCGCCGCAGGCGGTGGCGCAGCACCATCGGCGCGATCGCCAACAGGTGCTCGACGCGCACGTGGCGGGCGCCATCGAGTGCAGCCCGGGCGCGTGCGGCACGCATGAGCGTGAGTTCGCCGCGCAGACCATCGGTGCCAAGATGCGAGCACAACCGGGCGGCGGCCTCGAGCACGGTATCAGGCACCTCGAGCTTGTCGAGCCGCTTACGCGCCTTGAGGACGGCGTCGCGGATGGCGGCATCGGCGGCATCCCAGGCCGCCAGAAAGGCCGCCGGGTCACGCTCGTAGGCATCGCGACGCTTGATGACCTCGATGCGCTCGGCGAGGTCGGTGGGCGTGCGCACGTCGAGCGAGAGGCCGAAGCGGTCGAGCAGCTGCGGACGCAGCTCGCCCTCCTCCGGATTGCCGGAGCCGACCAGCACAAAGCGCGCCGGATGGCGCACCGAGAGCCCTTCACGCTCGACCACGTTCTGGCCGGAGGCGGCCACGTCGATGAGCAGGTCGACCAGATGGTCCTCGAGCAGGTTCACCTCGTCCACGTAGAGAAAGCCGCGGTTGGCACGCGCCAGCAGACCCGGCTCGAAGGCCTTCTCGCCAGCGGTGAGCGCCCGCTCGAGGTCGAGTGCGCCGACCACGCGATCCTCGGTGGCGCCGAGCGGCAGGTCGACCACCGGGACGGGCTTCTCCACCGATCTCGGCTTGTGACCGGGCTTGATCTTGCCGCCCGGCACAGCGAGCGCCGTGCAAGAGGGACAGGCGCCACCGGGCACGGCGGGGTCGCAACCGTAGACACAGCCTTCGACCACGCGGATGGGTGGCAGGATGGCCGCCAGCGCGCGCACCGCCGTGGACTTGCCGGTGCCGCGATCACCCAGCACCAGCACGCCGCCGATGCTCGGATCGACGGCTGCCAGCAGGAGGGCCTGTTTCATGTCGTTCTGGCCGACGATGGCCGAGAACGGAAAAGCGCGACTCATATCAATTCCTTTGCATCAACCGGCGTGAACGGCGCCAGTTGCGTTTGAGGTCCCAGACGTGGAACATCCCGGCAGCCAGCAGCCAGGGCATCACCACCGGCGCACCACCACCGAGTCCGAGGCTGAGCATGCCGGCCAGCAGGCACACCCCGGAGGCCCAGTTGAGCAGGAACACGCGCGAGGGCAACCCGCGCCGCGTGACGCGGTCATAGAGCCAGAGCGCCACGCCCTCGAGCAGGGTGAGGCAGAGCACGCCGCCGATCATCCAGACCAGCAAGGCCGGGTCGTTCATGGTCCCGACCCCTGTTCCACCGACGCGAGTGTCACCGCCGAATGTGTCATACCGTTCTGACAACCTTGAATGTCCGTCCAGATTACATGAGAGACCGCAGGAGGCAAGATGCGATTCATCACTCTGCTACTGGCCAGCCTGCTGGCAGCGACATCCATCGGGGCAGCCATGGCGGTTGAGCAGCCACGCTACAGCGTGGAGCGCAGCGAGCCGGGCATCGAATTGCGTCGATACCCTGGGTTCGTGGTGGCCGAGACATTTGTGGAGGGCGACTTCGACAGCGCCGGCCGTGTCGGCTTCCGTCGTATCGCCGGTTACATCTTTGGCAAGAACGCATCTGCCCGCGGCGAGACGGAGAAGATCGCCATGACCGCCCCGGTGACCATGGAGCCGGCCAGCGAACGCATCGCCATGACCGCGCCGGTGACCATGGAACCCGCCGAGGTGGGTGATGCACCGAACTGGCGTGTGCACTTTGTGATGCCATCGAGCTACCGGCTGGCCGACCTGCCCAAGCCGCTCGATCCGCTCGTGACCCTGCGCGAGGTGGGCGCGCACCGCGTGGCGGCGGTGACCTTCAGCGGCTGGACCACACGCGCGAGCATCGCCGAGAACACCGCGCGCCTGCAGGCGTGGATGTCGGCGCAGGGGCTGGTGGCGGCGGGCAGGCCTCAGGTCGCGCGCTACAACGACCCTTTCACACTGCCATGGAACCGGCGCAACGAGATCCTGATCGAGGTGGCCCCGTAGCGAGCCGAGCTGGCGTCAGGGCTCGCGCGTCTCGCCCGGCTGCGGCTTGAGTCCGTAGGGCTCGACCAGGCGCCAGACGTGCGCCGGCACCATGCTCTTGACCCGTTCCGGCGCCTCACGGCGGAGGTGGATCACCGTCTCGGCAGCCTTCATCTCGACCCGGGTGCGGGCGAACTCCAGCCCGCGCGGGCCGACGCGCGGCATCAGCCAGCCCATGACCGGGCGCAGCCAGTCGGGCATGCGGCGCAGCGGCAAGCCACCCGCGGCGCGTTCGACGTTGCCGATGAAGCCCTTGACCGCGCTGCTGCGCTTGCCGGCGTCACCCGGGGCTTCCAGCTCGACCTCGTCACCCAGCAGGTCGAGCATCTGTTGGCCACGCGCGTTGCGCACCAGCAGCCATTGCCGCCCCTCGCCGCCCATGTAGCCGACCGTGATGTCTGAGAGCACGTTGGTGTAATCCACACAGGTGCGGCAGGTCAGCGGAAAGAAGTCCGGCCGCAGTTGCGACAAGGGGAGCTGCAGGAACGGAATGGTGCGGACGCGGCCGTCGGTGTAGCGCAGTTCGACGTGGTAGTCGGCGCGGAACTCGAGGTAGGTGATGGCCTTTGGCGCCGGGTCGATGAGCGCAAGGAACTCGTGGAAGTTCTCGGTGGGCGTGTTGTCGGAGCACGGCGTGCCGACCACGTAGAGCTGCTCGAGACCCAACTCGGCCTGCAGGGCCCGCAGCGCATACACCTGACAAGGGATGCCGATGACGGCGATGCGCGTGTGCCCGGCGGCGATGGCCGGCTCCAGCAACTCGAGCAGCGGCGCGTAGCCCATGCGCATGCCACGGCAGGCCGCCATGTCGGCGGCGCGGGTGACGAGGACTGGCTTGGGCCGCCAGCGATCATCGGGGTCGGCGGTCATGCAGAGTACCGCGCTCACAAGGCCTTGTTCGAGCAGGCGTTCGCCCAGCCGGGTGGTGATGCCGGTCCACTGCGCGCCGTCGCGCGGCTGACGCAGGGCCGCGCGGTGCATGGCCACATACGGCCCGAAGAACATCTCATCGGCGCGCGCCGCGTCGCCACCGGCTGCCGGCCCCGGGTCGCGGCTGCGGCCGTGCACCGCCTGCTCCAACCGCGGGTAATCCGGCGCGATGAACTGACAGACGCGGCCGCAGCGCTTGGGGTCGCTGGTGCGGCTGATGCCGCAGTCGGTGCAGAGATTTCGGAAAGGCGCTTGGGCGATCATGAACGAAGTATGCCGAGTCGGACGGCCGGCCGCGAGGACTCGCGCCCGCAACGGACGAGCCACCCGCCCACGCGAAGCCGGGCCACGGTGCCGCTCAGACCGGCCTGACCAACCCCTCGATGAGGATATCGCAGAGGCGCTCCACGCATGCACGGTCGTCGTCGGCTCCTGCGGTCATGGCTAGACGCGCCACCCGACCGATCTCCAGCAGGCGTGCACGCAGTGCGTCCTGCACCGCCTCGGCCTCAGCAAGATGTTCGCCGTCGAGGGTCTCGACGCTCCACAGCCCGCTTTCATTCCAGCCCTCGCGCAAACGCTGTACCAGGCCAAGGACAAGGTCGACGGTCTGGCGCAGCGGCTCGCTGCAGGGCGTCGGCACAGCAGCCTCGATGCGTTCCGGCGCCGTGCGCAGCGCGTTGTCGAGGCGCTGCAAACGTTGCCGCAGGTCATCGATGCTGCGGCGCGCCGCCATCGGCGGCAGCGCGCAGGCTGCCGTGGCAAGGGGTCCGGCGAGGTGGACGTCGAACTCGTGCGGCACCACGCGCAGTGCCACACTGGCATGGTGCAGGGTCGCGCCTGGCGCTCGCAGGGCGGCCAGCGCTTCTTCGACCACCGCCAGCAGCCGCCCCAGCGGTGAGATAGCGTCATCGCGCAGGCGGTGCGGGTAGCCCGACCCATCGAGCCGCTCGTGATGCTCGGCCACTGCCTGCACCACCTCTGCCGGGTAGTCGGTGAGCTGTTTGAGCAACAGGTGGCCGACGTGTGGGTGCACCACCAGTTGCCGATAGGTCTCGACGTCGAGTGATCGGGCCGCGTCGGCTTCGCCGAATTCCGGCGCCACGTACATCTCGCCGATGTCGTGCAGCAGCCCGGCCGTCATGGCGAGCGTGACCTCGGGCTCGCTCACAGACTCCCGCGCAGCCATCAGGGCGCCAGCCACCGCCATCGCCTCGACCGCATGCGCGAACAGGACCGGGCGCGCTGTCTCCACCGCAGTCAGCAGCAACTGGGCCACCGGATGCAGCCGGATGCCCGTGGCCGCATGCTGCAGAAGCGCCGCCCGCGGAGCCAGCAGGCCGGCCAGGGGGCCGCTGCCCCCAGCCAGCGCAGCCACCGAAGCGCCGAGTGTCTCCGGGCGGATGCCATCCTCGGCCATCAGGCTGCTCTCGATCGGCGCCTGCAGCGGCCGATCCATGAGGCGGCGCTGCAGGTCGGCAGTCACTGGCTGGTTGCGCGCCCACAGCAGGATGCCTTTGATGTCAAAGATATCGCTTGCAGCAATGATCGAACGCGTCTCGCTGGCCTCCAGGATGATGGCGAGCGCGTGCGGATTGGTCGTGCGAGATTCGCTGGCAGCTGGCTTGCTCATGTCTTCTCCGATGACTCGAGTCCGGCAGACTCTTGCACAGAGCACCGCCCCGTGTCGACCATACCGGCTTGACGCCGGCCCGGTGGTGGCAAGAGCACTGCCGTGGTCTGCGGCGCGCGGTGACCCACCGCCAAGGCCACTGCCGTGCTGATCAAGCGCACGGCACGCGACCCAAGCCGAAGATGCTGTTGCAGCGGATGGCGGCCGCCTGAGGTGGGCCTGAGCCATTTGTTGGGGATCGATATGCGGTCGGGAGCATCCCGGCAAGGTGCTTGCCATCCGCGCCTGCCAGCGCGAGAGACCGAGCCCGGCACCCTCGCAAACAGGGCTCCGGACAAAAAAGGCCCAACCGGATACCGGTTGGGCTTCTTGGTGATGGTGGCCCTGACGCGGGCCTACTACTGGCAGCAACTGCTCGACGATGGTGTGGTCGGCGGTGGGAGCGAGATCGCCTAGCGCGAAGGCCTGCACCACTCGACGGTCAACGAACTGCTGCGCCTGACGCTGCTCGAGCCAGCCATCATCCAGAGCATTCTGGCCGGGCAGCAGCCCAAGTGCATGAGCCTGCTGTGGACTCTGCCAGTTCAGGCACCCGCTTGATCGCCATCGCCCTGGCTTCTTTCATCGCAGCCTGAGTCTGCAGGTTCGGTGTTTTCTCGTTCATGGCATCACTCTGCGGCGACGGCAAACGACCGCAGCCACGGATCGAGGTGGGCGATGTCGGACGTGCCCGACTCGAACATCTGCATCATTTCCGCATAGATCTGCATCGGGGCGCGCCGCAAGCAACAGCCATTGATGCGCAAAAACACGTCGGCCGCTGCAAAGGCGATGCGCTTGTTGCCGTCCACGAACGGGTGGTTGATCGCCAGGCTTTCCAGCAGGGCAGCTGCCTCGGCCACGATGTCATCGTAGTAGCCGGTCTGCGGGCGGAACAGTGCGGCCTCCAGGGCCCCCGGGTCACGCAGGCCCGGCGCGCCGCCGTAACGCTGCATCAGCACCGTGTGCATGCCGAGCACATCGGCCACGGTCAGGTAATCGTGCGCCACGGTTTACTTGGCCAGTTCGCGGTAGAGGCCGTCGAACTCATCCAAACTGGACGCGAAAGAAGCCATCACGTGGCGGCGGGGGCGCTCCTTCTGCTGCCGGTCGATGTAGTCGCGCAGGGCTTCATCGAGCACCGCCTGGAACTGGCGGCCCTGGCTTTCTGCGATTTGGCGCAACGCCGCCAGCACATCGGGCGCGGCCTGGGAAGAAAACTTTTCGCGGACAACAGTTGCCATGGCTATCTCCATCATGATGCATCTTGACGCTTCATGATAGAGCAAGATAGGAAGGTTGGCTACCGCATGGACGGCGTTCGATGCCTGACCGGTGGCCTTGGTTGACGGTGAACCGGCGCGCGCAAGTGTTTGATTTTGAGAGACCGCCATCTGCGCCTACCCGCAGGCCAAACGGAGAACAGAGACGACTCTGGCCGAGAAAGTGGCCGATTTCGGGCGTTTCGGCTGATGGCCACCGGCAGCACAGGCGGGCAGAACCCCGCGTGGTGCGGGGATTTCAGGCAAGAAAAAGGGCCCGGAGATCATCCGAGCCCTTGTGTATGGTGGAGCCGGCGGGAATCGAACCCGCGTCCGCAAGCCCTCCACAAACAGTTCTACATGCGTAGCCGAGTCGTTTGGTCTAACCCTGCAACCGCCGACGGGCAGGCTGAGGCAGAGCGATCCGCTGGATTTTCGAGGTGAGCCGCGCGGCCAGACACACCCTTACTTCTGCTGTTAATGACGCTGCGACCGGTTACCCGGCCCGACCCGCAGAGCGATCGGTGCAGCGCCTGGCCTTAAGCGGCCAGGGCGAAAGATTCGTCGTTGGCGACTATCTAGTTTTCGGATGGATTAACGAGGTGGACCGATCCTCGGCATGCCCTGCTTGCTTCGCAACCCACGTCGAAACCAGGTCGGCCCCGGTTTGATGCAGAGTTTCAAGTATACGCCTTGGAGGACGAGCGCTCCGGCAAGTTCAAGCGATCGGCTCGGCCGGCCGCAGTCAACCGGTCATGCCCGCCAGCACCCCGTGCAACTCCAGCGGCGTGCGCACCCAGTGGTCGGCGCCCCACTGCTCGGGAGGGTCGGCCTTGCCGTTGTAGCCATACGACACGGCCACGGTGCGCATGCCGGCGGCGCGGCCGGCCTGCACGTCGCGCAGGTCATCGCCCACGTAGATGCAACGAGCCGCGGTGACCCGCGCCAACTCGGCAGCATGCAAGAGCGGCGCCGGGTGCGGCTTGGCATGCGGTGTGGTGTCGCCGCCCACCACCGCTGCAGCGCGGCCGTCGATGCCCAATGCCCGGCAGAGCGGCGCAGCAAAGCGCATCGCCTTGTTGGTGACGATGCCCCACGCCATTCCGCGCGCCTCGATGGCGTCGACCACCGCCCAAAGTCCATCGAACACCACCGTGTGCACGCACAGGGCAGCCTCGTAACGCTGCAAAAAGACCTCGACGGTGGCCGCATAGGCGTCGTCGCCCGGAGCAAGGCCCAGCGCCTCGCCGAGCATACCGCGCGCGCCGTGGGAGGCCATCGGCCGCAGGCGCTCGAGTGGCAGGGCTTGGAGGCCACGCTCCGCACGCAGGCTGTTTGCCGCCGCGGCGAGATCAGGCGCGGTGTCGGCAAAGGTGCCGTCGAGGTCGAAGAACACCGCCTCGGCGTCTGCCATCAGGGTCATGCCGGGCGCACCGTGTGCATCAGGTAGTTGACGCTGGTGTCGCTTGGGTCGAGGGCATACACCCGGGTGAAAGGGTTGTAGGTCATGCCGTTCATGGCACTCACCTCGAGGCCCGCAGCGCGAGCGTGGCCGGCGAGTTCGGCCGGCGTGATGAACTTGGCGTACTCGTGGGTGCCACGGGGCAACAGACGCAGCACGTATTCGGCGCCGACGATGGCAAACAGCCAGCTCTTCGGGTTGCGGTTGATGGTCGAGAGGAACACCGAGCCGCCCGGCCTGACGAGGCGCGCACACGCGGCCACCGTAGACGCCGGGTCGGGCACATGCTCCAGCGTCTCCATGCAAGTGACCACATCGAAACTGCCAGGGGCTTCCGCGGCGAGGTCCTCGGCCGAGACATTGCGGTACTCGACGCTGCGACCGGACTCGAGCAGATGCAGTTTGGCCACCTTGAGCGATTTCTCCGCGAGGTCGATGCCGGTCACGGTGGCGCCGAGGTCGGCCATGGCTTCGGTGAGGATGCCACCACCGCAACCGACATCGAGCACCGCACGACCAGCCAGCGGCACGCGCTGATCGATCCAGCCCAGACGCAGAGGGTTGATGGTGTGCAGTGGCGCGAACTCGCTGTTGGGGTCCCACCAGCGGCTGGCCAGTGCGCTGAATTTGGCGATCTCGGCGGGGTCGACATTGACAGTACTCATGGGCTGAGGAGGCCTCCGTGGTGGTCAGACGACACATCCGCGGCCGCGATGCGCAACTGCCAGTCGGCCGCCAGCGCTCGCAAGCCGATGTCGTCGTCGCTCTGCAGACAACGAGCAGCCACCCGGCGTTCCCCGGACACCCAGACATCGCTCACCTGCTCGCGGCCAGCGCAGTACACCAGCTGCGAGACCGGGTCATAGACCGGCTGCTGATCTGCACCCGACAGGTCGACCGCCACCAGATCTGCCGCCTTGCCCGGCTCGAGCGAGCCAGTGACAGCGTCGATGCCCAGCGCGCTCGCGCCGCCCAGGGTCGCGGCATGCAGAGCCTGACGCGCCGGCACCGCCGCGGCATCGCCGGAGATGCCCTTGGCCAGCAGCGCAGCCAGACGCATCTCGACGAACAGATCGTGACGGTTGTTGCTCGCCACACTGTCGCTGCCAAGGCCGACCCGGATACCGGCCGTCAAGCAATCGGCAAAGCGTGCGATGCCGCTGCCGAGCTTGAGGTTGGAGGCTGGGCAGTGCACCAGCGCGGCACCATGCTCTGCCAGCAGGGCGATCTCGGCGTCGGTGAGGTGCACCGCGTGCACACCGATCAACTCCGGACCGAGCAGGCCGAGGCGCTTGAGCCGTGCCAGCGGTCGCTCACCGGTCTGCGCGACGCCCTGTGCGATCTCGTCCTGCGTCTCATGGATGTGGATGTGCACGTGCAGGTCGAGCTGCGCGGCATAGGTGGCGACCTGCCCGAAGGTGGCGTCGGACACCGTGTAGGGCGCGTGCGGCGCCAAGGTGAAGTGCAGGTTGGGCGCACCCAGCCAGTGGTCACGCGTGGCCAGGCCAGCGTGCAAGTAAGCGGCCGCGTCGCGCGCGTAGGCGGTCGGGAATTCGAGCACTGGCAAGCCCGCCACCATGCGGATGCCGGCGCGCTGCGCCGCGCCGATGGCGGCATCGGGAAAGAAATACATGTCGGAGAAGGTGGTCACGCCGCCGCGCAACATCTCGGCGCAGGCCAGGCGCGTGCCATCGCGGACGAAGTCCGGCGCCACCCAGCGCGCCTCGGCCGGCCACACGCGCTCCTGCAGCCAGCGCATCAGCGGCAGGTCGTCGGCGTAGCCGCGCAACAGCGTCATGCCAGCGTGCGCGTGAGCATTGACCAGCCCCGGCAGCAAGACGTGCCCGGGCAGGCGCGTGACGCGGGCGGCAGCGACCTGGGGCGTCAGTTGCGCGGCCGCACCGACGGCAACGATGGCGCCATCGCGTATCGCCACCGCGCCGTGGTCGATCACGGCCCAAGGCTGCACCGGCAACACCCAGCGCGCCTCGATCAGCTCATCGGCGACGATATCCATGGCCGGCAACATAGCCCAAAAACGCGACGCCCCGCGCGCGGCGGGGCGTCAGGACGCGTCGATCGCGTGTGCTGGACCGCTCAGTCAGCACCCGTCTCGCGCTGCACGGCGATCTCGATCACCACACGGCGATTGGGCTGGAGGCACTGCACCAGCGCCTTGTTGGACCGATTCTCCTTGCCCTTGACCTTGCCGCAAGCCACCACCGGCTCGGCTTCGCCGCGCCCGGCCGATTGCACTCGGCCCGCGTCGACACCCTTGTCGACGAGGTAATTGCGCACCGAGGCCGCGCGGCGATCAGACAGCTTTTGGTTGTAGGCATCACTGCCGATGCGGTCGGTGTGACCGGTCACAACGATCAACTCGACCTCCGGGAAGCGCTGCATCTTGTCGACAACGTCGTCGAGGATGCCGGCGGCCTCAGGGCGGATGTCTGCCTTGTCGAAGGCGAACAGCGTCTCGGCAGCAAAGGTGAACCGCTCGAAGGCAGGCTTCTCCGGACCCATCGGCACCGGCTCAGGCTCAGGGGCCGGAGGCGGAGCCACGACAGCCGGCATCTCGGGTTCGGGCGCTGGGGCGGCAACCGGCTTGGGTACGAGGTCGGGGTCGCATTCGGCGATGGCCAGCGCCGGGGTCCAGTAACCGGCGCGCCAGCACAGATCGAACCCGCTGCGCCAGACGGTGCCCTCGGTGTTCAACCAGTAGCCGCTCCGGTCCTCGGCGGTGGCCGGTGCGGCGAGCACGGCAAGGACGATGGCGGAGAGAGCGACAAGGCGTGATGTCATGAGGGTATGGACTCCGTTCTGTTGGATTCGGGGGCAGGCCGATGCGCTAGAAGCCGCGTTTTAGAGGACTTGTGCGACCACCCATCCGTATGAATATACCGCAGTGCAACAGGCTGCCTCAAGGCTCCTGACCCGGGCGGACGGGGGGCGCGTGATAAACTGGTGACTTTGGTCAAGTCGCCCGCTGCCCGCTCCGCCGCGCAACGGCGGCACCCGACAGACCACACCGAAAGAGCCTGCCACGATGGACCCGTTCGCCAAAGAGACCCTCCCCGTCAGCCTCGAGGAGGAGATGCGCCGGTCCTACCTCGATTACGCCATGAGCGTGATCGTCGGGCGGGCGCTGCCAGACGTGAGGGACGGCCTCAAGCCAGTGCATCGGCGCGTGCTTTTCGCCATGCACGAGCTGTCCAACGACTGGAACCGGCCGTACAAGAAATCGGCACGCATCGTCGGTGACGTGATCGGTAAGTATCACCCGCACGGCGACACAGCGGTCTACGACACCATCGTGCGCATGGCGCAGGATTTCTCGCTGCGCTACATGCTGGTCGACGGCCAGGGCAACTTCGGCTCGGTGGACGGCGACAACGCCGCCGCCATGCGTTACACCGAGATCCGCATGTCGCGCATCGCGCACGAGCTGCTCGCCGACATCGACAAGGAGACGGTCGACTTCGGGCCCAATTACGACGGCTCCGAGCACGAGCCGCTGGTGCTGCCGGCCAAGATCCCCAACCTGCTGATCAACGGCAGTTCCGGCATCGCCGTGGGCATGGCGACCAACATCCCGCCGCACAACCTCAACGAAGTGGTCAGCGCCTGCTTGGCACTGCTGGCCAACCCCGAGCTCACGGTCGATGACCTGATCGAGTACATCCCGGCACCGGATTTCCCCACCGCCGGCTTCATCTACGGCGTCGAGGGCGTGCGCGAGGGCTACCGCACCGGGCGCGGCCGCTGCGTGATGCGTGCGCGCACCCATTTCGAGGACATCGGCAAGGGCGAACGGCAGGCGATCATCGTCGACGAGCTGCCCTACCAGGTGAACAAGAAGACGCTCATCGAGAAGATCGCCGAGCTGGTCAACGACAAGCGCATCGAGGGCATCTCCGACCTGCGCGACGAGTCCGACAAGTCCGGCATGCGCATGGTCATCGAGCTCAAGCGCGGCGAGGTGGCCGAGGTGGTGCTCAACAACCTCTACAAGCACACTCAGCTGCAAGACAGCTTCGGCCTGAACATGGTGGCGCTGGTCGATGGCCAGCCGCGCCTGCTCAACCTCAAACAGATGCTGGACGCCTTCCTGCGCCACCGGCGCGAGGTGGTGACCCGCCGCACGGTGTTCGAGCTGCGCAAGGCGCGCGAGAAGGCGCACGTGCAGGAGGGCTTGGCGGTGGCGCTCGACAACGTCGACGAGATCATCGCCCTGATCAAGGCCGCCCCTACCCCAGCCGACGCCCGCGAGGGCTTGCTGCGCCGTGCCTGGCCGTCGCCCACGGTGAGCGCGATGTTGGCGCGCGCCGGCTCCGACGCGTCCCGTCCGGATGGCATCCCGGCCGGCCTCGGCCTGTCGCCGGAGGGCTATCGCCTCACCGAGACGCAGGCGCAAGCCATCCTCGACCTGCGTCTGCAGCGCCTCACCGGCCTCGAGCGCGACAAGATCGTCAACGACTACCGTGAGTTGCTCGAGCGCATCGCCGACCTGCTCGACATCCTCGCCCGCCCTGAGCGCGTCACCGCGATCATCAGCGACGAACTCACAGCCATCCGCGACCAGTTCGGTGACAAGCGCCGCAGCGAGATCGTCTTTGCCACCAGCGAGCTCGGCATCGAGGACCTGATCACGCCGATGGACATGGTGGTGACGCTGTCGCACGCCGGCTACATCAAGTCGCAGCCGCTCGACGATTACCGCGCACAGAAGCGCGGCGGGCGCGGCAAACAGGCCGCAGCCACCAAAGAAGACGACTTCATCGACCGGCTGTTCATCGCCCACACGCACGACTACATCCTCTGCTTCAGCAACCGCGGGCGGATGTATTGGCTCAAGGTCTACCAAGTGCCACAAGGCTCGCGCATCGCGCGCGGCAAACCGATCGTCAATCTGCTGCCCCTGCAGGAGGGCGAGAAGATCACGGCGCTGCTGCCGGTCAAGGAGTTCGACGACGGCCACTTCGTCTTCATGGCGACGCGCCGGGGCACCGTGAAGAAGACGCCGCTGTCCGAGTTCAGCCGGCCGCGCCCGTCGGGGATCATCGCTGTCGGGCTCGACGAGGACGATTTCCTCATCGGCGCACAGGTCACCGATGGCAACTGCAACGTCATGCTGTTCTCCGATGCCGGCAAGGCAGTGCGCTTTGCGGAGGGCGATGTGCGGCCGATGGGCCGCGGCGCGCGCGGCGTGCGTGGCATCAAGCTGGGCAGCAACGGTGCGGTGATCGCCATGCTGGTGGCCGAGGATGAATCGATGTCGGTGATGACGGCGACCGAGCGCGGCTTCGGCAAGCGCACCGCGCTCTCCGAGTACCCGCTCTACGGCCGCGGCACGCAGGGCGTCATCGCCATCCAGACCTCGGCGCGCAACGGCAAGGTGGTGGCCGCGCAACTGGTGACTCCCGACGACCAGATCATGCTCATCACCACCGGCGGCGTGCTGATCCGCACGCGGGTCAAGGAGATCCGTGAGATGGGCCGCTCGACGCAGGGTGTGACACTGATCAACCTTGACGAGGGCGAACTGCTGGCCGGCCTCGAGAAGGTGGTCGAGACCGGCGACGAAGACGAGGCATAGGAGCGCCACGGTGTCCGACCCGCTCGCCCGTCTGCGCGGACAGATCGACGCGCTCGATAACGAGATCCTCGAGCGGCTCAACGCCCGCGCCCGGGTGGCGCGGCAGATCGGAGAGCTCAAGAGTGACGATGCCGGCGGCGATGTGGCCAAGGTCGCCATCTACCGCCCGGAGCGCGAGGCGCAGGTGCTGCGGCGGCTCAAGGCCGCCAACCCCGGCCCATTGTCCGGCGAAGTGGTGGCGCGACTGTTCCGCGAGGTGATGTCGGCCTGTTTGGCGCTGGAGAAGCCGCTGTCGATCGCCTGCCTCGGGCCGCATGGCACGTTCAGCGAGGCGGCAGCGATCAAGCAGTTCGGCCACGCCGCGGCAGTGAGCCCGCACGCCACCATCGACGACGTGTTCCGTGCAGTGGAATCCGGCGCCGACGACTACGGCGTGGTGCCGGTGGAG
Source organism: Klebsiella pneumoniae (assembly GCA_945897555.1). Lineage (GTDB taxonomy): Bacteria > Pseudomonadota > Gammaproteobacteria > Burkholderiales > UBA3065 > UBA3065. The sequence continues at coordinate 225,147 of CAMDGF010000001.1, read as the reverse complement.
AACTCCACCGAGGGCGCTGTGGGGCGCACGCTCGACCTGATGACCGGCACCACACTGTCGGTCTGCGGTGAGGTGGTGCTGCGCGTGCAGCAGCATCTGATGCGCCACGCCAACGGCGGCCCCACTGTCGAGCGCGTCTACAGCCACGCGCAGTCGCTGGCGCAATGCCACGAGTGGCTCAACCGCGAGCTGCCGGCCGCGCAGCGCGTGCCAGTGGCGAGCAACGCCGAGGCTGCGCGGCGCGCGGCCGACGATCCGGCCAGCGCCGCCATCGCCGGCGAACTGGCCGCCGAGCGCTACGGCCTCGCCATCGCCCATCGCAACATCGAAGACGAACCCAACAACACCACCCGCTTCTGGGTGCTCGGCCGCCACGCGGCCGGACGCTCGGGGCAGGACAAGACCTCACTCATCGTCGGTGCGCGCAACCGGCCCGGCGCGGTGCACGAACTGCTCGGCCCTCTGGCGCGCCATGGCGTGAGCATGACACGGCTGGAATCGCGCCCGGCGCGCACCGGCCTCTGGGAATACGTGTTCTTTGTCGACCTTGAGGGCCACCGCGACGACCCCGGGCTGGCCTCGGCACTGGCTGAGCTGGAACAGCTCGCCGCCTTCGTGCGCGTGCTCGGCGCCTACCCGGTGGCGGTGCTGTGAGCTGCGACGCGCTCGCGCTGCCGAGCGTACGCGGCATCGCCGCCTACCAGACCGGCAAGCCGATCGCCGAGTTGTCGCGCGAGACCGGCATCGCCGAGGCCGACATCGTCAAGCTCGCCAGCAACGAGAACCCGCTCGGCATGAGCCCGGCCGCGATTGCCGCAGCCGCCGGCGCGCTCGGCGAGCTGGCACGCTATCCAGATGGCGCCGGCTTCGACCTCAAGGCCGCGTTGTCGGCCCGGTTCGGCCTGCAACCGGAGCAGATCGTGCTGGGCAATGGCTCGAACGACGTGCTCGACATGGTCGGCCGCGTGTTCCTCGGCCCCGGCACCAGCGCCGTCTACAGCCAACACGCCTTTGCGGTGTATGGCTTGGTCTGCCAGACCGTAGGGGCCGAGCGCATCGAGGTGCCCGCACGCGACTACGGCCACGACCTCGCTGCCATGCGCGCTGCCATCCGGCCCGACACGCGGGTGGTCTGGATCGCCAACCCCAACAACCCCACCGGCACGCTACTGGCCCCTGAAGCGGTGCGCGAGTTCATCTTCGCCCTGCCAGCCCATGTGGTGGCGGTGCTCGACGAGGCTTACACCGAGTACCTCGAGCCTGCGCAGCGCTGCGACAGTCTGGCCTGGGTGCGCGAACACCCGCGACTGCTGGTGACGCGCACGCTGGCCAAGATCTATGGCTTGGCTGGCCTGCGCGTGGGCTTTGGCGTGGCCGACCCGGCGCTCATCGACCTCTGCAACCGTGTGCGGCAGCCTTTCAACGTCAACAGCATCGCATTGGCGGCGGCCGTGGCCGCGCTGGGCGATGACGACTTTGTAGCGCGCAGCGCGCAGGCCAATCGCGCAGGTATGGCGCAGATGCGCGCCGGCCTCGACGCGCTGGGCGTGCCCTACATCCTGTCGGCGGCCAACTTCTTGGCCGTTGAGGTGGGCGATGCTGCGGCGGTGAACGCCGGCCTGCTACGGCATGGCGTGATCGTACGACCCATCGCCAGCTATGGCATGCCGCGCCATCTGCGCGTCTCGATCGGCCTGCCGCACGAGAACCAGCGCTTCCTCGAGGTGCTGGCAGCGCTGCTCCACGCCGCCTGAAGCCGGGCAGCCCGTCGCCCCGGGCTAGGCAGCGGACGCGGCGAGCGCCCCCGACAGCGCCTCGGCGCGGTGGTCACGCCGGCAGATGCCGCGCGCATGGCAATGGCGGCAGGCGGCCGCGTCTCCCATGGCACGCAACGACTCGCCGCTGCCGACACGCTGCAAGGTGTCGCGAAGCCGCTCGATATGCCCGGCCACCGCCTGATCGAGCAGAGGTTGCGCCAGCACCACGGCGCGCAAGCCGCCCTCTTCCACGGCATCCGAGCCGAGTGGCAGGTAGGCCACCTCGCTGACCCCATCGATCAAAGCCGCATACAGAACCAACTGTGCGTCCTCGGTCGGGTCGCTCACCAGACACTCCAGCGGCTTGCGTGCACCGGTCTTGTAATCGGTGATGGCTGCAGACCCATTGCAACGATCGACGCGGTCGGGCCGGCCGTGGAGCATGAGCTCCGCATCGGCGCCCCAGCGCAGCGGCAGGTGCACCGGCTGCTCGCAGGCGGCAGGATCGATGCGCCATCCCTCGGCCTCACGGACGAGCTGCCAATCGACGTAGGCCGGAGCGACGTCGCGCCAGCGTTCCAGCCAAGCAGTGGCGGCGTGATCACGCGCGACGATAGGCTCAAAGCACCGCAACGCGATGTCCTCGAGTCGTTGCAGAGCCGCCTCGCGGCCGAGCGCCGCGATCTGAGGCACGGCACGATGAAAGTCACCGAGGATCTGATGCACGAGGACACCGAAGTCGCGCGCCGCGACGCTCTCACTCACCTCATCAGGGGCCTTGAGGCCAAGACCGGTGCGCACGAACCATCGGTAAGGGCACTCCAGCAAGGCCTGATAGGCAGACGGGCTGAGCGCCCCGGGCGGCGCTGACAACGCCGCCCACTCGGCCGGAGGCAGCGTCGCTGCGGTCTCGCTGGCGGCTGCCGCAAAGGGCACCGCAGCCGGCAGTGAGAACCCCCAAGCCAGTGCATGGAAGCCTTGCATGAGCTGCACCCAGGGCGAGGCCGCGTTGGGCTCGCCGCGGTCGTCGAGCGTCTGCCAGCTGATCTCGATGCGCGGCGCACAGCCCATCAGCAGACACCAGTCTTCGACCGCAGCGGCCCGGCGCGCGGCGGCATCGGGGAGACCCAGCTCGGCACGGGCAGCATCGCGGATGATGCGCGCCCTCGACCCGATCGAGGGCAGATGCGCGGCATCGGCGCCGGCGACGATCAGCGCATCGAAGGTCATCCCTCGCAAGGCCGAAGGGTGCGTGAGCAACACCGGGCTCTGCACCGAGTCGTCACGGAACAAGGTGTTCTCAAGCGCCCAGTCGAGCCAGCCGGCGAGGTCGCGGCGGCTGCGATGGGCGGCATCGCGCGCAAGTGCCTGCTGTGACTCTTGAAGATGGGCAAGCCACTGTCGGCCTGCCACATCGAGCGCCAGGTGTGGCGCGAGCTGCTCGAGGGCCGCCCGCAGCGAGCCGATGCGATCGGCCATGGGGCGGGCGGAACCGCCCATCATGCGCAGCGAGTCGCGCAAGGTGTCGAGCCAGGCCGAGGCGTCTGCCGATTCGGCCGCCGCCGCTACCGGTGCTTCCCAGGCCAACAGCGCGTGCGGTGGCAAGGCGTCAAGCGACGGGCAGAGTGCTGCGAGCAGCGCATCACGCTGGTCGGCGGCCACCAGCGGCGAATCGATGGTGGCGTGCAGCAGAGCCGCGGTGGGTCGTGCTTGCAGTCGGACGAGGTCACGCACCGCCGCACCGACCCGGGTGGTGGCGAACGACCAACCCGCGGCGTCCTCGGCCAACACCCCGCGTCGCTCGAGCAGGGCGCGCAGCCGGCGTGCGAGCGCACGATCGGTGGCGACCACAGCGATGCGCTGCAGGCCATCGGCGAGCCACCCGCACACCGTATCGCAGACGTGCCGCGCCTCCCCCTCACGGCCCAGCGCCACATGCACGTGGATGCCTTGCGGCGGCAGCGGATGATCGGCCACCCAGTCACGCGCCCGCTGGCCCAGAGCATCGGCATCGGCGACGCAAGCCTCGTGCACCCAAGCGGCACGCGCGCTGGCGGCGACATCGAGAACACCCAGCGTAACCGGCGCCGATCCCGCGTAACGCTCCACAAAACCTGCGGCCTGCGGCGTGAGCCGAGCTGCGTCGAACACCCAGAGCGGCCCTTCGGGTCGGCCAAGCAGATGGGCCATGGCCAGCTCATCACGCTGCCAGCGGCTCAGGCCCCACTCGGGGCGGCCCTCGCAGGCATGCCAGAGCTCGTGCACAAGCCGCGCGTCGGCGCGCAGCAGATCGCCGGCACGGGTCTGGTAGGCTGCTTCGAGCAGGGCTGTGAACTGTTCGACATCAGCAGGAAGCCGGCTGCTGGCCCGCCCCAGCGCCTCGAACAGGTCGGCGAGTTCTGCCGCCATCGTCCAGTGATCGGCGCCGACCAGCCACGACCGCCCGGCGAGTTGCCGCTGCAGCTCCACCACCCGTTGCGTCTGCGTGAGCTTGACGGGTGGCACCGGCTGCTGAGCCAGCCACTCCTGCAGCGTGAGGATGCGTGGCAGCGGGCTGGCCCCACCGGCAGCGGCAGAGATCGCCCGCACCAGCGCCGGCGCCAATGCCATATGCGGCAACAACACGGTATGGCCCGCGATGGCCGACGCTGTGCCCGCTGTCGCCAACAGGGCGCCTGCCAGCGCAGCGAACGGATCTTTGGGCGGCAGCGCGAGGCGGGCGGGCGTCCCGCCCGTCGTGCACGCTCCGCGGTGCATGATGCGGCCTGGCTCAGCGCTCCAGCAGGCCGCGCTTGTCTTTCACCTTGACCCAGTCGTCAGCCTCAGGCATCGCCTCCTTGCTCTCGATGATGGGCTTCCAGAGGCGTGCGAGTTCGGCGTTGAGTTCGATGAAGTCCTGCTGGTCTGCGGGCACGTCATCCTCGGCGAAGATGGCGTCGGCCGGGCACTCGGCCACGCACAGTGTGCAATCGATGCACTCGTCGGGGTCGATCACCAAAAAGTTGGGACCCTCACGGAAACAATCCACCGGGCAGACGTCGACGCAGTCGGTGAACTTGCACTTGATACAGCCTTCGGTCACTACATAGGTCATGGCGGAACGTCTCCGTCGGTAAAACAGCCAGTCGGTATGGCGCCGGGCCCTGCGGCCCGAAATCGCGAAGCGGATATGACAATTTAACGTTACATTCTACCAGAGCTGCGCCATCACTCCGTGACAGCACACCCCACATGCCGCTACTATCCGGGGGGCAGACGTGAACGCTAGTGGCTCATAGCACCCGAGCCCTCGCCACGGCCTGCCACTGGGCCGCAAGCCGCATCGGCCACCCGCCGGGGCACCTCGCGACCCTCACCCGTCTCCTACCCACCCATCAAGCAACGACCCATGAGCGATTCCATATTGCATGTCACCGACGCATCCTTCGAGAGCGATGTCCTCAAGGCCCCCCAGCCGGTTCTTGTTGATTACTGGGCCGAATGGTGCGGCCCCTGCAAGATGATCGCGCCGATCCTCGACGAGGTGGCCCGCGAATACGCGGGGCGCGTCAGCATCGCCAAGGTCAACATCGACCAGAACCCCGACACGCCGACACGGTTCGGTATCCGCGGCATCCCGACGCTGATGCTGTTCAAGGACGGCAACGTCGCCGCCACCAAGGTCGGCGCGTTGAGCAAGTCGCAACTCACCGCTTTTATTGACAGCAACCTGTAACCGCCGTACTTTGAGGGTCCGCTGACGGCATTCTTGCTGCAGCGAACCCCGCCGCGGGTTCCCCGCCGGCCTGCTCCCTCCCTCGCCGCACCCCTCGCCGCAGCACCTGCCCACATCAACCTCTGCCCGCACAAGGGCCACCTCCGCATGGATCTTGCAGACCTCAAAAACAAACACGTCACCGAACTGGTCGAGATGGCCACCGCTTTCGAGATCGAGGGCGCCAACCGCCTGCGCAAGCAGGAACTCATCTTTGCCCTGCTCAAGAACCACGCCAAGAAGGGCGAGACCATCAGTGGCAGCGGCGCGCTGGAGGTGCTGTCGGACGGCTTCGGCTTTCTGCGCAGCCCGGACACCAGCTACCTGGCCGGCCCCGACGACATCTATGTGAGCCCGTCGCAGATCCGTCGCTTCAATCTGCACGTGGGCGACACCGTGCAAGGCGAGATCCGCACGCCGAAGGAAGGCGAGCGCTACTTCGCGCTGGTCAAGGTCGACAGCATCAATGGCGAACCGCCCGAGAAGGCCAAGAACAAGATCCTGTTCGAGAATCTCACGCCGCTGCACCCCGACGAGCACCTCAAACTCGAGCGCGACATCAAGGCCGAGGAGAACATCACCAGCCGCGTCATCGACATGATCGCGCCGGTGGGCAAAGGCCAGCGCGGGCTACTGGTCGCGCCGCCCAAGAGCGGCAAGACGGTGATGATGCAGCACATCGCGCATGCCATCACCAGCAACCACCCGGATGTGGTGCTGATCGTCATGCTCATCGACGAGCGCCCCGAGGAAGTGACCGAGATGAGTCGCACCGTGCGCGGCGAGGTGGTGGCCAGCACCTTTGATGAGCCACCGCAGCGTCACGTGCAGGTGGCCGAGATGGTGATCGAGAAGGCCAAGCGCCTGGTCGAGCACAAGAAGGATGTGGTCATCCTGCTCGACTCCATCACCCGCCTCGCGCGCGCCTACAACACCGTGCAACCGGCCTCCGGCAAGGTGCTGACCGGTGGCGTGGACGCCAACGCGCTGCAAAAGCCCAAGCGCTTCTTTGGCGCTGCACGCAACATCGAGGAGGGCGGCTCGCTGACCATCCTCGCCACCGCGCTGATCGACACCGGCAGCCGGATGGACGAAGTCATCTACGAAGAATTCAAAGGCACCGGCAACAGCGAGATCCATTTGGACCGCCGCAGCGCCGAGAAGCGCGTGTTCCCGGCCATCAACGTGAACCGTTCGGGCACCCGCCGCGAGGAGTTGTTGCTGCCGCCAGATATCCTGCAGAAGGTCTGGGTGCTGCGCAAGCTGCTCTACCCGATGGATGACCTCGATGCGATGGAGTTCCTGCTCGACAAGATCCGCGCGACCAAGACCAACGCCGACTTCTTCGATTCCATGCGACGCGGCTGAGCGGCGCCGACACGCGCCTGCGCCACAAGGGCGGCCTGCCACCGGCCGCCAGCCGTCCCAAAAGCCCCTGATGCGTCAGGGGCTTTTTACTTGTCGCACGAGATGATTTGCTTTTCCACCTGCCTTGGATTAGCTTAGTAACTCAGCTTTATAAGACTTATAACTTAAACATAAGCGTTTTAGAGTCTGGCCAGGTGCCGCGGGCGCTGACCGGCCGACTGGCAGGTCCAGCACGGCAAAGACAAGCAACGAGATCTTGGAGACTCAGCAGATGGCTCTGGTGAAGAAAGCGCGGGTTGCCGCCGAATCCCACAACGACGCGCCGCCGCGCACCCCGGAACAAGCCCCGGTCTCGAGTCGGGATGCCGATGCGCTGCGCCGCAAGGCGCGCACCTTGGCCAAGCAGCAGCAGGCCGCCGAGCGCATCGCCGCCGCGTCGGCCGAGCTCGCCTCCGGCATCAACGAGGCAGCGAGCGCATCCGAAGAACTTCGCCGCGCCTCCGACACCATCTCGGCTGGCGCCCAGCAGGCCTCGAGTGCTGCGCAGCAATCGTTGCAAGCCGTGACCGCCATCACCTCCGCCATCACCCAGCAGATGCAAGGCGCCAAACTGTCGCAGACGCGCGCAGCCAGCATGCAGACGCTGGCCGGCACCATCGAGACCGACGTCACCGTCTCGGTGAGCAATGTGAGCGTGGCCGCGCAGCGTCAGATCGCCTCGGTGGAGATGGTCGGAGAACTCGAGCGGCAGGCTGCCAACATCGGCGATATCGTCAAGGCGGTTGCACGCATCGCTGACCAGACCAATCTGCTGGCGCTCAACGCTGCCATCGAGGCGGCCCGCGCCGGCAAGCATGGCAAGGGCTTCGCCGTGGTCGCCGACGAGGTGCGGACACTGGCCGAGACCTCGGAGAAGAGCGCAGGCGAGATCCAGAAGCTGGTCTCGCAGATTCAGGGCGAGGTCAAGACCATCTCCGACGGTATCAACCAGTCGGCCACGCTGGTCCAGGAAGAAGCCGAAAAGGGTAAGGTCATCACCGCGCAACTCAAGCAGATCGAAGGCGACTCGGCGCAGATCGTGGTCGGTGCCGACGAGATCGCCACTGCCGCCCAACAAGCTGCCGCCGGAGCGACACAGGCCATGCGCGGCGCTGAATCCATCGCCGCCGCCGCCGAGCAGCAGTCGTCTGCCTGCGAAGAATCGGCCAAGACCGTGTCGGAGCAGGCGCAGGCGCTCGCCGAGTGCGAGGCCACCGCAGCCAATCTGGCCGAGATCGCCGAAGACCTGAAGAACAGCACCAACATCGCAAAGAGTGCCGAAGACGTGGCCTCCGCTGCCGAGGAACTGTCGTCGGCCGTGCAGGAGATCAACCGCGCCTCGACACAGATCATGGTCGCCATCGACGAGATCCGCAAAGGCGCGCAGAGCCAAGCTGCCGCTTGCGAGGAGTCGTCCTCGGCGGTGACGCAGATCGAGAGCAGCTCGCGGCTGACGCGCGAGCGCGCCGAGTCCGCCTTGGACCGCGTCAAGGCGATCCAGAAGCTGCTCGCCGACAACAAGACCAACGTCGATGCGCTGGTTGCTGGTATCAAGAGTTCGGTCGAGACCACGCGCAACAGCCTCGTCCAGATCAAGGAGCTCGAACTGGTGAGCCGCCGCATCGACAAGATCGTCGATGCCATCACCTCGGTCTCGATCCAGACCAACATGCTGGCAGTGAATGGCGCCATCGAAGCCGCGCGCGCCGGCGAGTTCGGCAAGGGCTTCGTGGTGGTCGCCACCGACATCCGCAATCTGGCACACGACTCGGCCGAGAACGCCGACCGCATCAAGGACATGGTCAAAAGCGTGCAGGACCAGATCGCCGCCGTGCGCCGTGACCTCGAGGAGATCGCTTCGGCCGCGCTGGTCGAGGTAGAGAAGTCGAAGGGCATCACCAGCGCGCTCGTGCAGATGGAGAACGACGTGCTGGAGGTGGCCGGGGGCAACCAGCAGGCGCTCAGATTGGCCGAGGAGGTCGCCGCACAGGTGACGCAGATCAAGGCCGGCGTGGAGCAGATCAGCGCCGCCGCTGCCGAGGCCGAGCAGGCCGCCGGCGAGGCCTCCACGGCTGCCCGTCAGCAGTCACAAGGCGCCGAGGAACTGTCGGCAGCGATCGAGGAGATCGCCTCTCTGGCCGACGAGCTGCAGAGCGCCTGAGCCGCTCGAGGGCCCTGAGATGAGCGACCTGAGTGCGGACGCCGCAGATCTGGCCGGCGTTGGCGAACCGCCTGCCGACGACCTGCACCAGTACGTCACCTTTAAAGTGGGCGGAGAGATCTTTGCCGCGCCGATGGCGCCGGTCCAGGAGATCATCCGCGTGCCCGACGCCGTGCGCGTGCCGCTGGCGCCGGCGCACCTGCTGGGCTTGGCTAACCTGCGCGGCCATGTGCTGCCGATCGTCAGCCTGCGGCAGATCTTCAGCCTGCCTGACATCGCCAGCGATGAACTGACCCGCGCCGTGGTCATCGACCTGGGCGCACCGATGGGCTTCGTGGTCGATTGCGTGACCAGCGTCATCTCGATCGAGCCGGACCAGCTCGAGCCCGCCGACAAGCTCAGCGAGGCAGGCCGCAGCGACCTCATCAGCGGCGTCATCAAGGGTGCCGGCGAAGAGATGATCATGTTGGTCGACTTCGCCCGCCTGATCGAACGCTCGTTCGCCGAGATCCACCGCACCAGCGGCTCAGCGCTGGGCGAGAACACCCGGCATGGCGACGGCGATGGCGACGATGACGCACTCAGCGACGAGATCCAGCTGGTGAGCTTTGTCGTCGAGAATCAGGAATACGCCATCCCGATCGCCTCGGTGCAAGAGATCGTGCAAGCACCCGAACACGTGATCCAGGTGCCGGACGGCCCGGCGGCGCTGGTCGGCATCATGACCCTGCGCAACCGCCTGCTGCCGCTGGTGAGCCTGCGTCATCTGTTCGCGCTGCCGCAGCGCGAACTCTCCCCCACCGATCGCGTGGTGGTGGTGAACCTCAATGAAGTGTCGGTGGGCCTGGTGATGGACCGCGTCAGCGAAGTGCTGCGCGTGCCCAAGGAGCTGGTCGACGAGATGCCCCCGATCATGGCGCGCGGCGGAGAGAGCGACATCACCGCCATCTGCCGTCTGGGCGAGGGCGCCCGACTGGTGTCGGTGATCGCACCCGAGCGACTGTTCTCGGCCGCCATCCTCGACAGCATCAGCAAACCACAGGACGACGAAGGGGATCAGGACATGGCAGGACGCGACGAGGCTGACGCTGGCAACGCCGACGAATCGCAGGTGGTGGTGTTCCGTCTCGGCGCAGCCGAGTTTGGCGTACCGATCGAATCGGTGCAGGAGATCGTGCGAGTGCCGGAGGCGCTCACGCGCGTGCCCAAGTCGCCCGAATTCGTCGAGGGCGTGATCAACCTGCGCGGATCGGTGCTCGCCGTGATCGACCAGCGCCGCCGTTTCGGGCTGGAGAGCACCGAGCGCAGCGACCGCCAGCGCATCATGGTCTACCTGCTCAACGGCACCCGCACCGGCTTCATCGTCGATTCGGTGGCTGAGGTGATGAAGATCCCGCACGATGCCATCGAGGAGAGCCCGCGCCTCTCCGCCGAGCAGGCCAAGCTGATCCGCCGTGTCGCCAACCTGCAGCAGAGCAAGCGGCTGGTGATGATGATCGAACCCGAACAACTTCTGGAGGCGGACGAACTCGACGCGCTTCAGGAGATGGCTGCGTAGGCCGGCGGCATGACGCGCGTTCTGGTAGTCGATGACTCTGCGCTGATGCGCAAGCAGCTCGTCTCGATGTTGCAGGGCGAGCCCGGCTTCGAGGTGGAGACTGCGCGCAACGGCCGCGAAGCGCTGCAGCAACTCGACCGCTTCGGCCCGGACGTGATCACGCTGGACATCAACATGCCGGAGATGGATGGGCTCACTGCGCTCTCCCACATCATGGTGCAACGCCCCACGCCCGTGGTGATGCTCAGCTCGCTCACCGAGAAGGGCGCGATGGCAACGCTGGAGGCGATGGCACTGGGCGCGGTGGACTACCTGCCCAAGCCGGATGGCACCATCTCGCTCTCCATCGATCAGGTGCGCAGCGAATTGCTTAGCAAGGTGCGTGCTGCAGCCGGCGCACGCCTGCTCAAGGGTGTGCGGCCGGCCACGCCAGCCGCTGCCACCCGCAAGGAGCCGCTGGTGCCACGCCGTGAGATGCCGACGCGGCCCGTCACGCCTGCTGCTTCCGATACCGTGGCGCGACGCGCCCCCCTGGTGCCGACACGTGCTGCGCCGGTGAGTGGCAAGTACCCCTTCGGCTTGGTTGTGATCGGCGTCTCCACCGGCGGGCCTCGCACACTCGAGGAGATCCTGCCGAGCCTCCCCGCGCACTTTCCGTGGCCGATCCTGGTGGCGCAGCACATGCCAGCGGCCTTCACCGGCCCCTTCGCCAACCGTCTTGACGCGCATTGCGCGCTGCAAGTGGCGGAGGTGAACCAGCCGACCGCTCTCCAGGCGGGCAAGGTCCACATCGCCCAAGGTGGCTCAGACATGCTGGTAAGCGACCGTGGCGGCCGCCTCTACGCAGTGGTGAAGCCCGCCGACCCGCGTTACGCATGGCACCCCTCGGTCGAGGCTCTGGTGGAGAGCGCGCTGCGCATCTGCGCTCCCAAACAACTCATCACGGTGATGCTGACCGGGATGGGCGACGACGGCGCCGATGCCATGGTCGAGGTGTTCCGACAAGGCGGTCGCACCATCGCCGAATCGGAGCGCTCGGCGGTGGTGTTCGGCATGCCGGGCGAACTGGTGAAACGCGGTGGCGCCACGTTGACCCTCGACTCGGCACAGATCGCCGATCAGCTCGTGCAGTGGACACTGCACTGATGGCAATAGCCTTACAAGACTGCGGGAGGCGTTATGGCACTGGTCAAAAGTAATCAGACAGCACTGGAGCAGATCCAGGAGGGCAGTGCGCGCGCAGGTCGCGCGGTGCTTTTCTTGCAGTTGAGCGGCAGCGACCCGGATCTGCGCCGCACCGCGGCAATGGAACTGGCCGGCGACATCGAGGCGGTGTCTGAGCTGCTGGCGCAGCTCGCCGACGAGGAGAACTATCCGGTGCGCCAAGCCATCGTCAGCAGCCTGGCGGCCATCGGCGGATCGTCGGTGGTCGAGGGTGTGCTCGGCTATCTGCGCAGCGACGACGCCAGCCTGCGTAACGACGTCATCGACCTGCTCAAGGATCAGCCGGACGCCATCGCCCCGCACATGCCCAGCCTGCTGGCCGACCCCGACCCCGACGTGCGCATCTTCGCTGTCAACATCCTTGAATCGCTCAAGCACCCCAAGGTGGTGGACTGGCTGATCGCGGTGATCGAGACCGATCGCCACATCAACGTCTGCGCCACCGCGGTCGATCTGATCGGCGAGGTGGGCGATGCCCGCGCGCGAGTGCCCTTGGCGCGGCTCGAAGAGCGCTTCGCCGACGAGCCGTTCATCACCTTCGCCGTCGCTTCGGCGCTCGACAAGATCGCGGCCTGACGATGCTTGCACCCACGGCAGCGGCGCCTGCTCGCCGCACCCCTACTGCTGCGCCTGCGCTGGCAGGAGAGACGATCAGCGAGGACGATTTCCTCAAGTTCCGCGAATTCTTCTATCGCAAGACCGGCATCTATTTCGAGGGTAGCAAGCGGTATTTTGTCGACAAGCGCCTGGTCGAACGCCTCGAGGCCACTCACACGCCCAGCTTCCGCGAATACTTCGTCAACCTGCGTTTTGACACTCGCGGGTCGGAGCTGCAGCAGCTGGTCAACGTGATGACCGTGAACGAGACCTACTTCTTTCGCGAGGAGTACCAGTTCAAGTGCCTTGTCAGCTCGCTGTTGCCCGAGATCATCCGCAACAAGCGAGCCGGCGATCCGATCCGCATCTGGTCGATCCCCAGCTCATCGGGCGAGGAACCCTACTCGATCTGCCTCTACCTGCTCGAGCACTGGCCCGACATCGCTCGCTACGACGTCGAGATCGTCGCCTCCGACATCGACACCGACATCCTGGCAAGCGCGCGTGAGGGCATCTACAGCCAGCGCTCGGTGCATAACCTGCCGGCGGCGTTGCTGCAGAAGTACTTCAAGAAGACGCGCACCGGCGATTGGCAGATCAGCAAAGACCTGCGCGACGCCGTCGAATTCACGCAGTGCAACCTGTCCGACCCCCTGAGTGCGCGGGCTTACCACCATTTTGATGTGATCTTCTGCCGCAACCTGCTGATCTACTTTGACGACCAGTCGCGGCGGGCGGCAGCCGACGTGTTCTACAACGCCCTCAACCCGGGCGGCTTCATCTGCCTTGGCCATTCCGAGTCGATGAGCCGCATCTCCAGCGTGTTCCGCATCCGCAAATTCGCGGACGCGATCGTCTACCAGAAACCCTGACAGGAGCCACCATGAAACGCGTATTGATCATCGACGATGCGGCCACGGTGCGCATGTACCACCGCAAGATCCTCGAAGACTGCGGCTTCGAAGTCGACGAGGCGGTCAACGGCCTGGAAGCGCTCGAGAAGGCGTTCACCACCCCCTACGACCTCTTCATCGTCGACATCAACATGCCGAAGATGGATGGCTACCGCTTCATTGCCGAACTGCGGGCTCGCGAAGAACTGTCGCAGGTGCCGGCGATCATGGTCAGCACCGAATCGGAGACCAAGGACAGCGACCGGGCCTTTGCCGCTGGCGCAAACTTCTATCTGATCAAGCCGGCACGACCGGTCGAACTCACCACCAGCGTCCGGCTGATGCTGGGAGAGCCGGCCTGATCATGAATCCGCTGCTCGAGCAGTTCGTCATCGAGTCGCGGGACTTCCTCGAGTCGATCGCCAATGGCCTGCTCACGCTCGAGCGTGAGCCCGCCAATAGCGAGGCCATCGACGAACTGTTCCGCGGCGTGCACACGCTCAAGGGCAACAGCGGGTTGTTCCCTGAGTACGCCGCCTTCACCCACCTGGTGCACGCCGGCGAGGATCTGCTCGACGCGGTGCGTGATGGCCGACGCGGGTTCGATGGCGAGATCGCCGACCACCTGCTCGAGTGCATGGACATCGTCTCGGCCATGCTCGACTGCATCGAAAGCGGCAAGGACCTCGCCCCCACCTTGTGCGAGGCCGGCAAGGAGCTGGCAGTGGCATTGCGCGCGCTGCGCGAGGGGCCGCTCGCTGTCGCCGCGGCTGCGGCGGACCCTACAGTCGAGCCGCAAGACCCGACGACCGACGCCGGCGCCGTTGAGCCCACCGGGCAGTCCGGCGACGTCGCCGGCGGGATGACGACATCGCTGCCGGCAGGCGGCTCGATGCGGTTCCGCTACGCACCGGAGCGCAGCTGCTTCTTCAAAGGCGATGACCCGTTGTTCACGGCCATCAATGCCCCGGGCCTCATCGGCCTCACGGTGACACCGCTGCAACCTTGGGCTGACAGCGACGACTTCGATCCCTATGAATGCAACCTGCTGCTCGAGGGGGTCTGCGAGACCACTCGCGAAGCGCTTGAGACGCACTTTCGTTACGTGCCGGACCAGGTCGAACTGGCCACAGTGGCGTCCAACTCCGGCGAGGCTTTGCCGCCAGAGGGGGTTTGCGAGCCGGATCCTGAGCAGGTCGGCACGCTGGCCGGACGCGGACTGAGCGAGGAGGAAGAAGCCGCGGCTGGGCGCATCCTGCGCTGCCAATATGAAGTGCTTGCGCGCACCAACCCGGAGAACAGCGAGGGGGTCTGGCGATCGGTGGCTTTCGTGCTGCGTGGCCTCGCCAACGCCCATGGCATCGGCCATGAGCCCATCGACGAGGCACTGGCGGCTTGCCTCAAGACCGACAGCGGCGACCCGCTGGCGCGCGTGCTCGACCGCATGGCGGCCGGCACACGCCCTGGCGAGACTCCGGCGCCGTCGCCTACGCGAGCCCACGCTGCAGTGCGCGGTCGCGTGCTGAACGACAGCGAGGCCGATTGCGTCGACCGCATCCTCGCTGGACACACACGCATGCTGGAAGGCAGCCCGAGCGCGGCGGTGCTGCTGGCGGCGGCAACAGCGCTCGCCGGGATGCGGCGCTATGAGGGCCGTGCCGATGCGGCGGCAGCCCTCGAGGCACTGGGTGCCGCGGCCGATGTGGCTGGCTTGCGCCACGCCGTCGCCAGTTGGCACGCGACCGACGCAGCCGCCGCGGTGGCGCCCGAGCGCCCGCCGGTGGCAGCGGGTCCTGCGTCAAGCACACAGGCCGTGCAGCCACCACGCACACCGACTGCGGCGGCTGCGGTGCAAAAGACGATCGCGGCAGCCACCGCAGCCACCACGACCGCAGGTCGGCGCCATGCCGCAACCACCAGCGCCACCGTGGCCGAGCGCCCGGCAGCGGCCAGCGCCGCCGCCGGAGGTGGGCTTGAGGCGATCCGCAGCGAGCTGGCAGAAGCCGCGATCGACCACAGCGCCAACCGTGTGCTCAAGGTGTCGCAGGAGAAGATCGACCGCCTGATGGACCTGATCGGCGAGATGGTGGTGGCCAAGAACGCCCTGCCCTACCTGGCCGCGCGCGCCGAAGTGAGCACCAACCCGCGCGAGATCGCACGCGAGATCAAGAACCAGTACGGCGTCATCAACCGCATCGCCGAAGAGATGCAGGACGCCATCATGCAGGTGCGGATGCTGCCGGTCGGCAACATCTTCCAGCGCTTCCCGCGCCTGGTCCGTGACATCTCGCGCAAGCTCGGCAAGCAGGTCGAGCTGTACATGGAGGGCGAGGACGCCGAGGCCGACAAGAACATCGTCGAGTCGCTGGCCGACCCGCTCATCCACATCGTCCGCAACAGCCTCGACCACGGCCTCGAGCCGCCTGAGGAACGCCGCGCCGCGGGCAAGCCCGAGACCGGCATCATCCGCATCACCGCCTTCCAGGAGGCCGACCGCGTCATCATCGAGATCAGTGACGACGGCCGTGGCATCGACCCGGCGCGCATCAAGGCCAAGGCCCTCGAGAAGGGCCTGATCGACGAGGCGCGCGCCAGCACCCTGACCGACCATGAGGCGGTGCAGCTGGTGTTCGCCGCCGGCTTCTCCACCGCTGAGCAGATCAGCGACCTGTCCGGCCGCGGCGTCGGCATGGACGTGGTGCGCAGCGCCATCGAGAAGGCGCATGGCAGCGTGCAGCTCTCCAGTGAGCTCGGCCGTGGCACCCGCATCCGCATCGCATTGCCATTGTCGATGGCGGTGACCAACGTCATGATCATCCGCTCCGCCGAACAGATGTTCGGCGTGCAGATGGACATGGTGGTGGAGACGGTGCGCGTGCCGGCCAAGGCGATCCACGAGATCAAGCAGCAACGCACCACCGTGCTGCGCGGCCGCATCGTGCCGCTCTACGCCCTCAACGACCTGCTGCGCATCCCCGAGCCACCGGTGCCCAACGAGGACGGCGAAGTGGCGGTGCTGGTGATCCGCCTCGGCGACCAGGACGTCGGCGTCATCGTCGACGACTTCGATGCCACCCTCGACCTCATCCTCAAGCCCCTCGACGGCGTGTTGGGCGAACTGGGAGGTTATTCAGGCACCGCACTGCTCGGCGACGGCTCGGTGCTGATGGTCCTCAACCTCAAGGAACTGCTCTGATGCCGATCCAACTGAGTGATGACCGCGCTGTGCTGAGTGGCGTGTGCAGCGTCGAGGAGGCCGAGGGCCTGCTGTCTTGGGTGCTGCAGCACCCCGATGCACCCGTCGACGCCAGCGGCTGCGAACATCTGCACAGCGCCGTGCTGCAGGTGTTGATGGCCCGACGCCCGCCGATCGCCACCCTGCCAGCCAACGAACGGCTGCGACAGGTCCTGCAAGCCCTGATGACGGCCGAAGAGGCCTAAAAGCCATGAAGACCATCCTGCTCGTCGATGATTCAGCGACCATGCTCATGAGCCTGCGCCAGACGCTGGACATGGCCGGGTTCAAGACCGAGACCGCCAGCGACGGCGCCATCGCCTTGGCCAAGTTGCAAAGCGGGCTTAAGCCCGACCTCATCATCACCGACATCAATATGCCGAACATGGGCGGCATCGAGTTCATCAAGAAGGCGCGCACCGTGCTGCGCTTCACCCCCATCCTCGCACTCACCACCGAATCCCAGCAATCCAAGCGCGACGAGGCCAAACAGAGCGGCGCCACAGGTTGGCTGGTCAAGCCAGTGGGCGGGCCCGATCTGATCAAAGTCATCAAACAGGTGGTCCCGGGAGCGTGATGACGACTGCATTCTGGATACTACTGCCGGCCGTACTGCTGGTCGGGCTTGGCGCCGGTTGGTGGTTGGGTACGCGCCATGTGCGCCGCATCGAGGCCACAGAGGCGCCGCCGCCCACGCCCGACATGGGCACCCTGCTCGCCGGCGACATGGCCGAGTTCGGACTGTTCGACGCGGTGTTGCGCCGGCACATCAGCACCATCAGTCGCAGCACCGAGCAGGCATCCATCAGCCTGATGGAGCGGCTCAATTCGCTCTACCGCTGCAACCGCGAGCTCGCCGGGCAGGTCGAGGAGACGCATCTCAAATCGCAAGCATTCTCTGGCCGCGCCGAGGCACACATTGCCAAGAGCCGACAGACGCTCGAGAACCTGTGGCGCTATCAGACCACGGCCACCGAGAGCGCCGAGCGCGAAAAGACACGGATCGACAACTTCCTCAAGGGGGTGCGCGAACTTGCGCCCTTGATCCAGATGATCAGCAATATCGCCAAACAGACCAACCTGCTCGCACTCAACGCAGCCATCGAAGCAGCGCGCGCCGGCGAGGCCGGGCGCGGCTTTGCGGTGGTGGCCGACGAGGTGCGCAAACTGGCGCAGGAGACCGAGCACGCCGCGAAGCGCGTGGAGGATGGCATCGCCGGCTTCAGCCGTCAGGTCGAGCATGACATCAAGCACATGGCCGACGATCTCGGGCAGCTCAAGAACATGCTCAACGTCGAAGAGACCGTGAGCAATATGGACGACCTGAGCCGTGAACTGCACGAGGTGATCGGCTTTCTCACGGTGCTGGAGGCCTCACTGCACAGCCGCAACGAGATCATGTCGATGGAGATCTCCGAAGCGCTGGGCGAGATGCAGTTCCAGGACATCACGCGACAGCAGCTCGAGACCATCGGCAAGGGGCTCGACGAGCTGTGCGCTCACATCGAAGCCTGGCGCACGCAGCTGATCGACGGTGGCGCACCGGAGCCCGGCGAGCGCGATTCGTTCGCGACCCGTCTGGCACGCCTGCAGAAGGAATACGTGATGGTCCACCAACACGTCGATCACAGTGCCGCACTGACTGGCAAGAACGACATCGGCGTGCTGCACGGCGACCGCATCGAACTGTTCTGACCCCGAGCTGTTCGGGATCGGGGGAGCGCCCTCGGGCAGGACAACAGCCGGAGTCACCCGGCGAGCCGCTAAGCGATCTCGCGCGTCGCCGCGAAGGTGATGGCGGGGAACTTCTCCTGCGCCATCTGCAAGTTGACGCGGTTGGGCGCCAAATAGACGTAATCCCCGGCGCCATCCAATGCGATGTTCTGCGGTGATTTGTCGACCAGCTGCTTGATGTCGGCATCCGGCCCGCGCAGCCAGCGCGCGGTGGCCCAGGTGCAACCCTCAAAGCCCGCCTCCACCGCGTACTCGTGCTCGAGCCGGTGCGCCACCACGTCGAACTGCAGCGTGCCCACCGCGCCAAGGATGAGGTCGTTGCTGGAGATGGGCCGGAACAGCTGTGTAGCCCCCTCCTCCGCCAGTTGCTGCAGCCCCTTGTGCAGCTGTTTGAGCTTGAGCGGGTTGCGGATCTGCGCGCGGCGGAACAGCTCCGGCGCAAAGCTAGGGATGCCGGTGAAGCGGAAATCCGCGCCCTCGGTGAAGGTGTCGCCGAGCTTGATGGTGCCGTGGTTGGGGATGCCGATGATGTCGCCGGGCCAAGCTTCGTCGGTGGTGTTGCGGTCTTGCGCCATGAAGGTGATGGCGTTGTTGACGGCCAGCAGCTTGTCGCTGCCGACCTGCTTGAGCTTCATGCCGCGCTCAAACCGCCCGGAGCAGACCCGCACGAAGGCGATGCGGTCGCGGTGGCGCGGGTCCATATTGGCCTGGATCTTGAAGACGAAGCCGGTGAAGGGCTTCTCGGCCGGGTCGATGTCGCGCGCTGTGGTGGAGCGCGGCTGCGGCGGCGGCGAGAGGTCCACCACCGCATCGAGCAGGCTCTGCACGCCAAAGTTGTTCACTGCGCTGCCAAAGAACACCGGCGTCTGCTGTCCAGCCAGGTAGGCATCCGGCTCGAACGGGTGCGAGGCGCCGCGCACCAGCTCGATCTCGTCGCGCAACTCCTGCGCCTGCGTGCCGATCAGCTCATCCAGACGCGGGTTGACCAAGCCCTCGATGACCTCTGAGGTGCCCTTCTCGGCGTGCGGGTCGAAGAAGAAGATGCGGTCGTCGTAGAGGTGATACACGCCGCGGAAGCGCTTGCCCATGCCGATCGGCCAGGTCATCGGTGCGCAGGGCATGTCGAGCGTCCGTTCGATCTCGTCCAAGAGGTCGATGGGCTCGCGGCCCTCGCGGTCGAGCTTATTGATGAAGGTGAGGATGGGCGTGTCGCGCAGCCGGCAGACCTCGAGCAGCTTGATGGTCTGGGCTTCCACGCCATTGACCGAGTCGATCACCATCACCGCCGAATCCACCGCCGTGAGGGTGCGGTAGGTGTCCTCGGAGAAGTCCTGGTGGCCCGGCGTGTCGAGCAGGTTGACGATGGCCTGGCGGTAGGGGAACTGCATCACCGAGCTGGTCACCGAGATGCCGCGCTGCTTCTCCAGCTCCATCCAGTCGGAGGTGGCGTGGCGGGCGGCCTTGCGCGCGCGCACCTCGCCGGCCACCTGGATGGCGCCGCCGAACCAGAGCAGCTTCTCGGTCAGCGTGGTCTTGCCGGCATCAGGGTGGCTGATGATGGCAAAGGTGCGCCGGCGGGCGATCTCGGTCTCAAAGGACATGTGGGCTGGGCTCTGTTGCACGCCGGCGCTCGGTTTGGCGTGATGGCGGGAGCGCGGATTATACGGACGTGCCCAGCACCCGCATCCACGGCGCAGCGATCGAGCGCACCGCAGCGGCGACGGTGGCAATGGCCTGCTCGCGCACGCCGCGCTTGCGCCAGGCCAGCACGATGCGGCGCGACGGCGCCGGCGCCTCAAAAGGGATGCAGCGCACCATAGGGTTGATGTAGCCGCCGCAGGCCGCGCTGGCCGGCAGCAGCGTGACGCCGAGGCCCGAAGCCACCATATTACGCAGCGTCTCCAAGGAGTTGCCGTGCTGCACCTCCGAGTTGGGCTCGAGCTCGGGGCAGAGCAGGGAGACCTGACTGGAGAAGCAGTGACCCTCGCCGAGCCGCAGGATGCGCTCGTTCGCCAGCTGCTCGGGACAGATGCGACTTTGGGTCGCGAGCGGATGCTCGGCCGCGACCACGCCCACAAAGTCCTCCTCGTAGAGCGGCTCGGTGGCGATGCCCGGCACATCGAAGGGCTCGGCGACGAGGATGGCATCGAGGTTGCCCTCGCGCAGCAGATTCGTCAGATTACTGGTGAGGTTCTCCTCGACCTGCAAGGGCATCTGCGGCGCCGCGGCCTTGACCGCCGGGATGAGCGAGGGGAACAGATAGGGGCCCACGGTGAAGATGGCACCGAGCTTGAGCGCGCCGACCAGTGGGTCGCGGCCACTGCCAGCGATCTCGCGGATGCGCTCGGCCTCGTCGAGCACGCGCTGCGCCTGCTCGACCACCAGCGCACCCACCGGCGTGACGCTGACCTCGCTCTTGCTGCGCTCAAACAGCTTGATGCCGAGCTCGTCTTCGAGCTTGGCCACGGCCGCCGAAAGCGCCGGCTGGCTCACAAAACAGCGCTCGGCGGCACGGCGAAAGTGACGCTCGCGGGCTACGGCGACGATATAGCGGAGTTCGCTGAGAGTCATGCTGGCATCGGCTGTGGTCGATACATCCAATCTATCAGAAGCCCAGCAAGACCCGTAGCGAATGCGTCGACACCAGGCGCCGGAGTGCCAAGGTGGATGACACCCGCACGACATTCGCGCACAGTGGGATGCGCGGCGCGGAACTCTGCCGTTACCGGACATCCAACACCCATGAACTCATTCTCTTTCGGTCTTCTGGCGGCCCTCTTGCTCGGCACCGCCCACGCTGCCATGGCTGCGCCGCTCCCGTCGGCTTGTGTCGTTCCCGGTCATTGGCAGGTCCCCGGCGGCGAGGTGCTGCCACGCACCACAGTGATCGAGCGAGCGCTGCGCGCGCAGGTCATCTTGCTCGGCGAGAACCACGACGACGCCGCCCACCATCGCTGGCAATTGGAGACGCTCTCTGCCCTGTATCGCGCTGCACCGGGCTTGAGCGTGGGCGTGGAGATGTTCCCGCGCCGGCTGCAACCAGTACTCGATGCCTGGAGCCGCGGCGAGCTGGACGAAACCGCCTTTCTCGAACAGACCGAGTGGCAAAAGACATGGGGCTTCGAACCAGAGCTCTACATGCCGATCTTCCGTTTCGTACGTGACCACCGCATCCCTCTGCACGCGCTCAACGTCGATCGAAGCGAGGTGCGCAAGGTGTCTGCTGGGGGCTGGCAGGCGCTCGATCCGGCGCTGGCTGCCGAACTGGGCACACCGGCTGCGCCGGTGGCGGAATACCGCGACAATCTGCGCGAGGTGTTCGAGGCCCACATGGGCCACATGCCCGAGGGGCATCAAGCCAAGGCCGGCGATTTCGAACGCTTCGTCGACGCCCAACTGCTCTGGGATCGAGCCATGGCGGCCGGGATCGCGCGACATGCAGCAACACGGCAGGTGGTTGGCATCATGGGTTCCGGGCACATCCGTCACGGCCACGGTGTGCCCCATCAACTGCGTGATCTGGCTGTCGACCGGATCTACAGCCTGGTTCCGCTCGCCGCTGATGAGACCTGCGAAGCCTTGGGCGCCGATGTGGCCGACGTGGTGGTGGCGCCCCTCGGTGGCCCCGCACCGGCCGATCCGCACCGCCGCAAGGCAGCCGGCCAGCAGCAGGCCTAGCCGGGCCGCGCCGTCGCCCGCCCACGCCCGAGCGAGGCCGGAGCCGCCTGTCTCCGGTCGCGCTCGGCCTGGGCGTTGCGCAGAGCGGTGCGCAAGCCCTCCTCCACCACCGGGTGGTAGAACGGCAGCGCGAGTACGTTGTCGACCGTCTGCTCGAGTTGGATCACCCAAGCCAAGAGGTGCGCCATGTGCTCTGCGTCCGGGCCGATCATCTCGGCACCGCGCAACAGGCCGCTTTCCGCATCGACATAGACGTGCAGCAGGCCCTTATTGCGCAGCATCACGCGCGCGCGCCCCTGGTCCTCGAAGCTCACCGCCCCGGTGACGGTACGCGCTGGATCGAGGCTGGTGTAAGGCGTACCCACCACCGCCATCTGCGGGTCGGAGAACACCACGGCCAGCGGCGTGCGCCGCTGGCCCGGCGTCACAGCAGGCCACCGCGCGGCGTTGTCACCGGCGATACGCCCCTCGTCAGCGGCTTCGTGCAACAAGGGCAGGTCGGCATTGGCGTCACCGGCGATGAAGATGTGCGAGTCGCCGCACTGCAGCGTGTGGCGGTCGAACAAGGGGATGCCGCGCGCATCCAATCCGATCCCGGTGTGCTCAAGGCCGAGCCCACGAACATTGGGTGAACGCCCTGTCGCCGCCAGGACACGGTCGAAGCAGCTGGAGCGGCGCTCGCCATCCAGCCCATGGCTCACCATCACGCCATCAGCGGTGCAGGCTATCTCGACACCCTGGGCGTCGGCATGGAGACGGAACTCGGCGGCCATGGCACGCTGCGCGTAACTTTGCAGGGCTGGATCGGCGAAGGGGCCGACCCGCCCCCCGCGACCGAACACCTCCACGCGGACACCGAGCCGATGCAAGGATTGACCCAGCTCGAGGCCGATGACGCCGGGACCGAACACGGCGACCGATGCGGGAAGGTCCTGCCAGTCGAAGAGATCATCATTGACGACCAGACGGTCACCTGCGGCCCGCAACGGCACAGGCACGTCGGGTGAGGAGCCGGTGGCGATCACTGCGCTGCCGAACTCGATCCGATGGCGAGCCGTGCTGCCTGCGTCGGCCACCTCAAGTGCATGCGAGCCGACGAAACGGGCGTAGCCGATGAGCTTGTTCGCCACCGGGATGTTTTCGACACCCTCGAGCACGAAGCCGACGAAGCGGTCACGCTCGCGCCGCACGCGCGCCATCACTGCACGGCCATCGATGCGCAACTCGCCCTCGAGTCGCAGACCGAAGGCTGGCCACCGGTCGATGCCATGTGCGGCCTCGGCAGCGGCGATGAGCAGCTTGCTCGGCATGCAACCGACGCGGGCGCAGGTGGTGCCAAAGGGGCCGCCCTCGATGATGAGGGCGCGCTTGCCGGCAGCTGTGGCGGCGCGGTAGGCGGCAAGCCCGGCGGTGCCGGCGCCGATCACGGCGACATCGACGGTGTGGTGTTGCATGATCCTCTCCGGGTTCAAGTCGGGGGTGGCCCGGGTAGCCCCGGGCCCGGCGCTCCCTTAGGCTGCCTTGGCGCTGCGACCGGCCCACGCTTCAAGCGCTTCCCAGCCACCAATACGCTGGCCATTGATGAACACCTGCGGCACCGTGCCCTCGCCCGTGATGGCGCGCACGACCTGGCTGCGGTGGGTGTTGCTCAGCGGGATCTCGTTGTAGGCGATGCCGAGATCCTTCAGCAATGCTTTGGCCTTGGCGCAGAACTGGCAGCCCTCGCGGGTGAGCAGTGCGACCTGATCGGGCTTCTTCGCCTTGGGGTTGATGAAGTCGAGCATAGTGTCGGCGTCCGAGACCTCGAACGGGTCACCGGCCTTGTCCGGCTCGATGAACTGCTTCACCACCACGCCGTCCTTGACCAGCATGGAGTAGCGCCACGAGCGCTTGCCAAAGCCAAGGTCGCTCTTGTCGACCAGCAGGCCCATGCCCTCGGTGAATTCGCCGTTGCCATCGGGTATCAGGGTGATCTTGTCCGCCTCCTGATCAGCGCCCCACTCGGCCATGACGAACGGATCATTGACCGAGATGCAGACGATCCCGTCCACGCCGTTGGCGAAGAACGTATCGGCCAGTTCGTTGAATCGCGGCAGATGGGTGGACGAGCAGGTCGGAGTGAACGCACCGGGCAGCGAGAAGACGACGACCGTGCGGCCCTTGAAGATCTCATCGCTGCTGACGCTGGCCCAGTCGTGGTCCTTGCGGATGCGAAAGGTGACGCTGGGGACTGGCTTGCCTTCGTGGCTGGGGAACATGTCTGGCTCCTTTGGATGGGCTGTGCACCGGGGATCGATGCGACCCGAGGCATCCTAGGGAGTCATTGGCGATCAGTCCAAACGATTGTTCCGCTTATTTTGATAGCTTACTACTATCAATGAAGATGAGCCGATGGGCTGGTCGGCTGCTCTGGCATCTCCGGATGCACCGGCTCACCGTCCTCGTTGGGGTAGAGGGGCGCGCCGCAGTCGTCGCAGAACTCCAGCGGGAAGCGTTGCTCGAAGACATGGATGTCGACCAGTCCGGCGTCGCGCAGGCGCTGCTCGATCTCGGCAGCGAGCTCGCTGTTCTCGTCCTCGGCATCGAGCAGCGGCCAGACCAGGCCATGCACCACCACCTCGCCTTCAGGCAGGCAGAGCCCGATGCGGTACTCCTCCAGGCGATGCCCATGGAAGCCGCCGATGAAGGCGCGCAGATCGCCCGGCTCGATGCCTAAGGTCGCGCGCAGGAACTCGATGCCCGCATTGAGTGAATACGGCCGCAACTGGCGGTCGGATTCGCGGCAGGCCGCAAAGAAGGCTTGCGGCGAGAGCACCTCGAACGCACAGGCTGGGAAAGCCCCTGACAGCGTCGACTGCGCTGCTGCCGCCCACGCAGCCCACTGGGCCTCGCGTTGCACGTCCTCGGCCTGCCAGCGGAACAGGGGCGCGCCCGGCTCGACGGCGACCGCCGCCAGCACGTAGCGCACATCCGAGAGGAACTGGCCCGTCTCGGCCAGATCGGCGGGGTCGAGGCGCAGTGGCCGTCGCGCTTCGAGTGCAGCAAAGAACCGCCGCGCCAAGGTGGCGGTGGCGACATAGCCTTGCGGCAGCTGATCGGGACTGAACAGGAAATCGCCGAGCACCACGCGCGCGGCCTTGTCGAGCACGTGCGCCTGCAGGTGGCCTCGCAACTCGGTGAGGAGGGCATCGGGCAGGTTGCCGGCGGGGATGCGCAGCCGCGACCAAGCCAGCACCGGGATGGCCAGCAGCAACATCGAGCCAGCATCTTCGCCGTCGCCCAACTGTGCGGATTCGCAACGCGACTCGACCACATCGGCCAGTTCCTCGAAGCCACGCTCACCCGATTGCGAGAGCCGGTCCAGCGCCGCCGTGAGCGCAGTCTCGTCCTCAGCATCGATCAATGCAGCGACCTCAGCCAGCAGCCGAGACTCCCAGAATGCGTCTTCGACGCGGCTGGACGAACGCGCCAGCCCTTCTGCGAGCCAGACCAACTGATCGGCTTCACGCGCCACGCGCGGGCGCCGGTTGAAGGGAGAACGTTTCATGCAAGAATCCTGCGGTCGTCACAAGCCGACATTCTAAGTCGGCCAAGGGCGCGCGCACTTACGCAACGTCAACGCGACGCTTTCAGCCCCCTCCCGGAACCCATGTCCGACCCGCGAAGCCTCCCATGTTGGGACCTGATCTGCCGGGTGGTCGATCATTACGGTGACGCCGGCGTGAGCCTGCGCTTGGCACGCAGCCTCGCGAGCGACGCTGGCCGCGAGGTCCGGCTCATCGCTGACCAGCCGCAAGTCGTCCTCGATCTGATCCAGCCGCCCCCACCCGGTGATGCCGTGAACGGCTGGCGCGACCGCAGCGGCGTACTGATCTGCGGCTGGGAAGTGGCACCACGGCGCGTCGACGTGGTGCTTGAGACCTTCGGTGGCCATCTGCCACCGGCGCTACTCGCTGCCTTACGTGCAGACCACGACGCCGGCCTTGCCACACCGGTGTGGATCAACCTCGAGCACCTGAGCGCCGAAGCGTGGGTCGCAGGCTGCCACGGCCTGCCCTCGCCGCAGAGTGGCGGACTGACCCGGTGGTTCCTGTTCCCCGGCTTCACTGCCGATACGGCAGGCCTGCCAGGGCCGCAGACCCCGCCGCCAGCGCTGCCGGCCGCGCTCGCTGCGCTGATCGCTGACACTGCCCACACGGCCGGTGACGGCGCGCGCACCGTCACCGGCTCGGTGTTCTGCTACCGCGAATCTCCCTTGCCAGCGCTGCTCGAGGCGATGCAGCACGGCCCGCGCGCAGTGCGCCTGCTGATCCCCACTGGCATGCCCGGCCGACTCGGTGGCCGCGCGCTGGGCGATCAGCCCGGCTCGGTCTGGCAAGGCGATCGTCTGACCCTGCTGCGCATCCCGTTTGTCGACCAGGGGCTGTATGACGGCGTGCTCGCTGCCTGCGACTTCAATCTGGTACGCGGCGAAGACAGTTTCGTGCGCGCGCAGTGGGCGGCGCGACCCCTCCTGTGGGCCGCCTACCCGCAAGACAAGGAGGCTCATCTGGACAAACTGTCGGCCTGGCTCGACCTGTGCGCCATGCCACCGGCATGGGCTTCGCTGCACGGCTGGCTCAACGGCGGCCTCGACAGCAACAGCCAGCCCCCGACCACGATCTGGCATGACGCTGTGGCACAGCTCGACGCCGCCCGACTCTGGGCCAGCGACTGGCGCGAGCGACTGCTGACGCTGCCGCGGGTCGAACAGTCGCTCGCCACATTCGCGCTGCGTCATGCTTCACCGCTAGAATCGCGGGTTTTACTCTCCCACCCCGGAACCCAACTATGAAAACCGCACAGGAACTGCGCAGCGGCAACGTCATCATGCTGGATGGCCAGCCCATGGTCGTGCAGAAGGCCGAGTACAACAAGTCAGGCCGCAGTTCGGCCGTGATGAAGGTCAAGCTCAAGAGCCTGCTCTCCGGCTCCGGCACCGAGACCGTGTTCAAGGCCGACGACAAGTTCGACCTCATCATGCTGGAGCGCAAGGAGGCCACCTACTCGTACTTCGCCGATCCGATGTACGTTTTCATGGACGCCGAATACAACCAGTTCGAGGTCGAAGCCGACAACATGGGCGACGCGCTCAACTACCTCGACGATGGTCTGCCCTGCGAGGTCACCTTCTACGAAGGCCGCGCCATCTCCGTGGAGCTCCCCACCAGCGTGGTGCGTGAGGTGGAATACACCGAGCCCGCCGTCAAGGGTGACACCTCGGGCAAGGTGCTCAAGCCCGCCCGCATCAAGCCGACCGGCTTCGTGATCCAGGTGCCGGCCTTCGTCGAGATCGGCGACAAGATCGAGATCGACACGCGCACCGGCGAATACCGCAACCGCGTCAAGGCCTGATCGCAGCGGCAGCTGCCGCCTGCAGCAGCCCCGAGAGCCCGCCCTTTGGCGGGCTTTTTTGCGCCCGGCAAGGGCTCACGCTGCCGTTTTCTGGAAGAATCGGCGCTATGGACGCGACCCAGCGATCGACCTTTGCAGCGGCTTGGCCAGGGGCCTGGCCCGGGGCTCGGCAGTGAGCCGCCGGCACTGGGTGGCGGTGGTCGCACTGCCACTGCTGCTCCAGGGCGGCAGCCGCCTGCAAGCCGCCGGCCTGAGCTGCGAACGTCCTGAGGTGGCCGACTTTGCGCGCGAGATGGTCGAGCGTCACGGCCTTGACCGTAGCGCCGTGTGCGACCTCTTTGGCGAGGCCACTGTGCGCCCCGACGTCTTGCGCCTCATCACCCCGGCGCCTTCCTCGCGCCCCCCCGACTGGAGCCGCTACCGCAGCAGCTTCGTCAATGACAAGCGCGTCCGTCTCGGCGTCGAGTTCTGGCAAAGCCACCGCGTCAGTATCGACAGCGTGTCGCGTGCCACCGGTGTGCCACCGGCGATCATCGTCGCGCTGATCGGCATCGAGACCACCTACGGCGGCAACATCGGCCGCCACAAGGCTTTTGATACGCTGGCCACGCTCGCCTTCGAGTACCCGCCGCGCGCAAGCTTCTTCCGCAACGAGCTGGAATCGCTGTTGGTGCTGGCGCATGAGCAGGGCATCCCGGTGGCCGACATCCGCAGCAGCTACGCCGGCGCCTTGGGCATGCCGCAGTTCATGCCGAGCAGCTGGCGCAAGTTCGCGGTGGACGGTGACGGCGACACGCACATCGACCTCTGGCGCAATCCGGCCGACGTAGTGGCCAGCGTCGCCAACTTTCTGGTGCGCCACGGCTGGCAACCCGGCCAGCCAACCGCGCTCAAGGCGAGCGTAGAGGGTGCGCCCGAGGTGGGTGGCGGTATCAAGCCCGATACGCCACTGGGTGACTTGCGTCGTCAGGGTGTGCGCACCCTCGGCGAGACGGCCGACACCCAAGCCGGCGTGCTACTGCGGTATGGCGATGGCGATGTGGCCGAGTACTGGGTCGGCTTGCAGAACTTCTACGTCATCACCCGCTACAACCGCTCCAGCTTCTACGCCATGTCGGTGGTGCAACTGGCCGAGGCGCTTGAGAACGCTGCGCGCCCGGTGCTCGCAAGGCAGCCTTGAGTCCGAGTTCGCCGATCGCCGTCAGTGCCGCCTTCGACAGCGGCAACATCGAGGTGGTGGACGCGTCGCGCGCCGACGACATCCGGCTGCGCATCCGCGAGGACTGCGGTGGCGAGCACCGGCAGTGGTTCCACTTCCGCTTGCACGGCGTGAGAGGCGTGCCACTGACGCTGCACATCGAGAACGCCGCACAGTGCAGCTACCCCGGCGGCTGGCCCGACTACCGTGCCTGCGCCAGCGCCGACCATGTGCAATGGTGGCGTGTGGCCGACACCCACTACGATGGCAGCGGGCTCACCATCCGCCTCACGCCGGCCACCGACACCCTTTGGCTGGCCTACTTCGAGCCCTACTCATGGGAGCGCCATCTGCAACTGATCGGCCGCTGCGCCCTCTCCATGCTGGCGCGCGTCGACCGGCTGGGGGCCAGCATCGAGGGCCGCGACATCGACCGCGTGGGGGTGGGCAATGGCCCTCTGCAAGTGTGGGTCATCGCTCGCCAGCACCCTGGCGAGTCGATGGCTGAATGGCTGGCCGAAGGGCTGCTCGATGCCCTCCTGGGTGATTCGGCAACGGCCCGAACGGTGCGTGAGCGCGCCACCGTCCATGTGGTGCCCAACATGAACCCGGACGGCAGCGTGCGCGGCCACCTGCGCTGCAACGCCAGCGGCGCCAACCTCAACCGCGAGTGGCGCGCGCCCTCGACTGCGCGCAGCCCCGAGGTGCTGTGCGTGCAGCAGGCCATGCGCGCCTCGGGTGTCGACTTGTTCCTTGACGTGCACGGCGACGAGACCATCCCGCACGTGTTCATCGATGGCGCGAGCATGGTGCCTGGCTACGGCGACACCAACATCTGCCGTGAGAGGCAGTTCTGCGACACGCTGGAGCGGCTCGGCCCGCGCTTCCAGCAAGTGCACGGCTACCGTGCCGACCGCTTTGACGAGGAGATGCTCTCGCTTGCCTCCAAGTGGGTCGCACACACCTACCGCTGTGTCTCGATGACGCTGGAGATGCCGTTCAAGGACCATGACGACGATCCGCAAGCTGAGACCGGCTGGAACGGCGCGCGCAGCAGGGCGCTCGGCGCCGATGTGGTGACGGCGTTGGCGGAGTGGCTGCCGACATCGTCTGGGTGAGGCACGCTGGCCGGCTGTCCGCGGCCGACCGTGCCGCCCCTCGATATCCAGCATCGCGAGGAACTCGTGCGATCCTCGCTCGATTCCGGACGCTGCGCAAAAAAAACGCGCTTCCACTGGAAGCGCGTTCTCAGCGACCGCTGACTCAGTCGGGCGTGACCCGGTAGATCATGCCGCTGGCCTCGTCGGCCACGTACAGCGCGCCGTCCGGACCCGCCGACAGATGGCGGAAGCGACCCGCGAAGGTCGGCCACAGCACCTCCTCGCGCGTTGCCGACATGCCGTCCTTGGAGATGTCGAGGATATCGATGCGGTTACCGGTAGGCGTGCCATGGATGCCGATGCCGGCGTAACCCACCGCCAGCCGACCCTCCCATTCCTTCCACTGCTTGCCGACCAGCCAGACGCTGCCACACATGCCTTGCGACAAGCCGTTGTTGTTCCAGGCTGGCTTCATT
This sequence comes from Klebsiella pneumoniae, assembly GCA_945897555.1. Classification (GTDB taxonomy): domain Bacteria; phylum Pseudomonadota; class Gammaproteobacteria; order Burkholderiales; family UBA3065; genus UBA3065. The sequence goes on along the minus strand of CAMDGF010000001.1, from coordinate 194,981 downwards.
GCATCGGGGTAGGTCTTGAGGTCGGTCATCGGCATGAACGCTGCCCGCTCAGCCACGGGCATGGGCCCCATCTGATTCGGTGAATAGCCGCAGTAGTTGTCCGGGCACTCACCGCGACCATTGCGCTTGTCGCGCGGATCCCAGCCGCCATTGCCGCCGTTCACCAGCTTGGTGACCTCGTCGGAATGCCACGGCCCGTTCTCCGAGACGTAAGGCTCGTTGGTGCCAGGGCGGAAAGAGATGCCTTGCGGGTTACGATGGCCGTAGGTGAAAACACGCTTGTCAAAGCCTGCGGGCGCCTTGTTGCCGGGTGCTGCCTTGCCATCACGGTCGACGCGCAGGACCTTGCCGCGCAACTGGGTCGGGTGCATCGGGCCCTCGCCGTTGTGGTTGTCGCCCACAGTGACATAGAGGAAGCCATCAGCCGGGTTGAAGCGGAGTCGGCCGCCGTTGTGTGCGCCCGGGCCGCCGAACGGGTGGGCCGTCTTCTTCGGCTTGTAGCCGATGTCATTGATGATCTCGACAACGTTGGAAACGCCCGACAAAGAGGCATCGACCTTCATGCGCATCACGACATTGTTGTAGCCCTCGTAGCTGCGATTAGGCCCGCGCGAGCTGGAATACAGGTAGATGTAGCGATTCGAGGCGAAGTCGGGATCGACCGCGACCCCTTGCACGCCAGCCTGTCCGTCGCAGAACAGGTCGTCCCGAACCGTTGCGTATCCGCTGGAACCACCGACGCCAACCAGACGGTTGACGCTACCCGACGGCAAGCGGACCGACAGGCCTTTGCACTTTTCGGTAAAGAACATGGTGCCGTTGGCGAGGAATGCCATGTCCCAAGGCGACTCGGCCTGCTGGAAATCCTCTGCCTTGACTGTGACAGCCGAAGCCGAACCGGCGTACGCCAGACCTGCAGCAGACATCACGACCGCGGCTGAAGCGGCGGAAAACCTGGAAAAGAATGAGTTCATTGTGCTCCCCCTGCTGGTTTTGGAAAAATTCTAATTTTTGTAACAAAAACAAGGCTTTGGCGATTGCGCCGCCACGCTTGGACTGCATCGGCAATCATAGTCGATGATGGGCTTGCAACCGGTCTAGATTGATCAAGGGCCTGCTCTTTTCCCGACCACCGCCCGGCAATATTCCCGAGGCTTGACAGGAAGAACACCCGAACGCGCAGTGGGCGGCTTCGAGGCGTCGACTGACGCCCCCTTCAGGATGCGGTGTCCGCCACCGCGATCAATGCCTTCACTGAATCGACATCGACGTCCATCACCTGCGAGCGCTGCGGCAGCGACTCGAGGTTCTCCAGCCCGGCTGGACGCGGCGGACGTTCGCCCAGTGCCTCCACCATCGTCTCCTCGAACTTGGTCGGCAGCGCCGTCTCCAGAACGATCATGGGCACCGCCGGGTCGCGCAGCTCCCATGCCACCTTGAGCCCGTCGGCGGTGTGGGTGTCGACCAGCCGCTGGTGGCGCTCTTTGCAGGCGCGGATGGTCTTGAGCCGGTCGGCATGCGTGCTGCGCCCGCTCAGAAAGCCGTAGCGGGCACTCACTTCGCGGAACAGGTCGGTGCCGGCCAGGCTGAACGAGCCTCCCGCGTCCACCTCGCGCCACAGGCCGCGCACGCGGTCACCGTCCTGCCCGGTGAGGTCGTAGATGAAGCGCTCGAAGTTGCTTGCCTTGGAGATGTCCATCGACGGGCTCGAGGTCTGTCGCGTCTCGGCGGTCTTGCGCGGGCGGTAGAGGCCGGTGCGGAAGAACTCATCGAGCACGTCGTTCTCGTTGGTGGCCACCACCAGTTTGTCGATGGGCAGGCCCATCTGCCGGGCGATGTGGCCCGCGCAGACGTTGCCGAAGTTGCCCGAAGGCACGCAGAACGAGACTTTTTGATGGCTCGACGTGGTCGCGGCGAAGTAGCCCTTGAAGTAATACACCACCTGCGCCGAGACCCGCGCCCAGTTGATCGAATTGACCGTGCCGATGCGGTGACGCGCCTTGAAGGCGAGGTCGTTGCTGACCGCCTTGACGATGTCCTGGCAATCGTCGAACACGCCCTTCACCGCGATGTTGATGATGTTCGGATCCTGCAGGCTGAACATCTGCGCGGTCTGGAAACGGCTCATCTTGCCGTGCGGGCTCAACATGAACACGCGCACGCCACGCTTGCCGCGCATAGCGTACTCGGCGCTGGAACCGGTGTCGCCACTGGTGGCGCCGAGAATATTGAGTGACTCGCTGGTCTTGGCCAGCGCGTACTCGAACAGGTTGCCGAGCAACTGCATCGCCATGTCCTTGAAGGCGAGTGTCGGCCCGTTGGAAAGTTCGAGCAGGTGCAGGCCAGGTTCCAGCGTGTAGAGCGGCGTGATCTGCGCGGTGTCGGAGCCGGTGACCGAGTTGCAGTACACCGCCGGGGTGTAGGTGCGGCGCAGGATGCTGCGCAGGTCGTCGCCCGGGATGTCGGTGATGAAGCGCGACAGCACTTCGTATGCAAGACCGGCGTAGTCGAGGCCGCGCATCGCCTCCAGCTCTTGCACCGAGAAGCACGGGTAGCGGGTCGGCATGGCCAAGCCGCCGTCGGTCATCAGGCCGCCGAGCAGGGTGTCGGTAAAGGAGAGCGCGGGCGACTGGCCGCGGGTGGAGACGTATTGCATGGACGTGCCTGAGAGCCGGCCGCGAGCGGCGCGTAGGGAAACCGGGCGCGTATTGTAGGGCAGGCGACTAGAATGGCGGCCGGTCGAGGGCAGCGCGAGGCCCGCCCGGCCAACCCGCCGCATCCGATCCGACCGGCCTGACCCCACCCGAAGCCGGGTTGGAAGAGGGCCCCGGGACATTGCACACAGGACCTGCACACCATGTCAGACCCCCGCCTCATCGTCATCCCCGACGACGTCAAGTTCGAGAACCTGAACCTGCGCCGCGACCCGGAGCGCAAGCACATCCGCTACGACGATGCGGTGCTGCTCAAGGTGCTCGAGGCCAACAACCTCGACCTCGACGAGATGACCCTCGAGAACGCCGTCGGCGGCTTCATCATCACCTGGTACATGGAGCAGCGTCAGGCCGGCGGCAAGGAAGACGCAGTGGCCGAGCAGATCATCGCCGAGGTACTCGACGCACAGACGCGCAGCCTGCCGGACATGAACTGACCCGGTCGTTCTCGGGCTAGACGTTCGTGCCCCGGCCGTTCTGGGGCCAAGCCTTCCGCGCCGAGTCTAGGTGTTCTGCACCACGATCTTGGGGAACTTGGCCGACATGTCGGCCGCCTTTTCCGCCACCTTCACGGCGACCTTGCGCGCGATGGCCTTGTAGATCTCGCTGATGGCGCCTTGCGGGTCGGCCACCACGGTGGGCGAGCCACTGTCAGCCTGCTCGCGGATGCGGATATCGAGCGGCAGGCTGCCGAGCAACTCGGTGCCGTAGTCGGCGCACATCTTCGCGCCGCCACCGCTGCCAAAGATGTGCTCCTGGTGGCCGCAATTGCTGCAGATGTGGATGCTCATGTTCTCGACGATGCCGAGGATGGGGATGCCCACCTTCTCGAACATTTTGAGGCCCTTGCGTGCATCCAGCAGGGCGATATCCTGCGGCGTGGTGACGATCACCGCGCCGGTGACGGGCACCTTCTGCGCCAGGGTGAGCTGGATGTCGCCGGTACCGGGCGGCAGGTCGACCACCAGGTAGTCGAGCTCCTGCCAGCGCGTCTGGTTGAGCAGCTGTTCAAGCGCCGAGGTGACCATGGGGCCGCGCCACACCATGGGCGTGTCAGGGTCGATGAGGAAGCCCACGCTCATCGCCTGAACACCGTAGTGCCACATCGGCTCGAGCATCTGGCCGTCGGCGGTGTCCGGCTTGCCGGAGATGCCGAGCATGGTCGGCTGCGAAGGGCCATAGATGTCGGCGTCGAGCATGCCGACACGCGCACCCTCGGCCGCCAATGCCAAGGCAAGGTTGACCGCGGTGGTGCTCTTGCCCACCCCGCCCTTGCCCGATGCGACAGCAATGATGTTCTTGACCCCGGGGATCAGCTGGACACCGCGCTGCACACCATGCGCCGTGATGTCGGTGTGGATCATCACGCTGACGTTGCCGACGCCGGGCAATGCGCGCAGCGCACCGATGATCTGCTCGCGAAAGCCGTCGTGCTGGCTTTGCGCCGGATAGCCGAGGACGAGTTCCAGCGAGACCTTGTCGCCCTCCACCTTGACGTTGCGGATCGACTTCTGCGCCACGAAGTCCTTGCCGGTGTTCGGGTCGATGAGCGCCTTGCAGGCGTCGAGGATCTGGTTGTGGTCTGCCACTGCGGACTCCGGGTGGTTTCTGTAGGTTTGCAGAGGGCGCCGCCGCGTGGCACGCCATCGGACGGCGATTCTCTCACGGGTGCGGCTCCACAAAGCCTGGGTGTTCAGGCGATGGATCAGCAAGCTCACGACCCTGCCTCAGAGGGCCGGGGTCGCGGGTCAGTTCCGGTAACATCCGCGATTCGCCGCAGCGGCTCCGCCCGCCGGCCCGGAGCCGCTGCCAACATCACCATGACCCGTCGCCTGCTCGTCACCTCCGCCTTGCCCTACGCCAACGGCCAGATCCACATCGGCCACCTGGTGGAGTACATCCAGACCGACATCTGGGTGCGCTTCCAGCGCATGCGTGGCCACGAGGTCTGGTACGCCTGCGCCGACGACACGCACGGCACACCGATCATGCTGCGCGCCGAGTCGGAGGGCATCACGCCCAAGCAGCTGATCGACCGCGTCTGGCACGAACACAAGGCCGACTTCGACGGCTTCAGGGTGAGTTTTGACCACTTCGGCAGCACCGATTGCGAGGAGAACCGTGAACTGGCGCAGGGCATCTACCGCCGGCTGCGCGCCGCCGGCCTGATCGAGACACGCGACGTCGAGCAGTTCTATGACCCGGTCAAGCAGATGTTCCTGCCCGACCGCTTCGTGAAAGGCGAGTGCCCCAAGTGCAACGCTGCCGACCAGTACGGCGACAGCTGCGAGAAGTGCGGCGCCACCTACAGCCCGACCGACCTCAAGAACCCCTACTCGGCGGTGAGCGGTTCAAAGCCCGTGCGCAAGGCCTCCGAGCACCACTTCTTCAAGCTCTCCGACCCGCGATGCGAGGCATTCCTGCGCGAGTGGACGCAGGCCACCGGACGTCTGCAACCCGAGGCCCGCAACAAGATGCGCGAGTGGGTGGGGGAGACCGGCGAGGAATCGAAGCTCGGCGACTGGGACATCTCGCGCGACGCGCCCTACTTCGGCTTCGAGATCCCCGACGCGCCGGGCAAATACTTCTACGTGTGGCTTGACGCGCCGGTCGGCTACTACGCCAGCTTCCAGCAGATCTGCGCGCGCGAGGGGCTTGATTTTGCCGAGTGGACGCAGCCGGGCAGCGCCACCGAGCAGTACCACTTCATCGGCAAGGACATCCTCTACTTCCACACGCTGTTCTGGCCGGCGATGCTGCACTTTGCTGGCTACCGCACGCCGACCAATGTGTTTGCCCACGGCTTCCTCACCGTCGATGGCGAGAAGATGAGCAAATCGCGCGGGACTTTCATCACCGCCGCGAGCTACCTTAAGCAGGGCCTCGATGCGGAGTGGCTGCGCTACTACTTCGCCGCCAAGCTCAACGCCAGCCTCGAGGACATCGACCTCAAGCTCGAAGACTTCGTCGCCCGCGTCAACAGCGACCTGGTCGGCAAGTACGTGAACATCGCCAGCCGCTGCGCGGGTTTTTTGGCCAAGCGCTTCGACGGCCGGGTCGACGCTGCCGCGCTGATGCACCCACTGGTGGGCGAACTGCGCAGCGCCGCGGACGAGGTCGCCGCACTTTACGAGGCGCGTGAGTTCGCCAAGGCGATGCGCCGTGTCATGGAACTGGCGGACACGGTGAACGTGTTCGTCGACGCCGAGAAGCCTTGGGAGCTGGCCCGGCTCGAGGGCCGCGATGCCGATCTGCATCGTGTCTGCTCGGTGGCGCTGGAGTGCTTCCGCATCCTCACGCTGTACCTCAAGCCGGTGCTGCCGGTGGTGGCAGGCAAGGTCGAGGCTTTCCTCGACGTGCCGCCGCTGGCGTGGGCCGACGTGGCTCACGGGCTCGACGCCGCTCGCCCGGTCAAGGCCTACCAGCACCTGATGCAGCGCGTCGACACCCAGCGGATCGATGCCCTGGTCGAGGCGAACCGGCAGACGCTCGAGCCTGCACCTGCCGGAAAGCCGGCCAAAGCCCAAGCCGCCGGCAATGCCACACCCCCCGCCGCCCAAGACAGCCGAACCGGAGCCGCCATGAGCGAGACCGCCCCCGCCACCGACCCGCACATCAGCATCGACGACTTCGCCAAGGTCGATCTGCGCATCGCGCGCATCGCCAAGGCCGAACACGTCGAGGGCGCCGACAAGCTGTTGCGCCTGCAGCTAGACCTCGGGGCCCTGGGCATGCGGCAGGTCTTTGCCGGTATCAAGAGCGCTTACGCGCCCGAGGCGCTGGAGGGCCGACTCACGGTGGTAGTGGCCAATCTCGCGCCGCGCAAGATGAAGTTCGGCATCTCCGAGGGCATGGTGCTGGCGGCCTCGGACGAGACCGGCGGAACGGCCGGTCTGTTCATCCTGTCGCCAGACAGTGGCGCGCAGCCGGGTATGAAGGTGCGCTGACCGCGAGCTGACGCCGAGCCACCCATGCAGCGCTCGGGGCCGGCACTGGCCCCAGACACACGTCGACCCGGGGTCGATCTGGACGCGCTCCGGATTTCGCTGCGGCGGGAACGAGGCGCAGGGGCAGCAGTCTCAGGAGGCCGTGATCTGGCTCAGGCGCAGCACTATGGTCCCTGCCGACCTCATCGCATACTTGCTGCCGCTGGCCGCCAAGCTGTCAGGCTATCCGGTCATCCCCGCGCAAGACCTGCCACCCATCCGGCAACTGCCGGTCGCCGAGATCAGTCGCGAGATCTGCCCAGACGACGCCAAGGGCTGCGAGGGGATGGTTGCGATCTTTGACACCGATCGCTACCAGATCCTCATCCGCGACAGCCTCGACCTCGAGAACCCGTCCGACAACAGCTTTCTGCTGCACGAACTGGTGCACGTGCTGCAATACAAGGCGGGAGGTGACAGCATCTTTGCCGATTGCCCGACCACCATGAAGACCGAGACGGAGGCCTACCGCGTGCAGAACGTCTACCTCGGCATGGAAGGTCAGTTCATGCGGGTCGGCGACGCCCTCGCCTTCATGACCTGCGCAGGCAAACAGGACACCTTCTTCACCAAGGAAGTGATGATCCAGCCAACCATCAAAAAGTAAGCTGCCCGGCCATGCTGGCTCAGGCAGTGGTGAGCGCCATCCCGGCCCAGTCGCGCGGCACCAGATAGTGCTCGTATAAGCGCGCCTCTGGCGAGCCCACCGCGGGCGCCCAGTCGTAGCGCCACTTCACGATCGGTGGCATCGACATCAGGATCGACTCGGTGCGTCCGCCCGACTGCAGGCCGAACAAGGTGCCGCGGTCGAAGACCAGATTGAACTCGACGTAGCGGCCACGGCGATAGGCTTGGAAATCGCGCTCGTGCTCGCCGTATGCAAGATCTTTGCGCCGCTCGAGGATGGGCGCGTAGGCGGTGAGGAAGTGATCCCCGACGCTGCGCATGAGCGCGAAGGCCTGCTCGAAGTCGATCTCGCCCTGCGCGCCAAGGTCGTCGAAGAACACGCCGCCGACACCGCGCGGCTCGCCACGGTGCTTCAGAAAGAAATAATCGTCACACCAGGCCTTGAAGCGCGGGTGATAGTCGGCGCCGAACGGTTCGAGCGCGGCTTTACATTCACGATGAAAATGCGCGGCGTCCTCATCAAAACCGTAGTAAGGCGTGAGGTCCATCCCGCCACCGAACCACCAGATCGGCTGATCTGCACGGGCTGCGCCCTCGCTGGTCGGCTTGGCGACGAAGAAGCGCACGTTCATGTGCACGGTGGGGGCGTAGGGGTTGCGCGGGTGCAGCACCAGCGACACGCCCATCGCCTCCCATGGCCGGCCGGCGAGTTCCGGCCGGTGCGCGCTGGCCGAAGGCGGTAGCTTGGCGCCGAGCACGTGCGAGAAGTTCACGCCGCCGCGCTCCAGCACGTTGCCCTCCTCGACCAACCGGCTGATGCCACCACCGCCCTCAGGGCGCTGCCAGCTGTCGGTGCGGAACGGCTTGCCGTCCACTGCCTGCATGTGGTCGATGATGCGGCTCTGCAAGCCCGTGAGATAGTCGTAGACAGCGCCGGTATCCATGAGGCGATCTTACCCCTTGCCGAGCGCGCGGTGACCGATGTCCCGCCGCATCTGGCGACCCTCAAAGCTGATGGCATCGGCAGCTGCATAGGCACGCTGGGCAGCGTCGCGCAGATCGTTGCCGAGCGCGGTGACGGTCAGAACGCGGCCGCCATGGGTGCGCAAGTCACCGTTTTCATCCAGCACGGTCCCGGCATGGAAGACGTGTAGATCGTCGTTGTCGGCAGGCAGGCCGCTGATCGCATCATCCTTGCGCGGGGCTTCCGGATAACCCGCCGCGGCCAGCACCACGCCCAGCGCCGGGCGCGGGTCCCAGTCCGGGTCGGCCAGATGCAGCGTGCCGTGCGCGGCGTGCAGCATCAGCAGGGCAAAGTCGCCGGCGTAGCGCATCAGGATGGGTTGCGTCTCGGGGTCGCCCATGCGGCAGTTGAACTCGAGCACGCCGATGCGGCCATCCTCGCCGATCATCAGGCCCGCGTAGAGGAAGCCGGTGAACGGCGTGCCCTCCGCAATCATTCCGCGCAAGGCCGGGCGGATCACCTCGTCCATCACCCGCTGGTGCATCTCCATGGTGACCACAGGAGCCGGTGAGTAGGCACCCATGCCGCCGGTGTTGGGCCCCTCGTCGCCATCCTTCAGCCGCTTGTGGTCCTGGCTGGAGGCAAAAGCCACCGCCTGCTCGCCGTGGGCGACGACAATGAAGCTCGCCTCCTCGCCGCTCAGAAAGCCCTCGATCACCACCCGCGCACCGGCGCTGCCGAGGCTGTTGCCCTCGAGCATGGCGTCGATGGCGGCGTGCGCCTCGGCGGCGGTCTGCGCCACCACCACGCCCTTGCCAGCGGCAAGCCCATCGGCCTTGACCACGATCGGCGCGCCCTGCGCGTCGACGTAGGCGTGGGCGGCCGCCGCATCGGTGAAGGTGGCGTATGGGGCGGTGGGGATGCCGTGGCGCGTCATGAAGGCCTTGGCGAAGTCCTTGGAGCTCTCCAGTTGCGCCGCGGCACGGGTCGGCCCCACGACTGCGTATCCGGCCGTGCGGAAGCTGTCGACCAACCCTGCGGCGAGCGGGTTCTCCGGGCCGACCACGGTGAGGTCGACGTCTTCGCGCTGCGCCAATGCCAGCCAATCCGGCACGCTGCCGCCTGGCGCATTGCGGCAACCCGGCTCGCGGGCAGTGCCGCCATTGCCGGGGCTCACCACCACCTCGTCCACCTGCTCCGACTGCGCGAGCTTCCAGGCCAAGGCATGTTCGCGCGCGCCGCTGCCGATGACGAGGACCTTCATGTCAGTGCCGGAAGTGCCGAAAGCCGGTAAAGACCATGGCGAGGCCGTGCTCGTCGGCGGCGGCGATGACCTCGGCGTCGCGCTGCGAGCCACCCGGCTGGATCACCGCGGTGGCACCCGCCTCGGCCAGCACATCGAGGCCGTCGCGGAACGGGAAGAAGGCATCGGAGGCCACCACCGACCCAGCCACGGTGAGGCCGGCGTGCTCCGCTTTGATACGGGCGATGCGGGTGGAGTCGACGCGACTCATCTGGCCGGCGCCCACACCCACCGTCTGGCCATCCTTGCAATAGACGATGGCATTGCTCTTGACGAAGCGCGCCACCGTCCAGGCAAAGCGCAGATCGGCCATCTCGGCACGGGTGGGCTGACGCTCGGTGACCACTCGCAGCGCGTCATCGGCCGCGGTGTGCGTGTCGCGCGTCTGCACCAGCAGCCCGCCACCGATGCGCTTGAGGTCCCACGCAGCGGCTCCGGCATCACATCCGGCAGCTGGGCCAGGCAAGGCACACTGCAGCACCCTTACGTTGGCCTTGGCGCCCAACCGTTGCAATGCCTCAGCGGTGTAGGACGGCGCGACCAACACCTCCATGAACTGCTTGCTCACGCCCTCGACTGTGGCGGCATCGACCTCGCAGTTAAAGGCGATGATGCCGCCGAAGGCCGAACTCGGATCGGTGGCGAAGGCGCGCTGATAGGCGTGCAGCGCGGTCTCGCCCAGCGCCACACCACAGGGGTTGGCGTGCTTGACGATGACGCACGCACCGGTGGCAAAGGCCTTGACGCACTCCCACGCAGCGTCGGCGTCGGCGATGTTGTTGTAGCTGAGCTCCTTGCCCTGCAACTGCACCGCGCCGGCGATGCCACCCGCAGCGGCGGCCGGGTCGCGGTAGAACGCCGCCGCCTGATGCGGGTTCTCGCCGTAGCGCAGGGTCTGCAGACGGTCGAAGCCGAGTTGCAGACGCTCAGGGAACTCTGCGGCGGGCGCAGCGCCCGGAGCGCGGCTGGACAGCCAGTTGGCGACCATACCGTCATAGCGCGCGGTGTGGGTAAAGGCCTTGACTGCCAGCCGGTAGCGCGTCGCAGCACTCAGCGCGCCGGCGCTACGCAGTTCGTCCAGCACCCCCGCGTAGTCGTCCGGATCGGTGACGATGCCGACACCGCCGGCCTCGCCGCCATGATTCTTGGCGGCTGCGCGGACCATCGCCGGGCCACCGATGTCGATGTTCTCGATCGCCTCGATCATGTCGCAGCCAGGCCGCGCCACCGTCTGCGCGAAGGGGTAGAGGTTGACGACAACGACGTCGATCGCCGGGATGTCGTGCTGCGCCAACGTGGCCATGTGCTCGGGCAGGTCACGCCGCGCCAGGATGCCGCCGTGCACGCGCGGGTGCAGCGTCTTGACGCGGCCGTCGAGCATCTCGGGCGAGCCGGTGTGTTCGGCCACGTCGGTCACGGCAAGGCCGGCATCGCGAAGCGCGGCGGCGGTGCCACCCGTGGAAAGCAAGCCGAAACCGAGCGCAGCGAGCGCGCGACCCAGGTCGACCACACCCCGCTTATCGGACACGCTGAGGAGGGCGTAACGCCCGCGGGCTGACGCTGCCGTCACTTGCCGGTCAGCCGTCGAGGCCGTAATGCACCAGCTTCTTGTGCAGGGTATTGCGGCTGATGCCAAGGACCTGCGCGGCCACGGTCTGGTTGCCCCGGGCGTGGCGCATCACCACCTCCAGCATCGGCCTCTCTACGGCGTCCATCACCATCCTCTGCACCTCGTGCGGCGCCTCGCCATCGAGGTGCTGGAAATACTCCTCGAGCGACTGCCGTACGCAGCGGCTCAGGCTCGAGTCGTTCATGCCGGAAGCGCTCATGCGGCGAGCTCCGCTGGGGCGCCCTGGCCCTCGCTGTCGTCATACACCAGCCGCTCAGCCACGTGCCCGAGGCCGGCAAAGAACGCGTCGATGGCGTTGCGTTGCTCGGCCACCGTCTCGAGCTGGTTCATGGCGTGGCGGAAACTCGCCGAGCCCACCAGGCCCTTGGTGTACCAGCTGATGTGCTTGCGCGCCACGCGCAGGCCACGCTCGATGCCGTAGAAGCCGTAGAGGTCCTCGATGTGGGCGATCATGACGCGATGGATCTCGTCGACGCGCGGCGGCGGCAGCACCTCGCCGGTCTTCAGGAAGTGCTCGATCTCGCGGAAGATCCACGGCCGGCCTTGGGCCGCGCGGCCGATCATCACGCCGTCCGCGCCGGTGTGGTCGAGCACCGCCTTGGCCTTCTGCGGGCTGGTGATGTCGCCATTGGCGATCACCGGGATGCCGCGCTGGCTCTTGACCAGCCTGATGGTGTCGTACTCGGCGTCGCCCATGTACTGGTCGGCGCGGGTGCGGCCGTGGATGGCGATGAGCTGGATGCCCGACTCCTCGGCGATGCGCGCGATCACAGGCGCATTCTTGTTCTCGCGGTTCCAGCCGGTGCGGAATTTGAGCGTGACCGGCGCCTCCGGCACGGCATTCACCACCGCCTCGAGGATGCGGCCGACCAGCGGCTCGTCCTGCATGAGCGCGCTGCCAGCCATCACATTGCAGACCTTCTTGGCCGGGCAGCCCATGTTGATGTCGATGATCTGCGCGCCCTGGTCGACGTTGAAGCGTGCTGCCTCAGCCAGCATGGCCGGGTCGGCGCCGGCGATCTGCACCGAGATCGGGTCGACCTCGCCGGTGTGGTCGGCGCGGCGGCGCGTCTTCTCCGAGCCATACAGCAGCGAATTGGAGGTCACCATCTCGCTCACCGCCACCCCTGCGCCCAATGTCTTGCACAACTGCCGGAACGGCCGATCGGTCACACCCGCCATGGGTGCGACGAACAGATTGTTGCGAAGGATGTGTTTGCCGATCTGCATGGCGTCCGTTGCTGGCGAGGATCCGTGACTATGAGGCTGCCGACGAAGAGGCGCGATTCTAAGTCCGCGCGCCGGCACCTGAAAGTGTCATCTCTCTGTCTCATGCATACACGATTCTAATGAGTTTACCTGCTTGTCAGCGCGGCGGCGGTGGACACCGCAAAACAGGCCCAACGCAGTTGCAAATGGTCAGAGGTGCAGACCAAAGACGCTGCGCGCCAACAGCGCCCGACGCATGCCGGGCACCAGGTCGAGCGCAGCGAGCCCGAGCCCCCGCAGGCTGCGCACCGGGCCAGCGCCCAGCGATGCGATGCGGATCAAGCCATCGGTGTATGCGATGCCCCCCCACTGGTCGCTGCGACGACGTCGCGCAAAGGCGTCCAGCGCGGCGACCGACCCCAGTTGTTCAGGCGGTAGATCGGCGGCCTGTGCCGCCAGCGTGACCGCATCGCGCAACCCGAGGTTGAAGCCCTGCCCAGCGATCGGGTGCAGGGTCTGCGCAGCATTGCCGATCACCACCAGCCGCGGCCCGACGCGCGGCCGCGCCACGGCAAGACGGGTGCGGCGCGTGGCGCGTGCCTCGATGGCCAACACACGGCCCAGACGCGGCCCCATCGCGGCACCGATGGCCGCCGCCAGCCCGGCGTCGTCGAGCGCCATGAGTTCGGTGGCACGCTGCGGCGGCAGGCTCCACACCAAGGTGTGGCGCAAGCCGGACGGCGTCTGGCGCGGCAGGATGGCGAGTGGCCCCTGCGGCGTGAATCGCTCCCAAGCCCAAGCCGGGGCCGCCGCTTCGAAGTGCAGGTCCACCAGCAAGGCCTCGTGCGGATACTCGCGCGCAACGCGGCGGATACCCGGCCAATCGCCCTGACCATCAGCCACTACCACCAGCCGGGTGGCGATACGCTCGCCCCCTGCAGTCTCGACGTGGACACGGTCGGGTGCCACAGCGTTGTCTGGACCTACCACGCCGGTCACGCGGACACCCCGTCGCAAGGCAGCGCCAACAGTGTCCCGAAGTGCAGCCGCGAGATCGCCGTAGCGCACCGTGAAGCCCAGTGCCGGCAAGCCGGCAGCAGCGGCGTCGAGCGTGGCGCTGCCGGGCCGCCCCGCCTCCGACACATGCACGTGATGCATCGGCGTGGCCTCAAGGCCCGCCCAGACGCCGAGGTCATCGAGCGTCTGCCGGCTCGACCACGCCACCGCCAGCGCGCGCGGGTCGGGCGCATCGACCGTCGAGGCTTCGAGGACACAGACATCAGTGCCGGCGCGCTGGAGCAAGGCCGCGCAGACACAGCCCACCGGGCCACCTCCGACCACCACCACCGTGGCTTCGAGGGGCAGTGGGTCCGGCCTTGGGCTTGCGGTGGCGGAGTGCGTCATATGGGGCCGGGGGTGGGGCAGAGGTGGAGCAGAGCGGCAGCTTGCAGCCGGCTCAGCGCCGCATCAGCGCCTCGATGTCGGCCACACTCTTGGGCGCGGCAGCGGTCAGGTTGTCGTGACCATCAGCGGTCACCAGCGCGTCGTCCTCGATGCGGATGCCGATGTTGTGGAAGCGCGCATCGATGTCTTCAGCTGGCCGGATGTAACAACCCGGCTCGAGGGTCAGCACCATGCCGGGCCGCAGCGGACGCCACTCACCCGCAAGCTTGTAGTCACCGGCGTCGTGCACGTCGAGGCCCAGCCAGTGCCCGGTGCGGTGCATGTAGAAGCGGCTGTAGGCCTTGCTCTCCAGCACGCCATCGAGTGAGCCTTGCAGCAGGCCGAGGTCGATGAAGCCCTGAGCCAGCACCTTCACCGCGGCGTCGTGCGGCTCGTTCCAGTGGCGGCCGGGCGTGGTGGCGGCAAAGGCCGCCGCCTGCGCCGCCAGCACCAGCTCGTAGCAGTCGCGCTGCGGCCCGGAGAAGCGGCCGTTGACCGGAAAAGTGCGGGTAATGTCACTCGCGTAGCCGTCGACCTCGCAGCCGGCGTCGATCAGCAGCAGATCGCCGTCCTGGCAGACCGCGCTGTCGGCGCGATAGTGCAGCACGCAGGCATTGGCGCCGGTGGCGACGATGCTGCCGTAGGCCGGGCTTTGCGCGCCGCCCATGCGGAACTCGTGCAGCAGCTCGGCCTCGACCTGGAACTCGCGCACCCCAGGACGGGTGAAGCGCATCGCACGAGCGTGTGCGCGGCAGGAAATGGCCGCAGCGCGTCGCATGGTCGCCAGCTCGGCAGCGTCCTTGAGCAGGCGCATCTCGTCCAGCGGCACGCGCACGTCGCGCACCGCGCCCGGGGCCGTCACACCCGTGCGCACCAGGCCGCGGACACCGTTAAGCCAGCCGTTCAGGCGCGCGTCCCAGGCCGCGTCGCGGCCGAGCGAGAACCACACGGCATCCTGATCGGCCATCAGCTTGGGCAGCTGCTCATCGAGCGCAGCGAGTTCATGCGCCTCGTCAAAGCTGAAGTGCTCCCGCGCCAGCTGCGGCCCGTAGCGGTAACCGTCCCAGATCTCGCGCGCATCGTCCTTCGGCAGGCAAAAAACGATGCTGCGCGGCTGCTCACCGGCCACCAGCACCAGCACCGCGTCGGGCTCGGTGAAGCCAGTGAGGTAGTAGAAGTAGCTGTCGAAGCGGAACGGGAAATGCGCGTCGCGGTTGCGCAGCACTTCGCTGCCAGTGGGAATGACCGCCACACCGCTGCCCATGCGCTGCAGCAAGGCGGCGCGGCGTGCCACAAAGGGAGCCGCGTCGAATGCCGGGATGTCCACCCATGGCACTTCTGTGGTGGAGGACACAGTTTCGAATCTCATGCAGGCCACTCTAGCAGGCCCGCCGGGGTCAGGCAGCCCCGGCAGCGACGCGCGCCGGTGGCTCGATGCGCTAGTCTTGCGCATGAGCCACGCGCAGCCTGACGCCGGCTCGCATCCGCACCGCAACCCCGACCCGGATCGTCCGCCCGCCACCATGTCCACGCCACAGCATCCCGGCCTCCCCGCCATCGCTGATTCAAGACACCCCTCGCGCCGCAGGGCCACTGCCACCACTGGCTGGTATCTGGCGCTGCTCGGCTGCATCCTCGGCGGCGCGGCCCGCGTCAGCGGCGCAGCCGACTGGGCATTGCATGGCCACGATCTTGGCGGCAAGCGTTTCTCGCCGCTGGCACAGATCGAACGCGGAACAGTGGCCCGGCTCGCGCCGGTCTGGACCGCGAAGACCGGCATCAAAGCCACATTTCAGGCCACGCCGATCGTCATCGACGGCGTGATGTATGTCTCCTTGCCCGGCTCGCACGTGCTCGCGCTCGATGCCCGCAACGGTACCGAGAAGTGGCGCTACAAGCACTCTCTCCGCTGGCAGAAGCTGTGTTGCGGCCCCGCCAACCGGGGCGTCGCAGTGGCTGGAGGCAAGGTCTACATCGGCACCGTCGATGGCCGACTCATCGCACTTGACGCAGCAACCGGCAGACCGATCTGGGACATCTCGGTGGCCACCTACCAAGGCGAGACCGAGAACACCGCGCAACTGGGTGTTGATGACCCGCTGGCCAAGGTGGGTGACGTCGGCGCTACGGGCGTCGGCATCGCCATGGCGCCGATGGTCTACCAAGGCAAGGTGCTGGTCGGCATCAACGGCGTCGGCTACGGACTGCACCCTGACGCCGGCCTTTCGGTGGTGGGCGTCAGCGGCAATTACGGCCAGTCGGGTTTCCTTGCCGCATTCGATGCCGAGACCGGCCGGCGCCTTTGGCAGTTCGACATCACTCAGCAAGGCTGGGAAGGCGACTTCGCCGCCGAGACCGCCTACGGCGTGCCGCTCAACCGCGACATCGCCGCCGAAAAGGCCGCGGCATCGCACCATGCGGACAGCTGGCGATACGGTGGCGGCTCGATCTGGGCCACGCCGACCATCGACCCGGAGCGCGGCTGGCTCGCCTTCGGCAGCGGCAATCCATCGCCACAGATGGCCGATGCCTCGCGCCCCGGCGACAATCTGTACACCTCGTCGCTGATCGTGCTCGACATCGAGACCGGCAAGCGCGTCTGGCATTACCAGCAGGTGCCCCACGACCGCTGGGGCTACGACGTGGCCAGCCCGGCGGTGATGTTCGACCTCAAGACCGGAGCTGGTACGACCCCGGCACTGGCCCACGCCAGCAAGATGGGCTGGGTGTTCGTGCACGACCGCCAGACCAGCGAACTGCTGGTGCGCTCGGAGCCCTTCGTGCCGCAACTGAACCTGTTCTCTCCACCCGCGCCCGGTGAGGGTGTGCTGGTCGCGCCGGGCATCGCCGGTGGTGCCAACTGGTCGCCAACGGCCATCGACGAGTCGCAACAGCTGATGTTCGTCGCCGCACTGCACCTGCCGACCCGCTACATCGCGCATCGGGTGGCCCGCCAGGACGGCACGCCGACTGATTACGCCTCGACACAAGAGGGCACCGAGCGCTCGGGTACGCTCAGTGCAGTGGATCTCACCAATGGTGCGCTGCGCTGGCAGGTTCGCACCGAAGAGCCCTTGATCGGCGGTGTGCTGGCAACTGCCGGGGGCTTGGTGTTCAGCGGCATCGGCAAGCAGCGCATCGGCGCCTTCGACAGTCGCACCGGCGAGCAACTCTGGAGCACGACACTTGACGCCGGAGTCAACGCGCCGCCGATCACCTACAGCATCGACGGCCGTCAATACCTCGCTGTGGCGGTGGGCGGCAACTCCTTGTTCGGCTTCACTACGGGCGACACCATCGCGGTGTTTGCGTTACCGGAGTAGCAGGAGGCGGCCCACTGCCTCGGGCGGCGTGGGGGGGCGACCCACTACCTCAGGGGAGGGGTTGGCGGCCCACTACCTCCGGTGGTGGCTTTCCTCGCTCCTCTCGCTGCGCTCGGAAGTCGCTTCGGAAAGACCACCGGACGGGGGCCGCCCGTTGACGGTTTGCGGTGCTCCGCTGAGCGCCGCTGGCGGGGCGCATCGGGAAAGCTCTTCGCTGCGACCTCCGAGCGCAAGCGAGCGGGAGCGAGAAGAGTGTCCCGATGGAAGCCCCGCCAACCACCGGCAGCATCCGCCGCTGGCGGGCCACCGCACAGGGGAGGCTCTTCGCTGCGACCTCCGAGCGCCAGCGAGCGGGAGCGAGAAGAGTCGACCCGAGAAGGGCCCGCCCACCACCCGACGGCAAGCCTCGCCTCCATCAGCGCCCCCCCACTGGCCAGTAGAGCGGCAGATGAGGTTGCTGGGCTGCGGTTATCATCGGCACCTATGCGATTTCTCTTTGACCTGCTGCCCGTCATCCTCTTTTTCGTCGCTTACCGCTGGGCAGGCAGCGATGCCGCCATGGCCGTGCAGCTGCTCGCCGACCTCGGCCTGGGAGGCATCGGTGAGCGGATGGCGCCGATCTTGCTGGCGACCGCTGTGGCCATCGCAGCTACCGTGGCGCAGGTGAGCTGGCTTCTGGCGCTGCGCCGGCGTGTCGACACCATGCTGTGGGTGAGTCTGGCGCTTATCGTCGTGATGGGGGGGCTCACTCTGTGGTTGCAGGACCCGGACTTCATCATGTGGAAACCCACGCTGCTCTACTGGACCTTCGCCGCAACGCTCGCTGGCTCGGCTTGGCTGCTGCGGCGCAATCTCATCCAGCGGCTGATGGGCGAACAGCTGCAACTGTCGCCAGCGGTGTGGGCAAGGCTCAACCTGGCGTGGGTGGCTTTCTTTGCCACCATGGGCGCGCTCAACCTTTACGTGGCGCAGCGCTTCGACGAGGCCACTTGGGTCAGTTTCAAGCTCTATGGCGGCATCGGTTTGATGTTGCTGTTCGTGGCTGCGCAGGGCCTATGGCTGTCGCGCCACCTGCCGCGGGAGCCCGATGGCGGTTGAGGCTGCGCATCGCACCGCCACTTGGGCTGCGCCGCCGACTGCACACCTTCGCCCGCCCTTCCCCGTTTGGAGACCCGTATGTTCTACGCCATCATCAGTGAAGACGTCCCCGCATCGCTGCCGCTGCGTGTGCAGGCACGGCCTGCGCACATCGAGCGGCTGAGCGCGCTGCAGGCCGAGGGCCGCTTGCTTCTCGCAGGTCCGCACCCGGCCATCGACAGCGAAGACCCGGGCCCGGCCGGGTTCAGCGGAAGCCTGGTGGTGGCGCAGTTCGACTCGCTGGCCGACGCGCAGGCCTGGGCCGACGCTGACCCCTATGTGGCTGCCGGTGTCTACGCGCGGGTCACGGTCAAGCCGTTCCGCAAGGTCTTTCCGCAATGACCACGCCAGTGGTTGCGCAGGCTGCAGGGCTCCCCACGCCCCCGTTGGCGCTGGCCGACGAGGTGCGCGCCCGGTTGCAGGCACTGGCGCCGGCTGTCCTCGAGCTGCGCGACGACAGCGCTCGCCACGCGGGCCATGCGGGCAGCAACGGCGGTGGCCATCTGGTCCTGCGCATCGTCTCGTCGCAGTTCGAGGGTCTGGGCACCGTGGCCCGCCATCGCGCCGTGTATGCGCTGGTGGGCGATCTCATGCCGACGCGTCTGCACGCGCTCGCCATCACAGCCCTCACACCGGTCGAAGTCGCTGCAGGTTGAGGGGGCGGCAAGACCGCGTCTGGCCCTATACTCTCGCGCCATCGCGGGGCGCATCGCCCCGGTCCCGGAGCCCAATGACATGAAGCGTCATCCCATTATCGTGGCCGCAATGGCCCTTTCCCTCGCCGCACCGCTGGTCAACGCTGCCGATGACGTGGTGGCCAAGGTCAATGGTGTCGCGATCCGCGCTTCTCAGGTCGAGACGGCGGCTCGCAACCTCATCACGCAAGGGCAACAGGACACGCCCGACCTGCGCAGCCGCATCAAGGACGAACTCATCGCCCGCGAGCTCATCCTGCAGCAAGCCGGCAAGGAGGGCCTCGACAAGCGCGAAGAGGTGCGTGACCAGATCGACCTCGCCCGCAGCAACATCCTGATCAACAGTTATCTGCAGACCTGGGCCAAGGATCATCCGGTGGCCGAGGCCGATCTGCGCACCGAGTACGACAAGCTCAAGAGCGAGCTGTCTGCCATCGAAGAGTTTCAGGCGCGGCACATCCTGGTCAAAGACGAGAAAGCGGCCAAGTCGGTGCTGAGCCGGCTCAAGAAGGGCGAGAAGTTCGACAAGCTGGCTTCGACGCTTTCGGAAGACACCGGCACCAAGAGCAAGGGCGGCGAACTCGGCTGGGTGCGCACCAACGCCAACCTCGTGCCGTCGTTCATGGATGCGATGAAGAAGCTCAAGAAGGGCGAGACCAGCGAACCGGTCAAGACCGACTTCGGTTTTCACATCATCCGTGTCGACGACATCCGCAATGCCGAGCCGCCCGCCTTTGAGCAGGTGCGTGGCGAGCTCAACCAGTTCATGCAGCGCCGCGCCATCGAACAGATGGTGCGTGACCTGCGCGCAGCCGCCAAGGTGGAGTAGGCGGCGGCGTACGCCAGCATCCTCGAGTCAGGGAGAGACGGCCCATGAGTATCCAGACCATCGTCGTGCAGCCTGGAGGGGGCTTCGACAACGTTGTCGTCACGAGCAGCGAGACGCGTGCACCCGGCACCGGCGAGATCAGCGTGCGTCTGCATGCCAGCTCGCTCAACTACCACGACTACGCCGTGGTGAGCGGCGCCTGGGGCCCCAGCGAGCCGCGCATCCCGATGTCGGATGGTGCTGGTGTGGTGACGGCGGTGGGCGCCGGCGTGACCGACCTCAAGGTCGGCGACCACGTGGTCAGCCTGTTCTTCCCTGAATGGTCGGATGGCGAACCGGGTCTCGCGCAGGGTGACTTTGCGCGCGTGCCGGGCGACGGCATCGATGGCTACGCGCGGCAGGCAGTCACCGCGCCGGCCAGCGCCTTCACGCTGGCGCCGCAGGGCTGGAGCCACGCCGAGGCGGCCACACTCACCTGTGCCGGCCTCACCGCCTGGTATGCGCTGTTCGAGAGCGGGCGGATCAAATCTGGCGACACCGTGCTCACCCAAGGCACGGGTGGGGTGTCGGTGTATGCGCTGCAGTTTGCCAAGGCGGCCGGCGCCACCGTCATCGCTACCACCTCGAGCGCCGCCAAGGCCGAGCGTCTGCGCCAGCTGGGTGCCGATCACGTCATCAACTACCGCGACGATCCAGCCTGGGGTGACACGGCGCGACGGCTCACTGGCGGCGTGGGTGTCGATCACGTGGTGGAAGTGGGCGGACCGGGCACGCTGGCGCAATCCATGCTGGCAGCGCGAATCGGCGGCCACGTGGCGATCATCGGCATCCTCACCGGCCTGGAGGGTGGCATGTCGGTGATCACCACCATCGCCCGCCACCTGCGCCTGCAGGGGGTCTTGGTGGGTAACCGCAAGCATCAGCTCGACATGATCCGCGCGGTAGAGGCCAGTGGCATCCGCCCGGTGATCGACTCTTGCTACCCGCTCGAGGACATCGTCGCGGCATTCCGCCACCAGGAGTCCAACCGCCACTTCGGCAAGATCTGCCTGGAGATGTAGCACCTTTAGCGCTCCCACCAGTCACCCGAGCAGGCTCGGCCTGCACCGATTCGTAGTAAATTACTGAATCAGGTATTTCTACCAAATCGGGCAACTGGTTTTTGAACGACGTCACCGCGTCCGCTTATCTGCGCAAGAACGCAGAGCTGCAAGCCCTGCTGAACGCCATCGACCGCGTTCAGGGCGTGGTCGAACTCGACCTCGATGGCCGCCTCGTCACTGCCAACGCCAACTTCCTCTCATGGATGGGGTATTCCGCTGAGGAACTCGAGGGCAGGCCACACGCCACGCTCTGTCGTCCGGAATACGCCACTTCCGCTGAATACAAGGCGTTCTGGGCCCGCTTGCGTTCAGGTGAGGTTCACGCCGGCGAGTTTGCGCGGGTCGATAAGCAGGGCCGTACGGTGTGGATCCAAGCGTCCTACAACCCGGTGTTCGGCGACGACGGTGCCGTGCGCAGCATCGTCAAGTTCGCCACCAACGTCACTGCCGACAAGGTGCGCAATGCCGACTTCGAGGCCAAGATGTTGGCGCTCGACCTGTCGCAGGCGGTGATCGAGTTCGATCTGGCCGGCCGTGTGCTGCGCGCCAACGACAACGTCCTGCGCATCTTCAACTACAGCGCGGAGCAGGTGCTGGGCCGCCACCACCTCATGTTCTGCGAGGAGGCCTACGTCCGTACGCCCGGTTACGCCGAGTTCTGGCGCAGTCTGGGGGAGGGCCGTTTTCGCTCGGGGCAATTCAAGCGCGTCGACAGCCTTGGCCGCGACGTCTGGCTACAGGCCACTTACAACCCGGTGATGGACGCCGACGGTCAGGTGGTGAAGATCGTCAAGTTCGCCACCGACATCACCGACCAGAAGCGTCGCAACGCCGACTTCGAAGGTGTGGTGGCGGCGATCAAGCGCTCGGTGGCGGTGATCGAGTTCGATCTCAAGGGCCGGGTGCTCGACATCAGCCCGCAGATGGCCAGCATCCTTGCATTTGCGCCAGAGGAGTTGATCGGCGAGCACCACACACGGCTGCTCGACCCGGAGACCTTCGATCAGGAACGCTACACCACCTTCTGGGCTGCGTTGCGCCGCGGCGAGCCGCAGCGCGATGATTTCGTGCGACGCACCAAGAGTGGCCGTCTGGTGCACATGCAGGCCTCATACAACCCGGTGTCTGATCACGACGGGCGCATTTACAAGGTGATCAAGTTCGCCATCGACCTCACTGAGCGCCACGCGCTCAACGAGGCGTTGCGTGAGGCGGTGCGCAGCGCCGAGTCGGCCACGGCGTCCAAGTCCATGTTCCTGGCGAACATGAGCCACGAGATCCGCACGCCGATGAACGCCATCATCGGTTTTGCCGACCTGCTGACGCAGGAGCGGCTCGACGACAAGCAGCGCCACTATGTCGACACCATCTCCACGTCGGCGCGGTCGCTGCTGCATCTGCTCAACGACATCCTTGACGCTTCCAAGCTCGAGCACGGCAGCGTGCAGATCGAGCAGATCGATTTCTCCTTGCATTCGGTCTGTGAGCACTGCGTCGACACCCTGAGTGTGCTCGCCGATCAAAAGGGCATCGCGCTCGAACTCCAGTACAAGTCAGAACTGCCGCCCTACTACAGCGGCGATCCGGAGCGGCTGCGGCAGATACTGCTCAACCTCATGAGCAATGCGATCAAGTTCACCGAGCGCGGCAGCGTGATGGTGGATGTCGGTGGCGACGCCGGCCTGGTGGAGATCGCGGTGCGCGACACCGGCATCGGCATCGCGCCCGACCGCATCGAGAAGATCTTCGAGCCGTTCTCGCAGGCGGATGGGTCGATCACGCGCCGCTTTGGGGGCACCGGCCTCGGCACTACCATCGTGCGGCAACTGGTCACGCTCATGGGTGGTCGGATCGAGGTCAAGAGCGAGTTGGGCAGAGGCAGCGAGTTTCGCGTGTTCCTGCCGCTGCGGCCGGGTCAGAGGCCCGCCGAGGTCACCGGCAGTGGCATCGACGACATTCGTCCGTTGCGCATCCTGGTGGTGGACGATGCCCCTCAGAACATCGATCTGCTGGTCAATGTTCTGGCCAAGGGCAGGCACGAGGTGGCATCGGCCGCCAATGGCCGTGCTGCGGTGGACCTTTACTGCGCGCAGCCCTTCGACCTGGTACTGATGGACGTCCACATGCCGGTCATGGATGGCTTCGAGGCCGCACGCGAGATCCGCCACATCGAGAATCAGCGGCAATCGCCGCGGGTGCCGATGATCGCACTCACCGCCAGCGTAACGGCCGAGCGACGGCATCTGGCCATCGAGGCGGGCATGGACAGCTTTGTCATGAAGCCGCTGGAAGTGGCTGTGCTGCGTGCCGAGATCGTCCGCGTCACCAGCGGCAAGCTCACCCCCGTCGCGTCTGCGGCGTGGGCGCGCCGTGGCGAGGTCAGCGACGCTGCCGCTGAGCACATCGACTGGACCAGCGGTATCAAGCGCTGGGGTAGCGAAGAGGTGCTGAGCCGCGCCATCCACAATTTCATCGCCGAGAGCCGCCAGTCGCTGCAAGCCCAGACTGCCGAGCCCATGCCCGACGCCGATCGTGTCAAGCAGAACATGCACCGCCTCAAGGGTGCCGCCGCCAATCTCTCGCTCGTGCGCCTCGCCGATGCGGCCAAGCGCGCCGAAGCTCAGGCGGTGGCTTGTTCGGCGGAGCAATACGCGGCCACGCTGGCGCATCTCGCCGAGGAAGTGGAGATCGTCGCAGGCTTCCTCGAGCAGCGGGCGCTCCGCGAGGAGCCGGTGGAGGCTGGCGCACGGCCGCTCGCAGCGAACGACCTCGCGGCACTCATCGATCGGGCTGCGGCCACCTTCCGCAGCTTCGAGATCGACGAGGATGTGCTGCAGGAGTTGCGAGCAGCCTGTCCGCGAGACCGTTTCGAGCCGCTGCAGCGGGCCATCGATTCCTTTGATTTCGAGGCTGCCTTGAGCGCCCTCGAGCCACTTCGGCAGAGTTGAGAGGGGTACACGAGAGCATGTCTATTTCCGCCGAAAAGCCCACCTTGCTGCTGGTGGATGACGAGAGCACCAACCTGGCCATCCTGCGCGAGATCCTCAAGGACGAGTATCGATTGCTGTTCGCCAAGGATGGTGAGCAGGCCATCGAGATCGCCAACGAGCGCCTCCCCGATCTCATCCTTTGCGACGTGATGATGCCCAACCTCGACGGCTTCGGAGCCTGTCGGCGGCTCAAGCAAGACCCTCGCACAGCGGGCATCCCGGTGATCTTCGTCACCGCCCTCGCTGATGATGTCAACGAGACGCAGGGGCTTGAGGCCGGCGCTGTGGACTACATCTACAAGCCGGTGAGCCCGCCGGTGCTGTTCGCGCGGGTGCGTGCACACCTCAAGCTGGTGAGCATCGAGCGGCTGGAGCAGGCCAATGAGGCGCTGCAGCGGCTCAACGGCGAGTTACAGCAGGCGGTGCGCAAGGTCCGCAGCAACTTCGACGCGTCCATCCGCATGCTGTCGTCGGTGCTTGAGCATCGCAACGGCCGTCTGGCGGGCTACTGCCATCGCGCGGCGTTCATCGCTCGCGAGGTGGCCGTCGAGATGAACCTGTCGGCGGAGGTGCAGAGCGACGTCTACCACGCTGCGCTGATGCATGAGATCGGCAAGATCGGTTTCCCTGACGACCTGCTCGACAAGGCCCAAGCGGCCATGACAGCCGAGGAGTTCAAGCTGTACCGCCAGCATCCGCTCAACGCCGAGATCATCCTCATGCCGATCGAAGAGCTGACCAACGCTTCCATGCTGATCCGCCACCAGCACGAGCGGGTGGATGGCATGGGCTTTCCCGATGGCCTCACCGGCGATGCGGTGCCGGTCGGCGCGTCGATCCTGAGTGCCACCAAGCATTACCTCGATCTGGTGATGGGGCGGCGCACCATGGAACGGCGTACGCAGAGCGCCGCCATCGGCGAGACGCGCAGGCAGGTGGGGGGACGCTTCCCCGGTGCGGTGGTCGAGGCGCTGGAGCGTGTGGTGGCGCGGTTGCCTCAAGTAGAAGAGGACTCGCTCGAGCTCGACGCTTTCGAGCTGCGCAGCCAAATGGTGTTGGCGCGTGATTGGAGGAACCAGAAGGGGGTGCTGCTGCTTGCTGCCGGCCTGGTGCTCTCCGAAACCATGGTGCAGCAGATCCAAGGGGTGGCCAAGCGCGTGGGCTCGCCGCTCTCCATGGCTGTAAAGCGACTGGATGCCGACGGCAATCCGGTGGAGCGGGGTGTCGCCAGCAGGGTGCAGCGGGTCGCCACGACCTGAACCGGGGCACGCTTCGAGGCCGGTGGCCTTTGATGCTCTGGCGAGCCCCTTGCAGGGCTCGCCAGAGCCGAACTGCGGCGGTAGCGCAGAAAGCAAAAAGCCCAACCATCGCTGGTTGGGCTGCGTGCTTGCGTCTGAGTGGCTCCCCGACCTGGGCTCGAACCAGGGACACACGGATTAACAGTCCGTTGCTCTACCGACTGAGCTATCGGGGAAGCGAGCCCGAAATTATAAGTCGCCGCCATCCGAGGGTCAACGCCGCCACTATTTGCTGGTGAGGATCCAGACACCGTCCCAGCTGGCCGGCGGGCGGCGCCTGAGCATCTCGCAGCGCTTCATCATGACCTGCGCTGGTGGTGTACATTGACCAGCCAGAGGCCAACGGCCACGCCAAAGATCTTGAACGAGATGGAGCGGAGCAGCTGGGCCATGCGCGGGCGTCCCCTAGCGGGGGTGTGAGGCCCCTCGGCCGTAGAGAGCGTCAAAAAAAGCGGACTGTGCAAGTCCGCTAGGTGCCGGAGGCCGGCTCTGAGCCGAGCCGCCCGGCTGGGGATGGGCTCGAGGCCGTCAGGGCCGCATCAGAAGGATGCAGCCTTCCTGCTTGCCTTCAGGGCTGGGACGCAGCATGGTGATGCCCACCGTCTGGCCGCTGAGGGTGACAAAGCGGAACGAGGCTTCGCCAGCCGGCTCCATCTTGCCGATGAGGCCGAGGCCCAGATCAGCCACTTCGCGGTCGGCGATGAACATGGTCTGATACCGCGCCACGACGGTGGCCGGCTTGTCGTCGGCGTCGGCGGCCTCTTTGAAGTCAAGGTCTACGTTGCTGCCAACGCCGCATGGGAAGCGCAGCGAATCCCCTTTGGGAATGGCTACATTGGCCACTAGGCGTGGCGGGTAAGTGGGGCCGGCGTTCTTTTTCAGGTCCTTAGCCAGCGCCATCACATCAAACTCGGCGTACTGGCCGCTGTCGACGCGCGTCGGGCCGACGCTGGCGTGGACATCGCCGGGGTTGACCGAAGGCTTGCCAAAATCGGCCAGCTTGGGCGTGTAATCGCCGGGCAAGGTGACTTCGAACACGGCGACATCGTAGAAGTAGCTCATCTCGACCTTCTCGGCCGGCTCCACAGCGGGCGCGTTGGCAGACAACAGCGAAAGGGGCAGGGCGGCGAGCGCCAGTGCGCGCAGAACAGGCATAAGGGTCTCCTCGGTGGTGGTCGGCTCGGCGATCCGCACAAGCCGGTAGCGGTTTTTTCCGGCGTTCGCCGTGTGATCCGCACTGAACTCTGAGCCCCCACCGACGGTCAAGTTCCGCAGCATCCAAGGAGACCCCGCATGGACTATGACCTTCTGACCCGCCCGCTCACCGCTGCGCAGGTTCGTCGCCAAATGGACGCCGACGGCCTCGTGGAGGGTGTGATCGCCATCGAGCTCGACGACATCATCGACAACGATCGCGACCGCATCATGGAGTTGCTCTCCGAAGCGCTGATCGACAGCAATGGCCTCGAAGACATCGAATACGAACTGGTCGGCAACGACGGCGACATGTTGCACATCAGCGTCCGCGGCGATGCCAGCAGCCTGGTGGAGGACGAAGAAGAGGAAGAGGACGACGACGAGGAAGAGGAAGACTACTGATGGGCCTCTCGCGCATGGTCAGCGCCGCCGAGTCCTTGCCGGGTCGCAGCACGCCGATGCCGGTGCCGGCCCACCACGCGGTCACTGGCCACCCGCTGCAGCCGCCTTGGCCGGCCGGCCTGCAGGAGGCGGTGTTCGGTATGGGCTGCTTCTGGGGCGCCGAGCGCCGTTTCTGGCAGCAGCCAGGGGTCTGGACCACCGCAGTGGGCTACGCCGGCGGCTATACGCCCAACCCGACCTACCCTGAGGTGTGTAGCGGCCTGACCGGACACACCGAGGTGGTGCGCGTGGTCTTCGATCCGGCACTCATCTCCTACGTGGACCTGCTGCGCGTTTTCTTTGAGTCGCACGACCCGACCCAGGGCATGCGTCAGGGCAATGACTCCGGCACCCAGTACCGTTCCGCCATCTACACCACCGCGCCTGAGCAGTTGGCTCAGGCGCGCGCAATTGCCGTGGCCTACGAGGCAGCGCTGAGGGCTGCGGGGCGCGGCGCCATCACCAGCGAGATCCGCGAGGCGCCCCCGTTCTGGTATGCCGAGCCGGACCACCAGCAGTATTTAGACAAGAATCCGGCAGGTTACTGCGGCTTGCGTGGCACCGGCGTGAACTGTGTGGTGCCGGCGGTCTGAGACGGCGTATCCCTGACCCGGCCAGTCCGGGGCGAGCCAACAAAAAAGCCCGGTCTCCCGGGCCTTTTTGTCCGGAGCATGGCCCCGGGCGCTCAAGCCTTACCCGATCAGCGGCACGATCAGCAGCGCCACGATATTGATGATCTTGATCAGCGGGTTCACCGCCGGGCCAGCCGTGTCTTTGTAGGGGTCGCCCACCGTGTCGCCGGTCACCGCGGCCTTGTGGGCCTCGCTGCCCTTGCCGCCGTGGTGGCCGTCTTCGATGTACTTCTTGGCGTTGTCCCAGGCGCCGCCGCCGGTGCACATGCTGATGGCGACAAACAGGCCGGTGATGATGGTGCCCATCAGCAGCCCACCCAGCGCCTTGGGGCCCAGCAACACGCCGACCAGGATCGGCACCACCACCGGCAGCAGCGATGGCACGATCATCTCCTTGATCGCAGCCGCTGTGAGCATGTCCACCGCACGGCCATATTCCGGCTTGGCTGTGCCTTCCATGATGCCCTTGATCTCGCGGAACTGGCGGCGCACCTCCTCCACCACCGCGCCGGCGCAGCGGCCCACCGCTTCCATCGCCATGGCGCCGAACAGGAACGGGATCAGGCCGCCGATGAACAGGCCGATGATGACCATATGGTCGGAGAGATCGAACTGTGCCTCGAGGCCGGCACCCTTGAGAGCATGGGTGTAGTCAGCGAACAGCACCAGCGCGGCCAGGCCGGCCGAGCCGATGGCGTAGCCCTTGGTCACTGCCTTGGTGGTATTGCCCACCGCATCCAGCGGATCGGTCACGTCGCGTACGCTCGACGGCAAGCCCGCCATCTCGGCGATGCCACCCGCGTTGTCGGTGATCGGGCCGTAGGCGTCCAGCGCCACGATGATGCCGGCCATGCTCAGCATGGCGGTGGCGGCGATGGCGATGCCGTACAGGCCGGCTAGCGCGAAGGCGGCGTAGATGGCGATGCAGACGCTGATCACGGGCCAGGCGGTTGAGCGCATCGACACCGCGATGCCAGCGATGATGTTGGTGGCGTGGCCGGTCTCGCAGGCCTTGGCGACGTGACGCACCGGCGCGTATTCGGTGGCCGTGTAGTACTCGGTGATGACCACCATGGCACCCGTCAGCACGATGCCGACCAGACAAGCGCCCCAGAGGTTGGCTACCGGTATGCCCGAATCGCCCATCAGCCAGCCGGTGACGAACCAGAACGCCACCACACTCAGCACGGCTGCAACGATCAGGCCCTTGTAGAGCGCGTTCATGATCTTGCCTTTGCCCGAGTAGCTGACAAAGTAGGTGCCGATGATCGATGCGATCACCGACACGCCACCGAGCGCCAGCGGATAGACCGCCGCGTTGGTGCCGCCGCCGGTGAGTGTGAGCGCACCGAGCAGCATGGTGGCGATCACCGTCACCGCGTAGGTCTCGAACAGGTCGGCGGCCATGCCGGCGCAGTCGCCGACGTTGTCACCTACGTTGTCGGCGATCACCGCCGGGTTGCGCGGGTCGTCTTCGGGGATGCCGGCCTCGACCTTGCCTACCAGGTCGGCGCCCACATCGGCGCCCTTGGTGAAGATGCCGCCGCCCAGACGCGCAAAGATGGAGATGAGCGACGAGCCGAAGGCAAGGCCGATCAGTGGCTCGAGCGTGTGGTGCAGGTCTCCACCCTCGTTGCCGCTGATGAGGAAGGCGTAGAAGCCGGCCACGCCGACCAGCCCGAGGCCGATGACGAACATGCCGGTGATGGCGCCGCCACGGAAGGCCACCGCGAGCGCCGGGTTGATGCCGTTGCGGGCGGCCTCGGCGGTGCGAACGTTGGCGCGCACGTTGATGTTCATGCCGATGAAGCCGGCCGCGCCCGAGAGCACCGCGCCGATGGCGAACCCGACCGCCGTGACCGGCTGCAGGAAGGCCCAGATGAGAACGAACAGCACCACGCCGACGATGGCGATGGTGCGGTACTGGCGGCCCAGGTAGGCCGAGGCGCCAGCCTCGATGGCGGCGGCGATCTCACGCATGCGATCGTTACCGGTGGGCTGCGCGATGATCCAGCGGCTGGACAGCAGGCCATAGAGGATGGCAGCTGCGCCACAGAGCAGGGCGAGAAGGATGCCCTCGTGCATTGTCAACTCCTTCAGACGTGGTTCGTGATGGTTGTCATGTCAGTGCGACCGCTCTGTGGAGGGCGAAACCCCGCTGCGGTCGGCGTGCAGTATCGGCCCTCTGGAGCCTGTCTAGCAACGCTTCGGGGCGGGATTTTTGGAATTTGTCCATGCTGCATAGCGGCAAAAAAAAGCCCCTTGCCGTAAAATCTGCAACTGACCCAGACCAGAGCAAGGAGGCCCGACAGTGGCCCTGTACAACGTCATGCCGGGCGACAATGCCCCGGACGAGTTCAACGTCATCATCGAGATCCCGGCCCACTCCGACCCCATCAAGTACGAGGTAGACAAGGACACCGGCGCCTTGTTTGTCGACCGCTTCATGATGACCTCGATGCACTACCCGTGTAACTACGGCTACATCCCGGGCACCATCTCCGACGACGGTGATCCGGTCGACGTGCTGGTTGTCACGCCTTTCCCGGTGCACGCCGGGGCCGTTGTGCAGTGCCGCGCACTGGGCTTGTTGGAGATGGAGGACGAGGCCGGCGGCGACGCCAAGTTGCTCGCCGTGCCCATCGACAAGATCCTGCCCTTCTACAAGCACTGGAAGAAGCCCGAAGACCTGCAGCCCGAGCGTCTGCTGCAGATCAAGCATTTCTTCGAGCACTACAAGGACCTCGAGGCTGGCAAGTGGGTCAAGGTCAAGGGCTGGAAGGGCCCCAAGGCGGCACGCGAGGAGATCCTTTCCGGCATCGCTCGCGCTGCCGCCCAGTAGCCTGCCGACGGTAGCTGCCGGCATCCGCGGGGGCGGCATGGGCGGGCGGCTGCGATGAGCTGGCTCGGCTGGGCATTGGCCTGCGCCTTTGGCATGGCCATGGCCGACGCCAGCACCAAGCGGGGCCTGCGCCATCTCACGCCGCGGCAACTCTCGGTGGCCCGCTGCTGCCTGCCATTGGTGTTTCTGCTGCCGCTTGTGGCGGCCACTTGGCCGGCTGAGGTGCCACCCAGCACCTGGGCGTGGCTGCTGCCTTCGGCCATCCTCGAGGTCATCGCCATCGGCTTCTATCTGCGCTCCATCCAAGGCGCCGATCTCTCGCAGTCATTGCCGTATCACGCCTTCACGCCGGTGCTGGTGGCCGCTATCGGTGGGCCGATCCTCGGCGAGTCGGTGACCGGGCTCGGGCTTGCCGGCATCCTGCTGGTGTTCGGTGGCGCCTGGCTGCTCAACATCGGCGAATTGCGCGATGGCTGGCACCGCCCCCTCACCGCGCCGCTGCGCCAGCCGTCGGCCCGGCTCATGCTCACTGCTGCCAGCATCTACGCCTTCACCGGCGTCTTCAGCCGTGCGCCGCTGGCGCAGCTGCCGCCGATGTTCCTCGGCGCGCTCTACTTCTCGCTGGTCGGGGTCACCGCATTGCTGGCGCTGGATCGGCGCGGACAGGTGCTGCGCAGCCTGCCGTGGCGCAACCGTTGGTTGTGGGCCAGCACCGGTTGGATGGGGCTGATGATCCTCACCCACTTTGTGGCGCTGGTCGGTGTGGAGACGGCCTATATGCTTGCGGTCAAGCGCACCAGCCTGCTCTGGGGCATCGTGCTGGGCGCGCTGTGGCTGAGCGAGCCTAACCTGCGGCGCAATCTGTTGGCGGGCGCGGTGATGGTCGCCGGGGTAGGGCTCATCGCGCTGGCCTAGGTGGCACCTTCGCCGGTCTGGCCGGTGTCGTGCGACCGCGCAGGGGTATCATGGCGCTGTGACCGAGACCTTCACGGCCGGCCCGGCACCGGCTCATAACGCCCCATGAGATGCCCTTTCTGCGGCGAGTCCGATACGCAGGTGGTCGACTCGCGTGCCAGCGACGATGGCAGCAGCATCCGTCGCCGCCGCCGTTGCGTGACCTGCGACCGTCGCTTCAGCACGGTCGAGAGCAGCGAACTGCGCCTGCCGCAAGTGGTCAAGGGCAATGGCCAGCGACAGGAGTTCGATCGCGACAAGCTGCGCACCGCCTTTGCTCGTGCTCTGCACAAGCGGCCGGTGCCGGCTGAGCAGGTGGACGCCGCCATCGCTGGTGTGGTGCAGCAACTGCTGGCGTCGGGCGAGCGCGAGATCGCTTCGCGCGACATCGGCGAGAGGGTGATGTCGGCGCTGCACCGGCTCGACAAGGTGGCTTACGTGCGGTTTGCGTCGGTCTATCGCAGTTTCAAGGATGTCAACGATTTCCGTCAGGTGATCGAAGACCTTTAATTCAGGCAGCAGATGACCGACTGGACCCGAGACGACCACAGGTACATGGCGCAGGCACTGCGTCTGGCTGCCCGCGGGCTGTTCACCACCACCCCCAACCCACGGGTGGGCTGCGTGCTGGTCAAGGGCGGCGAGGTGGTGGGTGAGGGCTGGCACGTGCGGGCCGGTGGACCGCATGCCGAGGTCGCGGCCATCGCAGCCTCTACCGTGCCGGTGCGCGGCGCCACGGCCTACGTCACTCTCGAGCCTTGTAGCCACACTGGCCGCACCCCGCCCTGCACCGATGCGCTCATCGCCGCGGGCATCGCCGAGGTGGTCTACGCCATGCCCGATCCCAATCCGGAAGTGGCTGGCGGCGGAGCTGCGGCCCTGCAGGCGGCGGGTGTCGGTGTGCGCGCGGGCCTCATGGCCGAGGCCGCTGCGGCGCTCAACCGCGGCTTCATCTCGCGCATGACGCGCGGCCGGCCGTGGCTGCGACTCAAGGTCGCGGCCACACTCGACGGCCGAACCGCGTTGGCCGACGGTGACAGCCGCTGGATCACCGGCAAGCCGGCCCGCACCGATGTACATCGCCTGCGTGCGCAGGCCTGTGCGGTGATGACCGGCATCGGCACCCTGCTGGCCGATGACCCGCTGCTCAACGTGCGCCACGTCGACACCGAGCGGCAGCCGCTGCGCGTGGTGGTGGACAACAACCTCGCCTTTCCCACCCACGCCGCCACGCTGCGCGAGCCGGGTGGCGTGTTGGTGGCCACTGCCAGCAGCGACGACGACCGCATCGAGGCAGTGCGGGCGGCCGGTGCCGAGGTGCTGCAGCTCAACACCGCGCGCGGCCGCGTGGATCTGTCGCGTCTGCTCAAGTCGCTGGGCGAGCGCGGCCTTAACGAAGTGCTGGTAGAGGCCGGGCAGAACCTCAACGGGGCGCTCATCGGCAAGGGGCTGGTCGACGAGCTCATCGTCTATCTCAACGCGAGGGTCATGGGCAGCAGCGGCCGCGGCATGTTCGCCCTGCCTGCGCTGGAGACCATGGAGCACGCACCCGGCTTTGTCATTGCCGACGTCCGCATGCTCGGCCCCGATCTGCGCGTCACCTTGCACCCGCGCGAGGCGCCCCGTGTTTAGCGGCATGGTGGCGGCCGTAGGCCGCATCGTCGAGATACAGCCCACAGCGGGTGGCCTGCGGCTGCGCGTCCAGCCGGGTTCGCCCGCCACCGCCACCCTCGACCTCGCCGATGTCGCGCTGGGCGACAGCATCGCCGTCAACGGCTGTTGCCTCACCGTGGTCGCGCTCGACGGCGGCACCCTCGCGTTCGACGTTTCCGCCGAGAGCCTGCGCTGTACCGTGGGTCTGGGCGAGCCCGGGCCGGTCAATCTGGAGAAGTCGCTGCGTCTGGCCGACCGTCTCGGCGGTCATCTCGTCACCGGCCATGTCGATGGCACCGGCGCGGTGCTCGGCTTTGAGCCACTCGGCGACAACCGCCGCCTCACCATAGCCATGCCGCATGCGCTGGCGCGCTATGTGGCGCAGAAGGGCTCGGTGGCCGTGCAGGGCGTCAGCCTTACGGTGAACCGAGTGGCCGACGCGCCGGTGGCCGACGATCCGGTCTTGGCTGCGCTGCCCGCGGGGCATGGCGCGTTCCAGGTCAATCTCATCCCGCACACGCTGGCGGTGACCACCCTCGGCGGGCTGGTGCCGGGCGCGCGGGTCAATCTGGAGGTCGACCTGCTGGCGCGTTATGCCGCGCGTTTCAATGAGACTGCCGGTCATGCTTGAGGCATCATCCACCGCCTACGCCACCGCACCCGCCATGATCCACGACCCCGACATCCGCCTCTCGCCCGTCGAAGAGATCATCGCCGACATCGCCGCCGGCAAGATGGTGGTGCTGGTCGACGAGGCCGACCGCGAGAACGAGGGTGATCTTGTCATGGCCGCCGAGCACGTGACGCCTGAGGCCATCAACTTCATGGCGCGCTTCGGCCGCGGCCTCATCTGCCTCACCATCACGCCGCAGCGCGCCGAGCAGCTCGGCCTCAAGCCCATGGTGCGCGACAACCGCGCGCCGCTGCAGACGGCTTTCACGGTGAGCATCGAGGCGGCGCAAGGTGTGACCACTGGCATCTCCGCGCAGGACCGCGCCACCACCGTGATGGCGGCGGTGCGCAAGGACGCCCGCCCCGAAGACCTGGTGCAGCCCGGCCACATCTTTCCGCTGATCGCCAAGCCGGGGGGCGTGCTGGTGCGTGCCGGCCACACCGAGGCCGGCTGCGATCTGGCCATGCTCGCTGGCTGCGAACCGGCATCGGTCATCTGCGAGATCCTCAAAGACGACGGCACCATGGCGCGTCTGCCCGACCTGGTGCCCTTTGCGCAGACGCACGGCCTCAAGATCGGCGCCATCGCCGACCTCATCCGCTATCGCGCACACACCGAGCGGTTGGTGGTGGCGGCTGCCCGCCGCGAGGTGCAGACGCCGTGGGGCGCCTTCACCTTGCATGCTTTCAGGGAGACGCGCAGCGCCACCGTGCATCTCGCGCTGGTGGCTGGCAGCTGGGGCCCCGACGACCCGGTGCTGGTGCGTGTACACGAGCCGCTTTCGGTGGTCGACCTGCTCGATGCCGAGGGCGGTGGCCACTCCTGGAGCCTGCCGCAGGCGCTGGCTCACATCGCGGCTGCCGGTCGCGGTGTGGCGGTGCTGCTGCGCCGCCCAGATGGCAGCGCCAGCTTGCTGCAGCGCATCGAGTCGTCGCTGGAGCCAGCCGAGCCGGTCAAGTTCGATCTGCGCAACTACGGCATCGGCGCACAGATCCTTGCTGACCTCGGTGTGCGCCGCATGCGACTCATGGCGCAACCACGCAAGATCCCTTCGATGGCCGGTTTTGGTCTCGAGGTGGCCGGTTTTGTGGCACCCTCTGACCTCTGTTCTGCCTCCGGCCAGCGCGCCGCGTCCTGAGCGCGCTGCCCCACCGCCTGCCATGTTCCGATGAGCGCATCTGCCCCGCAACTCGCCCCCGATGGCCGTGGTTTGCGCGTCGGCATCGTCTGCAGCCGTTTTAACGACGCGGTCTGCAGCGCTCTGCTCGCCGACTGCCGCCAGCGCCTGCTCGCCCTCGGTGTCGCGGCCGATGACATCACCGAAGTGCGCGTGCCTGGCGCCTTGGAGGTGCCGGTGGCCCTGCTCACCCTCGCGCAGAGTGCCCGCATCGATGCCTTGGTGGCTTTGGGTGCAGTGATCCGTGGCGAGACCTACCACTTCGAGGTGGTGTCCGATACTTCCGCTGCGGGTGTCCTTCAGGTGCAGATGCAGACTGGCATCCCGGTGGCCAACGGCATCCTCACGGTCGATACCGATGCTCAGGCCGAGGCCCGCCTGCACAGCAAGGGTGGCGAAGCCGCCGGTGCGGCAGTGGAGATGGCAGTGCTGCTGCGCGGTCTGCGCTGAGCCGCGAGAGCCGATACGACGCGACCCTGGCCCCATGACCTCGCCCACCTCTCCCGTCAGCGCCCTGTCTGGCAACGCCACCGAACGCAGCCGCCCGGCGCACAAGAGCCCGCGCCGGCGTGCCCGGGAATTCGCTGTGCAGGGGATCTACCAGTCTCTTCTCAACGCCGACCAGCGGGTCGAACTGATCCTCGCCCACCTGCGCGAGAACGAGCACTTTGGCAAGGCCGACGCGCCGCTCTGCGACGCTTTGGTGCGCGGCGTGCTGGCCGCCCG
This sequence comes from Klebsiella pneumoniae, assembly GCA_945897555.1. Taxonomy (GTDB): domain Bacteria; phylum Pseudomonadota; class Gammaproteobacteria; order Burkholderiales; family UBA3065; genus UBA3065. The sequence goes on along the minus strand of CAMDGF010000001.1, from coordinate 159,435 downwards.
TGACAGCCTCGACGAGGCCATCGCGCCGCATCTCGACCGCGCGGTGGCCGAGCTCTCGCCGGTCGAGCATGCCGTGCTGCTGCTGGGCGCCTGGGAACTGCTGCGTCAACCCGACACGCCGTTCCGGGTCGTCATCAACGAGGGCATCGAGCTGGCCAAGACCTATGGCGCCACCGACGGCCACCGCTATGTCAATGGCGTGCTCGACAAATTGGCCCAAGCCGCGCGTCCCTTCGAATCGACGGGGCGGCCGCAGTCGCCCGGTGGATGAGTTCGATCTCATCGGCCGCTATTTTGCGCGGCCGACGCACCACACGGCGCTCGGCGTGGGCGACGACGCCGCGCTGATCGACACCGCCCCCGGCTGGCAGACCGCGGTGGCCACCGACATGCTGGTCGAGGGCGTGCATTTCTTCGCCGATGCCGACCCCCGCAGCATTGGCCACAAGGCGCTCGCCGTGAACCTCTCCGACCTCGCTGCCATGGGCGCGCTCCCGCGCCACGCGCTGCTTGGCATCGCCCTGCCAGCCGCTGATGCCGCTTGGCTCGAGGCTTTTGCCGATGGCTTCGCCGCGCTGGCGGCGCGCTGGGATGTCGACTGGGTGGGTGGCGATACCACGCGCGGCCCACTCAACCTCTGTGTCACCGTGCTCGGCACGCTGCCGCGCGGCGGGGCACTGCTGCGCAGTGGCGCTCGCTTTGGCGACGACATCTGGGTGTCGGGTGTGCCTGGGCTGGCCGCGCTCGGGCTGCAGCAACTGCAGGGCGACTGCGTGCTAGAGGGGGCTGCACGAGCTGCGGCACTGCGTCGCCTGCATACGCCTGAGCCGCGCATCGCCCTGGGCCTCGCGCTGCGTGGTGTCGCCAGCGCCTGCATCGATGTGTCCGATGGCCTGCTCGCCGACCTGGGCCACCTGTTGCGCGCCAGCAGCGCAGTATCGGCGGGTCGTGCGGTGTCAGCACCGGGCGGCAGCAGCGCTCATGCCATGGGGTCGCTGGCCGCGGAGCTGGACGCAGACCCGCTGTTCGGGCCTCTGCAGAGCCTGTTGGCCAGCGCCGGCTGCGCGCGCGACACCGCATCCATCCGTCAGGCCGTGCTTTCTGGCGGCGACGACTACGAGCTGCTGTTCACCGCAGCGCCCGGTTCCGCCGACGCTGTACACGCAGCGGCAGTAGCGGTTGCCACGCCGGTGGTCCGCATCGGCCGCGTGCTATCGGCGACCACCCCGACGGATGACGCCGCGCCACCGTCCATCACCCTCATCGAGGGCGCGCAGCGCACCGGGTTGGCCCCGAGCGGATACCTGCACTTTGGCTGAGGCGACGCTCGGCTTCATGCTCCGCCACCCGGCCCATGTCTTGGCGCTCGGCGGTGGCGCAGGCCTGCTGCCGGCACCGGGTACTTGGGGTACGCTGCTGGCGTTGCCGCTCTACTGGTTCTGGCTGGCCGATCTGCCCTGGGTCTGGCAGCTCGCCATCTGGCTGTTGGCTGCACCGCTCTGTACCTGGGCGGCGAGTATCACGGCACGACACCTCCTCAGCGCTGACCCGGGTGCGGTGGTGGTCGATGAGGTGCATGCCTTTGCCGGCATGCTCATCCTCGTGCCGCCGCAGTTCCATTGGCAGCTGTGGGCTTTCTTGCTGTTCCGTGCGCTCGACATCTTCAAGCCGCCACCCATCGCCTGGGCCGATCGGCAAGTGCGTGGTGGGCTGGGCATCATGCTCGACGACTGGCTCGCTGCAGCGCTGGCGCTTTTGCTGCTGGCCTTGACCGCCCGCATCGTCGGTCTGGCGCCGGGCCTGTAGGCTTGCCACATGGCCGATCTCGTCGATCCACAACTGCTCTGGCTCGCCACTGAGGTCGGGCACACCCTGCGCGAGCGGGAGCAGACGGTCGCCACTGCAGAGTCATGCACGGGCGGCTTGCTTGCCACCGCCATCACGGAGGTGCCGGGCTGCTCGGCCTGGTTCATGTCGGGTTGGGTGACCTACAGCAATGCCGCCAAGCAGCGCGACCTTGCGGTCGACCCGCAGCTGTTGATGCGTCACGGCGCAGTGAGTGGTCCGGTGGTCGAGACCATGGCCCGCATGGCACGGCAGTTGGCGGGCACCGATTGGGCGATTGCTGCGAGTGGGGTCGCCGGGCCGGGTGGTGGCAGTGCCGACAAGCCGGTCGGCACCGTCTGGCTGGCATGGGCTGGCCCTGATGCGGCCGACCTGTGCAGTGAACGATGCCATTTTGCCGGCGACCGGGCGGCCATCCGGCACGCTGCCGCGTGCCATGCGCTCGCGGTGTTGCTGCATCGCCTGCGATAATCGGCGCATGCATTTCACAGCACTCTTGTTCACCCTGCTGCTCGACCGCCTGCGTCCGGTGGCGCCGATCGAAGCCATGCTTGCCAGTCTGCGTGGCGCCCTTGCCATGCTGGCGCGCGCCACCTGGGCCGGCGAGGCGCACAACCCGTGGCTGGCTTTTGCTCTGGTGGCGCTACCGCTCGCGACCCTCGCTGTGATGTTGCGAGGCTTGCTGGATGGCCTCGGGCTGCTGCTCGACATTGTCGTGTTGCTGGTGGTGGTGCGCCTCGCCGATGCCCTGCAGTGGGCCGAACGGCTCGCCCGTGCGCTCGATGAGGGGCGCGATGACGACGCGGCCGAGTTGTTGTCGGCTGCGCCGCTGGTAGTGGTTTCGGTGCCGATGCATGCGGCCACGCGGGGCCGGCTTGGCGTCGAGGTGTTGCTGCTCACGGTGCACCGCCGGCTGTTCGCACCCATCCTCTGGTACGTATTGCTGCCTGGCTGCATCGGGCCCTTGCTCTATCTGCTGGTGGTCCAGACCCATCGCGCTTGGACGCGTCTTGATGCGCCGCCACCCTACCGCGAGGCAGCCCAGCGGCTGCTGCGATGGGTCGATTGGCTGCCGGCACGCGCCACCGCTCTGGCCATCGCGGTGGTCGGTAACTTCGAAGACGCGGTGTACGCCTGGCGTCAGCAAGCAGCCAATTGGACAGTCATGGAGGAGGGCGCCATCCTGGCCAGTGCTTCCGGAGCGCTCGGCCTGGAACTGGGCGACCCGCGTCGGGCCACTCCCGAGTTCGCCGGCGAGCCGAGTGGCGACGACACCGCAGCGGCCGCTATCCGCAGCGCTCTGGGGCTGGTCTGGCGCGCCATCGTGCTCGGCTTTGCCGCGCTGTTGCTGCTGGGTGTCGGTCGCATGGTCGGCTAGCGCATCCACAGACCGGCCCGGGGCAGTGGCCGCCCGGGCCTGCGCGGCCGCTTCACAAGGTCGCGCGGATGGCCTCGTAATGCCAGAGGCGGACTGGCGAGAAATCGCCGCGTTCGGCCGCTGCCCTCACTGCACAGTCGGGTTCTTGCAGGTGCCGGCAGTCGCGGAAGCGGCACTTGTCCAGGTAGGGTCGGAACTCCGGGAACTGCGCATCGAGTGCATCGGCCCCCACGGCGTGCATGCCGAACACCTGCATGCCGGGGGAATCGATGAGGTCCGAATGCGCATCGAGGTGGTAGAGCCGCGCGTGGGTGGTGGTGTGGCGGCCACTGTCGAGCGCCACCGAGACCTGCCCGGTGGCGGCGCCAGCGTCGCTCACCAGCGCATTGACGAGACTCGATTTGCCCACTCCGGACGGCCCCACCAGCACGCTCACATGGCCGTTGAGCAGTGGCCGCAGCGCCTCAGCGCCCTCCAGTGCACTCAGCTCGGTGATCTCGCAGGCGCCCTCGAACACTGCCAGCGCCTGACGCGCGCCAGCGCGCCGTTCCACCAGATCGACCTTGTTGAGCAGCAGCCGCACCTGCACCCCGGCGTGTTCGGCGGCCACCAGGCAACGCACCAGCAGATCCTCGTCCCAGCCCGGCCAGGTGGCCACCATCACCAGTGCCTGCGTGACGTTGGCGGCGATCAGCTTTTCTTGCACGGCATCGGCGCGGTAGAGCAGGCTGGTGCGCTCGAGCACCCGTTCGATCACGCCCCCGTCGCCGGCTGGCGCCACATCGACCCAGTCGCCGCAGGCCACACCGCCGCGCTTGCCACGCGTCACGCAGTCGATGCGTTGGCCAGCACCCGTCGCTTCGGCGGTCTCAGCGACGAAACGCCGCCCGTAGGCGGCGACGATGCGGGCGCGGCGGGTGCCGGCCAGAGGGGGCGGGAAGGCGGATGCCGGTTTCAGGGCTGATCCGCCCAACGCATGGCGCGTCGGCGCATCAAGCGGGCGCCAGCGCGGTTGCACCACCCTGCAGCCGCGCGATGCGTTGCGCCGCTGATGGGTGCGAGTCGTACACCGCCGAGTGCACCGGGTCTGGCGTCAGCGTCGAAGCGTTGTCCTTGTAGAGACGCACCAGCGCACTCACCAAGGCACTCGCGTCGGCATGTTCGGCGGCGTAGGCATCGGCTTCGAACTCGTGTCTGCGCGAATAGCTTGCCAGCAGTGGCCTGAGCACGAAGAGCAGATAAGGCACGGTGAGCACGATCAGCAGCACGCTGCCGGCAGTGGTCGGCCGGTCGAGCCCCAGCGCCTCGAACAACAAGGGGCTCTGCAGCAGCCAGCCCATCAGCGCGAACACGGCAAAGCTCAGCGCAAAGATCAGCAGCAGCCGGCGGCTCACATGCTGCCGTTTGAAATGGCCGAGCTCGTGGGCCAGCACCGCCTCCACCTCGCTCGGCGAGAGGCGGTTGATCAAGGTGTCGAACAGCACGATGCGCTTGGCCGCGCCAAAACCGGAGAAATAGGCGTTGCCGTGGCTCGAGCGGCGCGAGCTGTCCATCACGTAAAGCCCACCCGAGGCAAAACCGCAGCGCACCAGCAGGGCCTCGATGCGCTGCTTGAGTTCGCCCTCGGGGAGCCGCGAGAAGGTGTTGAACAGCGGTGCGACCACCGTGGGGTAGAGCGCCATCACTGCGACATTGAAGCCCGCCCACACCGCCCAAGCCCACACCCACCACCCGTCACCGGTGGTCGCCATGATCCATAGCACCAGCGCCATGAGCGGACCGCCGATGGCCAAGGTCATGGCGGTCTTGGTGGCGAGGTCGCGCAAGAACAAGCCTTTTGACATGCGGTTGAAGCCGAACCGGGTCTCGAGGCCGAATACCCTCTGCCATGCCAGCGGCAGCTCGGCGGCAGCGGCGATGAGCATCACCGCACCCACCAGCAGCAGGCCGTGCAGCAGCCCGTCGCCGCCGAGCGCGGTGGCGATCTGCGCATCGAGCCAAGAGATGCCGCCGCCCACCGTGAAAACCAGCAGCAGCCCGGTGCCGAGCAGCAATTCGCGCATGGCGTGGCGGGTCTTGGCCACCGTGTAGTCGGCTGCGCGGGCGTGTGCGTCGTCACCCACGGCTTCAGCGAAGGCCTCCGGCACCTGTCCGCGATGCGCCGCCACATGCGCGACCTGTCGCCGCGCCAGCCAGAGGCGGGCCAGCGTCACGCTGGTCACTAGGAGGATGAAGGCCTGGGTGATCGCTTGTGTTTCCAAGATGTTGGGGGCCTCTGTGGTGATGAACTGCGTCTGCCGCTTCAGCTCAGACAGGCGCTCGAGGCGCCGGTTCGAGTGCCTGTGCGACAATGGACCTCTCGAACGCTAACCATGCGGCGTCGCGACAGACAGTGTCCGGTCGCGGGTTCGCACCTGCGTAATTTACTGAATCCACACCCTGCACGGGGAAATCGTCCGCATGAGCAGCAACGTCACCCGCTGGGTCTGGCTCGATCTCGAGATGACCGGCCTCTCCCCCGAACGCGACCGCATCATCGAGGTGGCCATGGTGGTGACCGACGCTGAACTGCAGGTGGTGGCGGAGGCGCCCGTGTGGGTGGTCCATCAATCCGATGCCGCGATCGCTGGCATGGACGCGTGGAACACCGGCACCCACGGTCGCAGTGGTCTGATCGACAAGGTGCGCGCCTCGACGCTCGACGAGATGGCAGTGCAAGGCGCTGCACTGGCTTGGCTGCGCCAGCATCTGCCAGCCCGCAGTTCGCCGATGTGCGGCAACAGCATCGGCCAGGACCGCCGCTTTCTTGCCATCCACATGCCGCAGCTCGAGGCCTTCTTCCACTATCGCAACATCGATGTGAGCACCCTCAAGGAGCTTTCGCGGGCATGGTTCCCGGAGGCTTTCGCTGCTTACAAGAAGAAGACGCGCCACGAGGCGCTGGCCGACGTCTACGAGTCGATCGACGAGGCCCGTTTTTACCGCGAGGCGGTGTTCAAGGCGCGCAGCTGAGCTGCAGCCGGAGCCGGCAGAGGCGTCACTGGCGAGTATTGTGTGGAGGCACTGCCGGCGACGGCCGGGATCCACTGGCCGGCCTGCAACATCTCCAGCGGCGCAAAATCCACCTTGTAGCGCATCTTTGCGCTCTCCTCGATCCAGTAGCCCAGATACAGGTGCGGCAGCCCCTCGCGGCGGCAATGCTCGATCTGCCAGAGCACACCGTAGGTGCCGAGGCTGGCACCTGGCAGGTCGGGGTCGTAGAAGGTGTAGACCGCCGAGATGCCATCGTTCAGACGATCGATGAGCGCCACCATGCGCAGCACCTCGCCCTCGCGGAACTCGACCAACCTTGAATCGACGCGGCTCTGCAGGAGGAAGTGCGCATACTGCTCGCGGCTGTCGTGGTCCATGCCACCGCCACTGTGCCGCGCGCTCTGGTAGCGCAGATAGAGGGCGTAGTGCTCCTCGGAGAACAGCAGCGGACCCTCATGGGTGACGAGGTTGCCGTGTCGACGTTGTGCCCGCCGCTGGCTGCGGCTGGGCTGGAAGTGCTCCACCAGCACGCGCACCGGCGTACAGGCGCGGCAGCTGTCGCAGTACGGTCGGTAGGTGAACAGGCCGCTGCGGCGAAAGCCGGCTCGCACCAGTTCGCCGTAGACATGGCTGTCGATGAAATGACCGGGGGTGGCCACCTGCGAGCGCGCAAGTCGCCCCGTGAGGTAGGAGCAGCTGTAGGGCGCGGTCACATAGAACTGCAGGACCTGATAGGGCAGGTCACGTAACGAGCTCATCTTCCAGACGCCATTTCCCGTGAGGTAGACCACAGTCTACCAACTCAGCGAGGCGTGCGATGAACGCATCACGCGGGATCGGCACGGCGCCCATGGAGGCGAGATGGGTCGTCTCCATCTGGCAGTCGATGAGTCCAAAGCCCCAGCGGTGCAATTGTTTGCACAGATGTACGAGGGCGATCTTGGAGGCGTCGCGCTGCACGTGAAACATCGATTCGCCAAAGAAGATGCGGCCTATGGCCAGCCCGTAGAGCCCACCCACGAGGTTGTCGTCCGACCAGACCTCGATCGAGTGCGCGTGACCTTGCTCGTGCAGTTCGAGGTAGACACTGCGGATGGCGGGGTTGATCCAGGTGCCGTCGTCGCGTCGCAGATCGGCGCAGTTGTCGATGACATCGGCAAAGGCGGTGTCGGCGAGCACCTCAAAGCGAGTATTGCGCAGCGTCTTGCCGAGGCTGTGTGAGACGTGCACCGACGATGGGTCGAGTACCATCCGCGGGTCGGGGCTCCACCAGAGGATGGGGTCGTCGTGGGCGTACCAAGGGAAGATGCCAGAGCGGTAGGCCCGCAGCAGGGTGTCGACGTCGAGGCGCCCCCCGGCGGCCAGTAGGCCATTGGGGTCACGCAGCGCCGCTGCGACCGGCGGAAAGGGCGCGCCAGGAGACAGCCAGGGAATCATCAAGTATCTCTCACGGCACATCAGCCGAAGACGCTCGGCTGCATTGGAATCTATCTAATATTAGCCACAGTCTCGTGGATGCACCACCGTTGAATGACGTAATCGCCTGCTACCACTGTGGCCTGCCGGTACCCGCCTCAGGCCGATTCGCGGTGACCCTCGCCGGCGCATCACAGCCGATGTGTTGCCGTGGCTGTGCGGCCGTGGCGCAGGCCATTGCCGATGCCGGCATGGAGGCCTATTACACGCAGCGCACCGCCATGCCCGGGGGGCGTGCTGAGCCGCTGCCCGATCTCGCAACGCTGTCCGTCTATGACAGCCCGGCGCTGCAGGCGGTTTTTCTCGACGCGCCACCGGCTGACGCCGAGGGCTCACCTTGCGAGGTGCACTTGATGCTCGAGGGCATCACCTGTGCTGCGTGTCTCTGGCTCAACGAGCGCCACCTCGCCGCCCAGCCCGGCGTGTTGGGGGTCGACGTCAATTTCAGCACCCACCGTGCGCGGGTGCGCTGGGATCCGGCGCGCACGCAGCTGTCACGCTTGCTGCAGGCGGTGGCGGCGATCGGCTACCGGGCCCAGCCCTTCGACGCGCGCCGTCGGGATGCGCTGATGCAACGAGAGCGGCGCACCGCGCTGTGGCGATTCCTGGTGGCCGGGCTCTCGTCGATGCAAGTGATGATGTATGCGGTGCCGGTCTACATGGCGAGAGAGGGCGACATGACCGCTGGCGATGAGCAGCTCATCCGCTGGGCCAGTCTGGTGCTTACGCTGCCGGCGATCTTCTATTCGTCAGCGCATTTCTTTCGCAACGCCTGGCGCGACCTGCGCCTGCGTCGGGCTGGCATGGACGTGCCGGTGGCTCTTGGCATCGCCGTGGCTTTTGCCGCCAGTGTCTGGGCCACGCTGGCCGATACGGGTGAGGTCTACTTCGACTCGGTGACCATGTTCGTCTTCCTTCTGCTGGGCGGGCGCTATCTGGAGCTGCGCGTGCGTCAGCGCGCCACCGACGCGGTCGACCGGCTGGCGGCGGTGGTGCCGGCGGTGGCCGACCGACTCCCCGATTGGCCGGCGTCGCGCGCCAGCGAGGCGGTCGCGGTGGCCGGCCTTGCTGTGGGCGACGTTGTGACCGTGCCGCCGGGTGCTGCGGTGCCAGCCGATGGTGTGGTCATCGAAGGCGACTCCGCCGCCGACGAGAGCCTGCTCACCGGTGAGTCGCTGCCGGTGCCCAAGGTGCCGGGTGCGGCCGTCACCGGCGGTTCAGTCAACTTGCAGGGCCCGCTGCTCGTGCGCGTCACCCGGGTGGGCGCGGAGACCACCGTGCAGGCCATCGTCCGTCTCCTCGATCGGGCCATGAGCGAGAAGCCGCGAGGCAGCACCGATGCAGACCGTGTCGCTGCGCAGTTCGTCGCGCTGGTACTGGTGGCTGCCGCGGTCACCGCCGCGGTCTGGTATTGGCTGGAGCCGGCCCGCGCCGTCTGGGTGGCGGTCTCGGTGCTGGTGGTCACCTGTCCCTGCGCGCTGGCGCTGGCCACCCCGGCGGCGCTCACCGCTGCCACCACCCGGCTGGCGGCCTTTGGTGTGCTGGTGACGCGTGGTCACACCCTCGAGACGCTCGCCCGCGTCACCGATGTGGTGTTCGACAAGACCGGAACGCTCACTCAGGGTCAGTTGCAACTGCGCCAGATGGTGCAGCACCACGGTTTGCCCGCGGCACGCTGTCACGCGCTGGCGGCTGCGCTCGAGCAGGGCTCGCGCCACCCCGTGGCGTTGGCTTTGTTGGCGGGGGTGGCCGACTCTGTGACGCCGCGCGCGGTGGTGGCGCGTCACCTCACCGGCCAGGGCGTGGAGGGCTGCATCGACGGCGTCGATCTGCGCTTGGGTGCCGCCGATTGGCTCGCCGATGGCTGGTGTTTGGCGCCGCCACCTGCCGGTCTTCCGGCCGGAGGCGCCGACCGTGTGGTCGTGCATCTGGCCAGCCGCGAGGCGTGGCTCGCCAGCTTTGTCATGGCCGACGAGCTTCGTGCCGATGCGCGCGCAGCGGTTGGGGCGCTGCAGGCCGCCGGACTGCGCGTCCATCTGCTCTCGGGCGATGCGGCTGCGGCAGTCGATGCCGTGGCTGAACAGTTGAGCATCACAAGTCGGGTGGCGCGAGCGTCGCCAGCGAGTAAACTAGAGGCTGTCCAGTTGTTGCAGTCGGGCTTGCCGGGTGGTCTGTCGGCGTCCAATGCCTGTGAGCGGCGTTGTGTGCTCATGGTCGGCGACGGCGTCAATGATGCGCCGGTGTTGGCCGCCGCCGATGTCTCGCTGGCAGTGGCAAGCGCCAGCGATGTGGCAGGTGCCAGCGCCGATGGTTTGCTGTTGTCAGGTCGCCTCGAAAGTATCCCCGAGGCGCTCGAGCGGGCTCGCATGACGCAGCGCATCATCCGCCAGAACCTTGGCTGGGCAATGATTTACAATGCCGTCGCGATTCCGCTGGCGGCCGCAGGCCTAGTCAGTCCTTGGCTTGCCGGGCTGGGTATGGCTGGAAGCTCTTTGCTGGTGGTGGGCAATGCATGGCGTCTTGGTCGTTGACGTCTTGCGCTGCAACATGGTCTGGAGGGTGACATCGAGAGTCTCTACATTCTCATCCCCCTGAGTGTGTTGCTGATCGGTGGTGTGCTTTGGCTACTGTGGTGGTCTGTGGGCAGTGGCCAGTTCGATGATCTCGAGGGCCCGGGACACCGGGTCCTCATGGACGACGACCGGCCGGAGCCGGCTCCGCCGCCGGACGAGCTGCGCTAGATCAGGCATCGTCCGCAGTGGCCGTGCCTGCATCGGTGGGGCATCCGGTGGTTGCGGGCGCTGCCGGCCCAGTCTGCCTGCGGGGCCCGGGCGTCCGCAGGTGCGGCTTTCGACAGAGAGGGTGGAGTGATGCAGGAGACTTACAACTACAAAGTGGTGCGGCAGTTCGCCGTCATGGCGGTGGTCTGGGGCATCGTCGGCATGGCCATGGGCGTGTTCATCGCTGCCCAACTGGTCTGGCCAGACATGACCTACGGCATCGAGTGGATGGCCTACGGGCGCCTGCGTCCGCTGCACACCAACACGGTGATCTTCGCTTTCGGTGGCTGTGCCTTGTTCGCCACCAGCTACTACGTGGTACAGCGCACCTGTCACACGCGCATCTTCAGCGACGGTCTGGCTGCTTTCACCTTCTGGGGTTGGCAGGCGGTGATCGTCGCCGCCGCCATCAGCTTGCCGATGGGTTACACGCAAGGCAAGGAATACGCCGAACTCGAATGGCCGATCGACATCCTTCTCGGGGTGGTGTGGATCACCTATGCGGTCAGCTTCTTTGGCACCCTGATGAAGCGCCGCACGCCGCACATCTACGTCGCCAATTGGTTCTTTGGCGCGTTCATCCTCACCGTGGCTCTGCTGCATCTGGTCAACAGCGCGGCCATCCCGGCTGGCCTGTTCAAGTCATACTCAGCCTACGGCGGCGTACAGGACGCCATGATCCAGTGGTGGTACGGACACAATGCAGTGGGCTTCTTCCTGACCGCTGGCTTCCTCGGGATGATGTATTACTTCGTGCCCAAGCAAGCCAACCGCCCGATCTACTCGTACCGGCTGTCGGTGGTGCACTTCTGGGGCCTGATCTTCACCTATATGTGGGCGGGCCCCCATCACCTGCACTACACCGCGTTGCCGGATTGGACGCAGTCGGTCGGCATGGTGTTCTCGCTCATCCTGTTGGCGCCGTCTTGGGGCGGCATGGTCAACGGCATCATGACCCTCTCCGGTGCATGGGACAAATTGCGCACCGACCCCATCCTCAAGTTCCTCGTCACCTCGCTGTCGTTCTATGGCATGAGCACTTTCGAGGGGCCGATGATGGCCATCAAGACCGTCAATGCGCTCTCGCACTACACGGATTGGACAGTCGGCCACGTGCACTCAGGCGCACTCGGGTGGGTGGCCATGATCTCCATCGGCTCGCTCTACTATCTCATCCCGCGCATGTTCGGCCGCGAGGCGATGTGGAGCGTGCGTCTGATCAACGTGCACTTCTGGCTGGCGACCATCGGTGTCGTGCTCTACATCACCGCCATGTGGATCGCCGGTGTCGCCGAGGGCTTGATGTGGCGCGCCACCAACCCCGATGGCACGCTGACCTACAGCTTCGCTGAGGCGGTCAAGGCCACCTACCCGTTCCTCTTCATCCGCTTCCTCGGTGGGGTGCTCTACGTCTCCGGCATGCTGCTGATGGCCTACAACGTCTATCGGACGGCGACCGCTGGCGATGCGCGTGTCTACAACGACGCGCCGGTGCCCAATGCGGCGCTGGCCCACGCTTGAGGAGACCACGATGAGCAAGTTCAACACCCATCATCTGGTCGAGAAGAACGCGGGTCTGCTGATCGTCATGATCCTGCTGGTGGTCAGCGTCGGCGGTCTGGTCGAGATCGTGCCGCTGTTCTTCCAGAAGTCCACCACCCAACCGGTCGAGGGCCTCAAGCCCTACACCGCCTTGCAGGTGGCGGGGCGCGACATCTATCTGCGTGAAGGCTGCTACACGTGTCATTCGCAGATGGTTCGTCCGTTCCGCGCTGAGACCGAGCGCTACGGCCACTACTCGGTGGCTGGCGAGTTCGTCTATGACCACCCGTTCCAGTGGGGCAGCAAGCGCACCGGCCCCGATTTGCACCGTGTCGGTGGCAAGTACTCCGATGACTGGCACCGCGTTCACCTGCGGCAGCCACGCGACCTGGTGCCCGAGTCGAACATGCCGGCTTTTCCCTGGCTGCAGCACCGTCTGGTCGACAGCGGCTCCATGCCTGCTCACATGCGGGCCCTGCGCGCGGTCGGTGTGCCTTACAGCGATACCGAGATCGGCGACGCGGTGAAGGACACCGTCGGCAAGACCGAAGAGGACGCGTTGATCGCCTACCTGCAGGTGCTCGGCACCGCGCTCAAGACGGGGCGTTGAGCATCATGGAACTGGTCGATCTGCGCAGCCTGATCACAGTGCTGGCTTTTGTCAGCTTTCTGGGCATCGTCTGGTGGGCTTGGAGCTCGCGCCGCGAGGCATCGTTCTCGCAGGCCGCGCGCATCCCGCTCGAAGACGATGACCGGCCTGGCGTGTCGGCGCGCCCGGGCAGCCACCTCAAGGATTGAGAGATGAGTGATTTTGTAAGCGATTTCTGGGCCTGGTACATCGGCCTCATCGTGGCCGCCAGCGCCATCGGCTGTCTGTTGCTGATGAAGTCGCAGGACGTGCCGACCGACGAAGGCAAGGAACTCGATCATCGCTGGGATGAGACCCTCGTCGAGCTCGACAACCCGCTGCCCAAGTGGTGGAAGGGCTTGTTCTATGTCACTGTTGTCTTCGCGTTCGGCTACCTCGCGCTCTATCCGGGCATGGGCAGTTACGCCGGCCTGCTCGGCTGGACCAGCGTGGGACAGCACAGCCAGGAGATCAAGCAGGCCGATGAGCGCCATGGGCCAGTGTTCGCCAAGTATCTGGCGATGTCGGTCGAGGACGTGGCTGCCAACCCCGAGGCGCGGGAGATGGGCAAGCACATGTGGCTGACCTATTGCACGCAGTGCCATGGTCCGGATGCGGGCGGCAACACAGGCTTCCCCAATCTGCGCGATGCCGACTGGATCTGGGGTGGCACTCCGGAGAAGATCAAGGAGACCATCCTGAATGGCCGTCAGGCCATGATGCCGCCCTACGGCGGGCAAGAGGCGGTGGTCGGCGGTCCGCAAGGCGCGGTCGAGATGTCACATTACGTCATGAGCCTGTCGGGCATGAAGCACGATGCTGAACTGGCAGCCAAGGCCGGGCCCAAGTTCCTGCAGGCATGCGCCGCATGCCATGGCGTCGAGGGCAAAGGCAACCCCTTGCTCGGATCGGCCAATCTGACCGATCGCTACTGGCTCTATGCCAAGGGTGCAGACGAGAAGTCGGTGCAAGAGAGCATCGTCGAGACCCTGATCAAGGGCCGCGCCGGCAAGATGCCGGCCCAGCTCGACCACCTCGGTGAGGCCAAGGTCCACTTGCTGGCGGGATACGTATATGGCTTGCGCAACGAGGGCCAGGCTCGCTAGATGAGCGCACCCAAGGTGGTGGTGGCGCCGGTCCGCCCGCCCCCCTCCAAGCGCGACAACTCGGCGCTTCATGGGTTGCGCATCCATCCCCACTCGGTCACCGGCTGGTTCGCCAACTGGCGGGTGGCCATGGTGGTGGCCACCCAGTTGGTGTTCTTCGGTGTGCCTTGGTTGCAGTGGGAGGGCCGGCAGGCGGTGCTGTTCGATCTGGTGGCGCGCCAGTTCTACCTTGGCCCGCTGGTGCTCTATCCGCAGGACTTCATCTACCTCACCGGTCTGCTCATCACCAGTGCGCTCGGGCTGTTCGTGTTCACGGCCGTCGCTGGACGGCTCTGGTGCGGATACACCTGTCCGCAGACCGTTTATACAGAGATCTTCCTCTGGATCGAGCGTGCCATAGAGGGCGACGGGCCGCGGCAGCGGCGGCTCGATGGGGCGCCGCTGGGGCCCCGCAAGATCGCCATCCGCGGCACCAAGCATCTGGTGTGGGTGCTGTTTGCGCTATGGACCGGTTTCACCTTCGCGGGATTCTTCGTGCCGATCCGCGTCATGACTGCCGGCATCCCGACGCTCGATTTTGGCGCCGAGGCGATCGCGATCCTGTTTTACGGCTTCTTCACCTACTACAACGCTGGCTGGCTGCGCGAGAAGATCTGCAAGTTCATGTGTCCATACGCACGCTTCCAGAGCGTGATGTTCGATGCCGACACGCTGATCGTGACCTACGACGCCGCTCGCGGAGAGCCACGCGGCACGCGCCGCAAGGGCGAGAACGAAGGGCTGGGAAGTTGCGTGGATTGCGGCTTCTGCGTCTCGGTGTGCCCCACGGGAATCGACATCCGCAATGGCCTCCAGATCGATTGCATCGCCTGCGGGGCTTGCATCGACGCCTGCGATCAGGTGATGGACCGCATGCAGTTGCCGCGCGGCCTGATCCGCTACACCACCGAGAACGTGCTGGCTGGCAAGCGTGCCCCGGGCCGCTGGTACACGCACGTGCTGCGGCCGCGGGTCATCGGCTACGGGCTGGTCATGGCCGCCGTGGTGGGAGTGATGTTGGCGACGTTGCTGACGCGTGACCCCTTCCGCGTGAATGTGATGCGCGAGGGCAGCGTGCTGTCGCGCCCGACCGCCGATGGTCGGGTCGAGAACCTCTACCGCATCAAGGTATTCAATATGGACGAGCAACCGCGCCGTTACCGCATCAGCGCCGAGGGGTTGCCCAGCCTTGACATGGCTTCGATGGAAGGTGCCGAGTTCGATGTGCCGGCGATCGGCCATCGGACCTTGGCCGTCTATCTGCGCATCGACCCCGAGCAAGTCGAGCCGGGCTCACACGATGTCAGCTTCACCGTCGAGACGCGCGACGGCGGGCGCTCGCTCACCGTGGTGGAGCGATCCACTTTCCTCCTGCGCTGACACTGAAACCCCGGACGCTCTGCGCGGTCGATGTTGGGGCCGGACCCATTCATTCCAGGAATGTCATGTCACTTAACGCCCCCACCGTCGCTCCCTGGTATCGCCACCGCTCACCCTGGCTGCTCATGCTCGGGCCTGCCGTCGTGGTGGTCGCTGGCATCGTCACGGTTTGGCTGGCGGTGAGCACCGACGATGGCTTGGTGGTGGAGGATTATTACAAGGAAGGCAAGGCCATCAATCGCGTACTCAAGCGTGAGGAGGCTGCGGGTGCCATGGGTCTCACCGGCAGCGTGCGCTTTGAGGCTGCCGGGCATCTGCTGCGGGTGGCCTTGCGAGCGGCGCCTGGTGTCGACCTGCCGCAGACCCTTGAGGTGCTGTTCTCGCACCCCACGCGCGCCGGGCTCGACCAGACGGTGCGGCTGCAGCGCTCTCCCGATGGCGATTATGTGGGCGCCAGCAGCCCCCCCGGCGAAGGCAACTGGCACGTCTTGGTGCAGGACATCGCGGGCACCTGGCGCCTCGGCGGGCGCTGGGCGGCGCAAGCCGACACGGCGCCTCTGGCACTGATGGGTGGTATGGCCATCGCCGGCCCTGTGCGCGAGCCGATTGGCTTGCCGCCGGGGGTCCCGCCGCCGACCCGATGAACGCGTCTACTCGACGAACAGCAGCGCAACCACCGCCCGGTCCTCGCCGGCGAGGATGTTGTAGGTGCGGCAAGCAGCCGCCGTGTCCATGAAATCGACGCCGATCTGCGCCGCGGTGAGCGCCGCATAGAGCGCCGGCCGGGCAAAGCGCTGGCGCGACCCGGTGCCCAGCAGAACCACATCAGGTCGCAGCGCGAGCAGCGCCGCAAAATGTCTCTCCTCGAGCGTCTCGTAAGTGAGCGCCGGCAGCGCTTGCGGTGCGCTGTGCGTCTGCAGCACCACAGCGCCGCTCCAGCGCTGCCCTCGCACCAGCAGGGCCGCGGGGCGCCCCTCGGTGGCCGGCTCGACAGCGCTGATGAGATAGAGCTCGGGATCGTTGTGGAGGTGGAGTTTCATGAGGGGGCGGAGGGCGCTTAGGCTTGCACGGCTGACCGGACGTGTGCAGCAGGCTATCATGACGGGCTCGACACTAAACGCCCGCGTCACCGCGTCACGCCCACCATGAACGCTCCGATCAACCGCGAGATACCCATCACCGGCAACACCGGTCTGGTCATGAAGTCGGCCAAGCTCGCCAATGTCTGTTACGACATTCGCGGCCCTGTGCTCGCACGGGCGCGCGAGATGGAGGAGGAGGGCCATCGCGTCATCAAGCTCAACATCGGCAACCTGGCCCCATTTGGCTTCGATGCGCCCGAAGAGATCGTCCAGGACGTCATCCATAACCTGCCCGAGGCCGCCGGTTATTCCGACAGCAAGGGTTTGTTCTCGGCGCGCAAGGCGATTCAACAGTATGCGCAGGAGAAGGGCATCCGGGGCGTGACCATCGACGAGATCTTCGTCGGCAATGGTGCCTCGGAGCTCATCGTCATGGCCATGCAGGGTCTTCTCAATGGCGGTGATGAGGTGCTGGTGCCAGCGCCGGACTATCCGCTGTGGACCGCCGCCGTCACGCTCGGTGGCGGCAAGGCGCGCCACTACATGTGCGACGAGGGCGCCGGCTGGATGCCCGATCTGGCCGACATCCGCAGCAAGATCTCCGCCAGCACGCGCGCTATTGTGCTGATCAACCCGAACAACCCCACCGGGGCCGTCTACCCGGATGCGGTGCTGGAGGGGCTGGTTGAGATCGCCCGGCAGCACAAGCTGGTGGTGTTCGCCGACGAGATCTACGACAAGACGCTGTATGACGGCGCGCAGCACACCAGCATCGCCTCGCTGGCTGACGACATCGTCTTCGTCACCATGAATGGCCTTTCCAAAAACTACCGGGCCTGTGGCTACCGCGCGGGCTGGATGATCGTGAGCGGTGCCAAACGTGCCGCGCGCGACTACATCGACGGCCTGGGGATACTGGCCAGCATGCGCCTGTGCTCCAATGTGCCAGCGCAGTTCGCCATCCAGACCGCCTTGGGCGGCTACCAGACCATCCGCGAACTGGTGGCCCCGGGCGGCCGCCTGTGCCGCCAGCGCGACCTCGCCCACGACCTCATCACCAGTATCCCGGGCGTGAGTTGCGTCAAGCCGCAGGGCGCCATGTACCTGTTCCCTCGTCTCGACCCCAAGGTCTACCCGATCGCCGACGACCAGCGCTTCATTCTCGACCTGCTCGAGGCCGAGCGCGTGTTGCTGGTGCAGGGCACCGGCTTCAACTGGCCGACGCCGGACCACTTCCGCATCGTCTTTCTGCCGCACGAGGACGATCTGCGTGAGGCCCTGACGCGCATCGACCGACACTTTGCGCGCTACCGCCGGCAGCATGGCACGGCCTGATCCCTGTCGGAGCTGTCGGCTCCCGTCTTTCTCCAGATACTGAGACACGTCCCCCCATGAACCCCATCCACGTCGGCCTGCTCGGCATCGGCACCGTCGGCGGCGGCACCTTTACCGTGCTCGCTCGCAACGCAGCAGAGATCGCGCGCCGCGCCGGTCGCCCTATTGTGATCACCGCGGTGGCGGACAAGAACCTCGAACGTGCGCGCGAGGTGGTGGGTGGCATGCCGGGGGTGCGCATCATCGACGACGCCATGAGCATCGTCGACGACCCGTCTATCGACATCGTCGTCGAGCTGATCGGCGGCTACGGCTTTGCCAAGGACGTGGTGCTGCGCGCCATTGCCAACGGCAAGCACGTGGTGACCGCCAACAAGGCGCTGCTGGCTGTGCACGGCACCGAGATCTTCACCGCCGCGCAGCAGCAGGGTGTCACCGTGGCCTTCGAGGCGGCAGTGGCCGGCGGCATCCCGATCATCAAGGCGGTGCGCGAGGGCCTCACCGCCAACCGCATCGAGTGGATCGCTGGCATCATCAACGGTACCACCAACTACATCCTGTCGACCATGCGCGACAGCGGCCGTGCCTTCGCCGACGTGCTGGCCGATGCGCAGGCCTTGGGCTACGCCGAGGCCGACCCCACCTGGGACATCGAGGGTGTGGACGCCGCGCACAAGATCACATTGCTCTCGGCGATCGCTTTCGGTACGCCGGTGCAGTTCGATCACGCTCACATCGAGGGCATCAGCAAGCTCGCTGCCGAGGACATCCGCTACGCCGAAGAGCTGGGTTACCGCATCAAGCTGCTCGGCATCACCAAGCGGGTGGCGGGCGGCATCGAGCTGCGCGTGCACCCTGCGCTGGTGCCGGCCAGCCGGCTCATCGCGAATGTAGAGGGCGTGATGAACGCCGTGCTGGTGAAGGGCGACGCCGTCGGGGCAACCCTGTACTACGGCCGTGGCGCTGGTGCCGAGCCGACCGGCAGCGCGGTGATCGCCGATCTGGTGGATGTTACGCGCCTGCACACCGCCGACCCGGAGCACCGTGTGCCGCACCTCGCGGTGCAGGCCGACCGCCTGGAGAACACGCCGATCGTGCCGATGAGCGAGGTCGAGACCGCCTGCTACCTGCGCCTGCGCGTGCAGGACAAGCCGGGCGTGCTGGCGGACGTCGCGCGCATCCTGGCCGACCATGGCATCTCGATCGAGGCCATGGTTCAAAAGAACGCGGCTCAAAAGAACGCGGCCCCGAAGGATCTGGCCGAGGGCGAGGGTCAAGCGGACATCATCCTGCTCACCCACATCACCCGCGAGAAGCACATCGACGCTGCCATCGCCCGCATCGAGGGGCTGGCCACCACCGTGGGCCAGGTCACCCGGCTGCGGCTGGAGTCGCTGGCCAGCTGAGCCAGCGGACGCGCTCTCCGGTATCTTTGCCGTGTCTGCTTACACCCCCACGAGGACGCGGATGGCTCTGCGCAACATCGGCATCAACACCGCGCTGACGGCGATCCTGGCGGCCCTGTCTGGTGCCGCCGGGGCTGTGTCCATCACGTGTGTCAGCGACAGCAACGAGACCTGGCTGATCGACTTCGAACAGGGCAAGACCGACAACGCCGGCCGCATCAACACCGGCGGCGCCTGGCAGCCGGCTCAGGTGAGCGATCGTGGCATCCTGTTCCGCACCAAGGTCGGTGACGACACGCTGCTTTATGACATCAACCGGACCACCGGCCAGATGCGCGTGCTCAAACTCAACCCCAACGACCCCAACAAGTTCTCGCAGGCGGCCGCGGCCAAGTGCGAGCTCACGCACCGCAAGTTCTGAGCGGTGCCGCTCGTCTGGCGACTACTTGCTCGCCAGCTGCCAGGCGCCGTCCCAGTGTGATGGCGGGTCGCGCAACAGCGACCAGCAGCGCGCCAGCAGGGTCTTGGTAGGGCCATCGTCGGGGGCGATGCCGAGGCAGGTGGCGAAAGCCTTCTGCGCCTCGCGGAAGTCGCCACGCCGGTAGAGTTCGAGCCCGCGCGCGTAGGCCTCAAGCAGGGTGGGCGGCAGCGGGCAGGGCGCATCGGCGGCCGCGAGCAGCTCGAACACCGCCACCGGCTCGGTCTTGCCGACCACCGAAAGCGAGTCGACCTCACGCACCTGCACGGCATCTCCCGCCATCTCGCGGGTGGTCTCGTCGATCAGGATGCGCGTGCCGTAGACCTTGTTGGCGCCCTCTAGCCGCGAGCCCAGGTTGACCGTGTCGCCCATCACCGTAAAGCTACGCGAGGTCTTGGAGCCGATGCTACCGACGATGGCGTCGCCGCTGGCCAAGCCGATGCGCATGTCGACGCGCGGCACACCCTTGCGCAGGCCAACCAGGTCGGGCACGCGGGAGCGGAATGCCTCGAGCGCCTCGAGCTGCGCCACCGCGGCCAGGCAGGCGTCGGCGGCTTGGCTCTGGCTGGGCGAGAAGGGTGGCGACCAGAACGCCATGATCGAGTCGCCGATGTACTTGTCGATGACGCCGTTGTACTGGCGCACCGGCTCCGACATCACCGCGAAGTACTCGTTGATGAACCCGACCAGCCCCGCCGGGCTGAGCAGCTCGGCCAGCGCGGTGAAGGCGACCAGGTCCGAGAAATGGACCGTCACCACCTGCTTCTCGCCGCTGAGTGCGTTGTCGGGGCGGCCGGTGATCAGGTTCTCGACGATGCGCGGGTCGACGTACTGGCCGAAGGTCTCCTTAATGCGCTGCTTGTGCCGGTAGAGCGACATGTGCGTGCCGATGCGCGCCATCGCGATCGCCGGGCTGACCGGCTTGGTGATGTAGTCCACCGCGCCCATGGCCAGACCGAGCGCCTCGTCCTCGCTGTCGGACTTGGCGGTGAGGAAGATCACCGGGATCTGGGCCGTGGCGGGGTTGGCCTTGAGCTGCCGGCAGACTTCGTAGCCGTCCATCTCCGGCATGATGATGTCGAGCAGGATCAGGTCGGGCGGCTGCTCGCCGAACGCGATCTTCAGCGCTCGCTCGCCATTGATCGCCGCTTTGACGGTGTACTCCTGCTGCAGCAGGCCGCTCATCAGCGTCACGTTCGCGGGCGTGTCGTCGACAACGAGGATGGTGGGGCGGGTCGTCTCGGTCATGCGTTCTCGGCTGTGGCTCGGTACGGTTGCGGTGGTCTTGACGGGTCTCGCGTCGCGCTAGGCGGCGCGCAGGGCCGCCAGCGCGGCCTCGAAGTCGTACTGCTCGATGGCCTCGCGCAGCGCGCCAAAACGTGCCGCGCCCAGATGCGCCTGCAGGGACGGCTCGTGCTCGTCGATGAGCGCGCTGGCCGCGGTGTCGTCGTTGGCGAGCAGGGCGTCGAGCCTCTGCAGCAGCGCCGGGTCGGGCGGCTCGGCCGCGGCACGGCCGTCCGCACCGGCCGCGGCTCCAGTGCCCACCGCCGCTGCGCCCTCGGTTGTGTCGCGGGCCTGCACGGCCGCGGCGATGTCGCCGACGATGCGCGCCAGCTCGGTGGCTAGTGCGTTGAGCGCCAGCGGGTCGGGTGTCGCGCCCGCCACCAGCGCGCTCTCGAGCGTCCCCGCCTCGGCCTGGATGCCGCTCGCGCCGATGCTCCCGGCGCTCCCCTTGAGCGTGTGCGCGACGCGCACCGCAGCGTCGCGGTCGCCTGCGGCGAGCGCCTGCCGCATGGCGTCGACGCTGCCTGCCATGTCGCGCACGAAGGTCAGCAGCATCTTGCGGTACAGCGCCGGCTTGCCTGCAGCGCGCTTGAGGCCCAGCGTGCAGTCGACACCGGCCACCCCCAGGGCAGCGGGGTTGGCCGCATCGGCCGGTGCGGGGCCGGCGCCGCGTACCACCGGGACCGGCCGCACTCGCCCGTGCAGCCAGCGCAGCAGCGTGGCGTACAACTCGGGGGGATCGATCGGCTTGGTGATGTGCGCGTCCATGCCGGCATCGGCGCATTGCTGGCGGTCGCTCTGCGAGGCGTTGGCGGTCATCGCCAGGATCGGCAGTTGCGCGGTGGAGAAGCGTTGTCGCAGCGCGCGGGTGGCCGCCAGACCGTCCATCTCCGGCATCTGCATGTCCATCAGGACGAGATCGTACGGGCGCGCGCCTGCCATCTCGACCGCTTCGCGGCCATTGTTCGCAACCTCGACCACCAGACCCTCATCGGCCAGCAGCTCGCAGGCGATCTGCTGGTTGAGCGGGTTGTCCTCGGCGAGCAGGATGCGCGCGCCGCGCACCGCAGACAGGTCGGCGCTGGCGGGGCCAGTGGCTCCGGGGCCCGCATCGTCACCGTCGTCAGTCTGCAGGTCGAGCACGCCGATCACCGTGTCGAACAGCAGCGAGGCGTTGACCGGCTTGGCCAGGATGTACTCCAGGCCGACACGCGCCGCCTCCTCCGCAAGGCTCTCGCGTGCGTAGGCGGTGAGCATGATCAGGTGTGGTCGCCGTGACTCGGGCAGCTGCTGCAGCGCTTGAGCAAGGTCCAGACCACTCATGCCGGGCGGCATCTGCCAGTCGGTGACCACCAGGTCGTAAGGCGAGCCCGCCTCGGCGGCGGCGCGGATGGCGGTCAGCGCGGCCTCGCCCGAGCCGGCGGTGGTCACGCGCAGCGCCATGCCCGCCAGCATGTCCTCGGTGATGCGCAGCGCGGTCTCGTTGTCGTCGACCACCAGCACGCTGCGGGTCGCCAGGTCTTCGCGCAGCAGTCGCCGCCGCGACTTGCTGTTGTCCAGTTCCAGTCGCGCCGTGAACCAGAACGTGCTGCCCACGCCGGGGGTGCTCTCCACGCCCACCTTGCCGTCCATCAGCGCGGCCAGTTGCCGCGCGATGGCCAGCCCCAGGCCGGTTCCGCCGAAGCGACGCGAGGTCGAGCTGTCGGCCTGCTGGAACGACTGGAACAGGCGCGAGCGCTGCTCCTCGGTGAGGCCGATGCCGGTGTCGCGCACCTCGAATCGCAGCAGCAGCGAGTCGCCGTCGCGAGCGGCCACGCGCACCGCCACCATCACCTCACCGGCTTCGGTGAACTTGACCGCGTTGTTGGCGTAGTTGATGACGATCTGCGAGAGCCGCAGCGGGTCGCCGATCAGGCTGGGCGGCACCTCCGGGTCGAGGTCGATGATCAGCTCGAGGCCCTTCTCGGCGGCCTTCTGTCCGATCAGCTCGGCCACCCCCGACATCATCTGCTCGAGGTCGAAGCTGACGCGCTCGACGGTGAGCTTGCCGGCCTCGATCTTGGAGAAGTCGAGGATGTCGTTGATGATGCCGAGCAGGTGCTGGCCGGCGCGGTGGATCTTGCCGACATAGTCGCGCTGGCGTGGCGTGAGCTCGGTCTTGAGCGCGAGGAAGGCCATGCCGATGATGGCGTTCATGGGTGTGCGGATCTCGTGGCTCATGTTGGCGAGGAACTCGCTCTTCATGCGCGTCGACTCTTCGGCCAGCGCCTCACGCTCGCGCGCATCGCGCGCCGCCTCCTCCATCTCGCGGCGCGCGGTGATGTCTTGCCAGGAGCCCACCACCTCGCCCGGTCGGCCGTCGCGCTGCACGATCTGCAGCTCGTCGCGGAACCACAGCCAGTGCCCGCCGGCGTGGCGGAAGCGGTACTCGAGCGTGCCTCGATCGACCTTCCAGATGGCGTCGAGCTCGGCCATGACGCGCTCGAGGTCCTCCGGGTGCACGTGGCCGGTCCAGAAGCTCGCGTCGCGCATGTACTCCTCGGGCGCGTAGCCGAGCAGGCGCTCGAGGTTGGGGCTGACGAAGGTCGGCGCGAAGCTCTGCGCGTCGTAGCTGTAGACGATGGCGGGCGCGTTGGCGAGCAGGAAGTTGTACCGCTCGTAGCTCTCGGTGACGTCGTAGAACCAGGCCACGACCAGCGTCTCGCCGTTCTCGACGAAGCAGCGGTAGGTGCCTGATATGGTCAGCGGCCGGCCGTCCAGTGTCCGCATCGACAGCAGCTTGCCGTCGAGGTCCTGCCCGGCCTGGATCGCCGCAAGCACCAAGAGGAAGTCGGCGCGCTCACGGTAGAGGCTGCTCGGGTCGACCTGCTGCAGCTGCGCCTCGTCGATGCCGAATAGCTCCAGGTAACGCCGGTTGGCGTAGAGCAGTCGACGATCCTCGCGGCGCATGATGCGTGCGGCGATGGGGCTGGCGTCGAGGGCGGCGCGGTGGATCTGCACGGGGGTCAGGGTCAATGGGTGGAGTCGGAGAGTGTAGCCCTGACCGCGCATGTGGCTTATGACATTGCGCTCACTGTGGACGCGGCTTGCGCGCTCCCGCCACCATCTCGTAACGCAGCAGCCGGCACTCGATCGGGCCATTGAACAGCGGGATCTTGCGTGACGGCGCCAGCCCGATGCTGCGGATGCCCTTCATGTCGCCAGTGAGGATCCATGCGTCCCATCCGGCGAAGCGCTGCTTCAGCCAGTCGCCCAGACGCGGGTACCACGCCGCGAGCATCTCGGCCTCGCCCATACGCTCGCCATAGGGCGGGTTCATCACCAGCATGCCGCTGACAGCCGGCGCCTCGGCCGACAGCGCATCACCTACGCTCAACTCGACCTGAGTGGCGCAGCCCAGCGCCGTCAGGTGGCGTCGCGTGTGTTCCAGCACCGCTGCATCTTCATCGCGGCCGCTCAGCAGGCCTTCCGGCAGCGCTTGCACGCGCGCCAAGGCCGCCTCGCGCAGGCGCGTCCACAACGCGGGCTCCAGGCCGAGGAAGCGCTCGAAGGCGAAGCTGCGGCCCAGCCCCGGCGCGCGATCCATGGCCATCAAGGCTGCTTCGGTCAGGAAGGTGCCGGACCCGCACATCGGGTCGAACAAAGGCCGGTCCGGCGTCCAGCCTGCCAGGCGCAGGATGCCGGCCGCCAAATTCTCGCGCAGTGGCGCCTCGCCGGCGCCCCGCCGGTAGCCGCGCTTGAACAGCGCTTCGCCACTGGTGTCGATGTAGAGCGTGACCTGCTGTTCGTCGAGGAAGACGTGGATGCGCTGGTCGGGGCGCTGCGTGTCGACGCTGGGCCGTGCGCCGTGCACTTCGCGGAAGACGTCGCAGATCGCGTCCTTCACTTTCAGCGCGACGAACTCGAGGCTCTTGACCTGCGCGCGGATGCCGTTGGTTTCGACCTTGATGGTCTGGCCGACATCGAACCAAGCGCTCCAGTCGATGCCGCAGGCTGCTTTGTAGATATCCTGTTCGTTGCGATACGGCTTGTGCAGCAGGCGCAGCAGGATGCGGCTGGCAAAGCGGCTCTCGAGGTTGGCACGCAGCACACCCTCGATGCTGGTGCGAAAGGCTACGCCGCCAGGTTTGCTGTCGACGCCCTCGGCCCCGAGGGCCGCGAGCTCGCTGGCGAGAACCGGCTCAAGGCCGCGGGGACAGGGGGCGAAGCAGTGCTGATCGGCGGCCATGGCCGGATTGTAAGCGCTGGCTGGGTGTTGCCCGCGCCAGCATCCGACGCCCGGCGCTCGGTTAGCGCACCCGTGGCATCCGCCAGGGCAGCATCAGCCGGGTACTCAGGCGTTCCAACTTGCTCACATCCAGGCTCTCGTGGAAGGTCAGCGCGCGCTCGCCGGACAGCGTGGCCTGCAGCACCGCCCGCTGGTAGAACGGCGTGTCCTCGAGCGTCTCCAGGAGTTGCGGTGTGTCGGCGCTGCGTATCTGTCGTGGCACGCGCCAGAAGGTCGGGGGCAATGTGTGGCGCGGGTCTGCCGGGAAGTCGCTCACTGTGCCGTCGGGAGCGAATCGCAGCGCCAGCAAGCGGTCATCGTCTGCTTTCTGGCGCACGTCATAGAGCACGGCGCTGCTGCCATCGGCGAGGATCGAACGCGACCAGTCCCAACTGGCAAACGGGCGTTCGATCGGCTCGCTGCCCTCGTTGGAATCAAAGTAGCCATCGCCTTGCCAGCGCAGTCCCGGGTGGCTCAGCTGAAGCTCGACGCGGGCCGAAGGCGCCAGCGGGCCCCAGTGGTGGCGGGCGTTGGCGTCGAGCGCCCAGGTGCGAGCGGAGAGCGAGCGTGGATGGACACGGATGGTGCCGCGCACGCGGCGCGGCAGGGGGTTGGACCACTCGTCGACTTCGATGGTGAGCGCATCGCCATCCCAATGCAGGTGGCTCGGGCCCACCTCGAAGTGGCTGGCATCCCGCGACAGGCTTGCCCGCGAGCGTTCGGTCATGGTCCAGCGCCGGACACCGGGCCCGTACAGGCAGACGTTGATGCAGCAGTGGTTCTCCGGATCACCCCGGCCGCGCTGGCGTGCCCAGTGGTAGTACGACGAGAACACACTGCCGACAAAGGCGATGACGGTGAGGCCGTAGCGCCCGCAATCGCTCAGTGCATCGACATACCACCAGAGATATGCACCCTCGCCGACCGGCTGGTCGAACCGAGGTGAGCCATCAGGGTTGCGGCCGCCAACCGGCCCGATAGGGTGGCCATGGGGACCCCCGGACCCGGGTGGGCGCTGCCCCCCGCCAGGTACAGCCCCGGTATGCGCGTCCACGCTGCGGGCCGTTTGAACGAAGCCATCCAGCCGTGGCAGGCCGCCCCGTAGAGAGCCCCGCCGGTCGCCGGGAACAGCGCCTCGAAGCCCTGCGGCCCCGTCAACACCGACCGCGATGGGTCGCAGTCCAGCTCCAGCCCACAGCGGTGCATCAGTCCCAGTGCGTTGGCGTGACATCGTTCGATCTCCTCGGGGTCCAGGTCGCGCCGGTCACCCATTGCAGGCGCATTGACCAGCGCCAGCAGTCGTTCGCCTGCCGGCAGGGGGGCGTCGTCATCGTGGCGGTCCTGCGCACACAGGTACACGGTGGCTTTGCGGGGCAACTGGCCATGGCCGAAGATGTCCCTGAATTCGCTGCGGTAATCGTCGTCAAAGAAGACGTTGTGGTGCACCAGCGGGAAGCCCCGCGTGTGGGCGTGCATGCACCACGTCATCGCCGAAAGCGACCTCTGCTGCGGCTCGATCGGATCGACCGCTGGCTGCACGCCCGGCCCCAACAGTCCGCGCGCCAGCGCCTGACAATCGCCGTTGAACACCACCGAGTCTGCCGGCAGCGTCTCGCCGTCGGCCAGTCGCACGCCGCACACGCGGCCCCGACGCATCTCGATGGCCTCGACGTGCGCGCCGGTGCGGAGGGTCGCGCCGTTGCGTTCGGCCAATCGAGCCAGCGCGCGGCCGACCTCGACCATACCGCCGCGCACCGTCCACACACCCTGCGTCTCCACGTGCGCGACCAGCATCAGCGTCGCCGGGGCATCAAAGGGCGACGATCCGCAGTAGGTGGCGTAGCGGCCGAACAGCTGCTGCAGGCGCGGGTCATGAAAGTGCTTGGCGAGCGAGGCCCAGAGGTCGCTGAACAAGCCGAGGCCGAAGAGGGCCTTCGAGCCGCGGATGCCGAGGTCGGCCATCATGCTGGGAAGCGTCGGCCGCTGCGAACGGATATAGGGCCCCTCGAGGGCAGAGTAGACCTCGCGCGTCTGTGCACAGAACGCCAGATAGCGGCGCGCCTCAGCCGGCCCGGCAAAGGCGCCGATGGCCTCGGCCGAGCGCTGTGGGTCGGCGAACAGATCGAGCCTGCCACCGCTGCCCCAAGCGTGGCGGGCCAGCACCTGCACCGGTTCGAGGCCGAGTTCGTCCTCGAGCCGTGCACCCGAGTCGCCGAACAAGCCCTCGAACACCCAGCGCATGGTGAAGACGGTGGGTCCGGCATCGACGCCGTGCCCGCCCGCCGAGACCTGTCGCAACTTGCCGCCCACCATCGGGGCGCGCTCAAGCAGCGTCACGTCAAGGCCTTGCCTCGCCAGATCTGCGGCTGCAGAGAGCCCGCCGACGCCGCCGCCGATCACCACCACCCGATGGTCTGTGGTGGGGGAGCTCATCCGTAGATCCGGCCCTTGTAGGTGCCACGCATGTCGACCGGCACGAAGCGCGCGAACATCGACTCCGAGAAGAAGCCGTGCCGATGCGCGGCTTTGATGGCCTCGAGGTGGGCGCCGCGGCGCGCATAGTGGTCCATGTCGTCGACACCTCGCCACACGGTGAAGGTGGCCTGCCGCAACAGTGGCGCTTCCCCCAGACCGGCAGCCAGCAGGCAGCCCTCAGCGTCCTCGAGGTCAGCTTGCGCGGGCGGCGCTTTGCGCCAGAAAGCGGTGGCCCGAGCGGGCTTGATCGAGGCGCGCGTCAACGCAGCGATGGGCCCGTGCGCTGGCGTGGCAGTGATGGCGGGCAAGCTTAGGCCCGACCACGCACCCTTGCAGGAATAGGTATGCAGGCGGACGCTGAAGAACTCGCGCGCGTGCCTGCGGTAACGCTCGACGATGGGGTCCTCGTCGAGAAAGCGGCGCGCTGCATCGTCGTCATCGAAGACGCAGAACAGCCCTTGGCGGGTCGCACTCGGGCGTAGCCCGAAGCCGCCGTCGTGACCGCTGCCGAGCACTTTGTACATGCGCAGTCCAGGCGTGTCGCCGCTGCCGAACCCACCTTTCACAAACCGCGAGTAGCCCCAGACCCGGGCGCCCTCAGCCACGTCGATGAGCAGCAGCGTGGCGACGGGCTGGCCCGGTCGATCGCCGTCGAGCCTTGTCCCGCCTGTGTCTGCGGGCCTGCTCATGTTCAGCGGTCCGCGCGTTCACCCAGGTCGCCGAGACCGTACTGACGCAGCTTGACGTACAGACTCTGGCGCGACAGGCCGAGCATCTCGGCTGCGCTGGCGCGATTGTCACGGGTGAGGTCGAGGGCGGCCTCGATGCACAGTTTCTCGATGAGTTCGGAGGTCTCGCCGACGATGTCCTTGAGCGGCACACGGCCGACCAGCTCGGTCAGCTGGCTGGCGCTGCGGGTCAGACCATCGGGTGTCGCGCGTTCCTCGAGTCGTGTCGCAACATCGCGCACGCTGAAGCTCAGATACTGGTGGCCACTCACGTGCACCGATCGGGCCGACATCTCGACCTCGGTCTGCAGGCCGTTCTCGCCGCGCAGGGTGGTGGCGAAGAGGCGCACCGAGCCGCGTTGGCGCAGATTGGCCAACAGCACCGAAAGGTCGACGCCTGAACGGCCGAGCCAGCGGTCGAGCGACTCGCCGAGCAGAGCATTGGCG
The DNA here is from genome assembly GCA_945897555.1 of Klebsiella pneumoniae. Taxonomy (GTDB): domain Bacteria; phylum Pseudomonadota; class Gammaproteobacteria; order Burkholderiales; family UBA3065; genus UBA3065. The sequence continues at coordinate 130,726 of CAMDGF010000001.1, read as the reverse complement.
TGCCCCACCTGACACAGGTCGGCGAAGGCTTGATTGGCGGTCACGACAGTGCCGCCGGCGTCGGTCACGACGAATCCATCCGGCGAAGCGCCGAGTGCCTCGAGCGTCAGGTTGCGGTTGTCCTCTGCGCCCTGGGTCGAGGCCAACTCCTGGTTGCTCATGCGCACCAGGAACAGGCTCTGGTTGTCGTGGCGGAACAGCGTCATGCTGACAGCCGTTTCGCTGCCGCTACCGGCCATGCGGACGCGGGCCGTCTCGCCACGACCGGCACTCAGGACACTGGTCATGAGCGCGTCGAGTCCAGCACGCTCATCACTGTCGAAGCACTCGGTGAGCACGCGGCCGGCCTGCTTGCGTGCCTGATTGCCGAGTGTCCGCTCAGCAGCGGCATTGGCTTCGAGGATGCGACGGCTTGACGCATCCACCACCAGCATCGGCTCCGGCGCCGTCTCGAACAGCAGGCGGTAGCGGCCTTCCATCTGGCGCATGCGCTGGTAGTCGCGTTCCATGGCCTGATGCGACTCCACCAAGCGCTTCTGCAACTCGGTGACGCTGCGCAGGTCGCGCCCGAAAGCAAGGATTTGCCCGTCCGAGAGCCTGATGGCGCGGTACTGCACCGGCAATACCCGGCCCTCGCGGTCGGTATGGTTGAGGTGGCGCCATTTGCGCGGATGGCTATTGCGCGCGTCTGCAAGCAGTGCCTCGACCTTGTCCCGGCATTCCACAGAGACGACGTCGGAGAGCATCCGGCCGATCCAGTTCTGCGACTGTTCCAGTTGCGAATCGGGCTGGCTGAGCCGGGCGCGGATCACCCGCCCCTCGCCATCGAGCACCAGAGAGATGTCGGCTGCGGCCGACAGCAACGAGGCCGCCACCGAGGGTTCGACGGCCGACACGACCTCACAGGCGTCCGGATAGCCGATCTGTTGCATATGGCCCGAGGGGTTCTTCAATTCGGCCGTTCCCGCTCGCGGACCAGACGGTCCGCGGTGCGCAATGCTTCGAGGGCATCGCCTGAGTAGGCCTCGGCACCCAGCATCTCGCGGACTTTCCGGTCCAGCCCGAGCGGGCCACCGACCATGATGCCGACGCGTGGATTGAGCGAGGCGCAACGGATCTCGTGGACCAGTGTCCTGAGCCGGTCGAGGTCCTCGCTGCTGCTCACCGACAGGGCGACGACGTCATACCAGTCGGCCTTCGCGGCGGCGACCAGCGCTGCAGGCTCCGATTCGAGGGCGCTGCAGACGCTCCAGCCATCGCGTCGGAAGAACTGGCTGAGCATGTAGAAACCGAAGGTGTGGTGGCTACCGGGAACCGGCGCCAACAGGATCCGGTGTTGCGGTTGGCGATAGACCGGATGGGCGCAGAACTCCTCGCCGAGGCTGTGCAGCAGGCGCTGCAGGCGGTAGAGCCCGAGCGTGACCTCAGGGAAGGTGCAGTCGTCGGTGTCCCACAGGCGACCGATGCGGCGCGCAGTGGGGGCCAGCAGGTCGAGGTAGAGGTGCGGCAGGTCGTGGCCGTCGGCGCGGAAGTCGGCGAACACCTGTTCGTGCCGTTCAGGTACGGCGTCGATGCAAGCTTCGACGAAGCGCTCGACGTCAGCGTCTTCGATGGCGGCCGGGATGTGATGCGGGAAGTCGACCGGGTCGGGCCGGTGCGATCGCAGCAGGCGGGGGATGATCTCGGCGTTCAGCGTCTGCATCAGGGTCTGGCGGGCGTCACGACCGGTCAGGCCAGGGCCTTCCGCACCGACCTGCCAGGACTGTGTGCCGGGCCAGATCTCAACGTCGGCCGAATCGGCGTCTGACGAGTCGCCGGCATCATGCTCTGGGGACATGGACATTGCGCTCATGGCGCTACCTCCGGTTAAGGGTGTGTGATACCGGACGTGCTGTTTTTCTGTTGCTGCTTTTCTTGTGCCTCCATGGTCGCCCCGCGCCCACCGACTGTCAACCGTTGCCGTGTCAAAAGTGACGGATCACCCTGACACTTTTGGCTCGGGTCCAGAAATCTGGACATTGTCCCGAATGCCCGGCCCGGCGCACGGCGCCTTGCAAGAGCCCATCTCGATGTAAATAAAAATAGACGTACAGTTTGATTGACACTCGCGCTTGCTGCATCTAGATTGGATGGCACCAACCCCCAGTGGGCGGAGACAGGGATATGCAGCAGCAACCAGCCGGCAAGCACAGACCGGCGCTCTACACCGAGGAGGAACGCCGCCGCCGCGATGCGACGCCGTGGACGCTGGTGCAGGGTGTCCTCGCGCCGTTGCAGTTCATCGCCTTCGTGGTGAGCCTTGTTCTGGTGCTGCGTTTCCTGCAGACCGGGGAGGGCGAGTCCGCGGCCACCATCTCGGTGATCGTCAAGACACTGTTCCTCTACACCATCATGGTCACCGGAGCGATCTGGGAGAAGGTCGTGTTCGGCCAGTATCTGTTCGCCCGCCCGTTCTTCTGGGAGGACGTGTTCAGCATGCTGGTCATCGCGCTGCATACGGCCTACCTGGCCGCGTGGGTCACCGGCTGGCTGGAGGTGCGCGAGCAGATGCTGCTCGCGCTCGCGGCCTACGCCACCTATGTCATCAACGCCGCGCAGTTCATCTGGAAGTTGCGCATGGCGCGGCTCGAGGGCGAGCAGCGCAAGGCTGCGGGGGGCGCACCGGCCACTGGCAGTCTGGGGGCGGCGACGTGAACGCCGTCGTCGATTTCCGCCCGCGTGACAACGGCTGCAGCGATGCACCGGTGCTGCGCGAGCGCGGCCAGCGCGAGGTGTTCTGCGGGCTGACCGGCATCATCTGGCTGCACCGCAAGATCCAGGACGCGTTCTTCCTCGTGGTCGGGTCGCGCACCTGCGCCCACCTCGTCCAGTCGGCGGCGGGCGTCATGATCTTTGCCGAGCCGCGCTTTGCCACCGCCATCATCGACGACCGCGACCTCGCCGGTCTGGCCGATGCCAACGACGAGCTCGACCGCGTGGTCGGGCGCCTGCTCGACCGGCGGCCGGACATCAAGTTGTTATTCCTCGTCGGGTCCTGTCCGTCGGAGGTCATCAAGCTCGACCTGCACCGCGCTGCAGAGCGTCTCGATGGCATCCATCGCGGCCGCACTCGCGTGCTCAACTATTCCGGCAGCGGCATCGAGACCACCTTCACGCAGGGTGAGGACGCTTGTCTCGCCGCCCTGGTGCCGGAGCTGCCGCAGGCACCACCGGGTGCGGAGCCCGAACTGCTGTTGGTCGGCACGGTCGCCGACATCGTCGAGGACCAGTTCCTGCGCACTTTCAGTGCCATGGGCATCGGCCGGGTCGCTGCTTTTCCGCCGCGCCGATCCACCGAGTTGCCGGTGGTGGGTGCCAATACGCGTTTCCTCCTCACCCAGCCCTTCCTCGGCGATACGGTGCGCGCGCTCGAGGCACGGGGCGCGCGCCACATCGCCGCGCCGTTCCCGTTCGGCGAGGAAGGCACCACGCTGTGGATGCGCGCCGCCGCCGACGCTTTTCGCATCCCCACCTCGCGCTTCGAGCAGGTCATCGCGCCCCAGCGCGAGCGCGCCCGCGCCGGCATCGCCCGCCACCGCCAGCAACTCGCCGGCCGCAGCATCTTCTTCTTCCCCGATTCGCAGCTGGAACTGCCCTTGGCCCGCTTCCTTGCGCGCGAGCTCGGCATGCGCCCGCTCGAGGTCGGCACGCCCTACCTGCATCGGCAACTGATGGCACCCGAGCTCGACCTGCTGCCTGAGGGCACCACCCTGTCGGAGGGCCAGGATGTCGAGCGCCAGCTCGACCGTTGTCATGCGGCGCGCCCCGACATCGTCGTCTGCGGTCTTGGTCTTGCCAACCCGCTCGAGGCGCAAGGCATCACCACTAAGTGGTCGATCGAGCTGGTGTTCAGCCCGGTCCATGGTTTCGATCAGGCGGGGGACCTCGCCGAGTTGTTCGCCCGGCCTTTCAACCGTCGCGAGCGCCTCAAGGCGCTGGAAGGGCAGGTGTAGCCATGCAGCTGACGCTCTGGACCTACGAGGGCCCGCCACACGTCGGCGCCATGCGCATCGCCACTGCGCTGGAGGACGTGCACTACGTGCTGCACGCGCCGCAGGGCGATACCTATGCCGACCTGCTGTTCACCATGATCGAGCGCCTGCCCAAGCGGCCGCCGGTCACCTACACCACCTTTCAGGCGCGTGACCTCGGTGGCGATACAGCAGAGTTGTTCAAGAACGCTGCGCGCGAGGCCCATGAGCGTTTCAGGCCGGCAGCGATGATGGTCGGCGCGTCGTGCACGGCCGAACTCATCCAGGACGACCCGGGTGGCCTCGCGGCTGCCCTCAACCTGCCCATCCCGGTGATCCCGCTCGAACTTCCGTCGTATCAGAAGAAAGAGAACTGGGGGGCAGCCGAGACCCTCTACCAGATGGTGCGTGGTCTTGCCGGACCGCATGCACCGGCGCCGGGTGCGCCGCGTCCTGCCCGCGCCGAGGGCGTGCGCCCGTCCTGCAACATCCTTGGCCCCACCGCGCTGGGTTTCCGCCATCGCGACGACGTGCGCGAGATCCGCGGCCTGCTGGAGAGCATCGGTGTCGAAGTGCGCGTGGTCGCACCCCAGGGCGCCACCGCAGCTGACCTCGCTCGTCTCGGCGAAGCTGATTTCAACGTGGTGCTCTACCCCGAGACCGCGCAGAGTGCCGCCAATTGGCTGCAGCGGGCATTCGGTCAGCCGTACACCAAGACCATCCCGATCGGCGCCATCGCCACAAGAGAGTTCATTGCCGAGGTCGCTGCGCTGGCCGGTATCGACAACGATACGGCGCAGGCCACCGGCCGTTCGCGTGCACCGTGGTATTCGCGCTCGGTCGATTCCACTTACCTCACCGGCAAGCGCGTATTCGTGTTCGGTGACGGCACCCATGCCGTGGCGGCAGCGCGGGTCGCGGCCGAGGAGTTCGGCTTCCAGGTGGTCGGTCTTGGCACCTACAGCCGCGAGTTCGCCCGCGAGGTGCGTGCCGCCGCCGAGAAGTATGGCGTCGAGGCGCTCATCACCGACGACTACCTCGAAGTCGAGGCACGGGTGGCCGAGTTGCAGCCAGAGCTGGTTCTCGGCACGCAGATGGAGCGCCACATCGCAAAACGTCTCGGCGTGCCCTGTGCGGTCATCTCGGCGCCGGTCCATGTGCAGGACTTCCCGGCCCGCTACGCGCCGCAGATGGGCTTCGAGGGTGCCAACGTGCTGTTCGACACCTGGGTCCACCCGTTGATGATGGGGCTGGAGGAGCACCTGCTCGGCATGTTCCGCGAGGATTTCGAGTTCCACGATGGCGCCGCTGCGTCACACCTCGGCCACGGCAGCGCGCGGCCGCAGCCACCGCAGCCGGTCTCACCCATCGCGGTGGGTGAGGCCGCTGCCGCCGCTGCGGGCATGGCCACCTCGTCGACCGCGGGTGAGCCGGTGGGCAGCGATCCGGTGTGGGGCAGCGACGCGCAGAGAGAGCTCGGCAAGATCCCCTTCTTTGTGCGCGGCAAGGCCAAGCGCAACACCGAGCGTTACGCCAGCGAGCACGGCGTCGGGCTGATCACCGTCGAGACCCTTTACGAGGCCAAGGCCCACTTCGGGCGCTAGGTCGCGCACCCCAGAACCATAACGAGAGGCAGCGCGGACATGGATACTCAAGTGCGTGGCACCCGCATCCAGACGGACCCGTCACACATCCGGGTCGTTGTGGTGACCATGGACACGCATGTTGCGACCGCGACCCTCCGCGCCCGCGCATCGCTGGCACGCATGCATCCGGGCATCGAACTCAGGATGCACGCCGCCTCCGAATGGAGTGCCAGCGAGACCGCCCTCGAGGCCTGCCGTGACGACATCCGGCACGCCGACATCGTCGTCGTCACCATGCTGTTCCTCGAGGACCATTTCCTGCCGCTCCTGCCCGTGCTGCAAGAGCGTCGCATGCAATGCGATGCCATGGTCTGCATCATGTCCGCCCCTGAGGTGGTCAAGCTCACCCGCATCGGCAAGTTCGATATGAGCGGCCCGACCAGTCCGGCCATGGCGCTGCTCAAGAAGCTGCGTGGCAGCCGCGAGAACGCGCCCAAAGGAGGCGCGCAGCAGATGAAGATGCTGCGCCGGCTGCCGCAGATCCTGCGTTTCATCCCTGGCACCGCGCAGGATGCGCGGGCTTACTTCCTCACGCTGCAGTACTGGCTCGGCGGGTCCGAGGACAACGTGCTGAATCTGGTGCGGGCATTGGTCAACCGCTACGCCGATGGTCCGCGCCGGGGCTGGCGCGGCAAGGTCGAAGCCGAAGCGCCGGTCGAGTATCCGGATGTCGGCGTCTATCACCCGCGCATGAAGGGCCGCATCGGCGAGGATGCAGCGGCGCTGCCTTCTTCATCCAAGGCGCGCGGCCGGGTCGGCATCCTGCTGCTGCGCTCCTACCTGCTCGCCGGCAACACCGGCCATTACGATGGCGTCATCGCCGCGCTGGAGGCGCAAGGGCTCGACGTGGTGCCGGTGTTCGCCGCCGGCCTCGATGCCCGCCCGGCCATCGACCAGTATTTCCTGCGCGAAGGTGTGACCTTGGTCGACGCCGTGGTCTCGCTCACCGGCTTCTCGCTGGTCGGTGGCCCCGCTTACAACGACGCCAAGTCGGCCGAAGAAGTGCTCGCCCGGCTCGATGTGCCCTACCTCGCTGCCCATCCGGTGGAGTTCCAGAGCCTGGTCGACTGGGGCAGTTCTGACCGCGGCTTGCTGCCGGTCGAGAGCACCATCATGGTCGCTATCCCCGAGCTGGACGGCGCCACCGTGCCCATGGTCTACGGTGGACGGCCCGGCCCGGCCGGGAGTCAGTGCCAGGGTTGCCATCGCCGCTGCAGTTTTGATGGCAGCCAAAGCGAACAGGACATGGTGTCATGCATCGAGCGCGCCGCCACCCTCGCCGCGCGCATCGCCCGCTGGGTCGAGCTCAAGCGCGCTGAGCGTGCGCAGCGCCGCATCGCCATGGTGGTGTTCAACTTCCCGCCCAATGCCGGCAATGTCGGCACTGCGGCCTATCTCTCGGTGTTCGAGTCATTGTGGAACACCATGGCGGCGCTGAGCCGTGCCGGCTATCGCGTGGACATGCCGGACAGCGTGGATGCCCTGCGCAAGACTCTGGTCGAGGGCAACACCGGCCATACCGGCGCGCTCGCCAATGTCCATGTGCGCATCCCGGTCGACGAGCATGTGCGCCGCGAGCGCTGGCTCAAGGACATCGAGGCGCAGTGGGGGCCGGCCCCTGGGCATCAGCTCACCGATGGCGCCAACCTGTTCGTCATGGGGGCGCAGTTCGGGCAGGTGTTCGTCGGGGTGCAACCGGGCATGGGCTACGAGGGCGATCCCATGCGCTTGCTGTTCGAGCGCGGATTCGCCCCCACGCACGCCTTTTGTGCCTTCTATCGCTGGATCCGAGAGGATTTCAAGGCCCACGCGGTGTTGCACTTCGGTACCCACGGCGCGCTCGAGTTCATGCCCGGAAAGCAGACCGGCATGACTGCATCCTGCTGGCCGGACCGCCTCATCGGCGATCTGCCCAACCTCTACCTGTACGCGGCCAACAATCCGTCCGAGGGCGCCATCGCCAAGCGCCGGGCGGCCGCCACGCTGATCAGTTACCTCACTCCACCGGTTGCGGAGTCGGGGCTCTATCGCGGCCTCGCCGAACTCAAGACGTCGCTCGATCGCTGGCGCATCCTCAACGAGGAGATGGCCGGCGAGCGTCAAGGGCTGGCCGAGACCATCCTTGCTCAGGCGGTCGAGGCGGATCTGTTCCCCGCCGACGCCGAGTGGCCCAGCGGCGTTGAACTCGAAAGGGTCATCCGCCGCCTCAACAACGCCTTGCTCGAACTCGAGTACACGCTGATCCCGCACGGCCTGCACGTGGTCGGTGCCGCTGCCACGCCCGCCGAACGCGTTGATTTCCTGGTTTCGATGACCGAATCAGGCGAGGGGCTGGTGCCCCCCCGGGCTGCCATCGAATCGCTGGTCGCCGGACAAGGCTACTACCGCTTTGCCGAGGTGGCTGGCGTGCCACGCAGCGACACCTTGCAGCGGCTCTATGAGCAGCTCTCGAGGGTCGATGCGCAACTCTCGGTCGACACCGAGATCGACGCCATCCTGCGCGCCTTTGACGGTCGCTATGTGGCGCCGGCACCCGGTGGCGACCTGCTGCGTTCCCCCGAGATCCTGCCGACCGGTCGCAATGTCTGCGGTTTCGACCCGTTCCGCATCCCCAGTGCCTATGCGCTCAAGGACGGCGCGCGCCAGGCGCAGCGCATCCTCGACCGCTTCCTCGCCGATGGCAATCCGCTGCCGGAATCGGTCGCCGTCGTCCTCTGGGGCACCGATAACCTCAAGACCGAGGGCGCACCGATCGGCCAGATCCTCGCCCTGTTGGGTGCTACACCGCGGTTCGACAGCTATGGCCGGCTGGCCGGTGCCGACCTGATCCCGCTCGAACAGCTCGGCCGTCCGCGCATCGACGTGGTGGTGACGCTCTCCGGCATCTTCCGCGACCTCATGCCGCTGCAGATCAAGCTGCTGGCCGAGGCCACCTTCGCTGCCGCCAGCGCCGAAGAACCCGCCGAGATGAACTTCGTGCGCAAGCACACGCTGGACTACATGGCGCGGCATGGCTGTGATGTGGAGACGGCGGCGCTGCGCGTGTTCGGCAACGCCGACGGGGCCTACGGCGCCAACATCAACAACCTCATCGAGAACAGCTGCTGGGATGAGGAGGGTGAGCTCGCCGAGACCTACTCGCGGCGCAAAGGTTTTGCCTATGGCCGTACCGGCAGGCCGGTGCAGCAGGCTGCGCTGCTGCAGAGCGTCTTGGCCGACGTCAGCCTTGCCTACCAGAACCTCGATTCGGTGGAACTCGGCGTCACCACCATCGACATCTATTTCGACACGCTCGGCGGTATCAGTGGCGCCATCAAGAAGGCGCAGGGCGGTAGGTCGCCGGCTGTTTACATCGGCGATCAGACCAAGGGCGAAGGCACGGTGCGCAGCCTTTCCGAGCAGGTCGCCATCGAGACGCGCACGCGCATGCTCAACCCCAAGTGGTACGAGGGCATGCTCAAGCACGGCTACGAGGGCGTGCGCCAGATCGAGGCGCACATCACCAACACCTTCGCCTGGTCGGCCACCACAGGGCAGGTCCAGCCTTGGGTCTACCAGCAGCTCACCCAGACCTTCCTCCTCGATCCCGAGATGCGCGAGCGTCTGGCCCGGCTCAATCCCGCCGCCTCGGCCAAGCTCGCCAACCGTCTGATCGAGGCATCCAAACGTGATTTCTGGCAACCCAGCGCCGAGACCCTTGAAGCCCTTCGCCGTGCTGGCGAGGAACTCGAGGACCGACTCGAAGGCGTCTACGAAGGAGCATCCGCATGAGCGTCACCAGCGTTCCCATCGAGCAGATCCGCCGCCCGGGCGGTCGCCCGGATGGCGAGGGCAGCGTCCAGGTCCACCAGGACCCGCGGGTCAAGATCGGCAATGCCAAGGTGTTTGCCATCTACGGCAAGGGCGGAATCGGCAAGAGCACGACCTCGTCCAACCTGTCGGCCGCGTTCAGCAAGCTCGGCAAGCGCGTGCTGCAGATCGGTTGTGACCCTAAGCACGACAGCACCTTCACGCTGACCAAGAAGCTGGTCCCGACCGTCATCGACGTGCTCGAGACGGTCGACTTTCACAGTGAAGAGCTGCGCCCCGAGGACTTTGTCTACGAGGGTTACAACGGCGTGCTGTGTGTCGAGGCGGGTGGCCCGCCGGCCGGCACCGGTTGCGGTGGTTATGTGGTCGGCCAGACGGTCAAGCTGCTCAAGGAGCATCACCTGCTCGAGGACACCGATGTGGTGATCTTTGATGTTCTGGGGGACGTGGTCTGCGGCGGCTTTGCCGCGCCGCTGCAGCATGCTGATCGCGCCATGATCGTCACCGCCAACGATTTCGACAGCATCTTCGCCATGAACCGCATCGTCCAGGCGATCAGTGCCAAAGCCAAGAACTACAACGTGCGGCTCGGCGGCGTCATCGCCAACCGCTCCGATGCCACCGATCAGATCGACAAGTTCAACCAGCGCGTCGGCCTTGAGACCATGGCGCGCTTTCCGCAACTCGACGTCATTCGCCAGAGCCGCCTGAAGAAGTCGACCTTGTTCGAGCTCGAGGACAGCCCGGAGCTGCGGGCCGTGCAGGACGAGTACCTGCAGTTGGCCGCACGCATGTGGGCCGGGACACCGGGCTCGGCCCCGGCGGCGCTGAAGGACCGCGAGATCTTCGATCTGCTCGGCTTCGACTGAGCGCGGAGGGAGGCCACGTGCACGTCGTCAAGGAACCGCTGATCCACGATGCCCCCTCCTACCGGGAGCGGCGCCGCACCATCCAGCACTATTTCGATCGCACCGCGGTCGAGGCTTGGGCGCGCCTCACCTCCACCGCGCCAGTCAGCGGCGTGCGTGCCACGGTGCGCGCCGGCCGCGACGAGATGCGCCGGCACATCCTCTCTTACCTGCCACCCGACCTCACCGGCTGCCGTGTGCTCGATGCCGGATGCGGCACGGGTGCCATGGCGGTCGAGATGGCGCGGCGCGGTGCCGATGTCGTCGCCGTCGACCTTTCGCCCACTCTGGTGCAACTCGCGCGCGACCGGGTGCCGCACGACCTTGGCACCGGCTCCATCGACTTTCGTGCCGGCGACATGTTGAGTCCGCAACTGGGCACCTTCGATTTCGTGGTGTCGATGGATGCGCTCATCCATTACCACCACCAGGATGTCATCCGCGTGTTGGAGGGCCTCGGCACACGCTGTCGGCGCAGCTTGGTGTTCACCTTCGCGCCCCAGAACATGTTCCTGTTCCTGATGTTCGGTGTCGGCAAGCTGTTCCCTCGCAGCGACCGCTCGCCAGCCATCTATCCGGTGCGCGAACGCGCATTGCGCAATCTGATCGCTCATGACCCGGCGATGCGCCACTGGCAGATCGGCCGCACGGTCAAGGTCTCACGTGGTTTTTACATCTCGCAAGCACTGGAGTTGACCCGCCGATGAATCCGTTCCGCCGCGACGCTCGCCAGATGTGGCTGCGCATCAGCCCGCGGCTGCTGCCTTTTGCCGATGCGGCGAGCGCCGATCTGCCCCTCGGCCGCTTGCTGCGGCTATCGCTGTTCCAGGTCTCCGTAGGGCTGGTCACCGCGTTGCTGGTCGGCACCCTCAATCGCATCATGATCGTCGAGCTGGGCGTGGGCGCCTGGCTGGTCTCGCTGATGGTGGCGGTGCCACTGCTCGCTGCGCCGTTCCGCGCACTGGTGGGCTTCCGCTCGGATGTGCACCGCTCGGTGCTCGGCTGGCGACGGGTGCCCTACATCTGGCTGGGCACCATCCTGCAGTTCGCTGGGCTGGCGATCATGCCGTTCGCGCTGATCCTGCTCTCGGGAGATAGCCACTGGCCCGACTGGTTCGGCAAGGCCTCCGCGGCACTGGCTTTTCTGCTCGTCGGCATGGGTGTGCAGACCACCCAGACCGCGGGCCTTGCGCTGGCAACCGATCTTGCAGCCGAGCAGGCGCGGCCGCGCGTGGTCGCCTTGATGTACACCATGTTGTTGGTGGGTATGGTCGCCAGCGGCATCGCTTTCGGGCTTCTGCTGGCCGATTTCAGTCAGGTGCTGCTGATCAAAGTGGTGCAGGGCGCAGCCACGTTCACGCTCGTTCTCAATCTTGTAGCGCTGTGGAAGCAGGAGCCGCGTCAGCCCCACCTCACCCATCCGTCGCTCGCGCGCCCCGCCTTCGGCGAGAGTTGGCGTGCCTTTGCCCGCACACCCTCGACCCTGCGTTTCCTCGTCGCCCTGGGCCTTGGCACCGCTGCTTTCAATATGCAGGACATCGTGCTTGAGCCCTATGGCGCGGAGGTCCTCGGCCTTTCGGTCGGGGCCACATCGGCGCTCACGGCGCTCATGGCTGGTGGCGCATTGGTGGCGTTCATGGCGGCTGCGCGCATGCTTGCCGCTTCGGTGAACGCGCATCGCATCGCCGCCCTCGGCCTGGTGTGTGGCCTGTGGGCGTTCGCCGCGGTCATCTTTGCCGATCCGCTCGACTCGCCGGCCTTGTTCCGGCTGGGTGTGGTGCTCATCGGCTTCGGTGGTGGGCTGTTCTCGGTCGGCACACTCACCGCGGCGATGGGCCTTGAGGAGAACGGCCTGACCGGCATGGCTCTGGGTGCCTGGGGCGCAGTGCAAGCGACCTGCATGGGGCTTGCCATCGCCATCGGTGGCGCCCTGCGCGACTGGGTCTCGGCGGTCGCCACCACGGGTGTGCTGGGCGAGGCCATGGATCACCCGTCGACCGGCTATGGCACGGTCTACGGCCTCGAGTTGTTGCTTTTGTTCGGCGGTTTGATCGTCATCGGTCCCCTGGTGCGGAGTCGCCGGGCGGAGGGGGCCCCCGCAGTAGGCAAGTTCGGTCTGGCTGAATTCCCCGGCTGACCGGCAGACAAGGAGAAGACAAATGGGAAACGGAGCGATCCTCGGCTACTTCGATGTGGCCCAACTGGCCATCTACATGTTCTGGGTGTTCTTTTTTGGCCTCTGCTATTACCTGATCTACGAGAGCAAGCGCGAAGGCTTTCCCCTCGATTCGGGCCTGCGCAATGGTCGCCGAGACCCCGGCATCATCGCCATGCCCAAGCCCAAGCGCTATGTCATGCAGGATGGCAGCGAGTACCTCGCGCCGCACATGCGTGACTGGGAGCAGCCGGCACCGGCAGCAGAGCCGATCGCAGGCTTTGCCGGCGCACCGATCGAGCCGACCGGTAACCCGATGTACGACGGTATCGGCCCTGGCGCCTGGACAGCCCGTGCCGATCGCCCTGACACCACCTACGAGGGCGCGGTCCGCATCGTGCCCTTGCGCGTCGCCGAGCCAGAGGGCTTTGCCATCGATCATGGCGAGACCGACCCGCGTGGCTTTGACGTGGTGGGCGCCGACGGCGTGGTGGGTGGCAAGGTGACCGACCTCTGGGTCGATCGCTCGGAGCACCTGTTCCGCTACGTCGAGATCGATGCCGGTGGCCATCGCGTGCTGGTGCCGATGACCCTGTGCCGGGTCGAGCGCGACCGTGTCACGGTGCGTGCTGTGCTCGGCGGCCAGATCGCCGGCATCCCCCGCACTGCCAGCCCGGATCAGGTCACTTGGCTCGAAGAGGAAAAGATCTTCGGTTACCTCGGCGGTGGTCTGCTCTACGCCGAGCCGGGCCGTGCGGAGCCGCTGATTTGAGCGGGCTCGACCACAAGCATTTCTCCGGCCCCGAGCATGGCTGGGAGCCCGAGCCCGGGCTGCCAGAGCGACTTCCGGCCGGTGAGACCCTGTTGTGGCAGGGTGCGCCCGACATCGGGCTGGTGGCGCGCGAAGTCTTCCATGTCCGTGCCGTTGCAGCCTACTTCGGCCTTCTGCTGGCATGGAAGCTGATCGCGGATTGGCATGATGGCGCGACCCCGATAGAGGCACTCATCGCCACACTCAAGATCGCGCCCTTGCCGCTGATCGGGCTGGCCATGCTCTTCGGGCTGGCCGTCGCGGTCTCGCGCACCACGCTGTACACGCTCACTGACAAGCGAGTGGTGATGCGCATCGGCATGGTGCTGGGTATCACTTACAACATCCCTTTGCGCCAGGTGGCCGCAGCCGATCTGCGCCAGCAGGCGCAGGGTGCCGGGGACATCTGTCTGCGTCTGACCGATGGCCAGCGCATCGCCTACCCGCACCTGTGGCCACATGCGCGCCCGTGGCGCATCACCCAACCCGAGCCGGCGCTGCGCTGTCTGCCAGACGCCAGCCGGGTGGCGACGCTGCTCGGGCAAGCGTGGTCGGTCGTGCAGCAACGCTCAGCAGCCGCGCCGGCCCGAGCGGCCGCGACGGTCAGGCCAAAGCGCGGCACCGGCGACGCTCTGGCCGGGGCAGAACCGGCATGACGCGCCTGGCCGCTGCTGCGGGCGTGGACGCGAACGGTGGCTGGCGTTCGCGCCTCGCCGCGCGCTATCCGATCGTCAGGGTGATGCCACTCTGGCTGGTGGCAGCGGTCGTCGTCCTTCCCGCGCTCGGTTTCTGGCTGGGTCTGCAGCTTCACAGTGCTGGGGGGGCGACGCTGGCTTCTGCAAGCGTGCCGATGACCGTCGCCACCGTAGATCCACCGGTGCTCAAGACCGTCGGCCAGCGCAAGTTGCGCTTTCTCGACGCCGGGGACAAATCGGTCCGTGTGCTCGATGCCGACAGCGGCATCGAGGTGTATCGCGTGGTCGGTGAGGCCGGTTTCATCCGCGGCATCCTGCGTGGCATGGCGCGTGAGCGTCGGCGGCTTGGCAAGGGTGTGGCCGAGCCCTTCCAGCTCTCGCTCGACGCCGGTCTGCTCGTGCTCACCGACCTGGCCACCGGGCAGCGCGTCGAACTCACAGCCTTCGGCCACACCAATGCCGGCGCGTTCGCGCGGATGCTGGTCGAGCCGCAGCCTGGGGCGCACGTTGCAAAGGCCGCGCGATGAGCGACCGTGACCCTCGCGTATCCACAGTGCCATGTCGTGTCGAGTTGGCGCATACCGCCGACGACTGCTACGCGCACGTCATCCTCAAAGGGGTCGAGATCGGCCCTGGCGACGAGGTGCTGGTGCATAACCCGCCCACCCGCATCAACTGGGGTGAGCGTTACGCGGTTGAACGTCGTGCCACGGTTTCGCGTGCATCGTGGTGGCAGCGCCTCAAGACCTTTGCCCTCGCCCGTTTCGAACTCGACCTGCTCTACGAGGTGAGCTTCTCCGAGCGCCGCTTCTCAACCTCACGCAACTATCCGCGGCCCAAGGCCGCACGACCATCCAACGCCGTGTCCAGCGTGCCCAACGGAGGCCAGCAGCCATGAACGCCATGACCGAGACCCGCCAGCTCGAGACGCCTGAGAGCATCAACGATTCGACGCGCCAGGCGCAGAAGAACACCATCCTCGATCCGCGTTTCTACACCACCGATTTCGACGCCATGGACCGCATCGACATCGGTTCGATCCGCGAGCAGTGGGATGCGCTGATGGCCGAGTTCAGGGACGACCCCAACAACGGCCACTTCGAGCGGCCGGTCGACATGCTCGGGCAGGACTACTCGCACTTGCCCGACGAGCTCTATCAGGAATTCGTTGATTTCATGATCAGTTCGGTCACGGCGGAGTTCTCTGGCTGTGTGCTCTACGCCGAGATCCGTCGGCGGGTCAAGAACCCCGACATGAAGGACCTGTTCGGTTACATGGCGCGCGACGAATCGCGCCACGCCGGTTTCATCAACCAGTGGCTCAAGGATTTCGGTATCGGGGTCGATCTGGGCTTTCTGGTCAAGGCCAAGAAGTACACCTACTTCAAGCCCAAGTACATCTTCTACGCGACCTACCTTTCGGAGAAGATCGGCTACGCGCGTTACATCACCATCTACCGAAAGATCGAACGGCACCCTGAGCTGTGCTTCCACCCGATCTTCCGGTGGTTCCGCGAGTGGTGCAACGATGAGTTCCGGCATGGCGAGGCGTTCGCCCTGCTGATGCGCGCGGACCCGAGCCTGACCCGTGGCCTCAACCGCCTCTGGATCCGCTTCTTTACCCTGGCGGTGTTCGCCACCATGTATGTGCGTGACCACGCGCGGCCGGTGTTCCACAAGTCGCTCGGGCTCGATCCGACCGAATACGACATGGAGGTGTTCCGCGTCACCCGGGAGATCTCACAACAGGTGTTCCCGGATACGCTCAACTTCGAAGACGCACGCTTCCGCGCCGGGCTGGAGAAGATGCGCCTGATCGCCGAGGCGATGGACGAGGCGCGCAGGGTGGGTGGACCGTGGAACCAAGTGCGCCGCGCCGGTCTTGCGCTGGGTGCCGCCGCGACCTTCGTCCGCATGTACTTCCTTCCGGTGCGCTCGCGCGAGCTGCCCGCCGACCCGCGCCTCGAGCCGGTGTGGTGACGGTCTGTCGCGTGGCCGCACCGACGGCGAGGATACCCGGGCGATGAGCACCCTCTTGCTTCCCGCCGTGTTCACCCTGTTCGCATGGTGGATCGGCACCGGCGTCATCATCTGGCTCAACCGTTTGCCACGCAGCACCTACCGCCTCACGTTCACGCTCGCCAGCTGGCTCGCGGTGGCTGCCTTCTGGGGCTTGGCTGCATCGCGCGATATGGCCACCGAGGCCGGTGCCTATTGTGCGTTCAGCTGCGCTCTCCTCATCTGGGCATGGCAGGAGATCGCTTTTCTGCTCGGGTATGTCACCGGGCCGCGGCGCATCGACCTGCCGATCGGCTCGCGCGGCTGGCAGCGGGCGGGCTTTGCCCTGCAGGTGGTGCTGCACCACGAGATCGCCCTGCTGGTGCTCGGCCTGGGTGTATTCCTCGCCACAGCCGGCGGCAGTAACCGTGTCGGTCTGTGCACCTACCTGATCTTCTGGGTGATGCGCCAGAGCGCCAAGCTCAATGTCTTCCTCGGCGTGCGCAATCTTTCGGAGACCTTCTTGCCGCTGCATCTGCGCTACCTGCCCACCTACTTTCAGCGCAAGCCGATCAACCCGCTGTTCCCGGTGGTGGTGACGCTTGCCACGGCGGCCGCGATGGCAGGCTGGGAGTTCGCCTGGAACCAGCGTGCCGGCGACTTTCAGCCGGTAGCCGCATCGCTGGCAGCCATGTTGCTGAGCCTTGCCATTCTCGAGCATTGGTTCATGGTGCTGCCGATTCCCTTCGAGCGGCTTTGGCATTGGGGCATGGGCTCGCGGCGTGACCGTCGTGAGCGCGATCGCCTGGGTATGGAGGTGACATGAACACGATGGATCGCGCCGCAACATTCACTCGCCTGGATGGCGCACAATTCGGGCCCATGGATGATCTGGAATCGGTCCTGGACAAGGTCAACGCGCCGGCGCAGGTGCGCGCGCTGAGTCGTGCGCAGCTCAAGCAGCTGTCTGCCGAACTGCGCGAGTTCCTGCTGCGCTCGGTGGCGAGCACCGGGGGGCATCTGTCATCGAATCTGGGCACTGTGGAACTCACGGTGGCCATCCACCACGTCTTCAACCTGCCGTATGACCGCCTGATCTGGGATGTCGGGCATCAGAGCTACCCGCACAAGATCCTCACCGGTCGCCGCGAGCGCATGGGCAGCCTGCGTCAGCTCAAAGGGCTGTCGGGCTTTCCGCGGCGTTGTGAGAGTGAGTACGACCACTTTGGCACCGCCCACTCATCGACCAGCATCTCGGCTGCATTGGGCATGGCCATCGCTTCGCGGCAGAAGGGTGAGCATGAGGGCTCGGGGCGGCGTCGGCACGTCGCCGTGATCGGCGATGGCGCCATGAGTGCCGGGCTGGCTTTCGAGGCGCTCAACAATGCCGGCATCGAGCGCGACATCGACCTGCTGGTGATCCTCAACGACAACGAGATGTCGATCAGTCCGCCGGTGGGTGCGCTCTCCAAGTACCTCACCCGGCTGCTCTCGAGCCGGCTCTACACCAGCACCAAGGAGCTCGGCAAACAACTGCTCAGCGGCCTGCCATCGATGCGCGAACTCGCGCACCGCGTCGAAGAGACTGCCAAGGGTTTTGTCACCCCCGGCACCCTGTTCGAGGAGTTCGGTTTCAACTATGTCGGCCCGATCGACGGACACGACCTCGATGCACTGGTGCCGACGCTGATCAACCTGCGCCGGCTCAAGGGCCCGCAGTTCCTCCATGTGGTGACGCGCAAGGGGGCTGGCTACGACCGTGCCGAGGCCGATCCCATCCTCTACCACGGCCCTGGCAAGTTCGATCCGGCGGCTGGCATCAAGCCCGCCGCGCCGGCCAAGGCGACCTATTCGCAGGTGTTCGGCCGTTGGTTGTGCGACGCTGCGAGTGCCGATCCGCGCGTGGTGGCCATCACGCCAGCCATGCGCGAGGGCTCCGGCATGGTCGAGTACGCCGAGCGCTTCCCTGATCGCTACTACGACGTTGGCATCGCCGAGCAGCACGCGGTGACGTTTGCCGCTGGCATCGCCTGCGAAGGCCTGAAGCCCGTGGTTGCGATCTACAGCACCTTCCTGCAGCGCGCCTACGACCAGCTCATCCACGATGTCGCTTTGCAGAAGCTGCCGGTGATGTTCGCGCTCGATCGTGCCGGGTTGGTCGGCGCCGATGGCGCCACCCATGCCGGCATCTACGACTACAGCTTCCTGCGTTGCATCCCGCACATGTTGGTGATGGCGCCCAAGGACGAGCTCGAGTGCCGGCGCATGCTCAGTACAGGGCTCGCCTACGACGGGCCGAGCGCAGTGCGCTATCCACGTGGCGCGGGCGCCGGCATCGACGCCACCGACACGCTCGAGCCGCTCCCGGTCGGCAAGGCGGAGGTGTTGCGCACAGGCGTCGCGGCAGCAGGCGCCCGTGTCGCCATCCTCGCCTTCGGGTCGATGGTCTCGCCAGCGCTCAAGGCGGCTGAGGCGCTCGACGCCACGGTGATCAACATGCGCTTCGTCAAGCCGCTTGACCTCGACACCCTGGCGTGGGCGGCCCATCACCACGACCTGCTGGTCACGGTCGAGGAGCATGTGGTGCAGGGCGGGGCTGGCTCGGCCTGCGCCGAAGGTCTGGTGGCGCTCGGCAGCCGCATCCCCATGGTGCCGATCCACCACCTTGGCCTGCCCGACCGTTTCATCGATCATGGCGACCACGCCACCTTGCTGGCCATGGAGGGCCTCGATGCCCCCGGTATCGAGGCCAGCGTGCGTCGCCTGCAGGAGGCTGTGCCGGCCACGGCCTGACCGACCGAGCGCGGTCAGGCCAGACCCGGGATGTCGTCGGCAGCGAGCGGCCGCGACAGCAGGAACCCTTGGCCGGCGTCGCAGCCCATCGCAAGCAGAGCGGTGTATTGCGCCTCGGT
Source organism: Klebsiella pneumoniae (assembly GCA_945897555.1). Lineage (GTDB taxonomy): Bacteria > Pseudomonadota > Gammaproteobacteria > Burkholderiales > UBA3065 > UBA3065. Next base: position 111,781 of record CAMDGF010000001.1, on the reverse strand, counting down.
CTCTACACCTTCGGCCACCACTGATACGCCGAGCCGGTGCGCAAGGCGGATGATGGTGGCGGCCACTTCGTTGGCCACAAAGTCATCGGCCACGTCATGCACAAAGCTGTGATCGAGTTTGAGTGTGTCGATGTGGTAGTGCCGCAGCCGCGAGAGCGATGAGTAACCTACGCCAAAGTCGTCGATCGCGATGCCCACGCCCAGTGCCCGCAGTCCGTCGAGCCGCGCCGAGGCGGTCACCGGGTCATCGACCAGCGCCGATTCGGTGATCTCGAGCTGCAGCGCGTGCGGGTCGACGCCCGACGTCGCGATGATGCTGGCAAAGTCGCTGGCAAAGTCGGGTGTACGGAACTGGTGTGCAGACACATTGATCGAGACCGGCAGCACGCGCGACTGCTGTTGCCGCCATACGACGATCTGGTCGCAGGCGCTTTTCAGCACGAAGAGGCCGATGGCGTCGATCAAGCCGCCGCGTTCTGCGCAGGGGATGAAGGTGTCTGGAAGGCGGTCTGCGCCCCTGGGGCTACGCCAGCGCAGCAGGGCCTCTACGCTCACCGGCCGGCGGTCTTGCAGGCGAAAAATCGGCTGATAGAGCAGGCTCAGTTGGCCCTCATGCAAGGCTTTGTCGAGTGCTTTTGCAGTGAAGAGATCGTCTTCCTCGGCCGCGCCGAGGCTTTGGCCCTCGACATCGGCGCTGGGTCGGGTTGGAGGGCCCTCGGGCGACGAGGGTGGCAACGTGATGTTCACCCCGGGATTGTGGCGTCGGTGTCACCGCTCATGCGCGAAGAAACTCGCCAAAGCTTGCGCTCGCTGGACATTCCACCCTTGTCGAAGCTACATTCAGGGGGTAGCAGCTGCGGCTGCCCGATTGCCGGAACGCCCTTCGTGGCGAGCCGGCAGGCTATTCATGGCGGGCCTCCCCGCATTGCACGGCGGTGAATCTGGTCAGGGCCGGAAGGCAGCAGCCACAGCCGCTCGTTGCAAGTGCCGGGGGCAAGGCTCGCCACCCCATGCAGTCTGGATGCAGTCCCCTGTCGTCGAGAGGAAAGGTCCCAAGATGATGAAGAACGTCGAGCGCAGCCGGTCGGCCGCCCTTGCTCTTGTTGCGGCACTCGCCGCTGGCCCCGCAGCAGCCGTCGATGGCATCTCCTTCATCGGTGGCACCGGCGACGATGCCCGGATGGGCGCCATCGGCCTCGTCTGGAATTGGGACAAGCAGTGGTTCAAGACGGGTGATTGGTCGCTTGGCGGCTATTGGGAGGCGGATGTCTCTTACTGGAAGGGCGACGATCCGGGGGGTAACAGCATCGGTGGTGTCGGCTTGACACCCGTATTTCGCTTTGGCGCGGACACCGGCAGCGTGGCGCCTTATGTCGAAGCCGGCATCGGCGTGCATCTGTTCTCCAGCGTGCGCCTTAACGACACCAAGAAGATGGGCACTGCCTTTGAGTTCGGCGACCACGTCGGCTTTGGCTTTCGTTTTGGCGAGGGACTCAAGTACGACCTCGGCTACCGTTTCCAGCACTACTCCAACGCCGGTATCTCGGAGAACAACGGTGGCGTGAACTTCCACCAGTTACGGCTCAAGTACGGTTTTTAGGGCCATCGGGTTCCGTCTGAGGGGCGCTGTGGCGCCCCTTTTGTTTTTTCGGTCATCTGGCTGCGGCCATCCGGGACATCGTCCGGCCCACCCCGCGGGTGCATAATCGAGGCCATGCAAGCGCATCGCGTCCTCGCCCGAAAGTGGCGGCCGAACTCCTTCGCCGATGTGGTCGGCCAGCCACATGTGCTGCAGGCCTTGCGGCATGCCTTGTCGAGCGGCCGCTTGCATCACGCCTATCTCTTCACTGGCACCCGCGGGGTGGGAAAGACCACGCTGGCGCGCGTGCTGGCGCGCTCACTCAACTGTGAGACCGGCGTCACACCCGACCCCTGCGGCGTATGTGCAGCCTGTCGCGGTATCGAGGAGGGGCGCTTCGTCGACCTCATCGAGCTGGATGCGGCTTCCAACACCCAGGTCGATCGCATGCGCGAGTTGCTTGAGAACGCCACTTACGCACCGACCGCTGGGCGCTTCAAGGTGTATGTGATCGACGAGGTGCACCAGCTCTCGGGCTCGGCGTTCAACGCCATGCTCAAGACCCTCGAGGAGCCGCCTGATCACGTCAAATTCGTGCTTGCCACCACCGATCCGCAAAAGATCCCGGTGACGGTCTTGAGCCGCTGCATGCAGTTCGGCCTCAAGCCCATCGCCGCCGCGGTCATCGCTGCGCGCATGACACACATCCTCGCCGAAGAGGGTGTCGAGGCGGAACCAGCGGCGCTCGATCTGCTCGCGCGTGCGGCGCAAGGCAGTCTGCGCGACGCGCTGTCGCTGCTCGATCAAGCGATCGCTTTTGGCGGTGGACGCGTGCTCGCGGCGCCGGTGGCAGAGATGCTCGGCGTGGCCGACCTCGATGCGCTGCTCGCCATCCTGCAAGCGGTGAGCCAAGGCGATGCCGAGGCAGCGCTGGCTGCTGCCGACGCGCTCGCCGGCCGTGGCGTGGCCTTGGACGGTGCCTTGCAGGAGTTGGCGCGACTGATCCGCCAGGCAGCGCTCTGCAAGGCGCTCCCTGCGGCCGTGCCAGACACGCCGGATGGCGTGGCAGCGCTCGCGGCACGGCTGTCTGCCACCGACCTGCAGGTGCTGTATCAGATCGCCGTGCACGCGCGCTCTGAACTCGATTGGGCGCCGGATGCAGAGTCCGGTTTTGTCATGGCGGTGTTGCGCATGATCGCGCTGCTGGGCCCGGGTGCCGAGCCGGCGGTGTTGGCGCCGGCTGAAGGTGGGGTGGCAGCAGCGCCTGTGTCGCGCCCAGACACGCTGGCGGCGCCCGCCGCTGCGCCCGCGCAGCCACTGCCGGCCCTTGCCTTGGCGGTCTCAGAGGCCAAGCCAACTGCAGCCGAAACCCGAGCGGCCGATGCCGCGCCTTTTGATGGTGATTGGCCGGCGCTGGTCCAGCGCATGGGTCTGGGCGGCAAGACCCGCATGCTGGCGGATCGCTGCGTATTGGCTGCGCACGACGCCACCACCCTGCGGCTCGAACTGGGCGATGCTTTCCGGCGCATGCTCGACCTCGCTGTGCGGGACAAGCTCGCCGAAGCGGTGGTTGCGGCCTTGGGCCGCAGCGTCCGCGTCGACATCGTTGTGGTCGAGCAGGCGGCAGCCAGCGGCATGGAGACGCCGATCGCCCGCCGTGAATCGGCGCGTGCTGCGCAGCAGGCGCAGGCCGTGGAATCGATCCGCAGCGACCCGTTCGTGCGCGGCTTGATCGACGAGATGGGCGGCGTGTTGCTCGATAGCAGCATCCGGCCGTTGCACAACCAGATCACCAACCCGGGAGAGGTGTCACCGTGATGAAGGGCGGACTCGCCGGCCTGATGAAGCAGGCCCAGCAGATGCAGGAGAAGATGAACCGCGCGCAGGAGGAACTTGGCGCGCTCGAGGTCGAGGGTAAAGCCGGTAACGGCGCGGTGAGCGTACTTATGACGTGTCGCCACGAGACACGCCGGGTGCGCATCGACCCCTCGCTGGTGGCCGATGCCGACGACCGCGAGATGCTCGAAGATCTGCTTGCCACCGCGCTCAACGATGCGGTGCGGCAGGTGGAAGCGACCACGCAGGCCAAGATGTCGGGGCTCACCGCCGGCCTGCCGCTGCCGCCGGGCATGAAGCTGCCGTTCTAGGCGCGGCAGGACATTGGAATCGCCTTCGGCCCTCGGCGCGTTGATCGAGGCCCTGCGGGTGCTGCCGGGGGTCGGCCCGCGGTCGGCACAACGCATGGCCTACCACCTGCTGCAGCGCGACCCGGCGGGTGCCGACCGGTTGGCAGCGGCGATCAGCCATGCCCGCTCCAGTATCGGCCACTGCCGTCTGTGCAACACCTTTACCGAACAAGAGGTCTGTGCGCTCTGTTGCAGCGCCGACCGCGACCGCAGCCTGCTGGCGGTGGTCGAGACACCCGCTGACCTGTTGCGCATCGAGCAGACGCACACCTTTCGCGGGCTTTATTTTGTCTTGCTCGGCAAGCTTTCGCCGCTGGATGGAGTGGGGCCGCGTCAACTCGCTCTCGATCCGCTCAGCCAGCGCATCGTGGGCAGTGAGGTGCGCGAGGTGATCCTCGCCACGGGCTTCTCGGTGGAGGGGGAGGCGACGGCGCAGTATCTGGCCGCTTGGCTGGCCGAATGCGACATCCGTGTCACACGCATCGCACGTGGGTTGCCGGTGGGTGGGGAACTCGAGTTCGTCGACAGCGGAACGCTGGCGCAGGCCCTCATGGACCGTCGGGCGGTGGGCTCGGCGTGAAGTGCCGGGCGCGCGTCCGTGGATGCGGCCCGGTGCAAGGTGGAAAGTCGCAGCCGCTTGGGGCATCCTCAACGGCGATCGAATGGCAGTCAAACAAGGAGCAGCAAGGATGCGCAGCATTCTGGTGGTCAACCCCAAAGGCGGAGCCGGCAAGACGACGCTGTCGACGAACGTGGCGTCCTACCTCGCGCGCAAGGGCGAGCGGGTCACGATCGGCGACCTCGACCGTCAGCAGTCGGCCATGGCGTGGCTGAGTTTTCGCGAGGAGGCGCTGCCTCGCATCCAGGGCTTCGATGCGCGTGACGGTTGGGAGAAGAAGCCCAAAGGCACTTCGGTGCTGGTGGTCGACGCACCGGCCGGCATCCATGGCAGCAAACTGAGTGACAGCCTCAAAGCCGCCGACAAAGTATTGGTGCCGGTTCAGCCGTCCTTGTTCGATATGGCAGCGACCGAAGAATTCCTGCGTCTGGTGGCCGAGGAGAAGTCGGTGCGCAAGCAGAAGACCTTTGTGGCGCTGGTGGCCATGCGCGTCGACCCGCGGACGCGCACTGCGGCCATGCTTGAGCGCTTTTTGACGCACTTCGAGTTGCCCGTACTCACTTACTTGCGCGACACCCAGGTCTATCCGAGCGCCGCTGCCGAAGGGCGCTCACTGTTCGACATCGCACCCAGCCGTGCCCGGCGCGAGTTGGCCAACTGGGCGCCGCTGACCGCCTGGATCGACGGCTGAGGCGGCTTACTGCTTCTTTTCGTGCTTGCGGCGAATCTGTTCGGCCTCAGCTTCAAAGTGGCTCCAGAAGATGCCGACGGTGAACACGGTGATGGTGCCGATGATGAGAAGGAAATCGAGTTGGCTCATGTCTTGAGGCCCCGGCTGGGTTGATCAGGTGACATTACGATAGTCATCCGGCAAAGACTTGTCCACGCGTGGACGCCACGCGCCGCAAGGGACTTGTTTGGCGATGGGCTTGGTGCCGGCTGGCTTGGCGTGTTTGTGCTGTATACTTCTCTTTCTCAGACGCGGGGTGGAGCAGTTGGCAGCTCGTCGGGCTCATAACCCGAAGGTCGCAGGTTCAAGTCCTGCCCCCGCAACCAGACACCGCCCGTTGATGCCAGGATCACCGATCCGCGGCGCAACAGGTTTTTATTGCCGCGAGGCAGTCCGCGAAAAGACCGTTTCTACTGGTACTGTAGGCACCTGACGGTCGCTCTGCGGCACTTGCCTGCCGTGTCGGGCGAGCGTAAAACTACGTTTCCCGGGGAGGCGATCGATGGGTTCTTTCAGCATCTGGCATTGGCTTATCGTCCTGCTGGTCATCGTGCTGGTGTTCGGCACCAAGAAGCTGCGGGGCGTCGGCACCGACCTCGGCGAGGCGGTGAAGGGCTTCAAGAAAGGCGTAAGTGAGGGCGATCCGCCTGATGCCCCGCCGGCCGAGCGCACCCTCGAAGGGGAGTCGCGCCGCACCGACGGCAGGCCCGGCCAGCACTAGCCGCGCGCCGCGGCATGTTCGACATCGGCTTCAGCGAGCTGCTCGTCATCGGCGTGGCTGCGCTGTTGGTGCTCGGCCCTGAACGTCTGCCCAAACTGGCGCGCGACGTCGGCCGTTGGGTCGGCCGGGCGCGGCGCTTTATCGACCACGTGCGCGACGAGATCGACCGCGAGGTCGAGCTGTCCGAGTTGCGGCGTTTGCGCGACGAGATCGAGGCGCGGGCGCGCGAGGTGTCGGGTGAGGCCGATAGCATCGTCGCGTCCGCCGAGGACGCTGTCCGCTCGACACTCGATGACGTCGCCTTGCCCTTGCCCGGAGCCTCTGTTCCACCGGCCCCGGTCGATGCGCCGGTCAAACCCAAACGGCGCGCACCGCGCAAGGAGGCTGCTCCGCTGGCGACACCGGACGCCGGCGCGGCCCCCGAGGCGGCCACTGCGTCCTCCAAGACGGGCGCCCCGCGCGGCCGCAAGCGCACCGTGACGACCTCGACATGACCGATCCGCTGCCATCGGGGGCGGATGCCGTCCCGCAGGAGATGTCGCTGGTGGAGCACCTCATCGAGTTGCGCAGCCGACTGCTGCGTGGCGTGGTGGGCCTGTTGGTGGTGTTCGTTTGCCTGTTCCCTTTCGCGCAGGATCTCTACACCTGGCTGGCGCAACCCTTGCTGGCCAAGATGCCGGCAGGCACCAGCATGATCGCCACCGGTGTGGTCACTCCATTCTTTGTGCCGGTGAAGGTCACCGGGCTGGCGGCTCTGCTGGTCGCCTTGCCCTGGGTGCTCTACCAGGTCTGGGCGTTCGTGGCGCCAGGCTTGTATGCCCACGAGAAGCGCTGGGTGGGGCCACTGGTGGTGGCCAGTACGCTGCTGTTCTTCGTCGGCATGGCGTTCGCCTATTACGCCGTGTTGCCCATGGTGTTCGGCTTCATCACCGGCTTTGCGCCCGAGGGCGTGGCGGTGATGACCGACATCGCCGCTTACTTCGACTTCGTGCTGGGATTGTTCATCGCTTTTGGCGTGACTTTCGAGGTGCCGGTGCTGGTGGTGGTGCTCATCGCGGCTGGCATCGTCACACCGGCCAAGCTGCGCGAGTGGCGGCCTTACGTCATCGTCGGTGCCTTTGTCATCGGCGCCATCTTTACTCCGCCGGATGTCATCTCGCAGCTGATGATGGCCATCCCTCTGTGGATCCTTTACGAGCTTGGCATCGTGGTCGGCGCGCGCTTCGAGCCGGTCAATCGATAACCCCCCGGTCTTCGCGCGTCTCGCCACGGCTGTCCTGCCAGCGCGCCACCAACATCTGGCCCTTGCGGGCGTCCCTGAAGCGAAAGTGCAGCAGCGGATTGCGCGACACACCGGGACCGAGTTGCGCGGCGAACACCTCGCGCCCGTCCACCTCCACCGTGAATCCGGTGATGTACCAGGCTGGCACCACCTCGCCAGACTCGTTTCGGCGCGAGCCCGACTCCATGTCGTGACGGATCTGCACCCGAGCATCCACCAGCCCGTCTTTTTCCACCGCGCGGATGCGCATCGCTTCAGGCATATCGCCCCCTAACCACCGCAACCCCCCAGCGTCACTTTGACCTGGCGGCTGGCTGAATACCAACGTCCGTCGGCTTCGACCAAGGCCAGCACCTCGGAATCTTCGGCCAACTTGATGCGCGTGGCGACGAATGGCAGCGCGCCGGGCGGGAACGCGAATTCAGCCACCAGGGGTATGCGGTTACGCCGCACCAGCAAAAGGGCGCGGCGGGCCGCCAACGTGGTGCTCAGGCTCATCTGCACAGCGGCGCCGTCCTCAGCGACGTCGGGCAGCAGCAACTCGATCGCCGAAGAGGGCTCGGCCGCGGTGACGCCCAGCTTGCGCAGAGCCACGTCGAACGGTTCGGGCTCAAAGCTGCGCCGAGGCAGTCCGGCCAGAGCGGCGGATGCCCAAGCGGCACCGATGGCACCCGCCAGCGTGGCGAGGATTTGCAGCGCGCGGCGGCGGGAGGCGCTCGTTGCGGCAGAAGAGAGGGCAGACATCGTCTGGCAAGCCTTTGTCGTGTCAGGGTTGGAGGCAGTTCCTGCGGTTGCCGTTCCCAGACCAGTCGTCGAGCCCGCTTGACGGGGAGTCGCTCGGCCCTTGTGTCTAGACGCATTCCAGAATCGCATTGGAATCAATCTCTTATGGACAATATGAAATTGCTAACCTATGTTCCATAGGCCACGGAACGACCCTTAGGGTACACACCCCCTTCAAAACCATAACAACAGGCCTTTTCGTCCACCGGGGCATGGTTTTTTTAAAAGAACGACGTGAGGAATCAAGGAGAGAAGGTTATGGATCACAAGAAGGACAGACGCGAATTCCTGCAGCTCACCGGCAAGGCCGGGCTGTCGACCATCGTCGGCAGCGCTGCGGGCATCAACCTCGGCGTATTCGACCTGGCCCACGCCCAGCCGGGCAAGAAGGTCTCGCCGTTCCGTTTCGCAATGATCACCGATTCGCACCTCTACAGCGGCGAGGACCACAAGTTCGATCGCCAGCTCGAGGATGCCGTCGAGCAGGTCAACAACATGGCGATCAAGCCAGACTTCGTGCTTTACGGTGGCGACATCGCCCAGAACGGTACCGAGGATCAGCTCGCCAAGGGCAAGAAGCTGCTGGCTGCTCTCGACACCAAGCTGGTGGTCATCCCCGGTGAACACGACTGGTACGTCGACATGGGCGATGCGTGGAAGGGCATGTTCGGCCGTGATTACTGGTCGTTCGACCACAAGGGCGTGCACTTTATCGGCATGAACTCCATCCTGGTGCCGGATTTCTGGACCGCCAAGCAGATGTCCCCGCGCCAGCGTATGGAAGCCATGGAGATGCTCGAAGGCCCGATCGGCGGCTTGTGGGGGGTGGGTGCCGAGCAACTGGACTGGCTGAAGAAAGACGTCGCCAAGCTTTCCTCGGACACGCCCATCGTCACCTTTACCCACTCGCCCCTGTGGGACTACTACCCGCGCTGGAATTTCCAGACCGTGGACGGTCCGCAGATCCGCGAGATCCTGTCGCGCTTCGAGAACTTCACCTCGATCCACGGCCATGTGCACCAGACGCTCTACAACAAGATCGGCAACATGACCTCGATCGGCGCCATGAGCACCTCGTGGCCTTGGCCTTATCCGCCGGTCAAGTTGGCCTATCCCGGTTCGCAGATGAACCGCGCCGACCCAGGGAACGAGGTCGATGGCATGGGCACGCTGGCGGTGAACGTCAAGGCCGGCGGTAGCAAGCTGGTCGAGTACCAGCCCTTCGCCGACTCTCTGACCCCCTTCCTCAAGAAGGGCCTCAAGGCCTGATCACGGAGCACACCGACATGAGAGCGACATTCAAAAGAACACTTGCCCTCGCCATTCCCGCTGCCGTGATGGCAGCGTTGGCCTCCGGTGCTGCCCAGGCCCGTGAGCCTTTCGGCAAGGCGGAGTTGGACGAGCAGAACGCCAAGCTGCTGGAGTTGGTCGAGTTGGGCTACAACCTCTGGCACGGGTCCAACCCTGACATGACCAGCAACGGTCTGGCTTGCGGCAACTGCCATCCCGATGCGGGCGCTTCCAACCCGCAGACCTTCCCGAAGTACATCCAGAACATGAACCGGGTGGTGCAATGGGGCGAGATGGTGAACTGGTGCATCCAGAACCCGCAGGCAGGTAAGGCCTTGGGGCTTGAGAGCAAGGACATGACGGCGATGTACGCCTACGCTATGAACCTGCATCGAGGCCTGCCGATCCAGCCGGGCTTGGCTGCTCAGCAGACCAAACCGATCCCGGTCAAGTATGGCAAGGGCTTCCCGTCCAAGCCGTCGGGCATCGGTTTTGACACCAAGTAGCTGGTTTGGCGTTGTGTGGCTGTGCCTGGCCGGGTGTTTGCACCCGGCCGGTGTTGCAGCGCAAACCTGCAGCGAACAGTTCATTCCTAGTTCGACTTTGGCCGATTTCGAGGACCATGGCGACGGCACTCTGACTGACCGGCGCACCGGGCTTCACTGGGCGAGGTGTTCAGCCGGACAGATGTGGCGTGATTCTGTTTGCCGAGGCCTGCCAGCCGACCTCGACTGGGCTGCGGCAGAGGCTTGGGTGCGCGACGTCAACGACCGTGGCGATCTCTTCTATGCCGATTGGCGCCTTCCCAATCTGCGCGAGCTGGCGAGCATCAGCGAGGTGAATTGCCGCGACCCGCGGATCAACCTCGATGCGTTCCCGGCGACCGCAGAGGGTTTTTACTGGAGCGCTTCGCGCAGGCTGGTGGAGGGCCCCGAGCTGGCGGCCTTTGCACTCAGTTTCGGTGGCGACGGCGTGCGCATCGGCAGGCCTGGCGAGCGTCTTCATGTGCGACTGGTCCGTCGTGCCGAGGGTGTGTCGCTGGTGCGCGCGCCGCGGCCCTGAGCGCTTCACCCGCATCGATCTTTCTAATCACCTGTCAGGAGTATCCAGATGAAGCAGTCCCGCAGAACCTTCATGATCAAGGCAGTGGCCGGCGTGGCTGCTGCGAGCCTGCTGCCGCAGGTCGCCCAGGCCGCCAGCGAGAAGCTGTCCGAAGCCGACCCGTACGCCAAATCGATGGGTTTCAAGCTCAAGACCGAGGAGGTCGACAAGGCCAAGTACAAGCGCTGGACCGCTGAACAGCAATGCAGCAAGTGCCAGTTGTGGGCGGGCAAGGCGGGCGATGAGTACGCCGAATGCTCGTTCTTTGAGCGTCACACCCCGGCCGGCGGCTGGTGCAAGAACTTCAAGGCCGTCAAGAACGCCTGAGCGGCTCATCGATTCCCGTCTCTCTCCGGGGCCTCGGCATGAGGCCCTTCTTTTTGCCCTGACTGTCATGTTGACGTGACAGCATAAATCGTCACAATAGCTATACATAGAGGCCACTCAGGCCCGATCAGATCCGCCGTGCATCCGGGCGGGCAAGGAGGAGAGATGGTCCGCGTCTTTGCCGCAATCGCAGCTGCCTTTGTCGGCGTGCTGTTCTTCGCCTACCTGCTCACCGAATCCACACAACCGGTGCAGAGTGGCTTTCGCGGCACCGGGTTGGTGCAGATGTACAAGCCCGCTGCGGTCGATGCGCTCAGGCCAGTCAACGCCATCCCTGAGCCCGAGGATCCGGCAGACCCGCCGATCATCGGCCAACCCACCATCACCGAGCGCTACAAGAACATCCAGGTTCTCCAGGACCTCAGCGTCAACGAGTTGTCACGAGTGATGGCCGCGTTCGTCACTTGGGTGGCGCCCGAAGAAGGCTGTGTCTACTGCCATAACACCAAGAACATGGCCTCCGATGAGAAATACACCAAGGTCGTGGCACGGCGAATGCTGCAGATGACGCGCACGATCAACAATGAGTGGACCCAGCACGTCGGGTCGACGGGCGTCACCTGCTGGACCTGCCACCGCGGCCAGGCAGTGCCCAGCGGCGATTGGTTCTCGCGGCCAGTGCAGCAGGTGCGTATGCTCGGCAACCGCGATGGCCAAGACGAACCCGGCGTGGCGACGGTCGGCAACTCATCCTTGCCCAACGATCCGCTCACCACCTTTCTCATGTCGGCCGATCCGGGCAGTATCCGCGTGCAGGGTACGCAACCGCTGGCCGGGTCGAACCCGACGTCGGTGAAGAAGGCCGAGCACACCTACGGGCTGATGATCTACATGGCCAAGTCGCTCGGGGTGAACTGCGACTATTGCCACAACACCCGCGCGCTGGCGCGGTGGGAACAGAGTTCGCCACAGCGCATCACCGCTTGGTATGGCATCCGCATGGTGCGCAGCCTCAACGTCAATTACCTCATGCCGCTGCAGGGCTTGTTTCCCGACTACCGCCTCAGCGCCGAGGGTGATGGCCCAAAGGTGGCATGCGCCACCTGCCACAAAGGGACCTACAAGCCACTTTATGGCGTGACCATGAAAAGCGACTGGCCGGAGTTCTGGCGGCGCGGCGGTGTCGATACCAGTGGCGAGGTTCGCACGCTCCCATCGAACCATCCTCGACCCGATCCGGCGCTGGTGAAGGTCGGTCTACCAGACTGGGAGACCGGCTATGCGCCAGCACCGGTCGCCGAAGAGGAGTAGCCCGGTTCAGCCGTCCAGCCCGGCGGCGGCAGCGTAGTCGGTGTAGCCCTTTGCCGCGCCGCCGTACCAGGTCTTGGCATCGCTGCGCACCAGCGGGATGCCCAAGCGGATGCGGGTGACCAGGTCCGGATTGCCGATGTAAGCCTTGCCAAAGGCTACCAGGTCGGCCTCGCCGGCAGCGATCGCAGCGGCGGCGCGTTCTGGCGTGTATTTGCAACACGCCATGTAGGTGCCTCCAAAGGCCGCCCGCAGCGAGCGGTAGTCGACGCGCGGCGTCTCCGTGTCTTTGCGGTCTTCGCCCTCGACCACGTGCAGATAGGCCACGCGGCCGCGCAGCATCGTGGCCACGGCGTGGAACAGCGCCTGCGGGTCGCTGTCGTCGATGTCGTTGAAGGTGTTCTCCGGCGAGATGCGCACGCCCACCTGACCCTCGCCGGCGACCGCGGTGACCGTCGTGACCACCTCGTCGAGCAGGCGGATGCGGTTGGCGATGCTGCCGCCGTAGGCGTCGCTGCGATGATTGGTCCGGTCACGCAAGAACTGGTCGAGAAGGTAGCCATTGGCCGCGTGGATCTCGACGCCATCGAAACCGGCGTCGAGCGCCCGCCGAGCGGCGATGCCGTAGGACTCGACAACACCTGGCAGTTCCTCGAGCGCCAACGCACGTGGCACCGGGTGATCCTGCATGCCAAAGCGTGTCATCGCCTGACCCGCCGCAGCGATCGCCGAGGGAGCGACCGGCAGGCCACCTTCCGGCTGGAAATCCTCGTGCGAGATGCGGCCGACATGCCATAGCTGCAGGAAGATGCGTCCGCCGGCAGCGTGCACGGCTTCAGTCACGGTGCGCCAGCCAGCCACCTGCTCATCACTGTGGATGCCGGGCGTGGCAGGGTAGCCCTGGCCCGCGGGGACGATCTGGGTGGCTTCAGAGATGATCAGCCCGGCGCTGGCACGCTGCGCATAATAAAGCGAGGCGAGTGGCCCCGGGATGCCGCCCTTGGCGGCCCGGCAGCGTGTGAGCGGAGCCATGACGATGCGGTTGGGCAGGCACAGGGTGCCGAGGCGCAGCGGCTCAAATAGCGTCGGATCGGATTTGTGCATGGCGACTCCCGTGAACGGCTTTTAACAAGATCGATCAGTGACCGATGACAGATCGGGACGAGCCTTGCTAAATCAAGCAACGACCGGATATCTTAGGAATCCTCACGCCTCCATCAGGGCAACAGTGTCTACTAGCGTAGCGCCGGACACAACGGTGTCTTTCGAAGATCTGCAGTTGCGCCACGATCGCGAGGTCGCCCAACTCAAGGCGACCATTGCGGCCATGCGTGACTCGCTGGAGGCGCAGCGACGGCAGGAGGAGAGTCATGTGCAGGCTGCCGTCGCAGCGCAAGCCGACGAGATGCGGCAACTGCGCGAGACGGTGCAGACCATGCGCGACGCGCTCGAGGCGGCACACCGCGCCACCGAAGAGGCGATACAGTCCACCACGCAACGGTATGCTGCCGAACTCAAGCAGATGCGCGAACTGGCCCAGTCGATGCGCGACCGGCTCGACGCCGAGCGCGCCGAGCGCGACCAGACGGTGCAATCAGCCATTCAGCGCATCGAGGCCGAGAATCTTCAACTCAAGAACACCGTGCAGGCGATGCGCGACTCCATTGAACAGATGCGCAAATGACCACGACCAAGCCCCCAAGCACCCCCAAGACGCGTAGTCGGACCCCTGCCGCCAAGTCGGCACACTCGTCCGCCTATTCGGTGGCGATGGTTGGCAAGACCTGGCAGGAGAGCCTGCTGCGGCTGCTGCTGTCGATCTCCGAGAAGGTCGCGGCGATGGACTCGCTCGACCAGATCCTGCACTTGCTGGTCGAGGTCAGCACCGAACAGCTGGAGGCCGATCGCAGCACGCTGTTCCTCAACGACCCGGCCACCAACGAGCTTTACAGCCGGGTCGCGCAGGGCAACCTGACGCAGGAGATCCGCCTGATGAACGACCGTGGTGTCGCCGGCTGGGTCTACCATAACGGCGAGCCGGCGATCATCCACGACGCCTACAAGGACAAGCGCTTTGACAGCTCGGTCGATCAGCGCACCGGCTACAAGACGCAAAGCATCCTCTGTGTGCCCATCCGCAACGCCAAGGGCGAGCTCATCGGTGTTGCGCAGGCGCTGAACAAGAAGATCGGCAAGTTCACCAAGCAGGATCAGGAACTGTTCGCGGCCATCACCACGCAGGGCGCGCTCGGCCTCGAGAGCATGGCGCTGGTCGAGCGGATGAAACGCATCCGTGAGCAGGAACTCGAGTTCCTCGAGGTGGTGAGCGACCTCACCTCCGACATCAAGATCGACTCGCTGCTCAACAAGGTGATGACCGAGGCGACGCGCATGCTCAACGCCGAGCGCAGCACGCTGTTCCTCAACGACGAAAAGACGCAGACCTTGTGGTCGCAGGTCGGGCAGGGGCTCGGCTCGATGCAGATCCGCCTGCCCAACACCGCGGGCATCGCCGGAGCGGTGTTCAGCAGCGGCAAGACCATCAACATCCCGCACGCCTACGCCGACCTGCGCTTCAACCCGGCATTCGACAAGAAGTCGGGGTTCTTCACCCGCAGCATCCTCTGTGTGCCGATCATCAACCAGAAGGGCAAGGTGATCGGCGTCACCCAGGTGCTGAACAAGAAGAACGGTGTCTTCACTGGCGAAGATGAATCCCGACTCAAGGCATTCACTGCGCAGATCGCGATCTCGCTGGAGAACGCCAGCTTGTTCGCCGACGTGCAGAACATGAAGAACTACAACGAGTCGATGCTCGAGTCGATGAGCAACGGCGTGATCACGCTGGATGAGACCGAGAAGGTGGTCACCTGCAACAGCGCCGGATCGAAGATCCTCAAGCAGCGTGTCGAAGACATCATCGGCCGCAAGGCCGAGGAGATCTTTACCGAGGCCAATGCGTGGGTGATGGAGAAGGCGCGCAAGCTCACCGCGGAATCCGAGCCAGACATCACCATGGACGCTGAAATGACCATCGAGGGTGAGCACGTCTCGGTGAACACAACGATCCTGCCTCTGACCAACGTCGAAGGCGGGCACCTCGGCACCATGGTCATGTTTGAAGACATCTCGTCCGAGAAGCGGATGAAGTCGACCATGTCGCGCTACGTCGACCCGGCCATCGCCGATCAGCTGATGGCCAAGGGTGGCGAGGCGATGGGCGGGCAGAGCGTGGTCGCCACCTTGCTCTTCTCCGACATCCGCGGCTTCACCACGCTCACCGAGGCGCTCGGGCCGCAGGCCACGGTGACGCTGCTCAACGAGTACTTTGAGATCATGGTCGACTGCATCACCCGCGAGGGTGGCATGCTCGACAAGTTCATCGGCGACGCCATCATGGCGGGCTTTGGCATCCCGCTGGCGCACGACGACGACGAGGATCGGGCCGTGCGCGCCTCGGTGTGGATGATCCGTGAGCTCAACGAGTGGAACGTCGTGCGCGAGTCCGAGGGCAAGCTGCCCGTCCACATCGGCATCGGCCTCAACACCGATGTGGTGGTGAGCGGCAACATCGGCTCCAAGAAGCGCATGGACTTCACCGTCATCGGGGATGGCGTCAACCTTGCGGCTCGTCTCGAATCCGCTTGCAAGCAGTATTCGGCCAAGATCCTCATCTCCGAGTTCACGCAGGCCAAGCTGCGCGGCATCTACCGCATGCGCGAGGTCGATCTGGTGGTGGTGAAGGGCAAGACCCAGCCGGTGAGCATCTACGAGGTGCTGGACTACCACACACCCGACAGCTTCCCCAACATGATGGACGTGCTCGGCAACTTCACCGAAGGCCTTGCGCGCTACCGGGCAGGCCGTTGGGACGATGCCGTTGCCGCTTTCGAGAAAGCGCTTTCGTACAACCCCAAGGACAAGCTCAGCAAGACCTACATCGAGCGCTGCGAGCTGCTTAAAGCCACCCCGCCGGAGGGTGAGTGGGACGGTGTCTGGGTGATGACCGACAAGTAAGCACCCACAGCGCTTAGAGCAGCGTTCGGAGCAGGTTGTGTTCGAGCGTGGGCAACACGATGGTGAGCAGTGCCTGGCCGAGCAGCAGCGCCACCAAGGGTGACAGGTCGAGGCCGCCGGTGGCCGGCAGGATGCGCCGGATAGGCGCCAGCACCGGCTCACAGAGCAGGTGCAGCATCGGCATGATGTCGTTGCGCGGCGCGAACCAGCTCAGGATGGCCATGGCGATGATGGCCACCCAGAGCACCTGGACCCAGAGTTTGAGGACGCCCGAGACGCCCATTGCCGCCATCGCCAGTGGCGTGTAGACCGGTATGGTCAGGACGCCAGTGACCCACACCTTGAGCACCAGCAACAGCCAGACGACGAGCAGCATGCCGAGGTCGCTGCGCTGGGCGCCAGACACCCTTCGCAATGGCCGCACCAGCCAATCAGTGAGCGTGCGCAGCAGATGCCCGACCGGGTTGCTCAGCGGCGCCTGCACCCAATGCAGCATGAAACGCAGCATGAGTGCCGTGGCAAACAGGGCGATGAGGTTGTTGACGAGGAAGAGCAGCAGTTGCGTGGTCATGCCGGGTCCTTGCCGAGGGAGTCGCCCAGTTCTGCTGCGCGCATGCGGGCAGCTCTCACGGCTGCCGCGACGAGCGTTGCGAAGTTGCCACCCTGCAACGCGGCGATGCCGCGCTCAGTGGTGCCGCCGGGCGAGGTGACGCGCGCGCGCAGCGTGGCGGGGGTGTCGGTGGAGGCGCGCATGAGCGCCACGGCGCCTGCCATGGTGTCGAGTGCCAGTGCTTGGGCTTGGGCGGGGTCGAGACCCTCGTCCACGCCCGCTGCGGTGAGCGATTCGGCCATGAGCATCATGTAGGCAGGCCCGCTCCCGCTGATGGCAGTGACGAGGTCGATGCCAGCGTCGTCGTCCACCCAGAGCGTGCTTCCGACCGCGTCGAACAAGGCCTGAGCCGCGGTGCGGTCGATGTCGGCGAGGCCCGGGCAGGCAGCCAGACCGGTGACACCTTCGCCAACCAGTGCCGGAGTGTTGGGCATGGCGCGCACGATGCGGGTGTGGCCGCCGAGCCATCGCGCGAGGTCGGTCAGGCGGATGCCGGCCGCCACCGAGATCACCAGCGCATCGGCTAGCGTGGTGGCATGGGCTTGAGCGACGTCGCGCAGCACTTGAGGTTTGACGGCCATCACGGCGACTGCGCAGGGGGACATTCCGGCGCTGTCGGCGTGCGCGTCGATCTTGAACTCCCGCGTGAGGCGGTCGCGCGCAGCGGCATCCGGTTCGACCACTTGGACAGCCGTCGCCGGATGCCCGGTGCGCAGCAGGCCGCCGATGAGGGCCGACGCCATATTGCCGCCACCGATGAAACGGACGATACCGCGGTTGCTCATGCGGCTGCCTCGTCGCTGCCGGGCGCCGCGGGGCGCGGCTGACGCGCACCGAAGATAGCAGAACCGATACGTACCAGCGTGGCACCCTCCTGCACTGCGGCAGGGTAGTCGGCTGACATGCCGATGGAAAGGTCGGGCAGGTCGATGCCATCGCGCGCGAGTTCATCACGGAGCAGGCGCAGTGCCGCGAAGGGCGCACGTTGCTTGGCCGGGTCGTCGCTGGGCGCAGGGATGGCCATCAGGCCGCGCAGTTCGAGGTGGGGCATGGCAGCGACCGCGCGCGCCAGCGGACGCACATCACCCGGCTCGATGCCGCTCTTGCTTTCCTCGCCGCTCACGTTGACCTGCAGGCAGACCCGAAGCGGTGCTCGGCCCACCGGCCGCTGCTCAGACAGGCGACGGGCGATGCTCTCACGGTCGATGCTGTGCACCCAGTCGAAGCGCTCGGCGACCATCCGTGATTTGTTGGATTGCAGCGGTCCGATGAAATGCCAGACTACCTCTTCGAGGTCGCCCAGTGCATCGATCTTGGCGCAGCCTTCCTGCACGTAATTCTCGCCAAAGTGGCGCTGTCCCGCAGCATGGGCGGCGCGCACGGCATCGGGCGGAAAGGTCTTGGCAACGGCCACCAGCGTGACCGCAGCCGGGTCGCGACCGGCTGCGCGGGTGGCGGCATCCAGCGCGGCGCGCACAGCCACGACAGGGTGGGGAGCAACAGTGTCCGACATGATGGTCGAGTGTACTTGGGATGTCCCACGACTGCTCGCGACGGCTGTCCGCGCCGGTGCTTCCGATCTGCATCTGTCGGCCGGCGAAGTGCCGCGCATGCGCATCGACGGGGCTCTTGAGCCGCTCCCCGGTGCCGAGCGGTTCGAGGCCGCCGCCGTGGAGGCAGCACTGGTCGATTTGCTGACGCCGCAGCTCGTGAGCCGACTCGCTCGGCGGGGCGATGCCGATGGCGTCTGGTGCGGGGACCTGCCGGGCCTTGGCTGTGCACGTTTCCGTGTCAACGCCTTTCGTCAGCGGCGCGGGTCGGCGCTGGTGCTACGGCGCATCCCCTTGGCAGTCCCGAGTCTCGAGGAACTGGGTGCGCCGGCGGTGTTCGAGCGCTTGTCTGGCTTGGACGAAGGCCTGATGTTGGTGTGTGGGGCCACCGGCAGCGGCAAGTCGACCACGCTCGCAGCACTCGTCGATGCGATCAACCAGAAACGCCCGGCGCACATCATCACAGTCGAGGATCCGGTGGAGTTCGTGCATGCGTCGCGGCGCGCGCTGGTGAGCCAGCGCGAGGTCGGCGCTGACTCGACCGATTTTGCCAGTGCCCTGCGTGCGGCCCTGCGCGAGGACCCGGATGTGATCCTGGTTGGAGAATTGCGCGACCTTGAGAGCATGCGGCTGGCACTCGCCGCTGCCGAGACCGGCCATCTGGTGCTTGCCACTCTGCACTCGCGCGACGTGGCCTCGGCACTCGACCGCTTGGTCGGGGTGTTCCCGTCGGGCGAGCGCGATCTGGTGCGCAACTCGCTGGCGGCCAGTCTGGCCGCTGTGGTCTGTCAGCGCTTGTTGCCACGCATCGGTGGTGGTCGCATCGCTGTCCATGAGGTCGGTGTGGCCACCCCCGCTTTGCGCAACTTGATCCGCGAGTCGCGCCTGAACCAACTCGAGAGTGCCATGCAGACGGGTCAGGCGTGGGGCATGCAGACCTTTGCCCAGAGTATCGAGCGCAAGGTCGAAGCAGGGTTGCTGGCAGCGGGTGATATTCCCGACCGTGCGGCCAGCAGCATGCAACGATGAGCCGCGCATCGTGACCTGACTCTATACTGCCGCGCCTGACGCTGTCGGCGACCGCCCGGCCCCGACACGTTTCTGCTCTTGTGCAGCCGAACGCTACCTACGGAGACCCAGCATGTTCCACACCCGTGCATCCCGCCCTGCTGTCATCGCCGCCGCTCTGCTGGCTGCCTTCGCTGCGACCCCAGTGGGCGCAGACCAGGCGTACGTCACCAGCCAGAACACGGGTGTCAGCGTGCTCGATCTGGCGACTTTGCAGACCACCGGCAGCTTCGATCTGGCCGGCAAAGGGCCTCGCGGCATCGGCGTGACGCGGGACGGCAAGCGACTGGTGGTGGCCACTCGCGAGACCGGCGGCGTGACCCTCCTCGACGCGGTGACCGGCGCCGAGGTGGGCCACATCAAGGTCGGCAAGAACCCCGAGTTCGTGCGCATCCGCGGTGACCGAGCCTTCGTGTCCTATGAGCCGAGTGCCAAGGCCGGGCCTCCACCCAAGCCGGGCGAGGCGCCTGCCAAGGGCGATGACGACGGTGATGAGGAGCCAGCGCGGATCGCTGTGCTCGACCTCAAAAAGAACAAGAAAGTCGGAGACATCGTGGGTGGCCCGGAGACCGAGGGCATCGAGTTCAGCAAGGATGGCAAACGACTCATCGTCACCAACGAGGCCGACAACACGGTGACGGTGCACGATATCGCCAGTCGCAAGCTGCTCAAAACCATCAAGACCTCCGAGTATGGCAACCGTCCGCGCGGCATCAAGGCATCACCCGACGGCAAGACCTACGTGGCCACGCTGGAGGTCGGCAACAAGTTCATGGTCATGGACAGCGAATTCAAGGTGGTCAAGGTTGTGGAAACAGGCAAGGCGCCCTATGGCGTCGCCTTCGATCGCAAGGGCGAACGGCTCTACGTGGCCGCCAGTCAGGACAAGAAGCTCGAGGTATTCGATGCCAGCACCTTCGACAAGCTCGGCGAAGTGGCCACCGGTGGCCGCTGCTGGCACTTCACCTTTACCCCTGATGACCGGCAGATCCTTCTTGCTTGCGGCAAGTCCAACGAGGTGCTGACGATCGACGTGGCTTCCCTGGAGGTGACGCAGCGGCTTGATGGCTTTGATATGCCGTGGGGCATCGTCACTTATCCTCGGTCGATGGGTTCACTGGACCAGCCGTAGGGATCTCTTGCCCAAACAAAAGACCCCGCCATGGCGGGGTCTTTTGTTTGCCGGACGGCTCGACGGCGGCCATGGCCACCGCCAGCGGGATTTACATCCCCATGCCACCCATGTCACCCATATCGGGCATCGAGGGCTTCTCGTCCTTCGGCAGTTCGGCCACCATGCAATCGGTGGTCAGCATCAGACCCGCGATCGAGGCGGCGTTCTGCAGGGCGGTGCGCGTGACCTTGGTCGGGTCCAGCACGCCCATGTCGACCATGTCGCCATAGCCACCGGTGCCAGCGTTGTAGCCGAAGTTGCCAGTGCCCTCGAGCACCTTGTTGATCACCACGCTGGGCTCGTCACCGGCGTTGGCGACGATCTGGCGCAGCGGTGCCTCGATCGCCTTGAGCACGATCTTGACGCCGGCGTCCTGGTCGACGTTGATGCCCTTGACTTCCTTGAGCGACGAACGCGCGCGCAGCAGGGCCACGCCACCGCCAGCGACGATGCCTTCTTCCACCGCAGCACGGGTGGCGTGCAGGGCGTCTTCGACGCGGGCCTTCTTCTCCTTCATCTCGACCTCGGTGGCGGCACCGACCTTGATCACCGCAACACCGCCGGCCAGCTTGGCCTTGCGCTCTTGCAGCTTCTCTTTGTCGTAGTCGGAGGTCGACTCTTCGATCTGCTTGTTGATCTGGGCGACACGGCCCTTGATGGCATCGGCGGCACCGACGCCGTCGATGATGGTGGTCTCTTCCTTGCCGACTTCGATGCGCTTGGCCTGGCCCAGATCCTGCAGGGTGACCTTCTCCAGCGACAGGCCGACCTCTTCGGCGATGACGGTGCCGCCGGTGAGGATGGCGATGTCCTCGAGCATGGCCTTGCGGCGGTCGCCGAAGCCCGGAGCCTTGACGGCGACGGTCTTGAGGATGCCGCGGATGTTGTTGACCACCAGGGTGGCCAGCGCCTCGCCCTCGACGTCCTCGGCGATGATCAGCAGCGGACGGCCGGCCTTGGCGACCTGCTCGAGCACAGGCAGCAGGTCACGGATATTGCTGACCTTCTTGTCGTGCAGCAGGACGAACGGGTTGTCGAGCACCGCCATCTGCTTGTCGGGGTTGTTGATGAAGTAGGGCGACAGGTAGCCGCGGTCGAACTGCATGCCCTCGACCACGTCGAGTTCGTTTTGCAGGCCCGAGCCGTCTTCGACGGTGATCACGCCTTCCTTGCCGACCTTGTCCATGGCGTCAGCGATGATCTGGCCGATCGGCTCATCCGAGTTGGCCGAGATCGAGCCGACCTGGGCGATCTCCTTGCTGGTGGTGCAGGGCTTGCTAAAGGTCTTGAGCTCAGCGGTGAGGGCCTCGACCGCCTTGTCGATGCCGCGCTTGAGGTCCATCGGGTTCATGCCGGCGGCCACATACTTCATGCCTTCCTGCACGATGGCTTGAGCCAGCACGGTCGCGGTGGTGGTGCCGTCACCGGCGACGTCCGAGGTCTTGGAGGCGACTTCCTTGACCATCTGCGCGCCCATGTTCTCGAACCTGTCCTTGAGCTCGATCTCCTTGGCCACCGAGACACCGTCCTTGGTGATGGTCGGGGCGCCGAACGAGCGCTCGAGCACGACATTGCGGCCCTTGGGGCCGAGGGTCACCTTGACCGCGTCGGCCAGGATGTTGACGCCGCGCACCATGCGTTCGCGGGCGTGGTCATGGAACTTGACTTCTTTTGCAGCCATTTTTTGCTCCTGAGTAGGTCGGGGCTGGCCGGCGCGGTGGCCGGTAGCCCTGTGTAGGGGTTGTCATCAGCGGCCCGACGATGCCGGCCGGATCGCGTGAAGGGCTCAGCCCTCGATGACGCCGACGATGTCCTCTTCGCGCATCACCAGCAGCTCTTCGCCGTCGATCTTGACCTCGGTGCCGCTGTACTTGCCGAACAGCACTTCATCGCCGACCTTGACCGCGAGCGGGCGGACATCGCCGTTCTCGAGGATCTTGCCGTTGCCAGCAGCGATGATCTTGCCGCGCACCGGCTTCTCGGTGGCACTGTCCGGGATGACGATGCCGCCAGCCGACTTGCGCTCTTCCTCGAGGCGCTTGACGATGACGCGATCGTGCAGGGGACGGATCTTCATGGTCTTCTCCGTGTGTGATTGAGGGTGGGAAAAAAGGGATCTGGCGCCGGGTGTTAGCACTCAGCGTCAGCGAGTGCTAATAGTAAGGATGAGGGCGGCGAATTTCAAGCCTAGAGCGTCGACCTTTGCGTGGCGGCCAGCCGACGGCTGTTCCGCAAGCACTCAAACCGGCACGCGTCCCGCCAGCGCCTCCGGGTCGATGATGCGCACCAGCCGTTGTTGTACGCGGATGGTGCCCCGCCGCTGTAGGCGTGACAGGGTGCGGCTCACGGTCTCCAGGGTAAGGCCCAGATGCCGGCCGATCTCCTCGCGGGTCATGCGCAGTACGAACTCGGATGCCGCATAGCCACGCAGGGCGAGACGCGCCGAAAGGTCGGCCAGGAAGGCGGTGATGCGCTGTTCCGCGGTGCCGGTGCCGAGCAGGGCAAGCAGTCTGTGATCTTGCACCATCTCCCGGCTCATCAACCGGTGCAGGCTGCGTTGCAGCGCTGGCACGGCACGTGCCAGCGTCTCCATCTCGCTGAACGGGATGATGCAGACCTCGCTATCCTCCAGCGCCACCGCCGAGCATGCATGGCGGCCGCTGCTGATGCCATCCAGCCCGATGAGTTCGCCAGCCATCTGGAAGCCGGTGATCTGATCGCGGCCATCGCCGATGCCGCCCTCGGTCTTGAAGAAGCCGGCACGTACGGCATAGATCGAGTGGAACGGGTCGCCAGCCTTGTACAACGCTTGGTGACGCAGGATGCGTTGTCGTTTCTGCGTGAGTTGGTCGATGCGCGCCAGGTCGAGCATGTCGACGCCAGCCGGCAGGCAAAGTTCTTGCAAGGAGCATTGCGAGCAGGCTGCCTTGAGTTGTCCGAGCGACCTTGAATGGGGCAATCTGGCAAGCAGCGTGCGCTGGTCGCTGGCGCGGCGACCGCGGCGGCGGCGGTCGGCTTGCGGGTGTCGACGGTCGATCGGCGGGCTGGTCATGGTTTGTTCTCCGTCAGCTGTCTTCTTATCGATAGTCTGTGTAGTCTCCGGCCACACGGACGCTTTGGGTTTGCGCCAGATCAAAGGGATTGCACGCGGTAGGCTGAGTGGGAGAGCAGTTCTTCGGCGTAGTCGGCCACCCCTGCGCGTTCGCGACGCAGAAAGTCCTCGATGGCGCGACCGAATCGGGGGTCGGCGATGCGATGGAAGGAGCGCGTGACCACCGGCTCGAGGCCGCGCGACTGTTTGTGCTCGCCCTGTGCGCCACCTTCAAAGCGGCGGATGCCGTGGGTGATCGCCCACTCCAGTGGCTGGTAATAGCAAGCCTCGAAGTGCAGGCAGGGCAGGTGAGCGAGCGCACCCCAGTAACGGCCGTACAACACATCACCCTGACGTGCGCACAGGCTGGCGGCGATGGCTTGGCCATCGATCTCGGCGATGAACAGCACCGCTGCCTCCGGGCAGGCCGCTGCCCAGCGGCAGAAGAAATCTGCGTTGAGATAGGGAGCGGAGTGATGCTCGGCGTAGGTGCGGGCGTAGCAGGCAGCGAACAGATGCCAATCGCTGGTATTGGCGGTGGCGCCGGTCTCGATGCGAAAGTGCACGCCGGCCTCTTGTACACGGCGGCGCTCTTGGCGGATGTGCTTGCGCTTGTCGCGCGTGAGGTTCATCAGCAGCGCCTCGAAGTCGGCCTCGCCTCGGTGTTGCCAGTGGAACTGGATGCCCTCGCGCAGCAGATAGCCCGCGCCCAGCCAAGCCGGTTGCTCAGCAGCCGCTGGAAACAGGATGTGCGCCGAGGACACCGCGCCGGCTTCGAGCCAGGCCTCGACGGCGGCTAGCAAAAAGGCGGCGGCCTCTGGCGTGGTGGCGAGCAGGCGTGGGCCGGTGGCCGGTGTGAACGGAATGGCAGAGACGAGTTTGGGGTAGTAGGGCAGGCCGTTCTGCTGGTAGGCACGGGCCCACGACCCATCGAACACGTACTCGCCATAGGAGTGCGTCTTGAGCCAGAGCGGCAGCGCACCGGCCAGTGCGGCGCCCCGCCATGCCAGCAGGAAGCGTGGTTCCCAGCCGGTGCCGGGGCCGACGCAGCCACTCCCCTCGAGCGCCAGCAGGAAGCCGCGCGACAGCCAGATGTTGGGACCGGCGAGCGTGTCCCAAGCCGGTGGCAGGGCAGCCAGACGGTCGAGCACCTCAAGCCGCAGGCGCGGGCTGTTGTCACCATCGGCGTCCGCATCGGCGGGCGCGCTCGGGGCCATGGCAGCTGGCTGGGTCACGGGGGTCTTCTTGACGTATCAGGGCTTCATTGTGGGCAAAGAACGCGTCCAGCGGGTCGCGCGTCGGTGCGCGCAGCGGCGGCGTCGGCCCGCGGGGTGGTGCGTGGTGATCGGGGTGCGGCGGGGCTCGGGTTCGCTACACTGGCGGACATGCGCATCGGCCTCGCCCAGATCAACCCCACCATCGGCGACCTCGCCGGCAACAGCGCCCGCATCCTTGCTGCGGCACAGGATGCCGCAGCGCGCGGTGCCGACCTGCTGCTCACCCCGGAGCTGGCGCTCACCGGCTATCCGCCAGAGGACCTGCTGTTGCGCGGCCATTTTCTCGACGCTTGCGACTTGCGGCTTGCACAGCTGGCAGGCGAAGCGCCACTGCCACTGGTGGTCGGCCATCCTCAGCGGCAAGGGGGCTTGCTGTTCAATGCAGCGTCGCTGCTCGACGGGGGGCGGGTGCAGGCGACCGCACACAAGCGACATCTGCCCAACGCCGAGGTGTTCGACGAGAAGCGGTATTTTGCGCCCGGGCGTGCAGCAACAGTGATCGAGGTGGCTGGCGAGCGCATCGGCATCGCCATCTGCGAAGACATCTGGCAGCCGGATGTAGCGGCCGACCTGCGGCTGGCCGGGGCGCGGCGCATCGTTGTGCTCAATGCCTCTCCCTACCACCTCGACAAGCCGCATCAACGTGTCGAGGTGCTGCGTCAGCGCGTTGCCGAGAACGGTCTGCCGCTGGTCTATCTCAACGCAGTGGGTGGTCAGGACGAGTTGGTGTTCGATGGCGGCAGTCTGACGATGGCGGCCGATGGCCGCGTCATGCACCGCCTCCCAGCCTGTACCGAGTCGGTCGCGGTGATCGACCCCGACCGTCCGGGTGATGCGCCCGACATCGCGAGCCTCGAGGAACAGGTGTGGCAGGTCCTCGTGCTGGCGGTGCGCGACTACGTGCGCAAGTGCGGTTTCCCTGGTGTGTTGCTCGGCTTGAGTGGCGGCATCGATTCGGCGGTGACATTGGCCATCGCTGTGGACGCGCTCGGGCCGGAGCGGGTCGGGGCGGTGATGATGCCGTCGCGCTACACCGCCGACATCTCTGTGATCGATTCGCGCGACATGGTGGCGCGGCTTGGCGTGGCCTACCGCGAGATCGCCATCGGCGACATCACGGCGCAGTTCGAGCGTGCGTTGGAGCCCGCCTTCGCTGGCTCGGCGGCCGACACCACCGAGGAGAACCTGCAGGCACGCAGCCGCGGCACGTTGCTGATGGCGCTCTCCAACAAGTCAGGACGGCTGGTGCTCACCACCGGTAACAAGAGCGAGATGGCGGTGGGCTACGCCACGCTCTATGGCGACATGGCAGGCGGTTACGCGGTGCTGCGGGATGTCGCCAAGACGCTCGTCTACCGGCTGGCCGAGTGGCGCAACACACAGTCGGATGTGATCCCGCGGCGCATCATCACGCGGCCGCCGAGTGCCGAGCTCAAGCCGGGCCAGACCGATCAGGACAGCCTTCCGCCCTACGACGTTCTGGACGCGATCATGGCGCTCTATGTCGAGCAGGACCGATCGCCGGACGCCATCGTGGCGGCTGGATATGCCTTGGCGGATGTCGAGCGCGTGGTCAGGCTGATCCGAATCAATGAGTACAAGCGCCGACAGGCGGCGGTGGGGCCCCGTGTCACGCCGAGGGGATTCGGCAAAGACTGGCGCTACCCCATCGCCGCTCGCTACGGCAACTGAGCGCTCACTGGATGGCGATGGCGCTCGGCCGTGAGCGCGACCGCTTGGGCAGGGTGAGTTCGAGTACGCCGTCACTGTAGTGCGCCTTGGCACCCACCTGATCGACTTCGTGCGGCAGTGTGAAGGTGCGCGTCATCGAACCGCACGAGCGCTCGCAGCGGATCATGCGGTCGCCCTTCTCGTCCTTCTCGCGGTGGACCTCAGCGGCGATCGAGATGGTGTTGCCATCGACATCGACGCGGATCTCGTCCCTCTTTACGCCGGGTATCTCCGCATGCACGGTGTAGGCGCCATCGTTCTCGGTGACGTCGATGCGGATCTGCGGTGAGGGGGCCTCAAGACGGATAGGCCGCAGCATCAGGCCACGGAACATGTCATCCAGGTCGGCAAACGGGTCGAAACGGGTCAGTCGGTCCATCGGTAGGGTCTCCTGGCTGGCGGGTACGCCTAATCTACGAACTCCGCGGCTGGTGAGCGTTGAGCTCGATCAATGGTCCAGACGCGCCCGAACCGTGCACCTGGCAGGCGACTGCCCGCTGCAGCGCATGGACTGGCGAGTCGCGCCCGTACTTCAACGGCCGGCGCGCAACGCTATAGACTCGTCGCAACTTGGGGTGTCCGCCCCGTACCAGATCGCTGCAGATGGCCAACATCCTCCTCGTCCACCAGAACTTTCCCGGACAGTTCAAGCACCTCGCGCCGGCGCTGGTTCGGCGTGGGCACCGTGTGACCGCCACGACTCTGCAAAAGTCGCCACCGCCGGAGTGGAACGGCGTGCGCCTCGTGCCATACCCGATCAGTCGTGGCAGCACTCAGGGCATCCACCCGTGGGTGTCGGACTTCGAGACCAAGGTGATCCGCGGCGAGGCTTTTTTTCGCCGGGCACTGCAACTGCGCGAGCAGGGTTACACGCCGGATGCCGTGATCGCCCATCATGGCTGGGGCGAGACGCTGTTTCTCAAGGATGTCTGGCCGACTACGCGGCTGGGTGTGTACTGCGAGTTCTATTACCAACCCAGCGGAGCAGATACCGGCTTTTATCCTGAGTTTCCCAGCCACGATCCGGGGGATATCTGTCGCCTGCGCCTGAAGAACCTCAACAACCTGCTGCACTTTGGCCAAGCTGATGCCGGCTTGTCGCCCACCGAGTGGCAAGCCAGCACCTTTCCCGAACCGTTCCGCTCCCGCATCAGCGTCGTCCATGACGGCATCGACACTGCCAACCTTGCGCCGCATGCTGCGGCCAGCGTGGCCATCACCGTGCACGGCATCGCCGAGGCGAGTGGTGTGGCCCCATCGCGGCCCTTGTCGCTGACGCGCACCGACGAGGTCATCACCTTCGTCAACCGCAACCTCGAGCCCTACCGTGGCTACCACATCTTCATGCGCGCACTGCCGGCGCTGCTCGAGTCAAGGCCGCGGGCGCAGGTGGTGATCGTTGGGGGTGACGATGTGAGTTATGGCGCGCGCCCGGCCAAGGGTACCTGGAAAGCCACTTTCATCGATGAGGTGCGCAGCCGCATGACGCTGAGCCAGCGTGCGCGCATCCACTTTGCCGGGCAGCTGGCCTACCCCGACTTCATCCGTCTCTTGCAGGTGAGCACGGTACACGTCTACCTCACGTATCCGTTCGTGCTGAGTTGGTCGTTGCTGGAGTCGATGAGCGTCGGTTGTGCCATCGTGGCAAGCGACACAGCACCCTTGCGCGAGGCGATCGTCGATGGGCAGACGGGCCGGCTGGTGGATTTCTTCGATGCGGCTGCATTGGCCGGGACAGTCGCCGAGCTTTGCGCCGACGCTCCTCAGCGCGCCAGGCTGGGGGCCACCGCGCGGGATTTCGCGGTGTCCCACTACGACCTGAGTACGGTCTGTCTGCCGCGTCAGGTCGCGTGGGTCGATGCCCTGCTCGAAGCAGGGCGCGCCATCTAGGGGCTCAGGCCGCCTTGGCTGGCTTGCGTTGGCGGTCGGCTGCTGCTGCCGCCTCGCTCAGCAACTTGGCGCGGTTCTCCAAAACCTCCACACCGCCACTGGCCACTTCGACCAGCCGGGTGCGACGGTCGGCGCCGGTAGCCACCTTGATCAGGCCGCGTTTCTCCATGTCTTGCAGGCGCTTGCTCAGCGTTGGCAGGGTGCCGAAGCGTTCGGCGCGAACCAGATCGGTGATGCAGACTGGCACGCGAGCGTCGTTCTGCTCATAGATGTGGGCGAGCAGGGAGTCGACTTCGGCCGACGCTGCCGGCTGTTCGGCGTACAGCTTTTGGACCAGGTTGGTGAAACGGACAAATGTATTTTTCATGGCGTGGTTTGCCCCTTTATAGGAATCTTTGGAATGACATCTAGAGCGTATGTAAAAAACACGTTGACAAATTAATTTGGCCTAGTTTACCACCAGCGCCAGTTCAAAAATAGGCTGTATGACAAAAAACTGAGAATAAGATTTGTTCCAGATCAAGTTGAAATCGAATAGGCCTGTAGAAGCTGACTTTGCAGGGTTTGCGCGCTGGCCGGGGCGGCTGTCCCGGTGGAGCCTGCTGCTGCTGGCGGGGTTGTGGTGGCTCGAGGCCACCTCCGGCACCGAAACGCACGCAGGCCCCTCTGCGGCGGGCACGGCAGGGCGGGTCGAGCGCGTGGTCGATGGCGATACGCTGCGCTTTGTTCATGAGGACGGTGGCCCGCTGACGTTGCGCTTGCTGGGTGTCGATACCCCGGAGTCGGGTCAGGACGGTGGGGCGGAGGCGCGTGAGTTCGTCGCGGCGCGGGTCTGCGGTGTCGAGGTCATCATGCGGACACACGGCGAGGACCGCTATGGCCGTACGGTCGCCAGTATCGAGGTGGCGGGGCAGGATCTGGGCGTGCTGCTGGTTCGTCATGGCCTGGGGTGGCGCCTTAAGCGCTATCTCGAGAGCGCTCCCGCGGACCTGCGTGAGGCCTACGAGGTGGCTTGGCGGGAGGCCCGGGACGGCCGGGTCGGGATATGGGCAGGCGAGCCGCAGCCGCCGTGGGAGTGGCGTCGCACCCATCGACCGGCCAAGGGCCAAGCCATCGATTGCGCAGATCGTCGCTGAGGCCACAGGGTCGCATCGCGATTGCAGCCGCAGTGCCGGCTGGCTACATTGACAGACTCGCGTGCGCGCGCCACCACCCCGAGGATCCGCATGAGCAGCCATCAGACCCCGCCGCTGGAGCCGGTGAATACATCGGCGCAGGAGAAGACCCTGCACATGACGCAATTGGCCACACCCGATATGGCCAATTTTTCCGGGCGCGTGCATGGAGGGTCTCTGCTCAAGCTGCTCGATCAGGTGGCATACGCTTGCGCGGCCCGCTACTGCAAGAGCTACTGCGTGACGGTGTCGCTCGACCATGTCTTCTTCAAGGAGCCGATCCATGTCGGTGAGCTGATGACCGTTCTCGCCCACGTCAACTACGTCGGCAGCTCTTCGCTCGAGATCGGCGTGAAAGTGGTCGCCGAGAACCTCAAGACGCAGATCAAGCGACACACCAACAGCTGCTACTTCACCATGGTGTGCATGGGTGACGACGGCAAGCCGAGGGCGGCGCCTCCCCTCATCCTCGAGACCGAGGCCGAGCGACGTCTGTTCAAGGCTGCGCAGATGCGTCGCGAGCTGCGCAAGGAGGTGATCGCGCGCAATCAGGCTTTGCACGATGCCATCGGTGAGTCGCTGCCGGGGTCCCACGCCGAGGGGCCGGAGCACTGAGCCCCGCGGGCTCCGCAACACCCATCTCTGCAGGGGGCGCGGACTATAATCCGCGCCGCATGCGCGACCTCCCCACCCCTCAAGCCGGCCGCAGCGCCGGCTGGCCGGCGCTGCCCGGCTCCGCCGATGCGCTGGCCATCGCGCGGCTGGCGCGCGCGCGCCGCCTGATGGTGTTGACCGCGACCGGCCTCGACGCGCAACGGCTCTGCGATGAGGTGCACTGGTTCGACGCAGGCTTGCGCGTGAACCTCCTGGCGGATTGGGAGACCTTGCCTTACGACACCCTGTCGCCGCACCCCGACCTCGTCTCCGACCGGCTGGCGGCGCTCTACCAGAGCAGCCAAGGTCAGTGTGATGTGTTGATCGTGCCGGTGACCACCGCCATGGTCCGTCTCTCGCCGGTCAGCTATGTGGCCGCGCGCACCTTCTTCCTCAAGAAAGGCGGCCGCCTGGACGAGCAGAAGCTGCGCGAGCAACTCACCGTGGCGGGCTACACGCACATGAGCCAGGTGCTCTCACCCGGCGAGTTCTGCTTGCGCGGCAATCTCATCGACCTGTTCCCGATGGGCAGTGCGGTGCCCTACCGCATCGACCTGTTCGACGACGAGATCGAGTCGATCCGCACCTTCGACCCGGAGACGCAGCGCACCATCTATCCGGTGCCTGAGGTCCGACTTCTGCCGGCACGCGAGTTCCCGCTTGACGATGCCGCCCGCACCGCCTTCCGTAGCCGCTATCGCGAGCGCATGGAGGGCGATCCGAGCCGCTCGCGCATCTACAAGGATGTGAGCAACGGCGTGGCGCCCCCCGGCATCGAGTACTACCTGCCGCTGTTCTTCGACGAGCTCGCCACGCTGGCGGACTACCTGCCGGCCGATGCCACCGTGGTGCTGCACCATGACGTGCACGCCGCTGCCGAGGCGTTCTGGCGTGATACCCGGTCGCGCCATGACCTCTTTCGCGGCGATGCCGAGCGGCCCCTGTTGCCGCCGGGCGAGATCTTCCTCACCGCCGAGGCGCTGTTCGCCGGGCTCGGCAAGCGGCCGCAGGTGCGCATACCGGCGCCGTCTGCGGCGGGTGCATCGGGCGGCACAGCACCCGAGCCTGCGGCTGCCGATGTGCTACCGACGCTCCCGAGCCTGGTCATCGACCGTCGCGCCGACGACCCGCTCGGCGCGCTCAAGCGCTTCGTCGCAGGCTTTGGTGGCCGCGTGCTGGTGGTGGCCGAATCGGCTGGCCGCCGCGAGACGCTGTCGCAGCTGATGGCCGAGCATGGTCTGCGCGCAACGCCGGTCGACGGCTGGGCGGCCTTTGCCGAGGTGATGGGCGATGCGGCACACCGTGCGCCGGCGCTCTGCATCACCGCCGGCCCCCTGGCGCAGGGCTGGCTGGATGCCGATGCCGGCATCGCCATCGTCACCGAGGCCGAGCTCTACGCCGCGCAGGTGCGGCAGACGCGCCGCCGCGACGACGCCCGTCGCAACGCCGAGGGTATGCTGCGCGACCTGAGCGAGTTGCGCACCGGCGACCCTGTGGTGCACGAGTCGCACGGGGTGGGGCGCTACCGCGGTCTGGTCAGCGCGGATGTGGGTGAGGGCCCGGCCGAGTTCCTGCACATCGAATACGCCGGCGGCGACACGCTCTATGTGCCCGTATCGCAACTGCACGTGGTGTCGCGCTACACCGGCGGGCCGCCCGAATCGGCACCGTGGCACAAGCTCGGCTCCGGCCAGTGGGAGAAGGCCAAACGCCGCGCCGCCAAGAACGTGCGCGACACTGCTGCCGAGCTGCTCAACTTGTATGCCCAGCGCGCCGCCCGCGAGGGCCGCGCCTTCCCCTTGGCCGCACACGACTACGCCGTGTTTGCCGAGGGCTTCGGCTTCGAGGAGACGCCCGATCAGGCTGCCGCCATCGGTGCCGTGCTGCAGGACCTCACCAGCGGCCGGCCGATGGACCGGCTGGTCTGCGGTGATGTGGGCTTTGGCAAGACCGAGGTCGCCATGCGCGCGGCCTTCATCGCGCTCATGGCCGGCTACCAGGTGGCGGTGCTGGTGCCCACCACCTTGCTGGCCGAGCAGCACTTCCAGAACTTCTCCGACCGCTTGGCCGAGTGGCCGATCCGCGTCGCCGAGCTGTCGCGCTTCCGCACCGCCAAAGAGCAGGCCGCAGCGCTCAAAGGCTTGGCCGAGGGCAGCATCGACCTCATCATCGGCACCCACCGGCTGGTGCAGAAGGACGTCAAGTTCAAGAATCTGGGCCTCGTCATCATCGACGAGGAGCACCGCTTCGGCGTGCGGCAGAAGGAGGCGCTCAAGAGCCTGCGCGCCGAGGTCGACGTCCTCACCCTCACCGCCACGCCCATCCCGCGCACGCTGGCGATGAGCCTGGAGGGCCTGCGCGACTTCTCGGTCATCGCCACCGCGCCGCAGCGGCGGCTCGCTATCAAGACGCTGGTGGTGCCCTACAGCGAGGGCCACATCCGCGAGGCAGTGCTGCGCGAGCTCAAGCGCGGCGGGCAGGTATACGTCCTGCACAACGAGGTCGACACCATCCAGCACATGCGCGACAAGCTCGTGCAGATGCTGCCCGAGGCGCGCATCGGCGTGGCGCACGGGCAGATGGCGGAGCGTGAACTCGAGCAGGTGATGCGCGATTTCTACCACCAGCGCCACAACCTGCTGCTGTGCACCACCATCATCGAGACCGGCATCGACGTGCCGACCGCCAACACCATCCTCATCAACCGGGCGGACCGCTTTGGCCTGGCCCAGCTGCACCAGTTGCGCGGGAGAGTGGGGCGCAGCCACCATCAGGCCTATGCCTACCTGCTCACCGCCGGCGACGAGAGTCTGTCGGCCGCGGCGAAGAAGCGTCTCGAGGCGATCCAAGCCATGGAAGAGCTCGGCTCGGGCTTCTACCTGGCCATGCACGACCTCGAGATCCGCGGTGCGGGTGAGGTGCTGGGTGACAACCAGTCCGGGCAGATGCAGGAAGTGGGCTTTGGCATGTACATCGAGATGCTCAACGCCGCGGTGCGCTCGCTCAAGGCCGGTCGCGAGCCCGACCTCGAGGCGCCGCTGGCAGTCACCACCGAGATCCGCCTGCACGTGCCGGCACTGCTGCCCGAGGACTACTGCGGCGACACCCACCAGCGCCTGATCCTCTACAAGCGCTTGGCCAACTGTGAGTCGGAGGATGCGCTGGAGCAGCTGCACGAGGAGCTGGTGGACCGTTTCGGGCAGCTGCCCGAGCCGGCGCAGGCACTGCTCGAGTGCCACCGCCTGCGGCTGGCCTGCAGCGGGCTCGGCATCCTCAAGCTCGATGCCTCCGAGGAGGCATTGTCCTTGCAGTTCCGCGCCGATACCGCAGTCGACCCGGCGCGGCTGATGGAACTGGTGCAGAAGCATCGCGGCGCGCGCTTCATGGGCGCCGACCGCGTCCGCCTGCCGATCCCGGTGGTGCCGATGGCTGAGCGCGCGCGCTTGGTGCGCGATCTGTGCCGGGCGCTGGCGGCCTGATTCCGGCCTGAGCCCGTCCAACGTCCACTTGCTACAGGAGTCTTGTGATGCCTTTTGCCGATAACCTCAAGCAACTGCCTCCGGTCTCGCACCTCGAGGGCCTGGACCTGCTTGACGGAGATGGCGTGGTCGTCGCGACCATCGACAACAAGCCCGGTCAGGCCGGCTCACTCGCGGTCTACAACTTTCTGGGCCAGCACTTCGGCGCCATCACGCCTTTGGCGGCACAGACCGGGCTCGATCTGTATGCCGAACATACCGAGGATGCGCGCTCCAATCCGGGCAAGCATCCGAACATCGACCGCCTGTTTGCGCTGATCGACAGCGGCGCGCGCCTGCGGGTGCGGCACCGCTTCGGCGCCGACTGACCCGCTCTAGCGGGCGGCAACCTCGTTGACCAGCCGCAGCGACGCTGGGCTGCTGGCGCGGTCGCCGTCGGCGACGATGACGCGGTCGCGCCCAGCTGCCTTGGCTGCATAGAGCGCGGCATCGGCGCGGGCGATCAGCTGCTCGGGCGATTCTTCGCGTGCCAGCGCCAGGCCGCCCGATAGCGTGACGCGCGGCAGCGGCTGGCCGCCGTGTCGCAGCGTCAGCGAACTCGACATCTGGCGCATGGATTGCAGTCGCGCCATGGCCGCGTCGACGGAGCAACCTGGCAGCACCACGCAGAATTCCTCGCCGCCGTAGCGACAGGCGAGGTCGTAGCCGCGCACACTCTCGCCGATGCAGCGCGCCACAGCGTGCAGCACCAGGTCGCCAGCCTCATGGCCGAACTGGTCGTTGAAGCGCTTGAAGTGGTCGATGTCCATCATCGCCAGCACCAACATCTGGTCGGTGCGCAGGCAACGCTGTATCTCGGCCGGCAGGCGCTCGGCCAGCAGGCGGCGGTTGTAGAGGCCGGTGAGGCCGTCGCGCACCGCTTGTTCCTGCAGGGTGGCGCGCAGCCCGAGGTTGGAGAGTGACAGCTTAAGCGTCTCACCCAGTCGCTCGGCGCGCTCCATGGTGCGCATCACCTCGCCGTCCACTGCATGCGCATCGGCCATCAGGTGCAGCGCGCCCACCACCTTGCCGTCGGCGACCATGGGCACACACAGCGTGGGGTGTGGGTGATCGGCGCACTCGAGGTGTTGGCAGGGCACGCTCCGACGCGCATCGAGGAAGGTGTGGCTGCGGCCGCGACGCAGAGCCCAGCATTGTTCATTGCCGAAGGTGGGCAGCATGCGTTCGACCATGTGGCCGCCCCAGCGGTCGCGTACGGTCAGATTGCCGGCGGCATCGCTGGTGCTGATGGCACCGCTCCAGCCGGGGAACATGACCTGCGCGGTGCGCTGCACGATGGCGCAGGCCTCGTCGATGTTCTTGGCCGAGTTGAGCATGTCGCCGGTCTGGTGCAGCAAGGTGCGCTCATGCTCGGAGTCACGCAGGTTGACCACCAGTTCCTCGAGCATCGCCTTTTGCTGCGAGATCTCCTGGTCGACCTGCTTGCGGTCTTCGATGTCGATCAGATAGCCGACCAGTTCAGTGGGGTCGGTGCTGCGCATTACCTTGCCGTACAGCGAATGCCAACGGTAGCTGTGATCCTGCATCCGGTAGCGCAGCTCGGTCTGCAGATGCTTGCCACCACCGGAGATGACTTCACGGTAGATCGCCATGGTGCGGGCAAGGTCGTCAGGATGGACCAGCTCGGCGCGCTTGCAGCCGTGATCGAGCGACCCAGGGGGGTAACCCCAGAGCTCGTACACATTGCTGGAAAAATAGGTGTAGACCGGGTCGTCATCGAGCCGGATGCGGATGACGATGACCGGGCCGCTGTTGAACAGCCTGCGCTCCTGTTCCAGGGCCATCTCGACCCGTTTGCGCTTGTCGATGTCGACCAGGGTGCCGCTCAGGCGGCTCGGCGCACCGTCGGCGTGGCGATCGACCACGACGGCCCGGGCCATGACCCAGCGCGGCCGCAGGTCACGGCCGACGATGCGGTACTCCGCTTCGAAGCTGGCGGTCGTGCCGCGCATGTGGGCATCGAGCAGCGTCCACATCTGCGCCTGATCCTCGCTGTGGACGGCGCGGAACCAGACGTTCGAGGGCAGACGGTCGCTGCCGAAACCGAGGTCGCCGCCTTCGCCGAGGCTACCCTCGAAGTGCACCTCATCGCGGCTCACATCCCAGTCCCAGAAGCACACCCCGGAGCCTTGCATGATCAGACGGTGGCGAGCCTCGCCCGCTTTCAGCTCCCGTGTCATCTGTTCGGCCAGCTCGTGGGCGCGTGCTTCCAGCCGTTGATTGGCGCTGCGCAGTTCGTCGATCTGCCGCGCCCGCTTGCGACGGCCGCGACCCTGCGCCAGCACAAAGACGACGAGCGCTACCATGGCGGCCACGAGCACGGTGATGAGCAACATCGGACTCGGGCTGGACATCGGCTCGCCTCTGGCACGTTTGTTTAATGCATAGGTTTCTTAGTCTACTTAATTTATCGGGCTCTTGCTAAGTGTCCTCGGCCTGTGTCTCGGCGTGATAGCTCGACCGCACCAGAGGGCCGCAGGCTGCGCGCTCGAACCCTAGCGCCAGAGCCTGGGAGTGCCAATCTTCAAAACGCTGGGGCGTCACGTAGCGCCGTACCGGCAAGTGGCCTGCGCCAGGCCGCAGGTATTGGCCGAGGGTGAGCATGGTCACACCATGGGCGCGCAGGTCATGCAGCACTGCGTCCACCTCGTCGTCGGTCTCGCCGAGCCCGAGCATCAGGCCTGATTTGGTAGGGATGCCGGGGTGGCGCGCGGCAAAGTCGCGCAGCAGCGCCAGCGAGCCGGCGTAATCGGCGCCAGGGCGGGCCTCGCGGTAGAGGCGCGGGACCGTCTCCAGATTGTGATTGAGCACATCGGGTGGGGTGGCGGCGAGGATGTCGAGCGCGCGCTCGGCGCGACCGCGGAAATCCGGCACCAGAACTTCGATCCGTGTGGCTGGCGAGGCGGCGCGGATGGCAGCGATGCAGTCGGCGAAATGCTGTGCGCCGCCGTCGCGCAGGTCGTCGCGGTCGACACTGGTGATGACCACGTAGCGCAGCCCGAGTGCGCCGATCGCTGCTGCCAGTTGCTCGGGTTCGGCTGGGTCGGGTGGCAGCGGCCGGCCGTGCGCGACGTCGCAAAACGGGCAGCGTCGCGTGCAGATGTCGCCGAGGATCATGAAGGTGGCAGTGCCGCCGCCAAAGCATTCACCGATGTTGGGGCAGCTGGCCTCTTCGCACACCGAGTGCAGACCGCGCTCGCGCAGCGTGCGACGAACCTGTTCGAAGCGTTCGCCGCCGGGTGCCCGGGTGCGGATCCAGTCCGGCTTGGCCAGTGGCGCGTCCACGGCGACGATCGGGATCGGGTTGCGCGCCGTCTTGCTGCGGCCGCGCTGCTTGGCGCCAGCGTCGAGGCTCATGCCGCTGTCGCCGCCGGCTCTGCGAGCGTGGCGATGCGTGAGGTCAGTGCCTCCACCACCCGCGGCGCCCAAGCGTCCACGTCGCTCTTGCAGCCATGGTCGATCGTTCGCGTCATGGCCAGCCCCGTCATGCCACAGGGGTCGATGCGGGTGAACGGCGTAAGGTCGCAATCGACGTTCAGCGCCACGCCGTGGTAGCAGCAACCTCGGCTCACACGCAGGCCGAGCGACGCGATCTTGGCACCCCCTGTGTAGAGGCCTGGCGCATCGGCGCGTGGCAGCGCAGCGATTCCCGCCGCTGCCAGCGCCGCCGCGACGGCCGCCTCCAGCAGGCTCACCGCACCGCGTGCGGTGAGGCCGAGCCGGTGCAGATCGAGCAGTGTGTACACCACCAATTGGCCTGGGCCGTGCCAGGTCACTTGGCCGCCGCGGTCGCTGCGCACCACCCGGGTGTCACCAGGGTCATGCAGGTGCTCTGCTCGGCCCGCTTTGCCGAGGGTATACACCGGCTCGTGTTCCAGCCACCAGAGCTCGTCGGGGGTGGTGGCGGAGCGGCTGGCGCTGAACTCACGCATGGCGTGCCAGACCGGCTCGTAGGCTTGGCAGCCCAGCGCGCGCACTGTGGGGGTGGGACATCGCATGGGCACGTCAAAGGACCATGGCGACCGCCGGGTGGGTGCTGAGGTCGCGGTAGAGATCGTCGAGCTGTTCGCGCGAGACCACGCGCACCGTGCAGGTGACCGACAGGTACTTTCCGCCCGCCGAAGCGCGCGTGCTCATCAATGTCGCATCAAAGTCGGGCGCGTGTGCGCGCACCACGTGGCAGACGATGCTGGCAAAGTCCTCGCTTGCCACACCCATGACCTTGATCGGAAAGTCGCAGGGATATTCGATCAGACTGTCCTGCCCGCTGCTCATTGCACGCCTTCCTTCCACTGCCTTGACCTTGCTTCGACCGTTGTCTGGGCGCAGCCTGCGCCCACCGATGTCATCCATCCGAGCGCTTGAGCGCTTGGTACAGCGCCAGTATCCGGCGGGCCAGCGGGCCGGCGACCCCCGAGCCCACCACGCGGCCGTCGAGGCGCGTGATCGGCAGGATCTCCTTGGTCGATGAGGTCAGCCAGAGTTCGTCGGCAGCGCGCACCTCGGCTTCGCTGATCTCGCGCACCTCGAGGGGGACGTCGTGGGCGCGCGCCAGCTCGATGACGGTGTCGTAGGTGATGCCCGGCAGCATGAGGTGATTGCGCGGCGGCGCCAGAATGACGCCCTGCTTGACCGCGAAGATGTTGCTGGCCGCGCCTTCAGTCATGTAGCCATCGCGGAACAGGATCGATTCGGTGGCACCGGCATCTACCGCGATCTGCCGCAGCAGCACGTTGGCGAGCAGGGCGATCGATTTGATATCGCAGCGCTGCCAGCGGTTGTCGGTGGCGCAGACTGCCGACACCCCGGCTTCGAATTGCTCAGGCGTTGGCGTGACCAGCGGATTGGACATCATGAACACGGTCGGCGTGGCGCCCTGCGGGAAGGCATGGTCGCGCTTGGCGACGCCGCGCGTGACCTGCAGGTAAAGGTTCTGGTCGGCGAACGGCTGTTGCTCGATGAGGCGCGTGATCAGTCCAGCCCACTCCGCCTCCGTGTGCGGGTTGCGCAGGCGGATGCCGTTGCAACTGTTCTGCAGGCGCGCCAGGTGCTGTGCCAGCCGGAACGGGCGACCGCCGTAGACCGGTATCACCTCATAGACGCCGTCACCCAGCAGGAAGCCGCGGTCGAGCACAGGCACTCGCGCCTCGCCGATGGGCATGTAATCGCCATTGAGGTAGACCGTCATCTCACTCCAACCATAGCAGCGCAGTGTCGATCATGCGGCGCACGAATCCGCCCACCGGCACGGATTGTCGCGCGACGAGTGGATATTCCGCCAGCACCTGTTCGCCAGACAGGAGGCGTAGCCGCCCGAGGGCCTGACCGGCGGCCACCGGCGCCTCGACCAGCTGCCGCACTTCGATGGTGGGTCGGATGGTGCCGCTGCGCTCGCGTGGCACCGCCAGCAGGGTCTCGCCGGCGAGGGCCAGGCCCACCGCGCGGGCATCGCCCTTCCAAACCCGGACATTGGCCAGTTCGCGTTCGACGCCACCGACCCGCATCACCTCCCAGCGGGTGAAGCCAAGGTTGAGCAGGCGCTGCGCTTCGCTGGTCCG
This sequence comes from Klebsiella pneumoniae, assembly GCA_945897555.1. Lineage (GTDB taxonomy): Bacteria > Pseudomonadota > Gammaproteobacteria > Burkholderiales > UBA3065 > UBA3065. The sequence continues at coordinate 72,521 of CAMDGF010000001.1, read as the reverse complement.
CATGCGATCGGAATCGGCCCCCACCACGATGGCGATGATGCGCCGCCCACTTCGCTGCGAGGATGCCACCAGGCTGTAGCCGGAGTCGGCGGTCTGCCCGGCCATCAGCCCATCCACCGCCGGGTCGCGCAGCAGAAGTGGGTTGCGGGTGGCTTGGGTGAGGCCGTTGAAGGTCAGTTGCCGGGCAGCAAAAAGGCGGTATTCATCCGGAAAATCGCGCAGCAGCGCTTCGGTCAGGCGCAGCAGGTCGAGGGCCGTGGTGTAGTGCTGCAACTCCGGCTGCCCGCTGGCGTTTGCAAAGCGGGTGCTGCCCATGCCCAACGCCCGAGCCTGCCGATTCATGCGTTCGACGAACTGCGCCTCGCTACCAGCGACCGCCTCAGCCAGCGCCAGCGCCGCATCGTTGGCGTTGACCGTGACCAGCCCTTGCAACAGCTGCTGCACCGTAGCCGGATGCCTCTCGTCGACGTACATCCGCGCGCCGGCAGCCTTGGCCGCCACTGCCGACGGCGTGATGGCCTGACCGCGCTGGAGCTGGCCGCGCTCGATCGCCTGCAGAGTCAGATAGGCAGTCATCAGCTTGGTGAGCGAGGCCGGCTCAAAGCGCCGCTCCGCATCCTTGGCTGCCAGAGTCTGCCGCGCCGAAGCGTCGTAGAGCAGCCAGCTGCGTGCCGCGACCTGCACCGGCGGGGCCGCTGCAGCCAGCCCATGCCACAGCATGAGAATGACCAGCGCCAGAGTTGAAAGGGCGTATGGCATCAGGCTGCGGAGTATAGTGCGCGGTGCGCAAAGTCACAGGGTTACGCCACATGCGATCCGCCACCCCTTCGCCACGCGTCAGGTTGAATGCGAAGACGTTCAAAGCCGTCTTGATCCGCTTGGCCGTCTACGCTGCCATCGTTTGGGTGGCACCGGGGCTCGCTTTGTTCTATCTGCTGTGTGGGCTCTACGACGTGGCGCGCAACAGCCAACTCGATGGCTACACCATCTACCAGTACTTCTTTGGACGTGGTCTGGGCACTTGGGTCCTGTCGCCATTCAATATCCTCATCGACATCCTCCATCTGCCGTTCCTGAACCGCGGTGTGTATCGGTTGGAGGACCTGCCCAGTGCTCACCAGCAAGAGATCCGTGACCTCATCGAGAGCATGAAGCGGGAGGATCTGGTGGGAAAGATCCAGACCCGCCTCACCGACGGCGACCGCGAGATGCTTTTCTTCAAGTGGTACGGTCAGAACATCGATGGCCCCATCGACATCCCCGAGTTTCGCCGCAGCTACCCGCTCGTTCGTACCATCGGCGTGTCGGTGTTCAACCGCAGAAAGTCGACCAACCGGCATTTCGGCCCGCTGCGCTTGACCATCCGTGTGCTCTACAACCTCAATGACGTGCAGAGCGATGACGCCTGGATCGAGGTCGGCAAGCACGTCAATGTGTGGCGCGAGGAGAAGATGTTCATCTTTGACGACACCCTCATGCACCAATCCTTCAACGAGACCGAAGCGCCGCGCTATTGCGCATTCATCGATGTCGTGCGGCCGGGATTGTTCACCGGCCTGATGGCGCGGCTGGTTGACAAGCTGGGCGTGGTGCTGCTTCGCACCAACCACATCTTCTACAAGAACTGGTCCTTCATCCGCTGAGGCCTGATCCTTGAGTCGCCGGGAACGCGACCGCGGTGTCGCGCGGTCTCAAGAACACACATCGCCCACTTCGAGGAGTCGATCCATGCCCCGTTCCATGCTGGCCCCATGCGCCATTCTCGTCGCCCTCGCAATGCCGCCAGCCAGCGCGCTGGCCGCGGCTGAGGCTTACATCATCAGCCCGCAGGATGGCGAGACCGTGAGGTCGCCCTTCGTGGTGCGCTTTGGCCTCAAGGGCATGGGCGTGGCACCGGCCGGGATCGAGATGCCGGGCACCGGTCACCACCATCTGATCATCGATGCGCCGCTGCCGCCGGCTGGCCAACCGGTGCCGTTCGACGATCAGCACAAGCACTTTGGCAAGGGCCAGACCGAGGCCGAGATCAGCCTGCCGCCGGGTGACCACACCCTGCAACTGATCCTCGGCGACCACACCCACGTGCCGCACGACCCACCGGTGGCATCGCGGCAGATCCGCGTGCGGGTCGAGTAGGGCGCCGGTCGAAGGCGCATGCGCCTTGCAACTACCGGCGCCGGGCTGGGGTCAATCTGCCAGTGCAGGCTCGGCCTTGACCAGGTCGGCCCACTCCTCGTCGGTGAACAGTCGCGAGTCGGCCATGAAGGCCTTTCCCTCCGACGCCTCGATGCTGAAGGTGCCACCATGGCCGCCTTCAACCACGTCGATGATGATCTGCGTGCGCTTCCAGTACTCGTACTGTGATGCGCTGATGTAGAAGGGTAGGCCGCCGAGCTCGCCGAGCTTGACGTCGTTGAACACCATCACTTCGCCCTCCATGTAGAGGTTGGCTGCGCTGTTGTCGCAGCAGCCCCCCGACTGGTGGAAGATCATGTTGGGCCCGTGCTTGGCCTTGAGCGTCTCGATGAAGGCGAGTGCGGCGGGGGTTGCAACAACCTTGTCTACCATGGGGTCATCTCCTAGCCAATGACAACGGGGGCCGTTGCCGGCCGCCAAGAACAACGGGGGCCGTTGCCGGCCCCCATCGCGTGGTACTGCCATGCACTGCGGCTCAGAAGAAGCCGAGCTTGCTCTCGCTGTAGCTCACCAGCAGGTTCTTGGTCTGCTGGTAGTGGTCGAGCATCATCTTGTGCGTCTCGCGGCCGATACCCGATTGCTTGTAGCCACCGAAGGCCGCGTGGGCCGGGTAGGCGTGGTAGCAATTGGTCCATACGCGACCGGCCTTGATGGCACGGCCCATGCGGTAGGCGACGTTGCCGTTGCGGCTCCATACGCCAGCACCGAGGCCGTAGAGCGTGTCGTTGCCGATGGCGATGGCCTCTTCCTCGGTCTTGAAGGTGGTCACGGCCAGAACCGGGCCGAAGATCTCCTCCTGGAAGATGCGCATCTTGTTGTGGCCCTTGAACACGGTCGGCTCGATGTAGAAGCCGTTGCCGAGGTCACCCGCCATGTGCGCGCGATTGCCGCCGATCAGACATTCGGCGCCCTCTTCCTTGCCCAGCTTGAGGTAGGACTCGATCTTGGTGACCTGTTCCATCGACGCCTGTGCACCCATCATGGTGTCGGTATCGAGCGGGTTGCCATGCTTGATCGCCTTGATGCGCTCGAGGCAGCGCGCCATGAAAGCGTCATAGATCGACTCATGGATGAGCGCACGCGACGGGCAGGTGCAGACCTCGCCCTGGTTGAAGGCGAACAGCACCAGGCCCTCGATGGCCTTGTCCATGAAGCCGTCGTCGTGGTCAGCCACATCGGCGAAGAAGATGTTGGGCGACTTGCCGCCGAGCTCAAGCGTGGCCGGGATGAGGTTGTTGGCTGCAGCCTGACCGATCAGGCGGCCGGTGCTGGTGGAGCCGGTGAAGGCGATCTTGTTGATGCGGGTGCTGGTGGCCAAGGGGTGGCCAGCTTCGCGACCGTAGCCATTGACGATGTTGAGGACGCCCGGGGGCAGCAGGTCGGCGATGAGTTCGACCAGGATCAGCAGCGAGATCGGGGTCGACTCAGCCGGCTTGAGCACCACCACATTGCCTGCGCCGAGTGCCGGGGCGAGCTTCCAGGCGGCCATCAGGATCGGGAAGTTCCACGGGATGATCTGGCCGATGACGCCCAGTGGCTCGTGGAAGTGGTAGGCAACGGTGGTCTCGTCGATCTCGGAGATCGAGCCTTCCTGGGCGCGCAGCGCGCCTGCAAAGTAGCGGAAGTGGTCGACCGACAGCGGGATGTCGGCGTTCAGCGTCTCGCGGATCGGCTTGCCGTTGTCGACGGTCTCGGCGTAGGCCAGCTTCTCAAGATTGGCCTCGATGCGGTCGGCGATCTTCAGCAGGATGTTGGAGCGCTCGGTCGGCGAAGTGCGAGCCCACTTGTCGGCCGCCGCATGTGCGGCGTCGAGAGCAGCTTCGATGTCTTCGGCGGTGGAGCGGGCGGCTTGGGTGTAGACCTTGCCGCTGATCGGCGTGACGACGTCGAAATACTGACCCTTGATCGGGGCGACCCATTGGCCACCGATGAAGTTGTCGTACTTGGCCTTGTACTGGATCTTGGCGCCGGCTTCGCCGGGATGGGCGTAAATCATGCATTCCTCCATTGCAGGCTGGTTTTCACGATAGCAACGCCCGGACCACCAACCTGTGGGTCCCGACGCAAGTCCGCGATGACCGGCAGCAACAGCCTTTCTCCGTGCAGCATCTGTTCGGGGCTTTGCGCCCTCTTGCGGGTCGGGGCTGTGCCCGGGCCGACGTGCTGCTCTGTATCTTGATACCTAAGGAAGATTACACCGATTCGACGTGCTGCGGCACCCCTGCGTCGATGCTTGGCGGCCGCGCTGCCAGACCCGCGCGGTGCCGCCCCGTCCTAGAATGCCAGTCCCTATCTGTCGGACGTTATAGGTGCTGCGACTCGCCCTCCTGACGATGTTTGCGTTGCTGGCCGGTGCCGCTTCAGCCGCCGAGGTGACGGTCGCGGTGGCCGCAAACTTCACTGCGCCCATGCAGAGACTCGCCGCCCTTTTCGAGCAGCAGACCGGCCACAGGGTGTTGGCATCCTATGGTTCGACCGGCAAGTTCTTTGCCCAGATCGGCAACGGTGCCCCCTTCGACGTGTTCCTCTCGGCCGATGACGAGACGCCAGGCAAGCTGGAGCAGGGCGGCGCTGCGGTGCCCGGCACGCGCTTCACCTACGCCATCGGCCAGCTGGCGCTGTGGAGTCGCACCGCCGGGATGGTGGATGCCAAGGGCGAGGTGCTGCGCGGCGATGGCTTCGATCGCCTGGCCATCGCCGACCCGCGTCTGGCGCCCTACGGCGCGGCAGCGGTTCAGACACTACGATCCTTGTCCCTGCTCGAGCGCCTGCAGCCGCGATTTGTGACGGGCGAGAACATCACACAGGCGCACCAGTTCGTGGCCACCGGCAACGCCCCACTGGGTTTTGTCGCCTTGTCGCAGGTGCAGGTCGATGGGCGCATCGGCGAGGGCTCGGCGTGGGTGGTACCGGCGCATCTGCACGAGCCGATCCTGCAGCAGGCGGTCCTGTTGACCAAGGGCCGCGACAACCCCGCTGCCAGGGCACTGCTCGACTTCCTCCGCAGCGAGCCGGCCAGAGCGTTGATCGGTCGCTACGGCTACGACCTGGCGCGCCCGTGAGCGGACTGTTGGCTCCCGCCGACTGGGCCGCGATCGGCCTGACACTGCGTCTGGCTATGGCCACCACGGTTCTGCTGCTGCTGGTCGCCTTGCCGCTGGCCTGGTGGCTGGCAGGCAGCGCGTCGCGCTGGCGTGCGCCGGTGGCCGCACTGGTGACACTGCCGCTGGTGCTGCCACCCACCGTGCTCGGTTTCTACCTGCTGGTGCTGATGGGGCCGGATGGGCCGCTGGGGCAGCTGACGCAGGGCCTGGGCTGGGGGCTGCTGTCGTTCACCTTTACGGGGCTCCTGATCGGCTCGGTGGTGTACTCGCTGCCGTTTGCGGTACAGCCCTTGCGCGATGCGTTCGAAGCGGCCGGCAAGCGCCCGCTGGAGGTGGCGCAGACACTTGGGGCCACCCCCTTGCAGGCATTCGTCAGCGTTGTCCTGCCGCTGGCGCGGCCGGGTCTGCTCACCGCGGCCGTGCTCACCTTTGCCCACACCATCGGCGAGTTCGGCGTGGTGCTGATGATCGGCGGCAGCATCCCCGGGCGCACCCAGGTGGTATCGACGCAGATCTACGGCCACGTCGAGGGCATGGACTACGCCGCGGCGCACACCCTGGCGGTGATGCTGCTGGTGTTCTCGTTCGCTGTCCTGCTGGCGCTTTCGCTGCTGGGCCGACGGCGCATGCGGGTGCTGCCATGACCGGCGAACTGTTGTCGGTGTCGTTGCGACTCAGTCACGGGCCCGCCTTCGTGCTGGAGGCTGACTTTCAGCTCCCCGCCAGCGGCATCAGCGTTCTGTTCGGCGCCTCGGGGTCGGGCAAGACCACGCTGCTGCGCGCCATCGCCGGCCTCGAGCCATCGGCGGCCGGTCGCGTGGCGCTGGGTCCTCGCGTGTGGCAGGACGACGCGGCTGGCGTTCGTGTGCCGGCTTGGCGCCGCCGCATCGGTTACGTGTTCCAGGAGGCGAGCTTGTTCGAGCACCTGGACGTGGCCGGTAACATCGCCTACGGCCTGCGCTGGCAGCGCGACGACGGTGCCGCCGACAGCCGCGACGAAGGCCGGGTGGGCGTCGACGCTCTGGTCGGCTTGCTGGGCATCGGCGGCCTGCTGCGAAGGCGCGTTGACACGCTTTCCGGTGGCGAGCGTCAGCGCGTGGCGATCGCTCGGGCGCTGGCAGTACGGCCGGCATTGCTGTTGCTGGACGAGCCGCTGTCGGCGCTCGACTTTGCGCGTCGCGACGAGATCATGGACTGGCTGCTGCGATTGCGCGAGCACACGGCCACGCCCATGCTCTACGTCACGCACTCGCTCGAGGAGTTGGCTCGGCTGGCCGACCGGGCCGTGGTTCTGGCGGATGGCCGGGTGGTGGCTTGCGATGGCCCCGAGGCAGCGCTGCGGGCCGCCGGTCTCGGCGGAGCAGCAGACCGTGTGGCCCGTCTGCGCCGCGCCTGAGCAGCCGCTAAACGAGCGTCAGACTTCGGCTTCGCTGGCCTGCAGTCGCAGGCAGGCTTGATACACCGTCGGGTGCAAGTCTGTCTTGACCGCATCGAGGCCCTTGAACAGGGTCTCCCGCATACGCGGTTCCCAGAACTTGCGCAGGTGTGCTGCGATCTCGTTGACGGCGAATTCGCGGTCGGGGTAGGCCTCAAAGAAACTGCCGATCTGGTTGGCCATCTTGGCCAGATGGTGGACGTCCATGGGTCGCTCCTGTCGTCGGGTTGGGGGTGCCGCGCTCAGGCGGCGAACACCTCGGGGAAGGTATAAGCGGTGAGTCGGTCGCCGCGAGCCCAGCAGGCCAGTGCCACGCCTGCGTGCTCGGCCACCCGCACCGCCAAGGCGGTGGGTGCGGAGACTGCGACCAGCGCACCGATGCCGGCACGCGCCGCCTTCTGCACCATCTCGTAGCTGGCGCGGCTCGAAACCAGCGCAAAGCCGTCCGCGGCCTTCAGGTGCTGGCGCTGCATGGCGCCGATGAGCTTGTCGAGCGCGTTGTGGCGACCGACGTCCTCGCGGCACAGCTGCAACTGCCCGGAGGCATCGACCCAGCCCGCAGCATGTGTGGCGCCGGTGTCGTTGCGGATGTGCTGCGCCGCATCCAGCGCCTGCAGCGCGGTGTTGACACGCGCCAGGTCGAGTCGCGGCCGAGCCTGCACCGTTGGCACCGGCCGGATCGCTCGCTCGATGCTCTCGGCGCCACAGATGCCACAACCGGTGCGCCCAGCCAGCTGCCGGCGCTGCCCCTTGAGTCCCGCGAACGCCCGGCTCGACAAGGCGACTTGCAGTTCGATGCCGGCGCCGCTCTCCACCACCTCGCAGGCGCGGATCTCGGCGACATCGTCCACCACCCCTTCGGTGAGCGAGAAGCCGATCGCAAAATCCTCGAGGTCGCAGGGTGTTGCAAGCATCACGACATGCGAGACGCCGTTGTAGACAAGCGCCACCGGCACTTCTTCGGCCAGCCATTCAGAGGCTTGCGCAATGCCATCCGTGGCCATGCGCCACACCGGCCGCATGGCGGTGACGGCAAACCCACCACCCGCCCCGTTGCCGTCGTTCAGCACGGCGGAGGCTGGGTGGTCGTCCGTCACACGGTCTCCTTCTGACGCTTGGGCAGCTTGCTGAGTTGCTGCTCGCTGAACTTGCGGTAGCGCTCTTGCCAGTCGGAGGGCTGGGTCACCTTGGTCACCTGCACCGCCGTGACCTTGTACTCGGGGCAATTGGTGGCCCAGTCCGAGTTCTCGGTGGTGATCACGTTGGCGCCAGAGAACGGATGGTGGAACGTGGTGTAGACCACGCCCGGTTGCAGGCGGTCGCTGATGTTGGCGCGCAACACGGTGGTGCCGGCACGGCTGGCGATGCCGACCCAGTCACCGTCCTTGATGCCACGCTCCTCGGCATCTGCCGGGTGCAGGTCGAGGATGTCTTCCTCGTGCCAGCGCGAGTTCTCGGTGCGACGGGTCTGCGCACCGACGTTGTACTGCGACAGGATGCGGCCGGTGGTGAGCACCAGCGGGAAATCGCGGTTGGTGCGCTCGTCGGTGGGCACATAGGCGGTCGGCATGAAGCGGCCCTTGCCGCGCACAAAGGCGTCGATGTGCATGATCGGCGTACCTTCCGGATGCGCGTCGTTGCACGGCCACTGGATACTGCCCAGCCGGTCGATCTTGGCGTAGCTCACGCCGTGGAAGGTCGGCGTCAGGCGCGCGATCTCGTCCATGATCTCCGAAGGGTGCTTGTAGTGCATCGGGTAGCCCAGCGCGTTCGACAACATCTGGGTGACCTGCCAGTCCTCATAGCCGGCGAGTGCCTTCATGACCTTGCGCACCGGCGAGATGCGGCGTTCGGCGTTGGTGAACGTGCCGTTCTTCTCAAGGAAGCTCGAACCCGGCAGGAAGACGTGCGCGAACTTGGCGGTCTCGTTGAGGAACAGGTCCTGGACGATGACGCACTCCATGGCACGCAAGGCGGCTTCCACGTGCTGGGTGTTGGGGTCGGACTGGACGATGTCCTCGCCTTCGCAGTAGAGGGCCTTGAAGGTGCCGTCCATCGCCGACTCGAACATGTTCGGGATGCGCAGGCCCGGCTCGTCGTGCAGGGTGACGCCCCATTCCTTGCCGAACAGCGCACGGGTGGCGGCATCCGACACGTGGCGGTAGCCCGGCAGCTCGTGCGGGAACGAGCCCATGTCGCACGAGCCTTGAACATTGTTTTGGCCGCGCAGCGGGTTCACGCCCACGCCCTCGCGGCCGATGTTGCCGGTGGCCATGGCGAGGTTGGCGATACCGATGACCATGGTCGAACCTTGGCTGTGTTCGGTCACGCCCAGGCCGTAATAGATGGCGGCATTACCGCCGGTGGCGTAGAGGCGCGCGGCGCCGCGCACCTGCTCGGCCGGCACGCCGGTGATGGCTTCCATTGCCTCCGGTGAGTTTTCGGGCTTGCGGATGAAGTCGAGCCACACCTGGAACGAGTCGGCCTCGCAACGCTCGGCGACGAAGGCTTCCTTGATCAGGCCTTCGGTGGCCACCACGTGCGCCAGCGAGTTGATGATGGCGACGTTGGTGCTGGGCTTGAGCTGCAAGTGGTAGTCGGCCTTGTAGTGCGGGCCGGAGACACTTTCGGTGACGCGCGGGTCGATGACGATCAGCTTGGCCCCCTCGCGCAGGCGGCGCTTCATCTGCGAGGCGAACACCGGGTGGCCGGCCGACGGGTTGGCGCCGATGATCATGATGACGTCGGACTTCCGCACCGAATCGAAGGTCTGGGTGCCAGCCGACTCGCCGAGGGTCTGCTTCAGCCCATAACCGGTCGGCGAATGGCAGACGCGCGCGCAGGTGTCGACATTGTTGTTGCCAAAGGCAGCGCGGACCAGCTTTTGCACCAGATAGCCTTCCTCGTTGGTGCAGCGGCTGGAGACGATCCCGCCGACCGAGTGCTTGCCATACTTGCCCTGGATACGCTTGATCTCACTGGCAGCGTGATTGATCGCCACCTCCCAGCTCACCTCCTGCCACGGATCGTCGATGCTCTGGCGGATCATTGGTGTGGTGATGCGGTCCTTGTGGGTGGCGTAGCCGAAAGCGAAGCGGCCCTTGACGCACGAGTGCCCGTGGTTGGCGTGGCCGTTCTTGTTGGGCACCAGGCGCACCACCTGGTTGCCCTTGGTCTCGGCCTTGAACGAGCACCCCACACCGCAGTAGGCGCAGGTGGTGATGGTGCTTTTCTCGGCTTGACCGTGTTCGATCACCGACTTCTCCATCAGGGTGGCGGTCGGGCAGGCCTGCACGCAGGCGCCGCAGCTTACGCACTCGGAATCCATGAACGGCTGATCCATGCCCGGCGACACGCGCGACTCGAAGCCGCGGCCGGAGATGGTCAGCGCGAAGGTGCCTTGGGTCTCTTCGCAGGCACGCACGCAGCGGTTGCAAACGATGCACTTGCTCGGGTCATAGGCGAAGTAGGGGTTGGAGAAATCCTTGACCGTGCCGGAGCGGACGTCGAAGTGGTTCTTGCCCTCGTAGCCGTAGCGCACCTCGCGCAGGCCGACCACGCCGGTCATGTCCTGCAGCTCGCAGTTGCCATTGGCCGAGCAGGTCAGGCAGTCCAACGGGTGGTCGGAGATGTAGAGCTCCATCACGCCCTTGCGGATCTCGGCGAGCTTGGGCGACTGCGTGGTCACTTGCATGCCGGGCTCGACCAGCGTGGTGCAAGAGGCGGGGTAGCCGCGGCGGCCCTCGATCTCGACGAGGCACAGGCGGCAGGAGCCGAAAGGCTCGAGGCTGTCGGTGGCGCACAGCTTGGGGATGGCGTTGCCGGCATCCTGCGCGGCACGCATCACCGAGGTGCCGGCGGGGACCGAGACCTCGACGCCATCGATGCTCAGGGTGACCAGTTTTTCGGATTCGCGGGCGGGGGTGCCGTGATCGACATCGCGGGGCAGTGACATGGGAGCCTCCTCAGGCAGCCGCGGCCTCGTGCACACGCACGAAGTCCTCGGGGAAATGGTTGAGCGCAGACAGGACGGGGTAGGGCGCCATGCCGCCGAGCGCGCACAGCGAGCCATTGAGCATGGTGTCGCACAGCGAGCGCATCAGCGCGATATTGGCCTCGACATCGATACCTTGGATGATCTTGTCCATCACCTCGGTGCCGCGCGTCGAGCCGATGCGGCAAGGCGTGCACTTGCCGCACGATTCGATGGCGCAGAACTCCATGGCGTAACGCGCCTGCGCCGCCATATCGACGGCGTCGTCGAACACCACCACGCCGCCGTGGCCGATCATCGCGTTGACCTTGCTGAAAGCTTCGTAGTCGAGCGGCAGGTCGAACTGCGACTCGGGGACGTAAGCGCCCAGCGGGCCACCCACTTGCACGGCGCGGATCGGCCGACCGGTGGCAGAACCGCCGCCGTAGTCGTAAAGCAGCTGGTTGAGCGTGAGGCCGAACGCTTTCTCGACCAAGCCGCCATGCTTGATGTTGCCGGTGAGCTGGAAGGGCAGGGTGCCGCGCGAACGGCCCATGCCGAAGTCCTGATAGTGCTTGCCGCCCTTGGCCAGGATCACCGGCACCGAGCACAGGGAGATGACGTTGTTGATGACGGTGGGCTTGCCGAACAGGCCCTCGATGGCCGGCAGCGGCGGCTTGAAGCGGACGATGCCGCGTTTGCCCTCGAGGCTCTCCAGCAGGCTGGTCTCTTCACCGCAGATGTAGGCGCCGGCACCCAGCCGCACCTCGAGCTCGAAGGTCTTGCCCGAGCCGGCCACATCAGTGCCCAGCCAGCCGGCCTCGCGGGCGCGGCGGATGGCTTCTTGCAGCGTCTTGAAGGCGTGAGGGTATTCCGAGCGCAGGTAGATGTAACCCTGAGTGGCACCTACCGCCACACCGGCGATGGTCATGCCTTCGACCAGGGTGTAAGGGTCGCCTTCCATCAGCATGCGGTCGGAGAAGGTGCCCGAGTCACCCTCGTCGGCGTTGCAGACCACGTACTTCTGCGTGCCCGGGGTGTTGAGCACGGTGTTCCACTTGATGCCGGTGGGGAAGGCCGCGCCGCCGCGGCCGCGCAGGCCGGATTCGGTGACTTCCTTGACGACGTCGGCGCCGGACATGGCCACTGCGTTCTTGAGGCCCTGCCAGCCGCCGTGCGCGGCGTAGGTGTCGAGGCAGAGCGGGTCGCCCAAACCGACGCGAGCGGCGGTGAGACGCTCTTGGTTCTTCAGGTAGGCGATGCCTTCGGTCAAGCCCAGCGATAGGGCGTGCTTGCCGCCGGTGAGGAAGCCGGCTTCGAAGAGGCCCGACACGTCTTTGGGCTGTACCGGGCCGTAGGCGACGCGGCCGGCCGGGGTCTCGACCTCGACCATCGGCTCGAGCCAGAACAGGCCGCGCGAGCCATTGCGCACGATGCGGATGTCGGCACCGCGACGGGCGGCTTCGGCAGCGATGGCGGTGGCTGTTTTCTCGGCGCCGAGCGAAAGTGCGCTCGAGTCGCAGGGGACGTAGACGGTGATGCTCATGCCTGGGCCTCCTGGCGTAGCTCTGCGATCACCTCGTCGAAGCGCTCCGAGGTGACGCGGCCGACGATCTCATCGCCGACACGGATGGCCGGCGCGCAGGCGCAGTTGCCCAGGCAGTACACCGCCTCGAGGGTGACTGCGCCATCGGCGGTGGTCTCGTGGTAGCCGCAGCCGAGCGTCCGCATGGCGTGGGCCTCGAGCGCACGTGCGCCCATCGATTGACAGGCTTCGGCGCGGCAGATCTGCACCACGTGCTTGCCCGGCGCATGGCGGCGGTAGTGGTGGTAGAAGGTGACCACGCCGTGCACCTCGGCGCGCGACAGATTGAGACGCTCGGCGATCAAGGGCACGGCCTCGTCGGGCACATAACCGATGTCGTCTTGGATGGCGTGGAGCATGGGCAGCGTGGCGCCGGGCAAGCCGACCAGCGGGTCGATCGCGGCCTCGATCTGCCGCACGATGGGCGGAACTTCAGCTTTCAATCGGGTCTCCTCCAGAGATGACCGCCCAGATGGCCGTGTCGAGCCGTGTCGTGGCGTTTCTAGATATGCACCAGATTGTGTTTTTTGTTGACGTGCATACCCTTGATGTCAAGAAGATTAATCATCTGCTAGACTATTGGCTATATGAAAATTTAGTTATAACTTGGGGGCTCATCTTTGACCCGCATCAGCATCGAGCCCGCGCTCAGTTTCCGCGATCAGTCTGGCGATGACATCGACCCGGTGCTGTTCCGTCTGCTCGCCGCCATCCGCGAGCATGGGCGTCTCACCGCCGCCAGCCGTGAGGTGGGTTACAGCTACCGACATTGCTGGAACATGATCAAGCAGTGGTCGGACTTCTTCGGTGCACCGCTTGTCGATCTCACGCGGGGGCGCGGCGCTCGCCTGGCGCCGCTCGGCGAGGCACTGGCGTGGGCGGTGGAGCGGGTCCAGGCGCGCCTCGGCCCTCAGCTCCACAACCTCGCGCAGGAGATCGACCGTGAGATCAACCGCGCGGTGCTCGACACAGGCCCCACCGTACGGGTCGCAGCGAGTCATGGCTACGCCGTCGCGCTCTTGCCCGAACTCGTTGCCGCCGAGGGTGGGCTGCGCCTCGAGCTCAACTATCTCAACTCGCTGGATTCTGTCGCCACGATGGTGCGCGGGCAGGCCGATGTGGCCGGCTTCCACGTGCCCATCGGTCCCCTTGCGGCGCCTCTGTTCGCGCGCTATGCGCGTCTACTCAAGCCTCGCACGCACGAGCTGGTGCGCCTTGTCACCCGTCAGCAGGGTTTGATGCTCGCGCCCGGCAACCCGCTCGGCATCGCCGGCGTCGCTGACCTCGCCCGGCCTGGTGTGCGCTTCATCAACCGCCAGGAGGGCGCCGGCACCCGCGTGCTGCTCGATGCCATGCTGGAGTCGGTCGGGGTCGATGCATCGCTCATCCGCGGCTATGGGGACATCGAATTCACCCACGCTGCAGTCGCTGCCCATGTGGCGAGTGGGCAGGTCGACGCCGGTTTCGGGGTGGCGGCGTCTGCGGCCAGATTCGGCCTCGAGTTCATTCCGCTGGCGACCGAGCGTTACGTGTTGGCGATGACCCGCGAGACGGCGCAGCAGAAGCCGGCTCAACGGCTCATGGCCATCCTCGCCGGGCATCGTTTCGCGGCGAGCGTCGGGGAGCTTTCAGGCTACCGGGTGGTGTCGCCCGGCTTGCCGATCGATCTCGATGAGGTTGCGACCGGAGCCCCTGACACGGTGAGCTGAGTGGCCTGCATGCACGTCTGAAGCAAGCCGGCAGAGCGCAGAAGGCCCGCACGCAGCGGGCCTTCGGTGGGGCGGGCTTCAGGCTTGGAAGGTGCGCAGGCGCCGCGAGAAAGTGACCAGCGCTTCGATGCCACTGCGTTCGGCGCGATCGCACCAGTCGTCAAGTTGCTGCACCAGCTGCTCTGTGGTCGCGTTCGACCGGCTCCACAGCGCGCCAAGGTCTTGCCGCATGCGATGCAGGGTGGACAGCACAGCGCTCTTCTCCAGCACCTTGCCGACGCGCGCCTGCTCGGCCTCAGGCAGAGCGGATTTGTCCAGATGCAGCCAGCGGCGCGCTGTGGTCCAGTTGATGCCATGACGCGAGGAGCGGCTGAGCGTCTCCAGTTCGGCAGCGCAGGTGCCACGGATGTCGCGCATGAACTGCTCCAGCACGACCCAGCGGTGGGTGATGACGGCGTTCAGCATCGCCCGGTCGCACTCGCTGCGTGCAGCACCGGTGACCAGTTGCGGTGCCGTCTTCTTGACCTTGGCAAGGCCGAGCGTCTCGAGGATGCGGATGTAGAGCCAGCCGATGTCGAACTCGTACCACTTGTTGGACAGACGCGCCGAGCTCGGGTGAGCGTGGTGGTTGTTGTGCAGCTCCTCGCCGCCGATGAGGATGCCCCACGGCACGATGTTGGTGCTGGCATCGTCGCACTGGAAATTGCGATAACCCCAGTAGTGGCCGATGCCATTGACCACGCCAGCGGCGAAGAACGGGATCCAGATCATCTGCACCGCCCAGATGGTGGCGCCGATGGGGCCGAACAGGATGAGGTCGAGCGCCAGCATGAGGATGATGCCGAGGTTCTGGTGCGGCAGATAGAGCTTGTTCTCGATCCAGTCATCGGGGCAGCCGCGGCCGAAGGTGTCGAGCATCTCGGCATTGTTCTTGGCCGCCGAGTAGAGCTCCGCACCCTCCCACAGCACCTTTCTGATGCCGAGCACTTGCGGGCTGTGCGGGTCCTCTTCGGTCTCGCAGCGGGCGTGGTGCTTGCGGTGCACGGCGGTCCACTGTTGCGTACCCATGGAGGTGGTGAGCCACAGCCAGAAGCGGAAGAAGTGCGCGGGCAGCGGATGCAGGTCGAGCGCGCGGTGCGCCGAGTGCCGGTGCAGGTAGATGGTGACCGCGGCAATGGTGATGTGTGTGAAAACGAGCGCTACAACGATATAGCCCCACCAGGGGAGCTCGACCAGGCCGTGCAGAAGCATTACAGATCCTTGGATAGACGTACCCTGATTCTACGCCGCCCTTGCGCCGGCGCAAGGAGACTTCGACAGCGGCTGATCGGGGTCAGTCGAGTTCACCCCGGCGGTACGCGTCGAAGCGTGCCAGCACCTCGTCGATATCCGCATCCGAGAGCAGCACCGGCGCGCCGGCGTTGCAGGCCTTGAGGTAGGCCTCGCACAGGTGTTCGATCTCCACTGCCAGCGTCTCGGCCTGACCCAGATCGGTGCCGCAAGCGAGCAGGCCGTGGTTGGCCAGCAGGCAGGCCATTCGGCCCTCGAGCGCGAGCAGCGCTGTCTGGCTGAGGGCTTCGGTGCCAAAGGTGGCGTAGCCCGAGCAGCGGATGTCGCGCCCACCTGCCATTGCGATCATGTAGTGGAACGGCGGCAGGTCGCGGCGCAGGCAGGCGAGCGTCACCGCGTGCGTCGAGTGGGTGTGGACGATGGCGTTGATGTCGGGCCGCGCGGCATAGATGTCGCGGTGGATGCGCCACTCGCTGGAGGGCTTGAGCGGGTTGTCGTAGCGGCCCTCCATGTCGACCTCGACCAGCGTCTCGGGTGTCAGCGCGTCGGGCAGCAGGGCCGACGGTGTGATCAGCATGCCGCGGCCGTGGCGCACGCTGCTGTTGCCGCTGGCACCACGGTTCACGCCGTGCGCCACCAGGCGCTGCATCAGGCCGATAAGCCGCTGGTGAGGGGTGTTCGCGGGCTTGTCTGAGGCGTGTTGCGAGGCTTTCATGGGGCTCCTCATGTACGGCCGCGCATCGCGTCGGCCTTGCCAAGGATGGCACTGGCCACGCCCTCCCGCGAGGCGGGCACGGCGCCCTGCTCAGTGATGATACGGCTGACCAGACGCGCTGGCGTGACGTCGAATGCGGGATTGTGGCCCGGGCTGTCGGAGGGCGTGACGCGCACGCGCCGCCGCCGTCCGCAGGGATCGACACCGGCCATCCAGTGCAGTTCATCGGCATCGCGGTTCTCGATCGGGATGCCGCCGACGCCGGACTGGATGGCGGCGTCGAGCGTGGAGACCGGCGCCGCCACCCAGAACGGCAACCCGGTGTCGTGTGCTGCGAGCGCCTTGAGGTAGGTGCCGATCTTGTTGGCGACGTCGCCGTTGGCGGCGATGCGGTCGGCACCGACGATCACCGCATCGACTTCGCCGCTCTGCATGAGGTGGCCGCCGGCGTTGTCGGCGATCACCGTGTGGGGCACGCCGTGCTGCCCGAGCTCCCATGCGGTCAGCGCCGCGCCCTGGTTGCGGGGCCGCGTCTCATCGACCCACACGTGCACCTCGAGCCCGGCATCGTGAGCAGCGTAGACCGGCGCCAGCGCAGTGCCGCCATCCACCGTGGCCAGCCAGCCGGCGTTGCAGTGGGTCAGCAGGTTGAGGCGCGGGCCGCGCGGCACCAGCGCACGGATGAGTTCCAGCCCGTGACGGCCGATGGCGGCGTTGGTGGCGACATCCTCGTCGGCAATCTGCGCGGCCACCGCCCAGGCCGTCTCGGCGCGTTGGTCTGGCGGGACCGGAGCCAGGCGGTTGCGCTGCCGGCGCAGCGCCCACTGCAGGTTCACGGCGGTGGGGCGGGTGGCGCCCAAGCTCAGGAGTGCGGCCTCGAGGCCGGCGTCGGAAGCGTCCTGCTGCATCGCCAGCGCCATGCCGTAGCCGGCCGCCGCGCCGATCAACGGTGCGCCTCTCACCTGCATGTCGATGATGGCGCGAGCCATGCGTTCGACGGTGCCGGCGCGGACCACGGCCACCCGGTGTGGCAGGCGCGTCTGGTCGATGAAGCAGACGCGGGGTCCATCGCGCCAGATGGTGCGGGTGGCGGTGCCGTCGACTCTCATCTCTCGCTCGCTCTCAACTGCCGCGCTTCTGGTCATGCCGCATCAGGCGCTGCTTCTCTCGCGCCCATTCGCGGTCCTTCTCGGCCTCGCGCTTGTCGTGCTGCTTCTTGCCGCGCGCCAAGCCGACCTCGAGTTTGATGCGGCCACGGCTGTAGTGCAGGTCGAGCGGCACCAGTGTGTAGCCAGCGCGCTCCACCTGGCCGATCAGCTTGGCGATCTCGGCGCCGTGCATCAGGCACTTGCGGCTGCGTGTAGGGTCGGGGCGGATGTGCGTGGAGGCGGTGACGAGCGGCGTGATATGACACCCGATGAGCCAGACCTCTTCGCTCTTCAGCACCACGTAGGCCTCCTTGAGCTGCACCCGCCCGGCACGGATGGCCTTGGCCTCCCAGCCCTCGAGGGCGAGCCCGGCCTCGTACTTCTCTTCGATGAAGTAGTCGTGCCAAGCTTTGCGGTTGTCTACGATGCTCACGGGGTACCCTGTAAAATCTGGATTTTACGCTCGGGCGGAGCATGTCGCAGGTCGTACAGTCGGTTCTGGTGATGCATCCGGCGCATCGCATGTTCAATCTTGTGGACGGCGTGGAGGCGTATCCCGAGTTTCTGCCCTGGTGTGGCGGAGTGGAGGTGCGCGAGCGCACGTCGGCGGTCACCGAGGCCCGCATCAACATCAATTTCCACGGCGTCAAGGCACACTTTCATACGCGCAACATCAAGTCGCCCGACCGCATGCTCATCGCCCTCGTTGACGGGCCGTTCAAGCGCTTCGAGGGGGAATGGGTGTTCACGCCTCTGCGTGAGGACGCGTGCAAGGTGGAGTTGCGACTGCACTGGGAGTTCTCGACGCGCCTGCTCGAGGGGGTGATCGGTCCGGTCTTCAACCGCATCGCCAGTACCTTTGTGCAGTCGTTCGAGCGGCGCGCCGACGAACTGTTCGGCGAGGGCGACTGATGGGCGCGAACAATGCGGGATTGCGTACCATCGGTGTGGAGGTGGCGTATGCGCGCCCGGATCGCCAATGGCTGGCGGCTCTGGAGCTGCCTGAGGGTGCCAGCGCAGGTGACGCACTGGTCGCCTCCGGCTTGCTGGCCGAGTGCCCGGAACTGCAGAGGGGCGGCTGGCAGCTCGGTGTGTGGAGTCGCAAGGTGGCCGTCGACACCGCGCTGGCTGCTGGTGACCGGGTCGAGGTCTACCGGCCGCTGTTGGCCGACCCCAAGACTGCGCGCCGGCAGCGTGCTGCGCGGCAGAAGAACGTGAGCAAGAGAGCGTCGACATGATCCGCAGCATGACTGGTTTTGCCAGTGTCCAGCGCCAGTGCCCTGGTGGCCGCCTGAGCATCGATATCCGCAGCGTCAACCATCGCTACCTCGAGCAGACCTTGCGCCTGCCGGACGAACTGCGGGCAGCTGAGCCGGCCATGCGCGAGGCCGTTGCCGCCCGGCTCGGCCGCGGCAAGGTGGATCTGCGCGCCACATGGCAGCCAGAGGCTGGGGCCGCCACCGGCTTGAGGCCCGATCGTGGCACGCTCTCGTCGCTGCAGGTGTGGCAGCGTGATGTGCTGGCGATGATGCCGGACGCCCCGCCACTGCGCGTGGCCGACGTGTTGCGCTGGCCCGGTGTGCTCGATGGCGTCCAGCCCGACGTCGAGACGCTGCGCGACGAGGTGCTGGCGGCGCTCGCTGGTGCACTCGACGAGCTGGATGCGACGCGGATGCGGGAGGGCGCGCGCCTCGCCGCACTCATGCTGGAGCGCGTTGCGGCCATGCGCACCGAGGTGGCGGCGGTCGAGCCGCTGATCCCGGGGCTGGTGGCGAACTATCGCGAGCGGCTGGCAGCGCGTCTGCGCGAGGCGGCGATCGAAGCCGACCCGGCGCGCCTGGCGCAGGAGTTCGCCCTGTTTGCCAATCGCATCGACATCGACGAGGAGGTCGGCCGCCTGCGCACCCATCTGGATGAACTCGAGCGCTTGTTGAACCAAGGTGGGACGGTGGGCAAGCGACTCGATTTTCTGTTGCAGGAGTTGCAGCGCGAAGCCAATACGCTCGGTTCCAAGTCGGTCGCGGTGGAGACCAGCCGCACCTCGATGGCGCTCAAGGTGCTCATCGAGCAGGTGCGCGAGCAGGCGCAGAACGTCGAATGACCCGCTGCGCAGCTCAGAGCGTCAATACGGAGCAGAGCCGACCGACGTAGGCATCGTGCAGGCGGCCCTCCCAGACGACGGCCGCGTGATCCGGGTCGCTGCCCATCTCGACACGCAGCAGGCCGAGGCCGGTGTCGTTGAAGTACCACCAGACGAACGCCGTCTCGTTGGCGATGCGCTGCGGCATGCCCTCGACCACGCGTCGCTCGCCGGAGAGGATGGCGTCCATCTGCTCCTGGTGCAAGGCGATCGGGACACGCCTGCCAGCTACCTCGATGGCGAAGCGATGGAAGAAATGTTCGGGCATCGCGACCGCTCCCATGCAGCGCCTGTCCCCCAGGTTGCGTGCACTACCGGTCCGATTCTGGCGTCGGCCCTTATTTGTGCACAGCAGCATTGTGCGCCATCTCCGCCACGCCGCCACTATTTAAGTAGTCGATAAGACTATTCGCATAGTCCATGGATGTGCCTGATCCAGGACAGTCTGGCGATCATCCGCGGCTGATATACGCATGGCATGACTGACAAGACACCGCAGCCCGCCAGCCGCGCTGCCACTCATTACCTCTCGCGACTGTTCGAGCCACGCTCAGTGGCCGTGGTGGGTGCCAGCGACCGGCCGGATGCGGTGGGCGGCATCGTGCTGTGCAACATGATCGGCGCTGGGTTTGACGGTGGCCTCTACCCGGTCAACTTGCGTCATGCCACGGTGCAGGGTCGTAAAGCCTGGCCCTCGGTCGGGGCGATCGGTGAGCCGGTGGACCTTGTCATCATCGCCACGCCCGCCGAGACCGTGCCGTCCGTGCTGGAAGACTGCGGCTTGCATGGAGTGCCGGCAGCGGTGGTCATCACGGCCGGTTTCGGCGAAGCAGGTGAGGCTGGCGCTGCCCTTGAGCAACGCCTGCTCGAGGTGGCGCACCGTTATGGCATCCGCCTGATCGGGCCCAATTGTCTGGGGTTGATGCGCCCGGGGATCGGCCTCAACGCCACCTTCTACAGGGCCGGCGCAGGCGTGCCGGGTGGCGCCCGTCCGGGGCGCATCGCTTTCGTCTCGCAATCCGGGGCGCTGTGCACCGCCATCCTCGACTGGGCGCAGGGCAACGACGTCGGCTTCTCCAGCGTGGTGTCGATGGGGTCATCGACCGATGTCGATTTCGGCGAGATCCTCGACTACCTTGCGCTCGACCCCGATACGCATAGCATCCTGCTCTACATCGAGGGCATCCGCCACGCGCGCAGCTTCATGAGCGCGCTGCGAGCGGCGGCGCGGATCAAGCCGGTGCTGCTCGTCAAAGTCGGCCGGCATGCCAGTGGCCGGCAGGCAGCAGTGGCGCACACGGCATCGCTGGTCGGCGCCGATGACGCCTTCGACGCTGCCGTGAGTCGCGCCGGGGTGGTGCGGGTGCAGACCGTGAGCCAGCTGTTCAGCGCTGCCAAGGCGCTCGCCTGCGGCTTCAGGCCGGTCGGCGACAGGCTGGCCATCGTCACCAACGGGGGTGGGCCCGGCGCGATGGCGGCCGATCGTGCGGCCGACCTCGAGGTGCCCCTCGCGCAACTCTCGCCCGCTACCCTGACAGCGCTCGACGCGGCGCTGCCAGCCAACTGGTCGCGCGGCAACCCGGTGGACATCATCGGCGACGCCAGCGCGGAGCGCTATCGCGCCGCAGTCAGTGCATGTCTGGAGGATGAGGCGGTGGATGGCGTGCTCGCCATACTCACGCCTCAGGCCATGACCCGGCCGCTCGAGGTGGCGCGCGAGGTGCTCGCGCTCGCGGAGACCAGCAGCAAGCCGCTGCTCACCTGCTGGATGGGGGAGGCCCAGGTGGCGGAGGCGCGCGCAGCCTTCGAAGCCGCGCGACGGCCGCATTTCCGCACGCCGGAGCCGGCGGTGGAGGTGTTCGCCCACCTCTCGGCCTACTACCGCAACCAGCGCCAATTGCTTCAGGTCCCGGGGCCGTTGTGTGGCCACCCCGGTCAGCCGGACCTCGAGACCGCCCGCGTCATCATCGAGGGCGCGCTGCAGGCGCAGCGCAAGATCCTCACCGAGATGGAATCCAAGGCGTTGCTGGCGGCTTTTCGCATCCCGGTGGCGCGCACCATGATCGCGCGCTCGCCCGGAGAGGCGCTGCTCATCGCCGAGCAACTGGGGTTCCCGGTGGCGATGAAGGTCAATGCCGAGGGCATCACGCACAAGACGGACGCCGGTGGCGTCTTCCTCAACCTTGGCACCGCGTCCGAGGTGCGCAGTGCCTACCAGCGCATCATCGACAACATCGCCCGCAACCGGCCGGCGGCGGTGATGGATGGCGTCTGCGTCGAGTCGATGGTGGTCAAGCCCAACGGTCGCGAGCTGCTGGTCGGTGTGACCAGTGACCAGGTGTTCGGGCCGGTCATCACCTTCGGCAGCGGTGGCACCACCGTCGAGGTGCAGGCCGACCGAGCGGTCGCCTTGCCCCCGCTCAACGCCGTGTTGGTGCGTGACCTGATCGCCGGGACGCGCGTCTCGCGCATGCTCGGGCCGTTCCGCAACCTGCCGGCGGCGGATGTCGCAGCGCTTGAAGCGGTGCTGCTACGCGTCTCCGAGATGGTCTGCGAATTGCCGGAACTGCGCGAGATGGACATCAACCCGCTGATTGTTGACGAGCATGGCGCAGTGGCAGCCGATGCGCGGGTGGTGGTCGAGTACCGTCCGGCGGGTGCCGACCGCTATGCACACATGGCCATCCACCCATACCCGGCGTATCTGGTGAGCCCATGGCAACTCCCCGACGGGACGGATGTGCTGATCCGGCCGATCCGGCCCGAGGATGCGGATCTGGTGCGGGACTTCGTGGCGGGTCTGAGCGAAGAGGCCCGCTTCTTCCGCTTCATGAACGCTTTGCAGGAACTCAGTGGGCCACTGCTGGTGCGCTTGACCCAGCTCGATTACAGCAAGGAGATCGCGCTGCTCGCGGTGACGGCTGCTTCGCCCGAGACCGAGCTGGGCGTGGCACGTTTCTCGGTGAACCCCGATGGCGAGTCGTGCGAATTCGCAATCGTTCTGGCCGACCATGTCACGGGCAAGGGGCTTGGCCAGAAGCTCCTCGCTACGCTCATCGAGGTGGCGCGGATGCGCGGTCTAAGGCGCATCGGCGGCGAGGTGCTGGCGAGCAACCACCCGATGCTGGCGCTGGCGCAGACGCTGGGTTTCAGTGTGGTGCCCGTGCCGAACAACCCCGACCTGCTGTCGATCTCGCTGCGGCTCTGAGCGGCGCAGCCGCCCGCGTGTGTCCCACACCGTGGGGCAGGCCCGCACGCCCGACCCGGTCGGCTCGGTGATGCGCACCATCGGTTCAGCGCATGCAGCGGCGTTTGCACATCCACCTTGCGCCGCGGCAGACTCGCCCTGGTCCCGTACGGCACTCGCCCTCATGAGCCCTCTCAAGCCCCTCACCGGCATCCGCGACATCCTCGTCTCGGGGGTGGGTGCCATGCTGGCCATCGCTCTCGCCGCGTGGCTCTCCATGGCGACGGGTCAAGCTCTGCTGATGGCGCCGCTGGGCGCTTCGTGCTTCCTCATGTTCGTGGTGCCAGACAATCCCGTGGCGCAGCCACGCAATGTCATCGGCGGCCATGGGGTGTCGGCACTCGTTGGCATGACCGTGATGACCCTGTTCGGCAGTGCCTGGTGGGCCATGGGGCTGGGGGTGGGCCTGGCCATCGTCGCCATGCGCTTGACGCAGACCAACCACCCGCCGGCCGCGTCCGACCCACTGCTCGTCATGCTCAGCCCGTTCGGGGCGCCGGGCTGGGGGTTCGTACTCATGCCGGTGATGGCGGGTGCTGCCGTCGTCGTGGCGGTGGCGGTGGCCTTCAACCGCTTGCGGCCGGGGGTGCATTACCCGCAGCGCTGGTTCTGAGGCGGCTTAGAGAACTCAGGCGTTGTCGCTGCCCGGTCCGCGTTCTGGCGGCTGGGCGCGATAGCCACCTTGCAGGGCGAGCATCCAGCCCGGGTATTCGCGCGGCAGTTCGCTCGCCGCATCCAGCGCGGCAACCTCTTCTGTCGAGAGCAATAGTTGTGCCGCAGCAAGGTTGTCGGCCAGTTGCGCCGGGGTCTTGGCGCCGATGATGACGCTGCTCACCCACCGTTTGGCCAGCACCCAGGCGATGGCCACCTGTGCCACCGAGACGCCATGCGCTGCGGCGACCGGCCGCATCGCCTCGACGCACTTGAAGGCGCGCGCCTTATCGACCACCGGGAAATCGTATTGGCTACGCCGCGCGCCCTCGGGGCCGCTGCCGTCGCTGCTGAACTTGCCGGACAGCAAGCCGCCCGCGAGCGGGCTCCAGACCAGGCAGCCGAGCCCCTGGTCCTGCATCAGCGGCACCAGTTCGCGCTCGAGGTCCCGGCCGGCGATGGTGTAGTAGGCCTGCACGCTCTCGAAGCGCGCCCAGCCGCGCTTGTCCGACAGCGCCAGTGCCTTCATCACCTGCCAGGCGGCCATGTTGCAGATGCCGATGGTGCGGATCTTGCCCGCGGTCACCAGATCATCAAGCGCGCGCAGCGACTCGTCGAAGGGCGTGAGCGGGTCGAAGCCGTGCAGCTGGTAGAGGTCGATGTGGTCGAGCTGCAGTCGGCGCAGGCTGGCTTCGACCTCGTTGACGATGTGGTGACGGCTTTGGCCGCGGCGGTTGGGCTCTTCGCCCATCACGCCGGTGGATTTGGTGGCGACGATGACCTGGTCGCGTGGCAGCTTGAGGTGCTTGAGCGCGTGGCCGAGGAAGGTCTCCGACTCTCCGAGCGAGTAGACGTTGGCGGTGTCGATGAAGTTGACGCCGGCGTCCCAGGCCTGCGCCACCATCGCGGTGCTCTCGCGCTGCCCGAGGCCGCCCATGACCTTCCAGAAGCCCTGGGCGCCGAAGGTCATGGTGCCGAGGCAGATCTCGGAGACGTAGAGGCCGGTGCGGCCAAGCAGGCGGTAGCGCATTCAGAAATCGTAGCGCACTCCGGCCTGCACCAGCAGCGGCATGCCGACCTGGATGCCGCGCGTGCGGTCGACGATGTAGGTGCGGTCGGTCAGGTTCTTGGCGGTGATGAACAGCGTCGCGCCTTTGGGTGCCAGCTGGTACGAGGCGGTGGCGTTGACCACGGTGTAGCTGGCGATCTGCCCGATCCGGCCGTCGGCCGATGCGGCCCGTGTCTCGTTGAAGTCGGCGAACTGCTCGCCGACGTGCTGCAGTTCGACCTCGGCGCGGAATCCGCCAACCCGGTAGCCGAGGCCCGCGGTGGCGGTGTGCTCGGGCGCGTAGGCCAGCCGGTTGCCCGCTGCGCCGCGCGTGTTCGCTGGGTTGGCCACCTCAAAGAACGGCGTCTCCTGTTCGGCGGTCGGCAGCCAGGTCCAGGCAAGGCGGCCGAACAAGCCACCACCGATTTCTGCCCGTCCTGCCAGTTCAAAGCCCTCGAACAGTGCCTTGCCCTGCGACAGCGGGGTGTTGCCGCCAGCGATGCTGCCCACCGCGATGAGGTTCTTGAAGTCGTTGCGGAAATAGGCGGCCTGAAGAGAGACGGACTCGGCCGGCTTGGCACGCAGACCGAATTCGAAATTGGTCGAGCGCTCGGGGTCGACATCGGCCACGGTGCCGCTGCCACCGATGAGATCCTCGACCCGTGGCGGGGCAAAGCCCTCGTAGAGGCTGGTGAAGAGGGTCCAGTCCTTGTTCGGGTTCCAGGTGGCGCCGATGCCGGGGCTGGTCTCGGTGACCCTGGCCGATCCCGATGCGCCATTGAGGCGGTTGCTGCGGCGCGACTCGATCGACTCGTAGCGGACGATGGGGGTGATGGCAAAGGGGCCTAGATCGAAGCGCTGCGCCACAAAGCCCGAGTAGGCGTCGACCTTGCGGACCTGGTCCTCCGCAGGCGGGTTGATGATCGCACCGCTGGCGTTCGGCGACTTGGGGTCGAAGCTGCTGGCGGTGGCATTCAGTTGCAGCCGGTCCTGCTCCTCAAAATGCGCCTTGACGCCCATCTGGAACTCACCGAGCAGGTTTGCCACCAGCAGGCGCGGCTCGATGCCGTAGGTGGTGTAATCGCGCAGCCGGCCTTGCGAGCAGCCGAATTGCGTCGACGGGTCCACTGCGCGGCCGGCGAGCCGGTGTGCCGTGAAAGTGGCATTCACCCCGTCGACGCTAAAACTCGTGTTGCAACCTGCGTGTTGGCCATCGGTGCTGCTGCTCGACTGTCGCACCCAGTCGCGGGTGAAGTACGAGTAGTACAGGTTGGTGGTGAGCACCGCACCGTTGCCGAAATCAAAGTCGTGGGTGGCGGAGGCGCCGAAGCGCTCGGCATTGAAGGTGTCGTTGCGGAACGGGTTGTAGCGCGCGCCGAAGTTCCGGAACTCGGCCTGGGTGAGGCCAGAGTAGGAGAGCTGCGAGTCTTCCTTGTAATAGTTGCTGCGCAGGGTGATGGCTTGGCGGTCGCTGATCTGTCCGACCCACTTGAGGTTGAGGTCGTCGATCTCGTGCTTCAGGTTCTGTCGCGCGCCTTCGCCCTGCTTGCGCGTGTAGTCGAGCAAAAAGCCATTGCCACCCAGGTTGATCTTGCCGTTGAAGTAATCCCGGTTTCCGACGGTTCCCCGCACGTAGCCGCCGGATGCGCGCGGCGGGTCGGGCGTGATGTAGTTGATCACGCCGCCGATGGTCTGCGGGCCGAATTGCAGGGCGTTGGCGCCCTTGAGCACCTCGATGCGCTCGAAGCGGTCGATCGCCGGGTGGTAGTAGCTGGCATTGTCGCCATAAGGTGAGTAGGCGAGCGGGATGCCGTCCTCGAGGAGGGTGACCTTGGTCGAGCGTGTCGGGTTGAGGCCGCGGATGCCGATATTGGGACGCAGGCCGAAACCCTCCTCGTCGCGCACGTTGACGCCGGGGACTTTGCGCAGTGCCTCGGCGGTGGTGAACACCTTGGAGTCGCGCAATTCCTCTGCGGTGACTGTGCTGGCTGCGCCGCCGAGCAGCGGCAGGTTCTGCTCTGCCCCGATCACATCCACGCGGGGTGCGGCGAGGCGCGGCGTGCCTTCACGGGCCGTTGTGACGCGCTCGATGGCCGCGTCCGCGGCGAGGCTGCTGGGCGTGGCTCCGGCCAAGCCGCTGGCGAGTGCAAGACAGACCATGGGGCGGGCACGTAGGGGGTTCTGCTGGGGCATCTTCGGTCTCCTGGCCGAGTTCGTAGTGAGAACGATTATCAACTACAGGAGGCCTTACGTCAATCGTAATGCGAATCGTTATTGTTTAAGAGGCGGTGCTGGCTGCCTATCCCAGAGGCGCGTACTCAGGGGCTTGGCCAGCGAAGAGGGCTGAACGACGGGCGATGCAGAGGGGCGCGAGGTCGGTTCAGCTGGACGGCGGCTGCATCTGCTCGAGCTGTTCCCAGCGCTCCAGCAAGGCCAACAGCTCGGCCTCGATGGTCTCGCGGCGGGCGGTCAGTTGAGCGATATCGGCAGCGCCAGGCTGATAGGTGGCCGGGTCGGCGAGGCGTGCCTCGAGAGACGCTTGTTCAGCCTCGAGCGCGGCGATGTGGCCAGGCAGGCGCTCAAGCTCGCGTTTTTCGTTGAAGCTGAGCTTCGCTTTGCGCGTTGTCGATCCTCCGCCTGCCGCCGCAAGCCCCCTGGCGCCCCCATCCATGCTGTTTGCTTGAGCGTTTGACACAGCGTCTCTTGCCGCTCCGGTCCGGTTCGTGCCGCTGTTCGATGCGAGCGCCGCCGTCGCCACTCCCGTCCTCGCCGGCCGCTGCTTGACCCATTCTGCGTAGCCGCCGACGTATTCCTTCCACACGCCTTCGCCGTCGGCCGCGATCACTTGCGTGACCACGTTGTCGAGAAAGGCGCGGTCGTGGCTCACCAGGAACAGCGTCCCGGCGTAATCGGCGAGCAGCGTCTCCAGTAGTTCGAGGGTCTCGATGTCGAGGTCGTTGGTCGGCTCGTCCAGCACCAGGATGTTGGCTGGCCGCGCGAACAGCCGCGCCAGCAGCAGCCGGTTGCGCTCACCGCCTGACAGGCTCTTGACCGGCGACCGTGCCCGCTGTGGGCTGAACAGGAAATCGCCCAGATAGCCGATGACGTGTTTGCGTGTGCCGTTGACCTCGACGAACTCCGAGCCGGGCGAGATGACGTCGGTGAGCTGCGCCTCCGGGTCGAGCGCGGCGCGGAACTGGTCGAAATAAGCCACCTCCTGCTTGGTGCCGCGCCGCACGCGGCCCTCGGTCGGCTCGGCCAGACCTAGGATGAGCCGCAGCAGGCTGGTCTTGCCCGCTCCGTTGGCGCCGATGATGCCGACGCGGTCGCCACGCATCAGCCGGCAGGAAAAGTCGCGGATGACGGTCTTTGCGGCCTTTGAGCCTGTCTTCTCGCCGTTGGCTGGCGCCGAAAAGGTCAGCGTGACGTGCTCGAGCTCGGCGATCAGGCGCCCACTCTGTTCTCCTTCGTCCACACCCATGCGCACCTGGCCCATGCGTTCGCGGCGCTGTGCGCGAGCCACCCGCAGGTCTTCGAGGCGCTTGACCCGCCCTGCCGAGCGGGTACGCCGGGCCTCCACGCCCTTACGGATCCAGGCTTCTTCCTGCGCAAGGAACTTGTCGAACTCCGCCGCCTGCTTGGCCTCGTTCTCCAGCCAGCCAGCCTTGCGCTCGAGATAGGTGGCGAAGTTGCCGGGGAAGCTCATCAGCCGGCCCCGGTCGAGCTCGATGACGCGCGTCGCCACTGCATCGAGAAAGGCGCGGTCGTGGGTGATCACCACCACGCTGCCGGGAAACTCGCGGATCAGGCTCTCGAGCCAGAGGATGCCGTCGATGTCGAGGTGGTTGGTCGGTTCGTCGAGCAGCAGCACCTCGGGCTGACCGACCAGTGCTCTGGCGAGCGCAACGCGTTTGATCCCGCCGCCGGAAAGCGCGGCGACGTCGGCATCGCCGTCCAGGTGCAGCCGCTCCAAGACTGCCTCGACCCGGTGGTGCACGGTCCAGCCGCCATTGTCCTCGAGCGCCTGCTGCAGCCGAGCCAGCTCATCCAGCCGTGAAGCATCACCGCCCGCCACCGCCTGCGCACAGTGGTGGTAATCCTTGAGCGCGGTGGCCTGGCCACCCAGACCGGCGGCGACGGTGTCGAACACGCTGCCTTGCAAGGCAAAGTCGGGCTCCTGCGCCACGTAGGCGAATGCCGACCCCGGTGCCCGCCAGACCTCGCCGTCGTCGAGCGGCTGCAGGCCGGCCAGCGCGCGCATCAGGCTCGACTTGCCCTCGCCATTGCGGCCGATCAGCGCGACCTTCTCGCCAGCCTCGAGCACCACTTCGGCGCGGTCGAGCAGCGCCACGTCGCCATAGGCGAGGCATGCATTGGAGACCTGGAGGACGGGCATGGTGGGCCGGGTGCCGTGCAGGCAGGGAATTGCGGGGAGGCATCTTAGCGTGTCAGCATCGCCCCGACCCCAAACGGCGAGGCCCGACCATGAGCAACCCTTTTCACAACGCCCGCATCGCTCCCCCCGAGTTGTTCACTGTGCGCGACTGGCTGCGCTACGCGATGAGCCGCTTTGGTCAGGCCGGTCTGGCCCATGGGCAAGGTTTTCTAGACCCTTTCGACGAAGCGGTCTACCTCATCTGCGACACTTTGGCCTTGCCCAGCGAGCGGCTTGAAGCGTTTCTGGGTGCAGCCCTGACGGCCGACGAGTGCCGCACCTTGGCTTGGGTCATCGAGCAACGCACCGAAGAGCATGTGCCCTCGGCCTACATCACCGGCGAGGCCTGGCTGGGCGATTTTGCCTTCCGGGTCGATCGTCGCGTGCTCATTCCGCGCTCGTTCATCGCCGAGTTGCTGCGCGACGACGAGGTGCAACCGGCACCGTGGCTGGCCGACCCAGATGCCGTGGACAGCGTGCTTGACCTGTGCACCGGCTCCGGTTGTCTGGCCATCGTCGCGGCACACGTCTACCTCAACGCTCGCGTCGACGCCACCGACATCAGCGCAGATGCGCTCGAGGTGGCAGCGCTCAATGTGGCTGATTATGGCCTCGAGGCGTGCATCGAGTTGCTGCAGGGGGATCTGTTCGCTGCTGTTGCCGGCCGCCGCTACGAGCGCATCCTCTGCAACCCGCCCTACGTCGACGCAACGGCCATGAGCGAACTGCCGGAAGAGTTCCGCCATGAGCCGGCCTTGGCGCTGGCGGCGGGTGAGGACGGGATGGATTTCGTGCGGCGCATCCTGCAAGCAGCACCCGATCACCTCGAGCCCGGCGGTTGGCTGTTAGTGGAGGTCGGCGAACGGCGCGAGGTCGTCGAAGCGCTGTGGCCTGAGTTGGAACTGAGCTGGCCGCTCACTTCGGCCGGGGATGGCGTGGTGTTCGCCGTCAGCGAGTCGAGCCTCGCCGCGGCGCGCGCGGCCGGGCAGGTTTAGCGGCGGGTGCATCGGCAAGTCCGGTGAGTACGCTGCGTGGCTTGCGCGGCGCGCCGGGCCGCTTCTGCACGGGCACCGGCATCTCGGCGGGCAGCCCGGCCCAGTGCATGAGCTTGGCCACTTCCTCCGGCGCCACCTCGTGCAAGGTCCCGCGTTTGAGGTGCGAGGGCAGCTCGACCGGACCAAAGCGCACACGCATCAGCCGGCTGACCATCAGCCCGACCGCTTCGAACATGCGCCGCACCTCGCGCTTGCGCCCCTCACAGATGACCACCCGATACCAGTGGTTGCTGCCTTCGCCACCAGCGTCGAGTACGCTGGCGAAGCGCGCCATGCCGTCTTCGAGCTCGATGCCTTTGAGCAGCCGGCCGGCCTGCAGACTGTCGAGCCGACCGAGCGTGCGCACCGCATACTCGCGTTCGACCTCGAACCGCGGGTGCATCAGCCGGTTGGCGAGGTCGCCTGAGCTGGTGAGGAGCATCAGTCCGCAACTGTTGATGTCGAGTCGACCCACCGCCACCCATTTGCCCCCTCGGATGCGCGGCAGCCGCTCGAATACGGTCGGCCGGCCTTTGGCATCCTCGCGGCTGGAGATCTCGCCCTCCGGCTTGTGGTAGAGCAGCACGCGCGGCAGGCGCAAGGTGGCTTCTACCTTGTAGCCGCGTCCGCCGATGCGCACCACGTCGCCGGGGCGCACGCGCGCTCCCAGCATCGCGGTGGTGCCATTCACCGAGACCTGTCCAGCCGCGATGCGTGTCTCGATGTCGCGACGCGAACCGACCCCTTGGTCGGCCAGGAACTTCTGCAGGCGGTCGCCGCTGGGTGCGGCTGACGGCCCAGCCTCGGCGGCTGCGTCGGCACCGCTCACCAACGCCGCATCGGGCTCTTCCCCGGCAGTGTGTCGGCTGGCAGCGGGATGCGTCGGCGTAGACCCGACAGCGGTCTGCCGGCCACGCCGCGGCGCTTTACTCGCTGGCGGTCGAAAGGGTGTGTTCTTGCGGGCCATGGGCCTCCGGCGGGTGGGTTGCGGTGGGCTCGTGCGCGACCAGCAAGGTCTGCTCGAGTGCGACCAGTGGGGGCAGCTCGGCGAGGCTGCGCAGACCGAGGTCGTCGAGAAATCGGCGGGTGGTGGCAAGCAGCGCGGGCTTGCCGGGTACGTCCCGGTGGCCCACCGTCTCCACCCAGCCACGCGCCTCGAGCGTGCGGATCACAGTGGTGGCGACTGCCACGCCGCGTATCTCCTCGATCTCGCCACGGGTCACCGGTTGCCGGTAGGCGATGATCGCCAGCGTCTCCAACACCGCACGCGAATAGCGTGCCGGCCGCTCGGTCTTGAGCCGGTCGAGCCAAGGCTGCATCTCGGCGCGCGCACGGAAGCGCCAGCCCCCTGCCAGCTGAACCAACTCGATCGGCCGCTCGGTCCAGGTTTCGCGCAGTTCTTCGAGTAGGCGTCGCAGCGTCTCGGCGGACAGTGTGTCGTCGAACAGTTGTCGCAGCGCGGCGATCGGCAGCGGTTCGCTGGCAGTCAGCAACGCCGCCTCGAGGATGCGCAGTGCCTGCGCGGGGCTCAGTTCCGCGGGGGCGCTCATCGCGTCAGGCGCCGTCTGGCAGGGTGACGTAGATCGGCGCCAGCGCTTCGGTCTGCGTCAGTTGTGCCAGACCCTCGCGCACCAGTTCGAGGATGGCGAGCAGGGTGACCACCAGATGCGGTACGCCATCGGCGGCATCGAACAAGTCGGTGAAGCGCCGCATGCCCTGCTCACGCAAGATCCGCAGGACCCGGGTCATATGCTCGCTTACCGAGAGTGTCTCGCGGCTGATGCGATGGTGCGTGTTGGCGCGGGCGCGGGCGAGGATGCTACGCCAGGCCTCCATCAGCTCGACAGCGGCGATGCCCGGTGCTGGGGGTGCGCTGGCCTCGAATGCCGCCTGCACCCATTCGAAGTCGCGACCCGCCTGTGGCAGCGCATCGATGCCGGCGGCTGCGGCACGCATCTGCTCGTATTCGAGCAAGCGTCGCACCAGTTCGGCACGCGGGTCCTCGGCTTCATCGGCAGTGGCCGAGGCTGGGCGCGGCAGCAGCATGCGTGACTTGATGTCGATCAGCATGGCGGCCATGAGCAGATAGTCGGCGGCCAATTCGAGCCGGCCGGCCTGCAGCGCATCGATGTAGGCGATGTACTGGCGGGTCAGCTCGGCCATCGGGATGTCAAGGATGTCCAGGTTCTGCTTGCGGATGAGGTAGAGCAACAGATCGAGCGGCCCCTCAAAGGCTTGCAGCACCACCTCAAGAGCTTCGGGCGGGATGAACAGGTCGCGAGGCAGTGTGCTGAGCGGCTCGCCGTAAAGGCGGGCGAGTGGCGCCCCTCCGGCAACACCGGCTGCGCCGGATCTGCCTTGCTCGGCCTCGATGTCCGCTTCGATCTGCATGGCGAAGCAGTCTACCACCCGGGGGGACGGCTCCCGGCCGGCCAGCAGTCCGCTCCGGCTATAGTCATCGCATGAGTCTGCTCACATCTCGACGCTTCGGGCCGCTGTTCGCCACCCAGTTCCTCGGCGCTTTCAACGACAACCTGTTCAAGAACGCGCTGGTGCTGTTGGTGTTGTACCAAGGCTTCGGCGCGGTGGCGTCGCCGGGTTTGCTGGTCAACCTCGCCGCAGGGCTGTTCATCCTGCCCTTCCTTCTGCTGTCGGCCAGTGCCGGTGAGTGGGCCGACAGAGGCGACAAGTCGCGCATCGCGCGGCTCTCCAAGTGGCTCGAGATGCTGGTCGTGCTGCTCGGTGCGGGAGGCTTGCTCGCCGGCAGCCTCGGCTTGTCGCTGCTGGCGCTCACACTGCTTGGCGCGCAGTCGGCGGTGTTCGGGCCAGTCAAGTACAGCGTGCTGCCGCAGCATCTGGCTGCCGATGAGCTGCTTGCAGGCAACGCCTGGATCGAAGCGGCCACTTTTCTGGCCATCCTGCTCGGTACGCTGGTGGCGGGGTGGCTGGTGGCAGGTGCAGACGCGGCCTGGCGCGTCAGCGGCTTGACGCTGCTCGTGGCATTGGCTGGGCTTGCGGCGGTGCACGCGATGCCGGCAGCGCCACCCTTTGCGCATGCGGGGGGTGCAGCGACATCGCCGCTGGCCCGAAACCCCTTCCGCGCCACCGCGGAGCTGATCGGCGCAGCCCGACGCGAGCCGGTGTGGCCAGTGATGCTCGGCATCGCCTGGTTCTGGGCGTTTGGTGCCACAGTGCTGACGCAGTTGCCGGTCATGGTGCGTGACCACCTTCGCGGCGATGCCACCGTGGTCAGCCTGCTGCTGGCGGTGTTCTCGCTGGGTGTGGGCCTCGGCTCGGCACTTGCCGCCGCAGCCCTGCGTCGGCAGCCGGGCCTGCCTGTGGTGCCGGCGGCGGCCGTCGATATGGCGCTGTTGGGGCTATTGCTGGTCTGGCTGCTGCCCACCGCAGACACGGTGGCGCCCGTGCAAGGGCTGGCCGGTTGGTTGGAAGTGCCGGGCAGCACCGCCATCATGCTCACCTTGCTCGGGTTGGCCGCCGCGGGTGGAGCCTATTGCGTACCGCTGTACACCGCCCTGCAACGGCTGCCAGCGCCGGAACGGCGGGGTCGCGCAGTGGCCGCCAACAACGTCGTCAATGCTGCCGCAATGGTGGCTGCGGCGGGCGCCGGCGCGGCTGTGTTCGCCGTCGGCTATGGCGTCATCACCGTGATCACCGTGTTCACCATGGGCCAACTGCCGATGGCCTGGTGGCTGTGGCGCAGCCGCGTGGGCGCGTTGGCACCCTCTCAGGTGTAGCCGAGCCCCATCGCCTCGCGCACGTCGCGCATGGTCTCGCGCGCCAGATCGCGCGCCTTCTCGCAGCCATCTGCAACGATGTTGCGCACCAGCGTCGGGTCTTCGAGATACGGCTCGGCACGCTCGCGCATCGGGCCTTGCTCGGCGAGCACCGCGTCGATGACCGGCTGCTTGCACTCGAGGCAGCCGATGCCGGCGCTCTTGCAGCCCTCGGTCACCCAGTTGCGACGGCCGTCGTCTGAGTACACCAGGTGGAACTGCCACACCGGACAGTTGGCCGGATCGCCCGGGTCGGTGCGGCGCACGCGTGCCGGGTCGGTGGGCATGGTGCGGATCTTCTTGCTCACCGTGTCGGCGTCGTCGCGCATGGCGATGGTGTTGTTGTAGCTCTTGCTCATCTTGTTGCCGTCGAGGCCGGGCATCTTGGAGGCCTCGGTGAGCAGCGCTTGCGGCTCCGGCAAGATCACCTTGCCGCCGCCCTCGAGGTAGCCGAACAGGCGCTCGCGATCACCCAGCGCGATGTTCTGACTCTCCAGGATGAGGGCGCGCGCAGCTTCGAGTGCATCGTCGTCACCTTGCTCCTGATACTTGTCGCGCAGTTCCTCGTAGAGCTTCGCCCGCTTGCTGCCCAATTTCTTGATGGCGGCCTCGGCCTTTTGCTCAAAGCCCGGCTCTTTGCCGTACAGGTGGTTGAAGCGGCGCGCGATCTCGCGGGTGAATTCGATGTGCGGCACCTGGTCTTCCCCCACCGGCACGTGGTTGGCCCGGTAGATGAGGATGTCAGCGCTTTGCAGCAACGGGTAGCCGAGAAAGCCGTAGGTGGAGAGGTCCTTCTCGCTCAACTTCTCTTGCTGGTCCTTGTAGGTCGGTACGCGTTCGAGCCAACCCAGCGGCGTCATCATGCTCAGCAACAGGTGCAATTCGGCGTGCTCCGGCACCTGGCTCTGAATGAACATCGCTGCGTTCGAGGGATCGACGCCGGCGGCGATCCAGTCGATCACCATGTCCCAGACGTTCTGCTCGATCACCGCCACATCGTCGTAATGGGTGGTGAGCGCGTGCCAGTCGGCAACAAAGAACAGGCACTCGTGCTCGTGCTGCAGCCGCACCCAGTTCTTGAGCACCCCCTGATAGTGGCCGAGGTGGAGCATGCCGGTGGGGCGCATGCCGGAGAGGACGCGGTCGACGAACATGTTCTATTCCGAGTGGGGCAGGGCGGCTTGGCGTGAGATTAGCAGGGAGGCCACGCTCAGATGGCGTTGATCAGGCCGATCAACTGCTGCAGCGAGACGCCGAACAACTTGCCGACCAGCGCCGCCGAGCCGGCCACCAGTGGCCAGATGAGGCTGCCCAGCAGGCCAGTGACAAGCAGGACGATGAGGATCAGAAAGCCCCAGCGCTCGAGCTGCGCGAACTGCCACGCCTGACGGTCAGGCAGCAGGCTCACCACCATGCGCCCGCCGTCCAACGGCGGTAGCGGCAGTAGGTTGAGCACCATCAGGGCCAGATTGACGATGATGCCCGCGGCACCCATCAACACCATGGGTACTGTGAGAGCGTGCAGTCCATCGCCCAGACCGACCGGGTCGGTGTCTCCCCCTGCCCACAGGCCGAGGCGCAGTACCAGCCCCCACAGCAGTGCTTGCAGCAGATTGGCGGCAGGGCCGGCGGCGGCCACCCAGAGCATGTCCTGCTTGGGCCGACGCAGCGCGCTGAAATTGACGGGCACCGGCTTGGCCCAGCCGAACAGCAAGCTACCGCCGCTGAGGGTGAGCAGCAGTATGGGGACCAGCAACGTGCCGACCGGGTCGATGTGGCGCGCCGGGTTGAGGCTGATGCGGCCCATCGCCGCCGCTGTGGTGTCGCCAAAGTGGCGCGCCACGTAGCCGTGTGCAGCTTCGTGCAGGGTGATGGCAAACAGCACCGGGATGGCGAATATGCTAACGGCGCGGATCAGTTCGCTGACGGAATCCATGGCCGATTGTGCCCTAAGCCTCGATGCCGAGTCGCGCAGCACAACCGAGGCCCTGCCGAATGATCTGCGGCGTGTCGCTGGTCAGGTCGACCACGGTGGACAGGTGGGCTGCCTCAGTGCCGTCATCCAGGATCACGTCGACCTGGTGCTCGAGCGCTTCACGGATGGTCCAGCCGGCAGTCATCGGGTCCTGCTCACCGGGCAGGATGAGCGAGGTCGAGACGATCGGCTCACCCAGCTCTTCGAGCAGGCCGAGCACCACCGGGTGGTCCGGGATGCGCAAGCCCAGGTGCAGGCGCTTGGGGTGTACGAGCCGTCGGGGCACTTCGCGGCTGGCCTGCAGGATGAAGGTGTAAGGCCCGGGCAAGCAGGACTTGAGCAGGCGATATTGCACATTGTCGACTTTGGCGTAGCGAGCGATCTCGGAGAGGTCGCGGCAGAGCAGGGTGAGCCAGCGGTCCTCGGGCAGGCCCCGGATGTCCCGGATACGGTCGGCGGCGGTCTTGTCGCCGATGTGGCAGCCCAGCGCATAGCAGCTGTCGGTGGGGTAGGCCGCGATGCCCCCGGCACGCATGATCTCGGCGGCCTGTCGCAGCAAGCGAGGCTGCGGGTTGTCGGGGTGGACATTGAAATATTGCGACATGCGGAGCGAGGCCTGAGGACTGATGCAGAGGCTGTGGGCCGGCAACCCTGCATCGGGCCCCGTCGGGCCCCCTGCGTACGGGTCGGCAAGGGTCAAGCGGATGGCGTCACGCGGAACCGGCGACCGCCTCCGCATCTGATCCAGCCCTGTCGGGCTCGGGCTGCCAATGCAAGCCCAAGGCTTCCCATACCGGTGTGGCGGCGAGCGGGAGGTCGGGCACCCCACCCACGTCCATCCACGATTCCTCGGGTGCGTGGAAGTCGGAACCGACCGAGGCCAGCAGACCGGCCTCGTGTGCCAGCACGTTGAAACGCCGATAGTCTTCGGTGCTGTGGCTGCTGGTGATGACTTCGATGCCATCGCCGCCAAGGTCGCGGAACTCGCGCAGGAGGTCCTGCATGCCCGCACCATTGACGCGATAGCGGCCCGGGTGGGCGATGATGGCGAGTCCGCCAGCGGCATGGATCCATTCCACTGCGGCACCGAGTGTGGCCCATTCATGCCGCACGTAACCGGGTTTTCCACGCACCAGGAAGCGCTTGAACACAGCACCGGTGTCGCGCGCATGGCCCTGCTCCACGAGGTACCTGGCAAAGTGCGCCCGGCTGATGAGTGCCGGGTTGCTGGCGTAGCGATAGGCGCCCTGCAAGGCGCCGCCGATACCGGCACGCGCAAGGCCATCGGCCATCTGCTCGGCGCGCTCGGCGCGGCCACTGCGGACCTGCGTGAGGCCCTCACGAAGGGTGGGGCAGGCCGGATCGATCGCCAGCCCGACCACGTGCAGGGTGACATCGCGCCAGCTGACCGAGATCTCGACCCCGGGTACGAAGCCCATGCCGACGTCGGCTGCCGTCTGGGCGGCGATGGCGAGCCCGTCGAGGTCGTCGTGATCGGTCAGTGCCAGCCACCGACAGCCATTGTTCGCCGCGCGCGCTGCCAATGCCGCTGGGGGCAGCATGCCGTCGGACACGGTGGAGTGGCAGTGAAAGTCGATCGGACGCATGGAAACCCCTGATTGGCCAACATTTTAGCAGCCCCCTCTGGCGCCCGGCGTGAATCTTGCTGCGCTGCGACAGCGCAACCGCGCCGTGCTACCATCCGCGCCCTTCAGCGCCCCAAAAAATCAAGGTCTTCCATGTCCCGCGCCATCCGCAACATCGCCATCATCGCCCACGTCGACCACGGCAAGACCACCCTGGTCGACCAGCTGCTCCGGCAGTCCGGCACCTTCCGCGACAACCAGCAGGTGGCTGAGCGGGTCATGGACAGCAATGATCTGGAAAAAGAGCGTGGCATCACCATCCTCGCCAAGAACTGCGCCATCTCATGGGGCGACACCCACATCAACATCGTTGACACGCCAGGCCACGCCGACTTTGGCGGCGAGGTCGAGCGCGTGCTGTCGATGGTCGACGGCGTGCTGCTGCTGGTGGATGCGGTGGAAGGGCCGATGCCGCAGACGCGCTTCGTCACCCGCAAGGCGCTGGCGCAGGGCCTCAAACCCATCGTCGTCATCAACAAGATCGACCGCCCGGGCTCGCGCCCGGACTGGGTGATCAACCACACCTTCGATCTGTTCGACAAACTCGGCGCCACCGAGGAGCAACTCGACTTCCCGGTGGTCTACGCCAGTGCTCTCAATGGCTACGCCATGCTGGACGTTGCCAAGCCCGGCACCGACATGACGGCACTCTACGAGGCCATCATCCGGCACGTACCACCGCCCGAGGTCGATGAGGACGCACCGCTGCAGTTGCAGATCTGCTCGCTCGACTACTCCACCTACGTCGGCCAGATCGGTGTCGGCCGCATCACACGTGGCCGCATCAAGCCCAACCAACCCGTCACCGTGCTCTACGGCGACGAGAGCCGGGGCAACGCCAAGGTCGGTCAGGTGCTCAAGTTCCATGGTCTTGAGCGTGAACAGGCCGAAGAAGCACGGGCCGGCGACATCGTGCTGGTGACCGGCATCGAGCAGGTGAATATCGGCGTGACCCTCTGCGACCCGGATCAGCCCGACGCGCTGCCGCCGATCGCGGTGGACGAGCCGACGCTGACCATGACCTTTCAGGTCAACAACAGCCCGCTGGCCGGTCGCGAAGGCAAGTTCGTCACCAGCCGCCAGATCCGCGAGCGGCTCGACCGCGAGCTCCTCAAGAACGTTGCGTTGCGAGTCGAGGACACATCCGAGGCGGACAGCTTCCTCGTCTCCGGCCGTGGTGAGCTCCACCTCACCATCCTCCTCGAGAACATGCGTCGCGAGGGCTATGAGCTTGCGGTGAGCCGGCCGCGTGTGGTCTTCCGCGAAGTCAACGGCGAGAAGTGCGAGCCCTACGAGATGCTGACCATCGACGTGGAAGAAGACCACCAAGGCGGCGTGATGGAAGAGCTCGGCCGCCGCCGTGGCGAGCTGCAGGACATGCAGCCGGATGGCAAGGGCCGCGTGCGACTCGAGTACCGCATCCCGGCGCGGGGCCTGATCGGCTTTCAGGGCGAGTTCCTCACACTCACCCGCGGTACCGGTCTGGCGAGCCATGTGTTTGATGACTACGGCCCGATGGCCGGTGCCATGGCAGAGCGCCGCAACGGCGTGCTGATCAGCCAAGACGATGGCGCTGCCGTGGCTTACGCACTGTGGAAGCTGCAGGACCGCGGCCGCATGTTCGTCAACCCGGGTGAGGCGGTCTACGAGGGCATGATCATCGGCATCCACAGCCGCGACAACGATCTGGTGGTCAACCCGATCAAGACCAAGCAGCTCACCAATGTCCGTTCCTCTGGCAAGGACGAGGCAGTCACGCTCACGCCGCCGATCCAGCTCACGCTCGAGTCCGCCATCGAATTCATTGCCGACGACGAACTGGTCGAGATCACGCCGAAGAACATCCGCTTGCGCAAGCGTCACCTCGTCGAGCATGAGCGCAAGCGTGCCAACAAGGCTGAGGCGGTCTGAGCCCGATGCGTCGGGCTCATGAATTTACGTAGGCGAGATTGCGTTACGCAGCGGCTGCGGCGGCGCTGCCGCGAGTCCAGTATTCATTCCGTAGCACAACCTCACTCAAGGAGCCTCACCATGTGGACCAAGCCCGCTGCCGCTGACCTTCGTTTCGGTTTCGAAGTCACGATGTACATCGCCGCCCGCTAAGCGAGCCGCGCTGTAAACAAAAAAGCCACCTTCGGGTGGCTTTTTTGTTGGCGCAGGGTTGCCAGCAACCGCATTCACGCGGTGCCGGTCGTGGTCTTCAAGCTTCTTCCATCGTCTTGATGTGATGGATGATCTCGGCGATGGCCTGTTGCGCGCTGCCGTACAGCATGCGGCAGTTGTCGGTGTAGAACAGCGCGTTCTCGATGCCCGAGTAGCCTGCGCCCTTGCCGCGCTTGATGACGATGCAGTTCTGCGCGCGATCGGCATCGAGAATGGGCATGCCGTAGATCGGGCTGCTCTTGTCGGTACGGGCCACCGGGTTGACCACGTCGTTGGCGCCGATCACCAGCGCCACATCGGCTTGCGGGAAGTCGGCATTGATCTCGTCGAGGTCGAGGATCTTGTCGTAGGGCACACCGGCCTCGGCCAGCAGCACGTTCATGTGGCCCGGCATGCGGCCAGCCACCGGGTGGATGGCGAATACGCATTCCACACCGGCCTCCTCGAGCAGTTGCGCCATCTCCCAGACCTTGTGCTGAGCACCGGCCACAGCCATGCCATAGCCCGGGATGACGATGACCTTGCTGCCGAAACGCATCATCGAGGCGGCGTCCAGCGCCGACGTCTCCTTCATGGAGCCGCTCACCGCTTCGCCACCGCCCGCAGCAGCACCCGTCATGGGCGTGAAGATGACGTTGGCGATCGGGCGGTTCATGGCCTTGGCCATCAGCTGGGTGAGCAGCGTGCCGGAAGCACCGACCACGATGCCGGCCACGATGAGCGCCGGGTTGCCGAGCACAAAGCCCTCAAAGCCCACCGCCAGGCCTGTGAAGGCGTTCAGCAGCGAAATGACGACCGGCATGTCGGCACCACCGATGGGGGTGGTGAGGATGATGCCGAGGAACAATGCCAGAGCGAAGAAAGCCAGAAGCGCGCCGGTGTGGTCGGGATGGGCGACGATGAACGCACCGAGTGCCACCGCCACCACTGCCAGCACGACGTTGACAGCGTTCTGCGCCGGCAGACGGTAGGTCTTCTCCATGATGCCCTGCAGCTTGGCAAAGGCGATGCAGGAGCCGGAGAACGCCACCGAGCCGATCAGTGATCCGATCACTGCCAGTGTGGTGACCAGCGGGCTGTGCACCTCGCCGCGGGCGAACTCGAGCGCGGCGATGGCTGCTGCTGCACCGCCGCCCATGCCGTTGTAGATGGCGACCATCTGCGGCATGTCGGTCATGGCTACTTTCTTGCCGGACCACCAGGCTGCTGCGCCACCGATGGCGATGGCCACTGCCATCAGGCCGTAGTTGGCCATGCCGGGCCAGGCGAAGGTCACCACAGTGGCAGCCACCATGGCGTAGCCGGCCCAGACGATGCCCTTGCGCGCTGTGAGCGGCGAGCTCATGGCCTTAAGGCCGAGGATGAAGACGACCGCGACCGCGAAATAGGCGGCGTTGACGAGGGCCTTGGCGTCCATTTACGCGGCCTCCTTCTTCTTGGACTGGAACATGCCGAGCATGCGTTCGGTCACCACATAGCCGCCAGCGGCATTGGCTGCGCCCAACAGCACGGCAAAGAAGCCGATCGCCAGCTGCAGCGGGTCTTCCGGGTCGGCCGCACCCAGTGCCACCATGGCGCCCACCAGCACGACCCCGTGGATGAAGTTGGAGCCGGACATCAGCGGCGTGTGCAGGATCACCGGCACACGCGAGATCACCTCGTAGCCGGTGAAGGCCGAGAGCATGAAGATATACAGATACAGAAAGCCTTCCATGGCGAGCTCCTTTACAGGCCGAGGGCGGTCTTGACCGCTCCCGACCTGAGTTGACCATCGTGGGTCAAAGCCGACCCGGCGATCACCTCGTCTGCCCAGTCCAGCGCCAGTGCACCGTCTTTGACGAAGGGTGAGATCAGGTTGAATGCGTTCTTGGCCAACATCTCCGACGCATGCACCGGCATGCGGCTGGCGATGTGGGTCGGGCCGATGAGCAGCGCTGGCCCTGCTTTCACAGACTGCCCGGCCGTCGTGCCAGCGACGTTGCCCCCGGTCTCGGCGGCGAGGTCGACCACCACGGCGCCTGGCTTCATGCGTGCCACCATGGTTTCGCTGATGATCTGTGGCGCCTTCTTGCCCGGCACCGATGCGGTGGTGATGAGGACGTCGCAGTTGGCGACCGCCTTGCCCAGCTTCTCGGCCTGTTGGGCCTTTTCGGCATCGGTCAGCTCGCGCGCATAGCCGCCGGTACCCACCGCCGACACCCCGGTGTCGACGAACTTGGCGCCCAGCGACTCGATCTGCTCGCGCACTTCGGGGCGCACGTCGTAGCCCTCGACCATGGCGCCAAGCCGACGCGCAGTTGCGATGGCCTGCAGCCCGGCCACGCCAGCACCGATCACCAGCACCTTGGCCGGGCGGATGGTGCCAGCGGCGTAGGTCATCATGGGGAAGAACTTGGGGCAGTTGTCGGCGCCGATGAGCACGCAGGCATAGCCGGCTACGGCGGCCTGGCTGGAGAGCGCGTCCATGCTCTGTGCGCGCGAGATGCGCGGGAGCAACTCGAAACTCAGCGAGGTGGCCTTGGCGGCGTTGAGGGCATCGATGCGCTCTTTGCCAGCGTAGGGGGCCTGATAGCCGACCAATACGCAGCCCGGCTTGAGCTTGGCGAGGTCCTGCGCCGCCAGCGGCTGCACATGCAGCAGGATGTCGGCCGAGGCCAGCACCTGGTCGCGGGTGGTCGCAGTGGCATCGCCAAAGTCACCGTCGGCCACATTGGCCGCATCGGCAAAGCCCGCTTCGAAGGCGATGTGGGCGCCGAGCGCCTGGTACTTTTTGGCGACATCCGGTACGAGCGCAACGCGCTTTTCGCCCGGTGTCGATTCGGTGATCGCACCGATGGTGATGGCCATGGTATCTCCCTGAGTTGGGCGGCCGGCCGGTCCTGCTTGTCAAGTCAGGGGCGGCGCCACGGTGGCATCTGCTACAGGTGTTACAAAAAAGGTCGCGCCGACGGGTTCACGTCGGCGGAGGGCGAGAGGATACACACGCCGGTAACACTTCACAATGCCGGCGCTCGTACGGCGAGGGCCGCGTAAGCTGCTGAATTTAGAGGCTGTCTAGAGCGTCGGGCAGCACTCAAAAAGCCGTCACCGCTCCGATGGCTGAGATGCCAGCGCGGGCGATCTCGGCATCCTCGGTGGATTTGACGCCCGAGACCCCTACGGCACCGACGCAGACACCCTCGACCACGATCATCTCGCCACCCTCGAGGGCCAGCACCGGCATCTTGAGCGCCGCGGTGCGGCCATCGTTGATGACCTTCTCCAGCACGCCGCTGGCCTTGCGCGCGCGCGCGGCGCAATCGGCTTTGCCCGGAGCGATCTCGGCGCTCATCGGCGGTGCGCCATCCATGCGCGCAAACCACAGCAGGTGCCCGCCATCGTCGCAAATGGCGATCGAGACGTTCCAATGGTTGCTCTGCGCATGGGCGAGGGCGGCAGCACCGATGGTCTGCACATCGGCAAGAGTGAGGGCGGGACGTTGCTTCATGGGAGGCTCCAAGGGACAGGCGTAGAATGGGCGCGCCATGTTAACCGCACCGGCAATCAGCCGGTGACGCTGCTGGAGCTGCCTGCCCCGATGTTGATCCATCCTGGTTTCGACCCCGTTGCCTTGCGGCTCGGCCCGCTCGCCATCCATTGGTACGGGCTGATGTATGTGTTGGCTTTTCTGCAGTTCGTCTGGCTGGGGCGCTTGCATCTGGCGCGTCGGCGAGACATCGCCTTGAGCCCCGCCTTGGTCGATGATCTGATGTTCTGGGGCGTGGTGGGGGTGATTCTCGGTGGCCGCATGGGCTATGTGCTGTTCTACAAGCCGCTCGACTTCATGGCCGACCCGCTCAGCATCTTCGCCGTCTGGCAGGGGGGGATGAGTTTCCACGGAGGCTTTATCGGCGTGCTGGGGGCGGTGGCGTGGCTGGCGCAGCGGCGAGGTTTGCGCTGGCTGCAGATCACCGACTTCATCGCGCCGCTGGTGCCGCTCGGCTTGGCGCTGGGCCGGGTGGGCAACTTCATCAACGGTGAACTCTGGGGGCGCCCCGCCGAGGTGCCGTGGGCGATGGTGTTCCCCTTGGCCGATGCGCTGCCGCGGCATCCGTCGCAGCTGTATCAGGCCGGGCTGGAGGGCGTGGTGCTGTTCGTTCTGTTGTGGTGGTTCGCGCGGCGCCCACGGCCGCTGGGGCAGGTGTCGGCACTTTTCCTGCTGGGGTATGGCGCGGCGCGGTTCACGGTGGAGTTCTTCCGCGAGCCCGATGCGCACCTTGGCCTGCTTGGGCTTGGGCTGAGCATGGGGCAGTGGCTGTGTGTGCCCATGCTGCTGGCTGGCATCTGGCTGTGGCGCCGCAGCAGCGCCGGTAGTCTCCGCGGCTAGGGCACTGGCCCATCCGTCGCAGCAGCCCGGTCGGCCAGCCAGGCCAGCAGGTCGCGCCAGCCGGCGTCGGGCGCTGCCTCGACCAGCACCACCAAGCTGAGCCAGCGTCCGCTGCGGTCGCGCACATAGCCGGCGGCAGCGCGTACGCCATTCAGGCTGCCCGTCTTGAGACGGGCGTGGCTTTGCACGCGGGTGCGTGCCGCGGTGCCGTCATGGCCGGCTATAGGGAGCGATGCGGCGAACTCCGGAAACAGGGGCGAGCGTGCCATGCGGCGCAGCACCGCATGCAACTGTTCAGCGCTGATGCGCGTGCGCCGCGACAGGCCAGATCCAGAGTCGATGATCGTCTCGGCATCGTCCCCACCCAGCGCAGCCAGCCATGCCTGTGTCGCTTCGGTGGCCTTGGTGCGAGTGGCCGGCCAGCCGGAGGTCTGAGCGCCGGCGGTGAGCCAGACCAGATCGGCCATCACGTTGTTGCTGAACCGGTTGATGTCGCGGATGAGGTCGGCCAGAGGTGCCGACTGCAGTTCTCCCACCACTCGCATGCCATAACCCAGACGCCCGTCGGCCACTTGCCCGGACAGTTCACCACCCAGCTCACGCCAGGTTTGTAGCAGCACACGCCGGGTGTATTCGGGCCCGGCGACCGGCGCGATGTCGATGCTGGCCGTCTCGCAGGCGTCCGGCACCTCGCCCTCGACGCGTACGACCGTCTGCGCGGCGGTGGTGTCGATGACCTGCATCAGTGGGCGCAAGCGCCAGTCCTTGCAATCTCCGGCAACGCTGCGCAGCCGGTTGTCGAGGCGTACGCCGTCGAGCATCGGTTCCAGCCAGGCGTGCACTCGGCCATCGACGGTGTCGACGCGGGTATTCACCGATTGCGCCGCGAGATCCACCAGCAAAGCATCGGCGCCGACGTTGTATGCCCGTTTGGGCTGGCCATCAAAGGCGCCAGGGTCGTGTGTTGGCAGATCGAAGGCGTTGCGGTCGATCACAAGGTCGCCATCGATGCGGCGGATACCGGCAGCGCGCACCTGCGCCAGCAGAGAGCGCAGGTCGCTGCGACGCAGTCGCGGGTCGCCAGCGCCCTCGATCACGAGCCGCCCTTGCAGCGTCCCGCGGCGCACCGGGCCTTCTGCCCAGGCTCGCGTGGTCCAGCGGTGGACGGGGCCCAGTTGCTCGAGCGCCTGTGCCGTGGTCACGATCTTGAGCACCGACGCCGGGTTGCGCGGCGTCTCCGGCAGCCAGTGGAAGCGTGCCTC
The DNA here is from genome assembly GCA_945897555.1 of Klebsiella pneumoniae. Taxonomy (GTDB): domain Bacteria; phylum Pseudomonadota; class Gammaproteobacteria; order Burkholderiales; family UBA3065; genus UBA3065. Next base: position 27,605 of record CAMDGF010000001.1, on the reverse strand, counting down.
GGTGCTGTCGGCCTCACCGAACCAGATGCTGATCTGCTGCGGCTTGACGCCCGCACGCTCCAGCGCGGCTGCGAAGTCGGCGGGGAGGCCGCTACCGACCTGCGCTGGCGGGTCTTCCATCGGGACGCGGTTTTCCGGGGCAAGCCCGGATAAACCGCTCTCCCGATGCGCCCCGCCCGGTTGCGTACTTGGCGCGACGGCGACTGTCAGCGCAACGCCATTCGCAGTCACAGGTGGCCCCCGTCGGGTGCCCTTTTCAAAGCGACCCTCGAGCGCAGCGAGCGGGAGCGAGAACAAACGACACCCGAGGTGTTGGGCCGCCTCCCACCCCACCCGAGGTAGTGGGCCGCCCCCTGCTGGTTCTGATGCGCCTCCTGCCACCACTGGCAACGACAACAAGGCGATCAAGACGGCAAGCGCGCCCCTCACCCGACCGCCTCCTCCAGCGCGCGCAGGGTGCCATCGACCATCACTCGCACGGCATCGTCGTCGAGGCAGTAAGGCGGCATCCAGTACACCGTGTTGCCGATCGGCCGTAACACCAGACCGTGCGCCACCGCTGCGCGAGCGATCCGTGCGCCAGGTGTCTGGCCCGGGCGTTCCACCTCACCCGCAGGCGGCACCACATCAAACGCCCAGATCATGCCAGTGCGACGCCAATGGCGGACTCGCGGGTGGCGTCGCAGGGCCGCGGCCGCGGCATCGACGCGCGCTGCCAGCGCCGCATTCGTCGCGATCACGTCACTGGCTGCGAACAGGTCGAGCACGGCATTGGCGGCGGCGCAGGCCAAAGGGTTGCCCGTGTAGCTGTGGCTGTGCAGGAAGCCGCGCTTCACGTCATGGTGGTAGAAGGCCGAGTAGATGTCATCGGTCGTCAGCGTCACCGCGAGGGGCAGGAAACCGCCGCTCAGGCCTTTTGACAGGCACAAAAAGTCAGGCCGGACGCCGGCCTGCTGGTGTGCGAACACCGATCCGCTGCGGCCGAAGCCGACTGCGATCTCGTCGCAGATCAGGTGCACCCCGTAGAGCGTGCAGAGCTCGCGTGCCACGCGCAGATACTCGGGGTGGTGCATGGCCATGCCGCCGGCGCACTGGATCAAGGGTTCGATGATGAGCGCGGCCGTGCTGACATGGTGTTGCGCCAGATGGGCCTCGAGCAGCAGCGCCTGCCGTCGCGCGAAGGCCAGCGCATCCTCCCCGGCGGATGCCTGCCGCCAATCCGGGCTTGGCAGGATGGTGCAATCTCTGAGCAGAGGCGCGTAGGTTTCCCGGAACAAGGGGATGTCGGTGACAGCGAGCGCACCCAGGGTCTCCCCGTGGTAGCCGCCAGCCAGTGCAACGACCCGGGTCTTGCCGGCTTGGCCGCGATTGCGCCAGAAGTGCGCGCTCATCTTGAGCGCCACCTCGACCGCCGACGCGCCATCGGAGCCATAGTGCGCATGGCCGAGCCCGGTGAGGACTCCGAGTCGCTCCGAGAGTCGTACGACGGGCTCGTGGGTGAAACCGGCCAGCATGACGTGCTCGAGCGTGTCGAGTTGCGAGTGGATGGCGGCGCGGATGTGTGGGTGGCCATGGCCGAACAGGTTGACCCACCACGAACTGATGGCATCGAGGTAACGCGTGCCATCCTCGGCCTCGAGCCACGGGCCGTGGCCGGCTCGGATGGCCAGCGGTGGCGCATCCTCGTGCAGCTTCATCTGCGTGCAGGGGTGCCACACCGCGCGCAGCGAGCGCGTGGCGAGGTCGCTGGCGGCTCGGCCGGACGCGTCGTGGGGAAGGGGGCTGCTCATGGTCGGCTCCTGGTCACGCTCGATTCTAGTCAGCCTTGGCGCGCGTGGATCGTGACCTTGCTCGTCCACGTATACTCGCCGCGCCCCTCTCGAGACCTCGCCCACATGACTTCGTCCGTCCGCCACGATGGCCGCCAGCCCGACCAGCTGCGCCCGATCCGCCTGACCCGCCACTTTACCCGTCATGCCGAGGGCTCGGTGCTGGTGGAGTTCGGCGACACGCGGGTGCTGTGTACGGCCAGCGTCGAGGAGCGGGTACCCGGTTTCTTGCGCGGCAAGGGGCAGGGCTGGGTGACGGCCGAGTACGGCATGTTGCCGCGTGCCACCCACACCCGCAGCGACCGCGAAGCCGCCCGTGGCAAGCAGAGCGGCCGTACGCAAGAGATCCAGCGACTCATCGGCCGTAGCCTGCGTGCCGTCACCGACCTCGTGGCGCTTGGCGAGCGCAGCATCCACATCGACTGCGATGTGTTGCAGGCCGATGGCGGCACGCGCACTGCTGCCATCACCGGTGCCTGGGTGGCGTTGGCAGACGCCGGCGACTGGCTGGTGGCCAAGGGCCTGCTGGTGGCCAGCCCGGTGCACGACAGCGTCGCTGCAGTGTCGGTCGGCATCTACGAAGGCCGCGCCATCCTCGATCTGGATTACCCGGAGGATTCCGCCTGCGACACCGACATGAACATCGTCATGACCGGCAATGGCGGCATCATCGAGGTGCAGGGTACCGCGGAGGGCAACGCTTTCACGCGAGACGAGTTGCGCCAGCTGATGGATCTGGCCGAGCATGGCATCGTCCATCTTGCGGCCGCGCAACGGGCGGCTCGCGCCGGCTGAGCCCGCGGTCTGGTCTACCCCACCGCGACATGCGAGACTTGTGGTCATGAACGCTCCCACCGACCGCAGCGCGGCCGACGCCATCGACATCGCCAGCTACATGCACGGCCTTGGGCGCGCCGCCCGCGCCGCCAGCCGGGCGCTGGCGTGCGCCGACACACGAGCCAAGAACCGGGCGCTCGCGGTGATGGCCGCTGCCATCCGTCGCGACACCGCTGCGTTGCTTGAGGCCAACGCTGAAGATGTGGCAGCCGCCCGTGCCGCCGGTCTGGACGACGCCATGCTCGACCGCCTGGCCATGACGGCAAAGAGCGTCGAATCGATGGCGGCCGGCCTCGAGCAGATCGCCGCCCTGCCGGACCCGGTAGGCGAGATGGGCGGCTTCGCGTACCGGCCGTCCGGCATCCAGGTCGGCCGCATGCGCGTGCCGCTGGGCGTCATCGGCATCATCTACGAAGCGCGGCCCAATGTGACCGCGGACGCTGCCGGCCTGTGCCTCAAGAGCGGCAATGCCTGCATCCTGCGCGGCGGTTCCGAGGCGATCCGCGCCAACCGCGCCATCGCACGTTGCGTCAGCGAGGGCCTGCGCGAGGCCGGCCTGCCCGAGTCGGCGGTGCAGGTGGTCGAGACCACTGATCGTGCCGCGGTGGGCGAACTCATCACCATGAAGCCGTACGTCGACGTCATCGTGCCGCGCGGTGGCAAGAGTCTGGTCGAACGCATCGACCGCGAGGCGCGCATCCCGGTTATCAAGCATCTCGACGGCATCTGCCACGTCTACATCGACGCGGGTGCAGATGTCGAGAAGGCCGTGCGCATCGCCGACAACGCCAAGACCCAGCGTCTGGGCACTTGCAACACCATGGAGACCTTGCTGGTGCACGTCGTCATCGCACCCACCGTGCTGCCGCTGCTGGCTCGTATCTACGCCGACAAGGGCATCGAATTGCGCGGTTGCGAGCGCACCTGCGCCCTCTTGCCAGGCATCAAGGCCGCCACCGAAGACGACTGGCGCACCGAGTATCTCGCCGCCATCCTCAGCATCCGCCTCGTCGACGGGCTGGATCAAGCCATCGAACATATCAACACCTACGGCAGCCAGCACACCGACAGCATCGTCACCGAGGACTACAGCCGGGCCCGGCGTTTCTTGCGCGAGGTCGATTCGAGTTCGGTCATGGTCAACGCCAGCACCCGCTTTGCCGATGGTTTCGAGTACGGGCTCGGGGCCGAGATCGGTATCTCCACTGACAAGCTCCATGCCCGTGGCCCGGTGGGCCTCGAGGGCCTCACCACGCTCAAATGGGTGGTGCTGGGTGACGGTCAGATCCGGACCTAGGCGGCGGCATTGGCGACACTGACACCGGTCGGCATCCTCGGCGGTACCTTCGACCCTATCCACAACGGTCACCTGCGCCTCGCTGAGGAGGTCGCAGGTTTGCTCGATCTCGCCCAGATCCGCTTCATCCCCACCGGTACGCCACCCCACCGCGCACAGCCGGCGGCGAGCAACGCGCACCGCGCCGAGATGGTGCGTCTGGCCATTGCTGGCAACCCGCGCTTTGTCATGGATGAGCGTGAGCTCATCCGTGCTGGCCAATCCTATTCCTTCGATACCGTCACCGAGCTGCGAGCCACGCTGCCACCGCGCACTCCGGTGGTCCTGATGATGGGGGCCGATGCTTTCTTGTCCCTGCCAGACTGGCACCGCTGGCGTGAGCTTCTGGAGATCTGCCACATCGTTGTCGCACAACGCCCGGGCTATGGTGTCACCAGCTGGGAGTCGGCACTTGGCGCAGAACTTTGGGAGGCTTTTGCCAGCCGCTCCGTGGTCAATATGGCGCCGCTGGGGCGCGCGCCCGGCGGCCGTATCGCCATTCACACCATGACCGCACTTGACATCTCGGCCTCGCTGCTGCGCAGCCAGCTGCGCTCGGGCGTGTCGCCACGCTACCTCCTGCCGGATGCGGTTCTTGAGTACATCCACCGGCACGGCCTCTACTCGACCCAAGACGCCGGCAATGGCATCACAGGTTCCCAGGAGATCTCTCCACAATGAACAGCGAGCAACTCAAAGACACGGTGGTCGACGCACTCGAGGACGTCAAGGCGCAGGACCTCGCGGTATTACCGGTGCGTCACCTCACGTCTTTGACCGATTACATGGTCATCGCTACCGGCACATCGAATCGCCACGTGCGTTCGCTGGCTGACGAGGTACAGGAGAAGGTCAAAGCGGCCGCTGGCGAGGTGATCGGCGTAGAGGGCGAACAGGCGGGCGAGTGGGTCCTCATCGACCTCGGCGACGTGGTCGTGCATGTCATGCAGGCGCAAGTGCGCGAGTACTACAACATCGACGAACTCTGGGGTGGCGATGCCTCGCGCGTGGCGCGGCAACTCAAAGCCACGGGTACCTTTGCCGGTTCCACCGAGGCCCTTGGGCCAGGGTCCCGATCGGGTCGTGCCGGGCCGCTGCCCGGCCTGCCGACACGACAGGGCTGAGGCCGCGCTGCCGGCCGCAGAAGGACTGCCGATGCGGCTGCATGTTCTCGCCATCGGTGACCGCCTGGCCGATTGGCAACAACTTGCCTGCGACGACTATTCGCGTCGCTTCACCCGGCCGTGGTCGGTCGACGTCGTGGCGCTGCGGGCTGAGCCGCGCAGCGAGGGCAGACCGGTCGAGCGCATGGCCGCCAGCGAGGGTGAGCGACTGCTGGCCGCCGTGCCGCGGGGGGCGCGCCGGGTGGTTCTGGATGAGCGCGGCCGTGGCCTCAGCACCCGGCAGTTGGCCGACCATCTGCGCGATTGGCAGGCTGAGGGTGGCGACGTCGCTTACCTGCTCGGCGGGCCAGACGGACACTCGAAAGCGTTGCGGGAAAGTGCCGATCTGCTGCTGGCGTTGTCGCCGATGACGCTGCCGCATGGTCTGGCGCGGGTGCTGCTGCTCGAACAGCTGTACCGCGCCACCACCATCCTCGCCGGGCACCCCTATCATCGCGAGTGAACCGCCGGCAGCGGGGTGCTTCGCCGCTGGCGTTTTCGCGCTAACCTCTGAGTCGACGTGAACCATCGATCCTTCTACATCGCCTCGGCCAGCCCGCGCCGGCACGAACTGCTCGCCCAGGCCGGCTACACGCCGGTCGTGTTGCGGCTGTCTGCCGAGCGGGTGGTGGATGAGACACCCGTGCCAGGCGAGCCGCCACTGGTCTATGTCAAGCGTCTTGCTCGTGACAAGGCCCTGGCTGGGGTCGCCGAGCTGTCAGCCCGGGCGGAGGCTCCGGCGCCGGTGCTCGGAGCAGACACCACCGTGGCGCTGGCCGGCGAGATCTTTGGCAAGGCTGTCGATGCCGACGACGCCATCGCCATCCTCGGCCGACTCTCCGGCCGCGAGCACCAGGTGCTCACCGCTGTGGCGCTCGCCGAGGGCGATCACGTCGACCTGCGCATCTCGGTGAGCCGAGTGCGATTCGCCCGTCTCACCGACTCGCAGATCCGCGATTACGTGGCCAGCGGTGAGGCTTTCGACAAGGCCGGTGCCTATGGCATCCAGGGTCGGGCAGCTTGCTTCGTCGAACATCTCGAGGGCAGCTACAGTGGTGTGATGGGCCTGCCACTGTTCGAGACCGCCGACCTGCTGGCCGAGGCCGGGATCATCGTGGCCAGCGGGGCTGTCTGATGGGTCTGGTGCACGAGGAGATCCTCATCAACGTCACGCCGCAGGAGACGCGCGTGGCGGTGACCGAGAACGGTGTGGTGCAAGAGATCCACATCGAGCGGACCAGCCATGTCGGGCTGGTCGGCAACGTTTACGCCGGGCTGGTGCGGCGGGTGCTTCCTGGCATGCAGTCGGCCTTCATCGATATCGGTCTCGATCGCGCGGCCTTTCTACATGTGGCCGATATCCGTCGGCCCGGCTTGGTGCCTGCCAGTGTGCCCATCGAGCAACTGCTGCAAGAGGGCGAGCGTCTTGTGGTGCAGGTCATGAAGGACCCGATCGGCACCAAGGGCGCCCGATTGACCACGCAGATCAGTCTGGCCGGGCGCTTTCTTGTCTACATACCCGACGACGACCACATCGGCGTGTCCCAGCGCATCGAGGGCGAGGCGGCGCGCGAGGCCCAACGGTTGCGCTTGCAGGGCATCCTCGACGGGCGTGCGGTGTCAGAGGCGGTATCGGGTCGCACTGGGGTCGGTGGTGGCTACATCATCCGGACCAACGCCGAGCAGGCCAGCGACAGCGATCTCGCCACTGACGTCGATTATCTGCAGCGCCTTTGGGCCGAGGTGGAGCGACGCTCGCTCGCTGCCACAGGCATCGAATGGCTGCACCACGACCTGCGCTTGCCGCTGCGCGCGCTGCGTGACATGGTGTGGGAGGAGACCTGCCGAATCGTCGTCGATTCGCGTGAGACGCACCAGCGCATGATCGGTTTTGCCGAGCTCTACACGCCGGCAGCGCTGGGCCACATCGAGCACTACAGTGCCGACCGCCCCCTGTTCGACCTCTACCGCATCGAGGAAGAGATCGAGCGCGCTCTGGGCCGGCGCGTCGATCTGAAGAGCGGTGGCTACGTCATCATCGATCAGACCGAGGCGCTCACCACGGTAGACGTGAACACCGGTGGCTTCGTCGGCCACAAGAACTTTGATGAGACGGTGTTCAAGACCAATCTCGAGGCGGCACAGGTTATCGCCCGGCAGCTGCGACTGCGCAACCTCGGCGGCATCATCATCATCGACTTCATCGACATGGACCTGCCGGAGCACCGTGAAGCAGTCCTTACTGAATTGCGGCGTGCGGTGAGCCGCGACCGCATGCGCATCGCCGTCAACGATTTCACGCCGCAGGGCCTGGTCGAGATCACCCGCAAGCGAACCCGCGAGTCTCTGGCACACGTGCTTTGCGAGCCGTGTCCGGCCTGTCAGGGGCGGGGCGAGATCAAGACGGCGCAGACGGTGTGTTACGAGATCATGCGCGAGGTGGTGCGCGAACTGCGGCAGTTCAAGCCGCGCGAGTTCAGGATCGTCGCCAGCCAGCAGGTGGTCGATCTGTTCCTCGATGAGGAGTCGACGAACTTGGCGCTACTGGAGGAATTCGTGCAGCGCCCGGTCTCGTTGCAGGTGGAGGCCAACTACTCCCAGGAAGCCTACGACATCGTGCTCCTGTAGGACGAAACCACTGCGTCGGGCCTCTGCGTCGTTGTTGGGTGCCTGCTCATCTGCCGACCCTCAGGGATGTCCCGGGCGTCCAGTGCCATACGCTTCGCAACGGGACATCCTCGCTACGTTTCGTCGCTGGTGGCGTTTCGGTAACGCGCCTCGAGCGCGTCGCGCTCGGCCACACTCAGCGCCGTGGTCGGCGCCGCTGCGGCGCGCGCGGCGATGGCGCGGCGCGCCACCCAGACGCCCAGAAGCACCAACGCAAAGGGGCCTATCCAGAGGGCGGCGTTGCTGACTGAGAAGGGCGGGTCGTAGAGCACGAACTCGCCGTAGCGGTCCACCATGTATTGTTTGATGTCGTCGTCCGACTTGCCCTCGGCCATCAATTTCACGACCTGATTGCGCAGATCGATGGCGAGCCCGGCATGCGAATCGGCGATCGACTGGTTCTGACAAACGAGGCAGCGCAGGTCGGCGGAGATCTCGCGCAAGCGAACCAGATCGGTGCCGGCTGGCACACCGGCGGGCGCGACGCCCTCGTCGGCATCCACAGGGCCGGCAGGCAGCAGGGTGGTAAGCACCAGGAAGGCTGCGATGCCCGCGCGGGCCATCCGCTCGCGTGTACGCGGGCCCATCAGCTCACGCCCTTGGTCAGCAGTGGCTCGACGTGCTGACGGAAGAAATCGCGGTCGACCGGGCCGACGTGCTTGTAGCGGATGATGCCTTCGGCGTCGATGACGAAAGTCTCGGGCACACCGTAGACGCCGTAATCGATACCGACCAGCCCGTTGCGGTCAACGGCGATGTGGCTGTAGGGGTTGCCGCGCGCTTCCAGCCAGGCGCGGGTATCGCTCGGCTCATCCTTGTAAGCCAGCCCCACCAGTTCGACACGCTGCAACCGCGCCACATCAAGCAGGTGAGGATGCTCGGTGACACAGGCGCCACACCAGCTTGCAAACACGTTGAGCACCCAGACGCGTCCGCGCAGGGATTCCGGGGTGATCATCGGCTGTCCTTCGGCGAGTTCGGGCAAGCTGAATGCGGGCGCCGGCTTGTCGATGAACACCGATGGCAGCTTGCGCGGATCGCCCTGTAGGCCGATGACGAACACCACCGCCAGCGCTACGAGCACCAGCAGCGGCAACACGATGCGCAGGTTCGACGGCATGGTCAGGCGCCCTGCGGGTTGGTGCCGACCGCAACCGGCGTTCGTGCAGCCTTGCTGCCTGCCGACTGGCGCAGCCGGTAGCGGCGGTCGGCGAGGGTGAGGAAGCCGCCCAGCGCCATCATGACGCAGCCCAGCCAGACCCAGACCATGAAGGGCTTGACGTAGATGCGTACGCCCCAGGAGAGGTCGCTTGTCGCATCGGTGGCCTTGTTTTCGACCGGGTCACCCAGCGACACATAGATGTCACGGAAGATGCCGTAATTGACCGAAGCCTCGGTCATGACCTGACGGCCCGCCTGATACATCCGCTTCTGCGGTTCGAGCAGATAGATGACCCGGCCGGCGCCTTCGGTCAACTCAAAGACGCCATGCTGTGCCACGTAGTTCACGCCGTTGACGCGGTCGACGCCGACGAAGGTGAGCCGCCAGCCGTTGCCGACCTCCACGGTCTGCCCCTGTTTCATGACGATGTCCTGCTCGGTCTCATACGACTTGACCATGGTGACGCCGATGACGAAGACCGCGACGCCCATGTGCGCCATGACCATGGCCCAGTAACTCGCGCCAAGTCGGCGCATGCGAGCCGTCAAGGCCACAGGCTCTCCGCTGCCCGCCAGTTTGCGCAGTTGTGTGCGAGCGTGATCGAGCGTGCCCCACGTGAGCAGCAGGCCACCCGCCAGACCCAATGCAGTGAGCCACTTGAACGGGCCGATCAGCAGCACCCAGACCGTGGCGATGGCAAGGCTGACAAGGCTTGCGATCACCATGGGCCGCAGCAGGCTGGCCAGCGTGTGCTCCTTCCAGCGCAGGTTCGGTGCAGCGGCCATCAAGTAGGCGGCTGGCAGCAGGAGCGGCACAAAGACCGCTTCGAAATAGGGTGGCCCGACCGACATCTTGCGGCCGCTGATCACCTCGGCAAACAGGGGGTAGAGCGTGCCGAGCATCACCGCGCCGAGCGCAGCGCTCATGAGCACGTTATTGGCGAGCAGAAAGGACTCGCGTGACACCTTGCCGAATCCGCCGCCGAGGCCGATGTCGCGGGTCCGCATGGCGTAGAGCACGAGTGCCGCGCCGACGATCAGCATCAGCATCGAGAGGATGAAGATGCCGCGTTGCGGGTCGGTGGCAAACGCATGCACCGAAGTCAGCACGCCTGAACGAACCAGGAAGGTACCAAGCAGGGACAGCGCGAAGGTGATGATCGACAGCAACACCGTCCAGCTTTTGAGCGCGTCGCGCTTGTCCGTCACGGCGAGCGAGTGGATCAGCGCGGTGCCGGCCAGCCAAGGCATCAGGGAGGCGTTCTCGACCGGGTCCCAGAACCACCAGCCGCCCCAGCCCAGTTCGCGGTAAGCCCACCACGAGCCGAGCAGGATGCCGATGGTCAGGAAGGACCACGCCGCGTTGGCCCAGGGCCGGCTCCAGCGCGCCCACGTGGGGTCGAGGCGCCGCTCCATCAGCGCTGCAACAGCAAACGCGAAGGCCACCGCGAAGCCGACATAGCCCATGTAGAGCATGGGTGGGTGGATGACCATGAACGGGTCTTGCAGCAACGGGTTGAGGTCACGCCCCTCGGGCACCGCAGGCAGCAAGCGCTCGAACGGGTTGGAACTGGTGATCATGAACAGCAGGAACAGTGCCTGCAGCAGCAGCAGGATGGTCAGCACGCGGGCCCGATAACCGGCGGCGAGACCCTGCGACGCCACCGCGAGCGCGGCGGTCCAGCCGCACAACATGAGATTCCAGAGCAGGAAGGATCCTTCATGCGAGCCCCAACTCGCGGCGAACTTGTACGGTAGCGGCAGCAGGGTGTTGGAGTTCTCGGCCACGTTGAGCACCGAGAAATCGCTGGTGAGGAACAACGCAGCCAACAGCGCGAAGGCTCCAAGCGTGAGCCCGAAGCTGGTGTAGGCGGTGGCAGATAGCAGGCGGTTGGCAGCATTGGCGTCGAACCCCCCGCGTTGCAACGCAAACAACTGTTGTGCGCCAACCAGCAGGGTGGTGGCGAGCGCGAGCGCGAGCAGGATCTGTCCGAGTTCGGCGAGCATGGTGTGGGTTTTCCGGTGGTCTCTAGGGCAGGCGGTGGACGATGCACGTCGGCACGGGCAAAAGCGTGACGTGTCTCAGTTCTTGAGTTTGGGTGGCATGTAGTTCTCGTCGTGCTTGGCGAGGATCTCGCTGGCGACAAAGACACCGTCGCGCATCTCGCCCTGTGCCACTGCACCCTTGCCCTCGCGGAACAGGTCAGGCACCACTCCGGTATAGGTCACCGGGATCGACTTCGCCTCGTCGGTGATGCGGAAACGGATCTCGAGGGTACCGGGTTCGCGCTCGATGCTGCCGGCCTCGACCATGCCACCGATGCGCAGCGACCGCTCTGCAGGCGCCTCGCCGGCGAGCAGTTGGGTCGGCGTGTAGAAGAACACCATGTTGTCGTTGAAGGCGCGGATCACGCCGTAGGCGGTGCCGCTCACGGCGAGCGAAATGGCAGCGATCCAAAGCAGCCGACGGCGACGGACGGGGGATCTCATCATGGGTTGTCAGCCGCCTCCGTAAAGCGGGCGCGAGCGGACGCGCGCGCCGCACGTGCGCGCCAGGCGTCGAATCCGAGCGCAGCAGCGCCCAGCAGGTAACTGAGCAGGATGGCGTCGGCAGCGGTCATGTTGAAAGCACTCCGGAGGGTGGCGGCGTCATACCTGTGGAGCGCCTGGACCGGCTGCAAGTTCCGGGATGTCGCGCACCCAGCGCGAACGCGCCTCCCGCATCACCAGCAGCCAGCGGCCGCGAACGAGAACGATGGCGGCGCAGGCGAACCACAGGGCGAATGTGCAGATGAGCAGGGCGGCCTTCATCTCAGGGGCCATCCGTGCGGCCCCCGGGGCGCCGATGGACATGCCCTGATGCAAGGTGTTCCAGAACACCACCGAGAAGTAGATGAGAGGGATGTTGACCATGCCGATCACTGTGAACAGCGCGAGTGCCCGATCGGTCTTGGTCTCGTCCTCGACCAGGTTGGAGAGCGCCATCAGGCCGAAATAGATGAAGAGCAGCATGAGTTCCGAGGTGAGGCGAGCGTCCCAAACCCAGTAGGTACCCCAGGTCGGTTTGCCCCAGAGCGAGCCGGTGATCAGTGCGAGCAGCGTCATCCAGGCGCCCGTTGGCAGGAGTGCGCGCATCATCACCGCCGAAACCGGGCTGCGCCAGATCCAGTAGAGCAGCGCGTAGCCGGTGGCGACCGTGTAGAGCAGCATCGACATCCAGGCCGCTGGAACATGCAGGTAGATGATCCGGTAGACCTCGCCCTGCTGCGCGTCGGTGGGAGTGCCGACGAGCGCCAGCCAGATGCCGGGCAGGCCGAGCAGGAGGGCGGAAAGCGCGAGCCAGCGCACCAGCGGGCCGCTCACCGCAAAGAACCGTGGCGGCGACCCGAGCTGCTTGAGGAACGTCAACATGGTCACATTCTAGCCGGCTTGGGCGGCAAGCCGGCAGCCACTGCGATCATTCGATGGCGAGGTCGAGCACGCGTCGCGCTGCCACGGGCACCAGCAGCAGCGCGAGCACGCTGACGCCAGCCAGCGTGAGCAACGGACCGTCGAGCGCTTGCCCAGCCTGTGCCGCGGAGACGGTGGTGACGCCGAACACCAGCACCGGCACGAACACCGGGAAGCTCATCAGGCTCACCAGCACCTGCGCTTGCCGCGCCATCAGGCCAAGTGCTCCGAACAGGAGGGTGAGCGCCCCCAGCGCCAGCGTGCCTGCTGCCAGCGACAACGCGAGTGCTCCGATGCCGGTGGCGTCGAGGTTGTAGACGAGCGCGAGCGGGATGCTGTAGAGCGCCATGGGCAGCCCGAACAAGAGCCAGTGCGCAAGGGCCTTGCCGGCCACCAGGCTGCCGAGCGGAAAGCCGCCCGCCGCAAGCTGCGACAAGATGCCGCTGCGGAAGTCGGCTTCGAGGTGGCGGCTGGACGAAAGCAGGGTCACCAGCAGGGCGCTGACCCAGATCATGCCGGGGGCGATGCGCGCAAGCTGCTGCGGGTCGGTGCCCACGCCAAAGGGGATCAGGCTGAGGATCATCCAGTGGAACACCCCTGGCCACACCAGTTCGCGCGGCGAAGCCATGGCCAGCGCGATCTCGCGTCGCAACGCCCAAGCGAGCGGGTGCGCGCAGACCGAGTGGCGGAATGCGCCGGTCTGCAGCGGCGCTCCGGCGCCTTCGGGCTCGCGCTGCGTCACTGAGGCCGCTCGCCCGCTCAGGCGGACCTGTGCCTGACAGAGCGGCTCAAGGTCTGGTGCCAGCTCGGTGAGGGGGCGGTGTGTGGCGATGACGGCGATGCCACCGCTCGCGAGGTGCTCTCGCAGCAGCTCGAGGAAGAGCTGGATGCCGCTGGCGTCGAGCGCGTTGATCGGCTCATCGACCAGCCAGACCCGCCGCTGGCTGGCGCTCATCAAGGCAAGCACGAGGCGCCTTCTCTGGCCTTCGGAGAGCTGGCCGACACGCTTGCCTGCCGAGCGTTCCAGCCCGACGCGCTGCAGGGCGATGCTGCGCTCCGCCGGGCTCAGGCGGATGCCGAGCGGCTCAAGTGCCCAATCGAGGTGGGCGGCGGCGGTGGGCTCGACGCGCAGGGCCGGGTTCTGCTCGAACAGGAAAACCTCGCCGGGCTCGGGCCAGCGCGAGTGCAGGGATACGCGCGGCTGCAGGCCGGCGAGCGTCCGCAGCAAGGTGCTCTTGCCGCTGCCGTTGGGGCCGGCCAACTCGATATAGCGTCCGTTCGGCATGTCGAACGAGACCGATTCGGCGAGGGTCGTACTGCCGCGCTCCAGGCGCACACCCGCCAGTCGCAGAGGAGCCGCGCGATCGGCGCTGCCGGTTGATGCGGGCATGTCGGGCGGCTTAGCGGCTGCCGGCCGCCGGGTCGATCTGCAGCGGCAGGCCCTCGGTGCCGACGGCCACCGGCGAGCGCACCACCGACCAGTCGCCGGGCTGCCGGATGGCATTGCCGCTCATCGACACCCGCGCCTCCACGCTCACCTGTTTGAATCCCGAAAGGGTCAGTTGGGGGCTCATCGCCTGCGTGTCGTCGAGTTGGAAGGGCACGATGCGGCCCTCTGCCAGGTCCTTGAGCGGCAGGCGCAGGACGGCGAGCGGCATGGGTGGGCCATCGACCGCCTTGGCGAGCACGTAGAGCACTGCGCTCGCGGGTGGTGGCGACTTGCGCAGCTGCGCGACGGCGCTCGGGCTCAGCGCCACCTGGCCGCGGATCACCGCGCCGCTGGTCGGGGTCGCCGCCGGCGTTTGTGCGCCCGCGGCAGCGGGTGGAGTCGCCACGGCAGCGGGCGCGGGCTCGCCGAGCTGCGCGAGGATGTTGCCGATCTGGAGGTAGTCTGGATCGCCGGGCAGGAACTGGCTCTGCAGGCTGCGCCACAGTTTGACGGCGCTCTCGCGGTCGTTGGCCTGCATCGCCGCAGTGGCGGCGAGCGCCAGCGACTTCTGGTGTTTCGGGTCCGACTTGAGCGCTTCGGACACCAGCGTGAGGGGGCGTCCGGCCATCTTCTCGCCTTGTGTCATGGCCACGGCATCGGCCAAGTCGGCCAGCAGGTCGGGGTGGCCGGGCGCCAGCCGCAGCGATTGTTCGAGGGCTTGGACCGCCGCCGGATAGTCGCGCTGCAGGCCTCGCGAGCGGGCCAGGATGACCCAGCCTTCGAGGTTGTCCGGCTCGGCCTCGAGTTTCTTCTCGAGCGCCGCGATGCGTTCCTCGATGCTGCCCTGGCCGCCCGGATGGTTCTCGCCCGGACGCGGCGGCGTTTCACGGACCAGTGCCGATGGCGCACCCACATTCGTCAGGTTGACGCGCATGGCCGGCTCACTCACGTCGCCGACCAGCGCATAGGCTGCCACCGCCACTGCGACGACACCGAGTGGCAACAACAGGTGGCGACGGCTCGTCATCGGCGTGCTTGTCTGGCCGCTGCTCTGCGGCATGGCAGCAGCCTGCTCCTGCCACTCTGCGATCAACGCTTCGCGCAAGGCCGGGTCGATGGCCGGGTCGTCCTCGATCTCTCGCCGACGCGCGATCATCACCGCCCACCCGGCCTCGGCATCGTCGGGCAAGCGGGTCTCGCGGGCGCGCTGGGCGAACCAGAGCAGTGCGGCCACCAGCAAGGTGGCGAGGGCGGCAAATAGAATAAAGATGGTCATCCGGGACCAAGGCCTCGTGTTCCAAGGAGCCTGCACTCTAGGGACTCGAACCGCCGATGTCCATGCGAGCGATTTTTTTGTTCGTGTAACAAAATCTGTCCAGCCCTTGAGTTACATTACATGTCGTCCAAAGGCGTTTCGTCTGCGCCAAGCCGGGGAAGTTCGGCCCGGTCGAGTGGTTTGTGGGGTGGTCGCGGGCGGCAGAGTTGCAGGCCCGGGGCACGCAAGCAGTGATCTCTTGAACGGGTTATTGAATGTCGCAGGAAAGCATCCTGAGCCTTGGCGGGTTCCGCTACCTCAAGTGGAGTCTGATCCTGGCGATCGGCAGCATCGTGGCTTATGTCATCGATGAACCGCGCACCGTTCCCAACGGCGGCACTTGGCTCGGCTACACGCTCGGCATCCTGGGCGCACTGCTCATCGTCTGGTTGATCCTCTTTGGCATGCGCAAGCGCGCCTACCGCTCGAACCTTGGCACCGTTCGGGGGTGGTTGTCGGCGCACATCTGGCTGGGTCTTTCTCTGCTGGTGGTGGCCACGCTCCACACGGGCTTCCAGTTCGGCATCAATATCCACACGCTCGCCTACGCGCTCATGGTGGTGGTCATCCTCAGCGGCATCTGGGGCGTCACCGTGTACATGCGCAACCCATCCCTCATGAGTGGTCTCGTGGGCGGCAAGTCGCTCCAGCAGCATGGCGACCTGCTCAAGGAACTCGACGCCGAGTCTCGCAATCTCGCCAAGGGCTTGGGCGATGAGGTCCAGCGTCTGGTCGAGGCCTCGGCCCATGGGCGCATCGTCAACGGCCTGTTTGGTCGCTTCGGTGGGCCCGGGGGCTGCCCTACGGAGGTGGCCGTGCTGGCCCTGCACGACATGGGTCTGCAGGGCGACAAGGCGATCCGCGACCTCTACGCGGTGCAGGTCAGGCGTCAGGCGCAATTGCAACGTATGCGGGGTTTCCTGCGCATCAAAGCCTGGACCGATGTCTGGCTGATGATTCACGTGCCGATCTCGATCGGGCTGCTCGCGGTGCTCGCGGCGCACGTCCTGTCGGTGCTGTTCTACTACAACGGCAACGTGTTGTTCGACGGCACCGGGCTGATCTACAGCCGCGGTTGATGAGAAGGCCCAACAGATGAGCGGTCATACACCAGACGATCCGATCACCGCCGAGATCCGCCGGCTGCAGCGCCCCATGGCTGGCCGACGGCTGATGTCATGGCTGCTTTTCCTCGTCGGCTTTGTCGGTTTTCTGCTCGCGCCGATGTTCGCCTCGATCTACAGCGGCGATGAGGCTGCCGTGGCGAGGGTGCCGGTCATTGGTGAGCTGCTCGCCGGGAACGCAGCCGAGAGCCATTCGCAGTTCGAGGGGCGGCGCCCCGATCCGCGGGCCACTCCCGATTACGCCAAGGGCGAGGCCGCTGGCTTCTACCAGTTGGCCGACATGACGAACTACCGGGCGGCGGCCCCGACCATCATGGCGCTCGACCGCTGGTGGAACCCGGGGCCGGTCGCGTCGGCGCATCAGCCATGGGCCAACGACTGCCGGGTCTGCCACAGCGGCGCGTTCGCGCAGGTCAAGGATGCCGATTGTCTGAGCTGCCACAAGGCGATCTCCGATCACGTCGACCGCAAGTCGGTGCACGACGCGCGGCTCGATGTCCGCTGTGCCACGTGTCACCTCGATCACCAGGGCAGTTTTGCGCTGGCTGAGCAGAATAAGCACTCGGTCGGTCGTGACTGCGCCGACTGCCACGGCGACATCAAGAAGAGTTACGCCAAGACCGAGACCGCGAACGTTCGCGATTTTGCCGACGACCACCCGAACTTCCGTGTGCAGATGGCGGTGGCGGCGCCGACGGTCGACGCCATGCGTGTCTCTCTCAAGCGCGTCCGCTTGCCGGAGAAGTCGCTGCTCTCGGAGCCGACCAACCTCAAGTTCCCGCACGACGTGCACTTGGACAAACAGGGCGTTGGCAGCCCCGAAGGCAAGGTCGTGATGAAGTGCGCCAATTGCCACCAGCCCGATCCCGACGGCATCAATTTCCAAACCGTCAACATGAAGGACCATTGCCAGAGCTGCCACGCGCTGAAGATGGAGCCTAACCTCTCCAATCGCGAGGTGCCGCATGGCTCGGTCACCGAGGTGCTCGACACCTTGGCCGAGTTCTACAGCTTCGCCGGTTCGGTCGGCAGCGTGCCACGCGGTCCCGAGCCGCTCACCAAGACCATCGTCATCAAACGGCCGGGCGAGCCGGATCTGCCGCCGCGCAGCTTCGTCAACACGCCTGGCAACAACATGAGCCGGGCCAGCAATGCGGCCATCGAGCTGTTCGAGAAGACGTCTTGCGCCATCTGCCACGAGGTCAAGCGCCTCGCCGGGCCAGGCAAGGTCGGCACGCCGGGCCGCAACCTGCCGCAGTGGAGCGTCGCGCCCATCGCGCCCGATCACGCCTGGATGCCCAAGTCCACCTTTAGCCACGCGTCGCATGCCAGCGCAAAATGCGAGAGTTGCCACGCGGCTGACAAGTCCAGCAAAGCCAGCGACGTGTTGATGCCTGGCATCGATGGGTGTCGCGATTGCCATGCAGGTTCCAAGCCGGTGGCTGACAAGATCGTTTCGGATTGTTCTCTGTGCCACGGCTTCCACATGCCGACGGCCAAGCCGGAGCCGGTTCCGGCGAAGCCGCTGGATCTCAAGACAGCGACCAAGGCCGCGGCCGGGCAAAGGGTGGCGAGCCGATGAGTGCTGTCTGGTCGTGGCGCTTGTTGCTGGCCACGCTGCTGCCCGTGTGGGCGAGTTTTGCCGACGCTGCGCCCGCATTGGAGCGGCTTTCTGCCGTCGAGGTGACCCTGATCGGCGCGCAAGCAGAGCTTGCTTGTAGCCGTACGCCGGGCTGTAACGATCGTTTCACTGCCGCCGTCGTCGATCGCGTCGGCAATGTCCTTGCCGTCTACCGTCGCGGAGCTGCCAGCCGCACCACCCTGCAGAGTGGGCTCCCAGTGTCGGGTGGGCTTGAGGGCATATTCAACGATCCTTCGCTGTCCCCGGCGCCGGGTGCGGCGGCTGAATTGGGTGTGCCGCTCGACCTCGCGGCCTTGGCGGCTATCTCCAAGGCCGTCACGGGAGCCTATCTCTCCTCGTCGGGCAATGCATTCAGTACTCGAACTGCAAGCTTCATCGTCCAGAACCATTTCATTCCCGGGGTGAGATTCACGGCTGGCGGGCCTCTGTTCGGGGTTCAGTTCAGCCAATTGCCATGCGGCGATCTGGTGCAGACGGCCGAACCCCCTGCCGGTGTGGGGATCGGGCCGCGGCGTTCGCCGCTGGGCCTGTCCGCCGACCCTGGTGGTTTCCCCCTGTACAAGAACGGGGTTGTCGTGGGCGGTGTGGGCGTCATCGCGGGTGCCGCTGCCACGTACAGTCTCGATCTGAATCCCCGGCGGCCCGTCGCAGATGTCGAGGAGCGGGTGGCTCTGGGTGCGTCGAGAGGCTTTTTGGCACCGCTGGATATCCGAGCCAACCGTATTACGGCGGGCGGTATCACACTGCCTTACTCGGCTTCGGATGGTTCGGTACCTGACACTGCGAACGCCCCGTTGCAGCCTGTTGCCGCGGCTTTGCTGCAGGTGCCGGGCTGGTTCACGTCTCAGGCCCCGCGCGATGGCGTGGCTTATGGTGAAACCGGGTCGGGCTATGTGGCTGCTGATGCGGCCAATGCGGGAGCGGCCTTGGTGGCGCGGCGCGCTTATGTTTTGGAGGATGGGTCGGGTGGAAACCGCTTTCCTGTGGTTTCCTCCACCGTCACGCCGCTTGCGGCCGATGAGGTGGCAGAGATACTGCAGCAGGCGATCGGGGTCGCCAACCAGGCGCGCGCTCAGATCCGAAAACCGCTGAATTCACCCGCAGAGGTGACTGTCTCGATCGTCGATGCGGCTGGCAACGTGCTCGGGGTGGCACGTACACCCGACGCGCCGATCTTCGGCACTGATGTATCCCTCCAAAAAGCACGCACAGCGGCTCTTTTTTCACGGCCAGATGCCAGCGAGCTGATTCGCGCCAACCCTGGCGATAGTGTTCTCAATTCGGCTTTCCGCAACATCCCGGTGATTCCCGGAGCCGGGGCGCGGATGGATGCTGGCAGTGCCTTCTTTGGTGGCGATGTGTTCACCGGCCGCGCGATCACCGCCCGAGCCATCGGCAACATTGCTCGACCCAATTTCCCCGATGGCATTGATGGTCGCGGACCGGGTCCGCTGTCAAATCCAAGCGGCAGTTGGAGCCCGTTCAATGTCGGCCTGCAACTGGATCTCGTGCAGTTCCAGACCCTCGCAGCCCTGGTGTTTGAGGCCGCTCCTGCCTTGGTCGGCAACGTGAAGCCGAGCAGTTGCGTTGCGCCCGCGGTAGCCGTTGCGATCGACGCGGCAGGCGGTGGTACGGGTTCCCAACTGTTCGCCAATGGGATTCAGATCTTCCCCGGTGGCGTTCCGATCTACGACAGAGATGGTGTAACGCTGCTAGGCGCCATCGGTGTATCGGGCGATGGCGTGGATCAGGACGACATGATCGCCGCTCTCGGGCTTCACCGCGCCGCGCTCGCCCTACGCATGTCGGTTCGTCACGCGACTCCGAGCCTTCGCAGCGATCGAATCGGTCTGCGCTATGTTCAGTGCCCCCAGACACCCTTTGTGAGCAGTCAGGTCCAAAATGCCTGTGCGTTCTAGCGGTATCGCTGTGCAGTCCATCCGGGGGCTCGTTTTGGCCATGGCTGGCCTCATGGGCCCGTGCGCTCTAGCCGCCGAGCAGCCGCCAGTTGCTGACCCGCATGATCACAACCCCGCTTACGTGGCTCGAAAGGTCGTTGCGCAGCTGCAGGTTGTTGCGCCAGAGGTGCGCCTCTACCAGGCGCCTGACGTGTCTTCGCTGGCGGTCGGGCGCTCCGATCGCGGTCAGCTCTTGACGGTGATGGAGCAGCAGGGTGAGTGGTTCAAGGTGCGTGTCAAGACCGAGCCGGAGACCTTTGCTTGGGTGCTGCGCGAACCGGCAGAATATGGCGAGTTCAGTGTCGATCTGATCTACGCCGCTGGCGAAACCAGTTTCGCGCGCGAGGCGATCGGTGCGAGCGACTTGTCCGTCCCCGCCATCGACGAAGCCCGTCCGGGCGGCCAGCCGACCAAGGTGGTCACGCTGCCGCCGATCGATCCCGACCAGTTGCCGCCGCCACAGGCCAATTTGCCGCGGGAATCGGTTCCCATCCCCGATCGCTGGCGGCTGATGCAGGCGCTCGGCTTCAAGTTCCCTTGGTACGACCCCTACAACCAGAACATTCTCAAGGGCGATATCCCGGTCAAGGAGCTCGGTAAAGACTGGTTCTTCACCTTCACGGGTATCTCTGATTCGCTGCTCGAATTGCGCTCCACACCCTTGCCGGTGTCGCAGACCATCGCCTTCAGGCCTGACATCAACAATATCTACGGCAATTACGACCAGCGGGTGTTCGGGCAGAACCTGATCATGAGTTTTGGTCTGGTCAAGGGCAACACCACGTACCGCCCGCCAGATTGGGAATTCCGGTTTGTGCCCGTGATCAACTATGTGAATGCCCGCGTCGACGAGGCGGGCATCCTGCGCGTCAACCCGCAGACTGGTATGGACCGTGAGACATCGTTCGTCGGTGTCCAAGAAGCGTTTGTCGACTATCACTTGCGCAATGTCTCGGACCGCTATGACTTCGATTCGATCCGTGTCGGTATCCAGCCTTTTATCAGCGATTTTCGTGGCTTTGTCTTTCAGGACACCCAATTCGGCGTTCGCTTGTTCGGTAATCGCAACAACAACATCTACCAGTACAACCTCGCGTGGTTCCGGCGGGTCGAGAAAGACACCAATAGCGGTCTGAATGACATCTTTCAGAAATGGCGTAACGACGACACCTTCATCGCCAATATCTATCGCCAAGACTTTCCCTTCACTGCAATGACCTCGCAGGCGACGGTCATGCACAATCGCAGCGATGACACCCGCGACGAATACGACCGCAACGGCTTTCTTGTGAGGCCCGCGCTGGTCGGGGATGGCCAGCCTCATCGCTACCACGTGACCTATTTCGGGGCGACCTTTGACGGGCATCTTGGCTTCATGATGCCCAAGGCGCGGCTAAACCTCAGCAGCTCCACCTACCTTGCCGTCGGGCGCGACAGTCATAACCCGATCGCGGGCCGAGAGCAGGACATCCGTGCCTTCTTCCACGCCACCGAACTCTCCCGCGACTTCAGCTGGATCCGCCTGCGCGGCAACTTCCTGTATGCCAGCGGTGACCGGGACCCCTACGACGACAAGGCCACCGGCTTCGATGCCATCTTCGAGAATCCGCAGTTCGCCGGTGCAGACACTGCTTATTTCATTCGCCAAGGCATCCCTCTGATCGGCGGCGGTGGTGTGGCGCTGTCCGGACGTAATGGCCTGCTGCCCTCTCTGCGATCGAGCAAAGAGCAGGGCCAGTCCAATTTTGTCAATCCGGGGCTCTGGCTCATCGGTGTCGGAGCCGATTTCGACCTCAAGCCCGAGTTGCGACTCACCGCCAATGTCTCTCATCTACGGTTCGACGAGACCGCGGTGCTCGGGGCCCTGCGTAACGAGCGCAACCCCGCGCGTGAACTCGGCACTGATTTTGCGGTTGGCGCTCAGTGGCGGCCGTTCTATAACCAGAACGTCATCATCAACGCGTCGTTCTCGATGTTGAAGCTGGGCGAGGGCTTGAAGGACTTGTTCGGCGACCGCAAAGAGCCTTTCTATTCTGGCTTCGTCAATGCCATCCTGACTTATTGAGCCGGACATGCGATCGCCCTTTCTCACCCGTCCTGTTCAAACGATGCGCCGCCTGGTGGGCGGCTCTTGGCTCGCTCGTGGCGCCACTCTGGCGGCGCTGCTCGCGCCCTTGGCGGTGGCTCTGTTGGCCTTCGACAATGCGGTCGCTTCGGAGAAGAAGCTGACCGAGCGTAATTACGTGATGGCCCCTGCGGCCCCCAAGGCACAGACCTGGGCTGAGGCGCGCGCCAAGTCTGACGGCTGCATGACCTGCCACACCGAGACCGACCAACACACCATGCACGCCAATCCGGGTGTGGTGCTGGGCTGTACCGATTGCCACGGTGGCGATAACAGCATCCGCCGGGCCGAAAAGGGGCCTGAGGCTGAGCGCAAGCACCCGGCTTATGAGCGGGCCATGGCGCTCTCCCACGTGCTGCCACGCGACGAGCACCTCTGGCAGGGTTCACGCAATCCGGAGAGCGCGTACGCTCGCATGAACAAGGAGCATGCGGCCTTTGTGCGGTTCATCAACCCGGGTGATCTGCGTGTGGCGCGTGAGGCTTGCGGTGCCTGCCATTTGCCCATCATCCAGGCGCAGGAGCGCAGCTTGATGAGCACGTCCTCCATGCTGTGGGGGGGCGCGGCCTACAACAACGGCATCCTGCCGTTCAAGCGCTACATGCTGGGTGAGGCTTATGCGCAGGACGGCACCGCTGCGGCCATCGTCAACCCGGTCAAGCCCGACGAAGACCTTTATGTCTTCAAGGGTGTCCTGGAGAAGCTGTACCCCTTGCCCGCGTGGGAGACCATTCCGCCGGGCGATATCTTCCGCGTCTTCGAGCGTGGCGGGCGTGTCATCAACAGCAGTTTCCCTGAGATCGGTCTGCCCAACAGCACCGGCATCCTGCAGCGTCTCGACGAGCCTGGCCGGCCGGACATCAAGCAGAGCAACCGCGGCCCGGGCACCGGCAACCGCATCTCGGTGCCGGTCATCAACCTCACCAAGACGCGTCTGAACGACCCGCACCTGTGGTTCCTGGGTACCAACGACAACCCGGGCGATTACCGCTCTTCCGGCTGCACGGCTTGCCACGTCATCTATGCCAACGATCGCCAGCCGGAGCACAGCGGTGCCTACGCACAGTTCGGCAATATGGGCCGCACGCAGACCAAGGACCCGACCATCCCCAAGGACGAGTCAGGGCACCCGATCCGCCACGAGTTCACGCGGGCCATTCCCAGCGCGCAGTGCATGAATTGCCACATGCACCAACCCAACATCTATATCAATTCGTTCTACGGCTACATCCAGTACGACTACGAGCCGGATGCGCCGCGCATGTTCCCGGCCAAGCAGCATTACCCCACCGACGCCGAGATCCGCGAGATCAACTTGCGCAACCCGGAAGAGGCGGTGATCCGCGGCAACTGGCGTGACCCGGCGTTCCTCAACGACCTCTGGCTCAAGAACGGCGAGATGAAGGACACCCAGTTCGCCGACTACCACGGCCACGGCTGGGCGTTCCGCGCGGTGTTCAAGCGCAACCGCAAGGGCAATCTGCTGGACAAGGCGGGCAATATCGTCAGCGATGACGACCCGGACAAGTTCAAGAAAGCGGTGCACATGGCCTCGATCCACATGGATCTCGGCATGCACTGTGTCGACTGCCACTTTGCCCAGGACATGCATGGCAACGGCCACATCTATGGCGAAGTGGCGGCGGCGGTGGAGATCGATTGCGCTGATTGCCACGGCACGGCCAAGAATTACCCGACCCTGCACACCAGCGGGCCCGCAGCGCGTCCGGGCGGCTTCGACCTGACCTCGCTCAAGACCCAGGATGGGCGCAAGCGCTTTGAGTGGATCGATGGTGTGCTCTACCAGCGCGCGGCGCTCGACCCCACCAAGGAATGGAAGATGTCCCTGGTGAAGGATTCGGTGAATCCCAAGCATCCCGAGTACAACGAAAAATCGGCACGGGCCAAGTTGATGGCCGCCGGCGAGGAGGGTCGTCAGGGCAAGTGGGGCCCAGGGGTCGACAAGCTCGCGCATGACAATGACCGCATGCTGTGCTTCACCTGCCACCTGAGCTGGACCACCAGCTGTGCGGGTTGCCACCTGCCGATCCAGGCCAATTGGAAGACCGAGCGGTACCACTTTGAAGGCGGCGAGACGCGCAACTACGCGACCTACAACGTGCAGGTCGCGCGCGACGACATGTTCTTCCTTGGCAAGCACGGCCCGGTCAAGAACAGCCGCATCGCGCCGTTCCGCTCCAGCTCTGCGCTGGTGCTGTCGTCGCAGAACAGCAACCGCGAACGCATCTACTACCAGCAGCCGCCGATCGCCGCGAGCGGACACTCGAGTCAGGCCTTTGCCCCCCACTATCCGCACACGGAGCGCAAGGAAGAGACCAAGACCTGCAGCGATTGCCACGTCTCGCGCGACAACGACAACAACGCGATCATGGCGCAGCTGTTGTTGCAGGGCACCAACTTCGTTAACTTCGTCGGTCGGTACGCATGGGTCGGTTCGGAGAAGCACGTCGAGTCGGTGGGCGTGACCGAGTGGGATGAGCCGCAAGCGGTCATCGGATCGTATCTGCAAAAGTATGCCTACCCCGATTGGTATGCCGACCACCAGAAGGCGGGCCGGGAGATCGTCGACGCGCCGCACCGCGAAGCGCACAACCATTTGGGCACGCCCGGGGGCGGCGCTGCGCAATGTCTGCAGATGCGGGGTGAGTATCTGTTCGTGGCCGAGGGTAGGGGCGGATTCCGTGTCTACGACATCGCCGGTAACGGCAACAAGGGTGTGAGTCAGCGCATCATCGCGGCGCCGTATTCGCCGCTCGGACACGACACCCATGTCGCTTCGAAGAACGCCACCTGCGTGGCCTTGCCGACCAACCAGCCGATCGCCCCGGGTCGCAACCAAGGCGACCTGATGCGCAAAGTGAATATGGAGCAGCCCTTCCACCCCATCTACCACTATGCCTTTGTGGTGGATGCTGAAGAGGGTCTCTACGCTGTCAATGTCGATACCTTGGCCGACGGCGAGGCACGCAACAATTTCCTCAAGCGTGAGATGACGTGGAACCCGGGTGGCCTGCTCAAGGGCGCGCGTCACATCGTGGTGGCGGGCCACTACGCCTACGTCACCACGCCCAAGGGGCTTGAGGTCATCGATCTTGACGACCCGCTCAAGCCCAAGTCGCTGGCGTCGATCCCGCTCAAGGATGCGCGAGCGAGTGCGGTCCAGTTCCGCTACGTCTATGTGACGACGGCCGAGGGTCTGCAGGTGGTCGATATCACCAACATGAAACCGCGCTTGCTCCCGGCCATCGTGCCGCTCAAGGATGCCCGACGCGTTTATCTGGCTCGGACCTATGCCTATGTGGCGGCCGGCAGCGAAGGTCTGGCCATCGTTGACATCGAAAAGGCAGACCAGCCGAAGGTCTACCAGATGTTCAACGCGGATGGTCAGATCAATGACGCTCAGGATGTGGTGGTGGGTAGCACCAATGCGTCGCTGTTCGCCTACATCGCCGACGGCCGCAACGGTCTGAAGGTGTTGCAGCTCACCTCGCCTGAGAGTCAGCCGGGTTTCTACGGCTTCTCGCCAGAGCCCAAGCCAGAGCTGATCGCGACCCGCAAGACGGCATCGCGGGCACTCGCACTGAGCAAGGGCCTCGACCGGGACCGTGCGGTGGATGAGACCGGAGGGCAGATCGCCATCGTTGGGCGGATCGGTGCTCGGCCCTTCTCCCGCAAGGAGATGGAAAAGATGTACCTCAACCCGAAGGGCGACCTTTGGACGGTGACAGACCGCGGCCAGTCGGGTGACTACGTGTCACGCAAGGTGCCGGCGAACGTAGCCAAGCAGACCGGCAGCAACAAACGGGACAAGCCATGAAACTCTCGATCCGCTCCCTGATGCGTCGCCCGTGGGGCACCGTGGCCAAGGCATTGGGCGTGTTGTTCGGCGCCATCGCGCTGGCGACTGTCGTGACCGCCGCCGGCCCCTCCACGGCGTTGATGCCCCACCTCTCCGCACACAAGACCGAAGGCACTGTGAACTGCGCCAGCAGCACCTGTCATGGCTCGATCGTGCCGTGGGATGGCAGCAACGTATTGCAGAACGAGTACACCACTTGGGTGCGCATGGATCGCCACACGAGCGCCTATCGGGTGCTCCTGAACGACGACTCCAAGCGCATCGCGAAGAACCTGGGCCTTGAGGAGGGCGCGCACAAGGCCAAGATCTGCCTCGACTGCCACGCCCATAACCCGAGCGGGCCACGTGGCGAGCGCTTCATTCTGAGCGAGGGCGTCGGTTGCGAAGGCTGCCATGGCCCCTCGGGTAAGTGGATCGGCGAGCACACGGTGGATGGCCGCACTCACGCCGAAAACGTGGCCGATGGGCTCTACGACACCGCCAACCCGGTGGCTCAAGCGCGGCTTTGCCTGTCCTGTCACTTTGGCGATGACTCGCGTTTCGTCACGCACCGCATCATGGGCGCGGGTCATCCGCGCATCTCATTTGAGATCAAGACCTTCACTGCACTCGAACCAGCCCACTGGAAGGTCGATGCGGACTACGTGCAGCGCAAGGGCAACTATGACCCGCTGCGCATCTGGGCCATCGGTCAGGCCATCGCGGCTCAGCAGATCCTCGACGTGGTGAGTGACCCCAAGCGGCGTGATGGACTGTTCCCGGAGTTGGTCGCGTTTGATTGCCATGCTTGCCATCACCCGATGAGCGACAAGCGCTGGAACGCCAGGCTCGGCACCGGCCCCGGCGTGGTTCGTGTGAATGACAGCAGCTTGCTGATGCTGCGAGCCATCGTGCGCGCCACCGATCCGGGTGCGTCGGCAGCTTTTGACGCGCAGGTGCGAGCCATGCACCTGGCTGTGTCGACGGGCAAGAAGCCGGCTGGCAAGACCGAGGTCGACATGGTGCGAGAGCTGTCTGCCACCATTGGTGCCATGTTGCCTCGCCTGGAAAAGCAGAGCTTCCCGCCGGCTACGATGCGCCAAGTCTTGTTGGCGCTGATCGACGAGTCGCGCGAATCGAGTTATTCGGATTACGCCGGCGCCGAGCAGGCTTATATGGCCATCACCAACGTGGCCAACGACCTTCTCAAGTCCGGCACCTTGGCCATGAACGACGACCTGCGCAAGAACATGGGCGAGTTGCTCAAGGCGCTCGCCAACGATGAGAAGTACAAGCCCGATGTTTTCGCCAACCGTCTGGTGGCGTTACGCAATGTCGTCGCGGTACAGGCGCGTTAAGGCGCAAGCAAGGCTTCACGGAGAGTCAATATGGGCATGATGTTCGAGAACGTAGAGGCCGAATACGACATCGTGATCGTCGGGTCGGGGCCGGCAGGCCTCTCGGCGGCGTCGCGGGCTCAGGAGCGGGGCAACCGCTATGTGTTGCTCGAGGCCGAGGACCACGCTTCGGACACTATCTACAAGTACCAGAAGGGCAAGCATGTGATGGCTGAGCCGGGCTTCCTGCCGCTGCGCAGCGGCATGAAGTTCGCCGAGGGCAAGCGTGAGGGCATCCTCGGCGAGTGGGATGGCGCGCTCAAGGCGCAGAGCATCAACATCGCTTACAAAAAGAAGGTCTCTGCCATCCAGC